>NZ_JBHUOP010000001.1:0-851109 GCF_042683685.1 Populibacterium corticicola | reverse complement strand
GGGTCAGGCTCGTGCCAGGTTCACGGCCGTGGTCTTCAGAACGATCACATGTCTTTGAGGTGCTTTTGTCGAGGCTGACAAAAGGTAATGACATGCACTCCATCTATATCTGCTACACAATCCACCAACCTTGCGTCCACTCTCCTTTCGCTGTGTCCAAGGACATGACTGTATCCTTCGATTTTCTTAGCACAAGGTGCGAAAATGGGATGTACATTGACATCAAAAAAGGGAGCTCACGTGAGCGGCGAAGATTCACGACGCAACGGCGGTTACGGCCGGGACTTTAGGGAAAACGGCAGCAACAACGAGCGTCGTGACGACAACCGTGGCTACGGAAACGACCGACGCGATGACCGTCGGGACGGTGGGTTCCGTGGAAACCGCGATGACCGCGGACCACGCAACTTCGACCGACGCGACGATCGCCGCGATGACCGCGGACCACGCAACTTCGACCGACGCGACGATCGCCGCGATGACCGCGGACCACGCAACTTCGACCGACGCGATGACAACCGTGGCTACGGAAACGACCGACGCGACGATCGCCGTGATGGCGGCTTTCGTGGAAACCGCGATGACCGCGGACCACGCAACTTCGACCGACGCGATGACAACCGTGGCTACGGAAACGACCGACGCGACGATCGCCGTGATGGCGGCTTTCGTGGAAACCGCGATGACCGCGGACCACGCAACTTCGACCGACGCGATGACAACCGTGGCTACGGAAACGACCGACGCGATGACCGTCGGGACGGTGGGTTCCGTGGAAACCGCGATGACCGCGGACCACGCAACTTCGACCGACGCGACGATCGCCGCGATGACCGCGGACCACGCAACTTCGACCGACGCGATGACAACCGTGGCTACGGAAACGACCGACGCGATGACCGTCGGGACGGTGGGTTCCGTGGAAACCGCGATGACCGCGGACCACGCAACTTCGACCGACGCGACGATCGCCGCGATGACCGCGGACCACGCAACTTCGACCGACGCGACGATCGCCGCGATGACCGCGGACCACGCAACTTCGACCGACGCGACGATCGCCGTGATGGCGGCTTTCGTGGAAACCGTGACGATCGCGGACCACGTCCAGAACGTAGCGAAAGCACACGCTCGAATGCCCCAGAGGTTCCCGAGCACATTACTTACAACATGTTGGACCGCGAAGCCCGTGCACGCCTGCGTACGCTGAGCAAGGACAATGCGGAACTCGTTGGATTGCACCTAATCATGACGGGCAAACTTCTGGACACCGATCCAGAGTTGGCCTACAAGCACGCCCAGGAGGCACTGCGCCGTGGCGGACGTGTTGACATCGTCCGTGAGGCAGCAGGTCTGGCGGCCTACTACACCGAACGCTACGCGGAAGCTCTCCGCGAGTTCCGTACCGTTCGTCGTCTGAACGGTTCAAGCGAGCACCTGCCACTCATGGCTGACTGTGAGCGTGGTCTTGAACGTCCAGAGAAGGCAATCGCTCTGGCGCAGTCTGAAGAGGCCGCGACCCTATCGATTGACGGTCAACTTGAACTCGCCATCGTCGTGGCCGGAGCCAGGGTAGACCTCGGACAAAACGATGCGGCCCTAGCGCACTTGGAATCCATTGAGGTTCCAGCGAAGCGCCGTGACCTTGCCGTCCGTCTTATCGGTGCCCGCGTAGCGATCTTGGAACTACTTGGTCGATCGGAAGAAGCTGAAGAGCTTCTCTCGCACCTCTCTCCAGCGGAAATCGAGTCGATCGAGGAGCCTCTCGGCGAGGTTGATGAAGACGTACTCGTGTACGACCTCGTGGATGACTTCGTTGATGCTGATCCAGAAGACATCGACGACACCGAAGAAGACGCAGAAGCAGCCGAGGCTGACGACGCGGAAGATGATGAGCCAGAGGCAAACCAAGACGGCGCGGACAGCGCCGACGAAGGGCCAGAAGCCTCGGCTGAGGAATCCGTACACGAAGCAGTTGAGGATGTAGAGGATTCCGAACCAGAGAACTCGCAAGAGGACTGAGATGTCGGAACTGATCATCGGTAGTGAGCAGCCTCTGGCCGCAAGTTACCCTCTGGCTTTAGTCGACCTCGATGGAGTGGCCTATAAAGGTCCGCTTCCCATTGAATACGCTGCACACGGTCTGAACTCTGCACGCGCAACGGGCATGCAGTTGGTGTTTGTCACCAACAATGCATCGCGCGAACCTCAAGAGGTGGCAGACCAACTGACCGGCTTGGACATCCCAGCCGACTCGTCGGAAATCATGACCGCAGCGCAAGCCTGCGCGCGCCTCCTACAGGATCACGTGCCCGCAGGGGCACGCATCCTGGTCGTGGGAGGCGCAGGGCTTATCACCGCCGTGCGCGAAGCAGGCTATGAACCGGTGTTCTCAGCCAATGACGACCCGGTCGCGGTCGCGCAGGGCTTCCACCCGTCCCTTGGATGGGAGCACCTCGCGGAAGCTGCCTATGCCATCTCGAATGGTGCCCAGCACTTTGCGAGCAATCTCGATTTGTCGTTGCCAACTGCACGTGGATTCGCTCCGGGTAACGGTGCGCTCGTCGGTGCGGTGCAGAGCGCGACCGGAGTTGCTCCATTGAGCGCTGGTAAACCATCACCTGCTATGTATCGCATGGCAATGGAGAAAGCCGGAGTCACAGACGCTCTCGTTGTTGGAGATCGGCTCGACACAGACCTGGCGGGCGCGCGTGCGGGTGGATTGCATGGATTGCACGTCCTCACGGGGGTGAATTCTGCGCGAGATGACATTCTCGCTGCACCGGAAAATCGTCCTCACTTCATTGCGCGAGATCTGCGCGCATTGCAGGAGACCCAGCCTCGGCAGGGCCGGGAAGAAACGTGGTTTACCAGTGGAAACGCTGCCGTTACCGTGCGGGATAGCAGGCTTGTCATCGCGGAGCATGACGGCGTGGACGAACTCGATATCGTGCGTGCAGCATGCTGCGCAGTATGGTCCCACGTTGATGTGGGTGGTGAGTTCGACTCGTCCACAATCCCTAACTTTGTGACGCTGTAACCGTACACTTTGTTGACCAGCACGACCTCGAAGGTGCCCGTACTGCGGGCACCTTCATAGTTCTAAAGGCACACGCATGACTACGCACTTTGACCCTACCGTCCCACCAACTCCCACAGAAGACCTTCTTGGTCTGGGTGATGCCCTAGATGTGGCAGACGTTGAAGAACACACTCCGATCTTTGAATCCTTGATCGAAGAACTCAAGATCGAACTGGATCTCTAAAAGGAAAACTGAACTACTGTGAATAGGCTCGATAGCGAAGTCGTGGCTCGTGGACTAGCACGATCGCGAAACCGCGCGGCGAGTCTCATCCACGATGGCCGCATCACCGTCAACGGTGTGACTGCCCACAAGCCGTCCTTCAAGGTGAATGCAGTCGATGATGTCAAGGTAGTCGGCTCATCGGACCAACAGGATTATGCTTCGCGGGCCAGTTTCAAGCTGTTGCGAACTCTTGAAGCAATCGCACGAGAGACCGCGCCTTCACACGAGCGCGCGGATTCTCGTCCGCTCTTGGCGCTCGAAGGTAGCAAAGCTCTTGATGTTGGCGCGTCCACGGGAGGCTTCACCGACGTGTTGCTCCGTCATGGTGCACAACACGTTGTAGCACTCGATGTTGGACACGACCAGCTAGTTGACGAGTTACGCAGGGACACCCGCGTGAGCGTCGTGGAAGGTTACAACGCGCGCGAACTCAGACCGGAGGACCTGCCGTACACGCCGGACCTGGTGGTGTGTGATGTCTCGTTCATCTCGATCACTTTGATTCTCCCAGCATTGCGCTCGATCGTGGACGGGAAAACGAACCTGCTTCTTATGGTGAAACCGCAGTTTGAGGTTGGCAAGCACAACCTTGGTCATGGCGGAGTCGTCCGGAACAAGCAGGGTCATAGTGACGCACTGGTGCGCGTGCTCACTGCCGCACAGCAGTGCGGATTTCAACCGCAGGCGATCATCCCCAGCGCGTTACCGGGGCCGAACGGTAACCGGGAGTTCTTCGTATGGTTGACACTGGACGCTTTGCGCCAGCCGACACGACTGGGTGCGAGCGACGTGCTCATGAGCACCGAAGAACAGGAACTTGCCCTTGAAGTTGTGGCGGTCGTGCAAAGAGCTGTGGATAATACCCCTGATCTGTCGGTGGAAGGTGACATGATAGAGGAGCGGGGAAATACGCTGTTGGGTAAGGGGATTCCTGCCCCAGCGAATGTGCCCGCGACTAGCGTCTATTGGGTTTAGCTGGAGGTATCGAAGTTGTCGAGAAGTGTCCTGCTCGTTACCCACAGTGGACGTCAAGAAGCGCTTGACGGTCTGGCCGCGACGATTCCTGCTCTTCGAGAGTTCGGTTTCGCCGTCTATGTTGTGGATTTACCTGGGCGGTATGTCGAGCAGTTCGGTGTGGAGGTGTTCAATCCGCTTGAGTCTGGCGCGGGAATGCGCATCAGCGACTTCGAGATTGTTATCGTTCTGGGCGGCGATGGAACGATTCTGCGGGCTGCCGAACTCGTGTTCGGCACCGATGTTCCGGTAGTCGGAATCAATCTGGGCCACGTTGGTTTCCTTGCGGAGAGCGAACGAGAAGACCTGAATGAGGCTGTCCGACGTATCGCCATTGGTGACTATGGCGTTGAGGAACGCAGGGTCCTGCAGGTCTCCATCTTCCGCCCGGGTTTCTCCGAGCCGGTTCGCGACTGGGCCTTGAACGAGGCCGCCGTTGAGAAAGCGGAGGCGGCGAAGATGGTTGAGGTTGCCCTGTCGGTTGACAACCGTCCTGTGTCTTCTTTTGGATGCGACGCGATCATTACCTCTACGGCTACTGGCTCCACTGCACACGCATTTTCCGCAGGTGGTCCGGTGGTATGGCCGGATGTCGCCGCAAAGGTCGTGGTGCCCGTGGCTGCTCACGCGCTGTTCGCGCGCCCACTCGTGGTGGGTCCCAATTCAGATGTCCTCATTGATGTCTCGCCAAACTCATCAGTTGCGGCAATCCTCATCACGGATGGACGCAGGCAGACTGCGCTTCCTATTGGCTCGCGCGTTGAAATCAAAACGAGTTCCACCCCGATCATCTTCGCCCGTTTGAGTATTTCGACGTTCACAGATCGCCTGGTCAGCAAGTTCAGGTTGCCCGTTCAAGGCTTCCGAGACGGTAAGACGCCAAGCGCGATGGAGTCAGCCGATCTACATCCACGTGCCAGTGAACTTCCAAGCCCTAAGGAGTAATTGTGCTCGAGGAAATCTCAATCGAGAATCTCGGGGTCATTTCGCGAGCCTACGTTGACCTTGCAGGTGGGCTGACCGCTATCACCGGGGAGACCGGTGCGGGTAAGACGATGGTGTTGACGGGCCTCTCTTTGCTTCTCGGTGCGAAGGCAGATCCGGCCACTGTCCGTGCAGGTGCGAAGTCTGCAACCGTTGAGGGCAGGATATCTGCCATTAACTCGACGGTACTGGAGATGGTGGATGACGCCGGTGGGGTGCTTGACGACGATGGAGCGCTTATCGTGTCTCGTTCCGTTGCGTCGGCGGGGCGTTCGCGCACGTTTCTTGGGGGTCGTTCCGTTCCGCAGCAGGTTCTCAGCGATGTGGCGCGAGAGATTGTCACGATTCACGGGCAGTCAGAGCAGATTCGGTTGAAGACCGCTTCCAAGCAGCGAGCTGCCTTGGACGAGTTCGCCGGAGTTGAGCATGAGGATTTGGTGGCCACCTATCGTTCGGTGTGGGCGGAGCGGGCTGACGTTGAGGCCCGATTGGATAGATTGGTTTCGCAGCGGCAGGAACGCTCCCGCGAGGCTGAGTTGTTGAGGCTTGGTCTGGCTGAGGTTGAACGGGTGGAACCGCAGCCGCACGAGGATGCGGAACTTGCGGCTGAGGCACTGCGACTGAGCAACGTCGAGGAGTTGCGTGCTGGCGCGCAGGAGGCTCACACACGTTTGAGCGGCGGCGAGTTTGGCGATGGTGAGGTTCCAGCCTCGATCATTGAGTCGTTGGACGCCGCTGCTCGTGCGATTTCCGGTATTTCGCAGCACGATAGTTCACTCGATTCCGTGGCAACCAAAATGCGTGAGGCTCAATATGCACTGGAGGATATCGCAACGGAACTTGCGAGTTACATCGACGGGTTGGATGCGGATCCGGCTCGTCTTGAGGTTGTCGAGGCGCGTCGTGCAGAACTGTTTAACCTGAGACGCTCATACGGCGACACGATTGAGGCGGTTTTGGCGTGGGCCAGTGAAGCAGGCTTGCGCCTTATGGATCTTGAAGATGACAGTGCCACCGTTGAGCTTCTTTCCGACGAGTTGGATCGTCTGGGAGAACGCCTCACCCAGGTGGCCGCTCAGATTACGGCGAGCCGTCAGAGGGCGGCTCGGAATCTGGGCGAAGCCGTCAGCGCTGAACTTGCAGGTTTGGCCATGAAGGGCGCCTCGATTGAGGTGGTATTAGAACCGCTCGAAGAACTTGGTCCATGGGGAGCGGAATCGGTATCCATGCTGCTGGCCGCTCACCCGGGGGCACCTGCCCGCCCATTGGGCAAGGGCGCCTCTGGCGGAGAACTATCCCGTGTCATGCTCGCTCTCGAAGTTGCATTGGCCACAGCCTCACAATCTGGTGCTCGCAGCATCCCAACGATGATCTTCGATGAGGTGGATTCCGGGGTGGGTGGACAGGCCGCCATTGAAATCGGCAAACGCCTAGCTCTCCTGGCCAGAACCTTCCAGGTCATCGTCGTCACCCATCTGCCTCAGGTTGCTGCTTTCGCAGATCACCACCTTGTCGTGACCAAGGGCGTGCCTGAAGACGCGGCTGATGACAATGCGGGCATCACACAGTCTGGACTGTCCACCGTGACCGGTGATGAGCGAGTGTCAGAACTCGCTCGAATGCTTTCTGGACAGGTTGAATCCGCCTCAGCGCGAGAACACGCACAGGAACTGTTGAACCTAGCGGCTGTGAGATCATGAGATCGATGAAGTTTACGAGAAATAATAAGAACGCCTCGGAGAACGACGGAAGTCTGGCTGGTGTCGCAAAGGTCGATCGGCGAACGAAGGACCTGACCAAGCGGCTGGAACCGGGGGATATCGCGGTTATCAACCACACGGACATCGACCGCGTTGCTGCCGACTCACTGGTTGCAGCGAAACCCCGTGCTGTGTTGAATGCCGCAAAGTCGATTTCGGGGCGATACCCCAATCTCGGGCCGGGGATTTTGGTTGACGCTGGAATTCCGCTGATTGATGATCTGGGCCCTGACGTTATGTCCCTCAAGGAGGGAAAACGTATCCGGATCGACGGCAATGCCGTCTATCTGGGTGAGCAGTTGGTCGCAGAGGGCGAGATCCTGGATCAGGAGATTATTGACCTGCGGCTTGAAGAGGCTCGAGAAGGACTTTCCGTCCAACTTGAGTCGTTTGCCGCAAACACCATGGACTATCTGCGCCAAGAGCGTGAACTCCTCCTCGATGGCGTGGGCGTGCCAAAGATCAAAACCAAGATCGAGGGCCGCCAGGTACTGATCGTTGTGCGGGGCTACCACTACAAGGAAGACCTGAAGACCCTGCGCCCCTACATCAAGGAGTATCGTCCGATCCTGATCGGCGTTGACGGTGGGGCAGACGCAATCCTAGAGGCAGGCTGGCAGCCGGACCTCATCGTCGGTGACATGGACTCTGTCTCAGACAAGGCGCTGCGTAGTGGTGCCGAGATCGTTGTACACGCTTATCGCGATGGGCGCGCACCAGGTACAGAACGCCTGAGTGCGATAGGGGTTGAGCACATCGTGTTCCCCGCGACCGGAACGAGCGAGGACATCGCGATGCTCCTGGCAGACGATCTGGGCGCTGAACTGATCGTTGCCGTAGGCACGCATGCAACGCTCGTGGAGTTTCTGGACAAGGGGCGGGCTGGAATGGCATCGACGTTCTTGACTCGCCTCCGCGTTGGCGGAAAGTTGGTGGACGCCAAAGGCGTGTCGCGACTGTATCGCCAGCGTATCTCCAACGGACAACTCCTGCTTCTGGCGGGCGCTGGACTGATCGCCGTGATCGCCGCGCTCGCCTCAACGACCGTCGGTCAGGCACTGTTCGGTATCTTCGGAGCCCGCCTCGATGACCTCTGGTCATGGTTTGGCTCGCTCGCATGGTGGACCAACTAGTTTGCCGTTGAAAAGACTTATCTCGACACACAGAAAGCACACAGATCAGTGATTGACTTTCGGTACCACATCGTCTCCCTCATCTCAGTGTTCTTGGCACTGGCCGTGGGTATCATCCTGGGTGCTGGCCCGTTGAAGGAGACCATCGGTGACACCCTGACCGGACAGGTTGAGCAGTTGCGCGCAGAGAAAGAGGAGATGCGTGCTGCCCTTGACCGCGAGTCTCAGGAACGCGCACACGTTGACGAATACGTCTCTGCGGCTTCCAAACGTGTCGCAAAGGGCGCTCTCGACGGACGCCGCATTGGTGTGATTCAACTCGGGTCAGTCAGCGACGAGCGATTTGAGAGCATTGAGCAGCAGGTCACCTACGCGGGTGCCACCGTTTCGAGCCGAATCACGGTCAACGATCTGTGGACAGACGGCGAGCAGGCTGCGACTCGGGTTTCCCTTGCGAATACCTTGACCGACCTGCTCCCAGACGACAAAAAGGAACTTCCCTCCGAAAAAATTCTCGCAGCCGCGCTGATCGTTGCACTCGGAGAGAAAAACCCAACGGACGCCGACGACATGTCCGCAAACGCTGAACTTGCGCTGTCAATCCTGGAGGAGGCGAAGCTGATCGGCCTGGACCGCCACACGCCAACTCCCGTTGACGCGATCATCATCATTGACGGCTCGAACGATGTGACGGGCGTACCTGAAGGTGAGTCAGCGGATTTCACTGACGCGACCTCATTGCAGATGAACATCGCTGAGGAAGCCGCGCGCTCCACGGAAGGGGTCGTTGTCACGACCGAACACGTGGTTGACACGGATCTTGTGTCAGCTATCCGCGCAAGCGCCTCCCTGCTCAAACTCGTGGCCACCGTCTCCGATGCGGACACACCCGTTGGCCAACTGAACACGCCACTTGCCCTGTCGGCTGCGATTGGCCAGAAGATCGGCCACTTTGGATTCGAGTCGAACGCCACCGCACTCGTTCCTGCGGCAGTCGTTCTACCGGAACCTGACCGTTCAACCGTTGATCCCGAAACTGACGTTGACCTACCTGATACTGATGAGGGCGAGGCCGACGAGGACGGTTCCGAGCAGTGAACACGCTAGGCCGGGTAATACTTGGAACAGTTGCTGGCGCCGCAATAACCGCAGGTGTGCGTCGTCTCCTTGAAGACACGCAACCCGGTGGACGTGATCGCTGGACTCGGACCAATCACCGTGGTGAGCCGATCACGTTGCTTGAGGGCCCCGCTGTTGCTGCTGGCATTACGGCAGGATCGCTACTGTTTGGTGCCAAGCATCCACGACAGCGACTAGCACAGACAATTGCTAGCGCCGGAGCTGGTGCGTTTGGTGTCTATGACGACCTTGCTGAGGACACCTCCGTGCGGTCAAAAGGTTTGAAGGGGCACTTAGGCGCACTCGCACAGGGGCAGTTGACCACTGGTGGACTGAAGGTTATTGGTATCGGCGCAACGGCGTTTGCGTCTGCGCTGTTGAGTGCCCAGTCCCGTGAGCAGGCCAAAGCGTTCGATGTCTTACTCGACACAGTAGTAATAGCCGGCTGCGCAAACCTCATGAACCTCCTTGACCTGCGCCCAGGCAGAGCACTCAAAGTCTCGACAGCGGCAGCGACATTCGGGCTGCTCCAAGGTAACTCCGCAGGGGCGGTCATCGCAGGCAGCGCCGCAGTGTCATTTCCTGAAGACCTGGGGGAACGTGCGATGCTCGGCGACGGGGGAGCGAACGCCATGGGTGCACTTCTTGGTGCCTCGTTCGTCCAACATGCGCCGCGCTCGGCACGACTGGCATGCGCGGTGGGAATCGTAGGGTTGACGCTCGCAAGTGAGAAGGTAAGTTTCTCGCAGGTCATCGCGAACAATCACTATCTGAACACGGTCGATATGTGGGGTCGCAGGCCCGCACACGTCGAGTCCGAATCGGCCAGTTAGCCTTGAACACGAGGTTCTCCGCACGGGTCCAGTCCCTTGCAGGTGCAGCAATCCTCATCAGCGTGGTGACACTGCTGAGCAGACTACTAGGCTTTGCCCGCTCAATTGCCCAAGCTACGTGGGTTGGCACGGGGGGCGTTGCAGAGCCGTAT
This sequence comes from Populibacterium corticicola, assembly GCF_042683685.1. Lineage (NCBI taxonomy): Bacteria > Bacillati > Actinomycetota > Actinomycetes > Micrococcales > Jonesiaceae > Populibacterium > Populibacterium corticicola. Next base: position 840,806 of record NZ_JBHUOP010000001.1, on the reverse strand, counting down.
GCGATCGCAAACCAACTTCCAAACGTTCTGTTTGAGGTCGCCGCCGGTGGTGCGCTTGCGGGGGCTGTTATCCCGCTCTTGGCGGGCGCGTTGTCTCGCGATTCCAAGGTTGATCTGTCTCGCATCTCATCCGCGTTACTGACCTGGACGCTTGCTGTTCTGGTGCCTATCGCACTCGTGGTATTCCTATTCGCTTCCCCTATCGTTTCCGCGATGGCGCACATGCGCACGGAGGAACTGCACACTACTGCGGTGTTCTTCCTTCGCGTCTTCGCACTGCAGATTCCGCTCTATGGTGTCGGCATTCTGTTCGGTGGCATCCTTCAAGCCCATAAGAGGTTCCTGTGGCCAGCGCTCGCGCCGCTGTTCTCCTCGCTCACCGTCATCGTGACCTATTTCGTGTTTGGTCTGCTCGCTGACGGCAATCAAAGTGACGTCTCGCAGTTAACCGTCCAAGCACTGCAGGTACTTGCCTGGGGTACGACGGCGGGTGTTGCGGCCATGGCGCTCACAATGGTGGGGCCTGTGCGAAGCCTGGGGCTCAAGTTCCGGCTGTCATTTCGTTTTCCGCATGGACAGGGTACTCGTGCACGTGCCCTCGCATTTGCCGGGGTTGGCGCTCTTGTCGCGCAGCAGTTCACGATGCTCGTGGTGATGCGTATGGCATCACACTACGGTCAACCGGAAACCTTCAATCTGTTCCAATACTCGCAGGCGGTCTACGTACTCCCGTATGCAGTTCTAGTTGTTCCCATCGCAACGAGTGCGTTCCCACGGATCGCAGAGTTTGCATCGCGCAAGATGCATGCCGATTTTGCGCGTATGGTGTCCTCGACAACACGAACGATCATTGCGCTTGCGGCATTGTCGAGCGCGATTCTGATCGCAGCTGCAGAACCGCTCGAAGCTTTCTTCGCGACCTTCACCCGCGGTTCGGTCGACTTCATGGCTGAGACCATCGCGAGCGCTGCTCCGGGACTCGTTGGATATGCACTGATTCTGCAACTCTCACGTGTGCTGTACTCCGTGGATCGTGGACGCGCAGCCGTGGGTTTCACCGCAGCAGGTTGGTTTGTTGCCGCCCTGTTCTCGGTCATCCTCCCGATAGTCGTGGGCCGCCCGCAGTGGACGGTTGCGTTGTTGGGAGCGGCGCAAGCGATCGGAATGTCCGTTGCCGGAATCGGACTGCTCTATGCAGTGCGTTCCTGCTGCGGTCCGCAGCCTGTTGCGGGAGTGCTACGCACCTCCTTGACGACGATAAGTGCGGCTGGTCTGGCGGGTGCAGCGGGATATCTGGTTGCCTACGCGGTACTTCCCGCAGGCGCATCGCTCCTCGTCTCGATTGCGGTCGGTGTGCTCGCAGCCTGCGTCGCGATCATTGTGTTTGCAACGCTCACTTATGTGTTGGATCGTGCAACGGTACGCTCAGCACTCGCCTCCCTGCGCAGGCGTGGCAATAGCGCCAAGGCAAACGAGGTTCCCAGCCCGGAACCTCAACCAACACAGCCGCCCGCATCCTCACACACCCCACAGGGTCACTAGGAGTCGCACATGCGCATCATGCAATTACTTGGTTCAAGCGCTGGGGGAGTATCCCAACATGTCGCTCAGGTGGCGCGTCTCCTAGACGACGCACCGGGTCTCGAGGTCATCGTCGCATCGCCTGGAAACCTCGCTGAGAAATTCAGCCCGATCACGCAGCATCGAACAGTTGAGATCACCGATAGGCCATCCCTGGGGGATGCACGGGTCCTTGGGCGTATCAAGCAGCTTGTCGCTGACGTGGACGTGGTACATGCGCACGGGTTGCGGGCGGGTGCCATGGCCGGAATCGCATTGGGCTCTATGGCCCGATCACACCGGCCAAAGCTGGTTGTCACCCTGCACAATCTCCCGGTGGGATCCTTCAAGGTCCAATCCGTCACCCAGGTACTTGAACGGATTGTCGCATTGCGTGCAGATGCCGTTCTCGGGGTTTCTTCAGATCTTGTTGATCGCATGCGTGCAAAGCGTGCCAAGGTGCATGGACGCGCGCTCGTGCCTGCCCCCACGCTACGTGAGCCGCACTGCACTCGCGACCAAACTCGTCGTCAACTGCTGGGTGAAAGCGCCGCCCAGACCAAACTTGTGTTGACTGTCGCTCGCCTTGCACCGCAAAAAGGCTTGGACACGGCGATCGAAGCATCCGTGCTCCTCAACGCGGCAGGAGTGGAGCACCTCTGGGTGGTTGCCGGTGATGGACCCCTCGCAAGCGGGCTAGAGGAAAGAGCCGCCCAAGCCGGTGCCGCCGTACGTTTCCTGGGACGACGCACCGATATTCCAGAACTCCTCAATGCGGCAGATGTGGTTGTCAACGCGGCAGTCTGGGAGGGTCAACCCGTTGCAGTTCAGGAGGCCCTGCGGGCCGGGGCGGCGATCGTTGCAACAGACGTCGGCGGAACCCGCGAGACCGCAGGAGATGCCGCCCTCTACGTCCAAGCCTCAAATGCCGAGGCGATGAAGGTCGCGGTCGAACAGGTTCTCACGGTTGACCAGGTAAAGACTGGATTGCAAAAGCGTGCAACGAAACGGTCGCAGCAACTACCTACTGAATCCGAAGTGCTTGAATCGCTCACCACTCTCTACCAAGGGTTATAGGGCGTTAAACGCTACGCATGGCCAATGTCACCCCAGCACATACGTCTGCATTAGTGGCGGATGGTGTGGTTACTGTTAGGATTGAATTCCGTGGTAGATGAAGCGAACAGCACCCCGGTTTTGGACACGATCCAGTCGTCGAGCATCACTCGACACATTTTTGTGACGGGAGGCGTCGCATCCTCCCTCGGTAAGGGATTGACCGCCTCCTCTCTCGGACGAGTACTTCGTTCCCGTGGTCTAAGGGTCACGATGCAGAAACTCGATCCCTATCTCAACGTTGATCCCGGTACGATGAACCCGTTCCAGCACGGTGAAGTATTCGTGACCGAAGACGGCGCAGAAACCGATCTCGACATCGGACACTACGAGCGTTTCCTCGACGTCAATCTTGACCAGGTAGCCAATGTGACCACCGGGCAGATCTACTCGAACGTCATCGCTAAGGAACGTCGCGGCGAATACCTTGGAGACACTGTCCAGGTCATCCCGCACATCACCAACGCGATCAAGGAACGCATGCGCGCTCAGGCAAGCCCTGACGTTGACGTCATCATCACCGAGATCGGCGGAACCGTCGGTGACATAGAATCGCAGCCATTCCTTGAGTCGGCGCGCCAAGTCCGCCACGAACTCGGTCGTGACAACTGCTTCTTCGTCCACGTTTCACTCGTCCCCTACATCGGCCCATCCGGTGAGCTCAAGACGAAACCAACCCAGCACTCGGTTGCCGCACTGCGTTCGATCGGTATTCAGCCAGACGCAATCGTGCTGCGTACCGACCGTGACATTCCAACCCCGGTCAAGGACAAGATCGCGCTCATGTGCGATGTCGACAATGAGGCTGTTGTCACCTGTAAGGATGCGCCATCCATCTACGACATCCCACGCGTCATCCACTCCGAGGGGCTCGACTCCTACGTTGCGCGTCGTCTTGGCCTCAAGGTCAACGACGTTGACTGGACCGAATGGGACGCCCTGCTCGAGCGTGTCCACAACCCGAAATCCCAGGTAGAGATTGCACTGGTAGGAAAGTACATCGACCTCCCAGACGCCTACCTCTCCATCACCGAGGCGCTGCGTGCAGGCGCATTCGCGAACGACGCCAAGATCATCATCCGCTGGGTTGCCGCTGACGAATGCCAAACCCCTGAAGGTGCCCACGATGCACTGGCGGGAGTCGATGGAATCATCGTTCCCGGGGGATTCGGTGTGCGCGGAATCGACGGCAAGATCGGCGCACTGCGCTGGGCCCGCGAAGGGAAGGTCCCAGCATTGGGTATCTGCCTCGGCATGCAGTCAATGGTCATGGAATATGCACGGACCGTACTCGGGCTTGAAGGAGCTTCATCCTCTGAGTTTGATCCAGAGACCGCACACCCTGTCATCGCAACCATGGAAGAGCAGCAGGCCTTCGTCGAAGGTGCGGGCGACCTGGGCGGTACGATGCGCCTGGGCGCATATGATGCAGTTCTGGCCGAAGGGTCCGTAGCCGCAGAGGTATATGGAACTCGCGAGGTTTCAGAGCGTCACCGCCATCGCTACGAGTTCAACAACGCTTACCGCACTCAGATCGAAGAGGCAGGGCTTGTTATCTCTGGTACATCACCAGATGGAGAACTGGTGGAGTTCGTGGAACTGCCAAAGAGCGTCCACCCGTATTACGTTTCGACGCAGGCGCACCCTGAGTTCAAGTCGCGTCCAACCAAGGCGCACCCACTGTTCTCCGGTCTGATTGCGGCGGCCCTCGACTTCCAACAGAGCTGATCCGACAACATGATTCGCGACGAAATTGATCCGCAGCCAGTCACTGAGGCCAGTATTGTCCATGAGGGTCGTATCTTCGACCTAGTACGTGAGTCCGTGAACCTTGGCGAAGCAGGTGTGGTCACTCGCGAGTACATCGATCATCCCGGTGCCGTTGCGGTTATCGCTCTCGATGACCGGGAACGAATCCTGTTGCTGCGCCAGTATCGCCAACCCGTTGGTGCTTACCTGTGGGAACCGCCCGCAGGCTTGCTGGATATTCCGGGTGAACCCACACAGGTTGCAGCGGCTCGTGAACTGTATGAGGAAGCAGACCTGAGGGCAGATTCGTGGCAGGTCCTTGTGGACTACTGCACAACTCCAGGTGGAAACAATGAGGCTATTCGGGTGTTCCTGGCACGTGGTCTCCATGAGGTGTCTGCTGCTGAGCGGCATGTCCGCGAGGACGAAGAGATCGGCATGGAGAGCCGTTGGGTTGAGATTGATGACGCAGTCAACTTGGTGCTGAGCGGTCAGATTCATAATCCTTCCGCTGTCGTCGGCATCCTCGCGGTAAGTGCTGCCCGTGATCGTCACTGGACAACCCTTCGCAGTGTGGATGAAGCGTTCCCATTCCGACGAACGCAGAAAGTCTCGGAACGGATCTAGGTTTCAGGGTCCGGCTTGGGCTTAGGACCAGATCTGGGTTTTGGACGCACTATAAGAGCACACTGCCACGCATGGGAATTACCTATGCGCGGCAGTGTGCTTTTCCGATGGGTTGAAACTGGTCCGATGGCGTATACAAAGGTTATGTACTCGGGTCAAAAACAGCCCATCGAGTGTGCGCTACCAACCATGTTCATCTCGGCCGTCTCGTCGTCCACCAGAATCGATGGGGTCAGATTGGCCCATATACACACACAAAAACCATGCACCTGGACCAGAACCGCCCCACCGACACACCTGAGCCGTTCACACGTTCTGATTGCTCCATGAGCAGTGCAGGCCAACCGACACGTGATCTGTGGGTTGTGTCGGTGTTCGATGGATTCAATACCCACAGAACGCATATACCCTCCTCATTCACCAAATAACGACGGTGGCCCACCAACACAATTGTTGGTGGGCCACCGTCATTCCCTAAGCGGGAAGCTTTAGTCTCTAGTCGCGTGCCATGCGTACCCGCAGTACCATTCCCAGCCCTGCCGCGAGCAATAGCGTGGAGATGATCGCCGCACCGGTTACAGCCGCGCCTGTGACGACAAGTTCATCGGAGTCGTCTGCCTCGTCTGAGCGTTCGATCGTCGTGGCCTCATCGTCCTCATCGGCTTCCACAGTGTCATCCAAGACGCCAACAGATGGAGTTGGCGATGGTTCAGTTGGGTCATCCAACTGTTCCTCCTCCTCATCCAGAACATCCACGGTTGGTTCGTCCGGATTCTCAGGAGATTCGGGTTCTTCGGGAGATTCTGGACCCTGTGGGGTCTCAGGCGTCTCCGGAACCTCAGGCTGCTCTGGTCCCTCGGGGGTCTCCGGCTGATCAGGAGTGTCCGGGGTTTCAGGTTCTTCTGGACCAGGTGTTGGGGTGCAGTCGAATAAGCCGCCACCGATCCAGGGATAGGCATGCTGTTCGTTGCCGCCATTTAGGGTGTTGAGGTCGCCGTTGACCCAGATGCGACCGTTGGTTGCGGATTCCAGGGTGACAACTGCGGTGCCACTTGCTGAAAGAACGGTTCCGAAGAACTGGTTTCCACCCTTGCCCTTACCACCGATGGTGATGTCCTTGAACGAAGAATCGATGTTCCACAGTAACTTCGACGCGAGGTGTGGGAACTCTGGGTCAGTGAAGTCCACATTCTTTGAGTTGGAGAAGAACGAGGAGAAGTTGATGTTGAGTACACCGTTGGTGTCATCGATGACGTTGATGACTAGAGGGCCTGCAACTGCAGCATCGCCAAGGAAATGAACTGCTGAGCCCGAAAGCTGGTTGAGGGCAGAAGCGTTGATTTCCACGGCCTTGACCTCATCCCCGGAAGGGAGGTCGATCTGGTATGGAGAGGGCCACTGCGTGATCACCTGCGAGGGAACGATCTTGCTCAACCGCTGGGATTCACTCGTAATGAGATCAGTTAGGTGCAGCCATTCTCCGACAGCGGCATCTTTACCTATACCTTCTTGGATCTCAGCGGCGTGTGGGTGGCTGCCGGTGCTGATGTGGGTCTTGTGCGACCCTTTAATCTCTCCACCGACCTGAACCTTGCCCCAGGTGACTCCGCCGATTGGGTGCGTAACCTGGACCTCTGCGTCAATGATGAGGTCGCCGCCCACGGCGAGCATGACGCTTCCGGACTCGGGGAGGATGCCCGACCCTACCCCAACGGTTCCCACGTTGAGCAGACCTGACTGGTTCCATGCGTCTCCAAGGACAACGAGTAATCCTTCGGACTCTGCGTTGGTGGATCGATAGTTGCCTCCGACGAATACAGAGACGTTCTCATCGGTGATTGGCGAGGTGGGGTTGCCGACTCCAGGAAGTGAACCCTCTTCGCAGGTGTCGGTGATGGGCTTAGGGGTGTGCAGCGGGGCTGATAAGGCGGGTGTTGCCGCGCCGAATGCGGCAAAGGCGCCGACGGTGGCGACGGCGACAAGCTTCCGTAAGCCCGCGCGAGGGCGCGCAGGCAGGAGGGTGGAGGTGCGAGGCACAAGAACTCCTATGTGGATTGATGCAGTTTTGGTGAGCGGGGGTGTAGATGATCTACATTCCTGTGTTTTGGGCGTTGCGTTTGACTGCCCAAGACCCAGGGTGGCGGACACGGCGAGGTTCGGCGGGATAAATACATGCACGCGCGTGATCCGCAAGGAATCTGTAAGGATTCCTTACTAAGGCTGAGACTAGGTTCTCCCATGCTTGTGCCCCAAGGGGGTGAACTCCCCAATGCCTCGAGGGAGAACAGGATTGTTAATGAAGGCAGCAATATGCGGATGTATTACCAGGTGAAAGGTTATTTCTTTTTGTATGGGGAGTGCGAGCCGGGGAGTTCATTCACTCAAGAAATCTCGCAGACTGGAACAGCTCCGGATGTCTGCTACCGCTCCCAAACTCCCGAGACGCCACGCAGGTGAGAGGTCATGATGTGCGTATCCACGATCCCAACAGCTTCCATCAGCGCGAACATGGTCACCGGACCGACAAACCGAAACCCTCGGCGGCGTAGTTCCTTGGATAGAGCCACGGACTCGGGAGACTGGCTTGGCACGTCAGCCATGGTGTGCGGCATGGGGGTTTGTTCCGGCTTGAAACTCCACACAAGCTCGGCTAACCCACCTTCATCTTCCAATGCCACTGCTGCGCGCGCATTGCCGATGGTCGCTTGGATCTTTGCGCGGTTACGGATGATGCGTGTGTCCTCGAGCAGACGCTCAACATCGAGATCTGTGTAGGTTGCAACCCTGTGATAGTCGAAATCATCGAACGCGGCGCGAAAGCCCTCACGTCGCTTGAGGATGGTGAGCCACGAGAGGCCTGACTGAAATGCCTCGAGGCTCAACCTCTCAAATATCCCCTGATCGGTTGTGACGGGACGACCCCACTCAGTGTCGTAATAGTCGCGTAGTAGCTCGTGGGTTTCGGCCCATGGAGTGCGAATGATCGGTGGGGTTGCGTCGGCTGGCTGCAAGGGGGCCTCCTTGGTCTGGATTGAATGCGTTACCCATTATCTTCTCGATTTCTTCAGCGGAAGACATGCATACCTGGTGCCGCCCTGTGGATTATGTACCCTCAACCGGTTGGAAGCGCCTTGTGGAAACGCGTCCAACCACTGCCATGCAGTAGTTGGAATGAAAGCAAGTGGGCTGGGACCGCAGACTATCTGCAGGCCCAGCCCTGGCGTCGACAAGCTGTAAATTAGCGACGAGTCGCAACAGTCGGACGAGTCAGCAACACCAGGTTGGTGGTCACCATTGCGAACACGCCAACCCCAAGCAGGTGGAAGGTCACCACAACCCAAGGCAGTCCGTTGAACGTCTGGTAGTAACCGACTGCTCCCTGCAACGCAGTAACCGCAACGACCCACCAAAAACCAGTAGTCAGCGGTCGAGGGGCAAGGTCAACGCTCTGTGCGCGTGCTCGATACATGAGGAACGCAAGCACCGCTAGCAGGGCCACAAACACCCAGACAGACAATGCGTGAATGCGAGCCATCATCATGGGGTCAACGCTAAAGCGGTAGCCGACCTCGTCATCGCCGGAGTGCGGTCCCGCGCCGGTCACGATGACACCGAGCACAACGATCGGAAGCATCCACAGTCCCAGCGCTGCCACTACCTGCTTGACGCGAACGGGGATTCGAGCGACATCTGCGCGTTCGCGAGGAGATACCCGGTAGACAATCACCGTTGACAGCGACACGAGCGCCACGGAGATGATCATGTGAATCCCCACGACTGCAGGGTGTAGGTCCACATGGACGGTGATGCCGCCCACAACCGCCTGAACGGCGATAAGGATGATCGGCCACCATACAAGCCTCTTGATTGCCTGAGTACGGCTCTTGTCCAGGAGGACGCTGAGGAGCAGCAGGCCTGCGATCACACTCAGGACACCGGTGAGAGTGCGGTTGCCGAACTCCACAATGGGGTGGAAGGTCATCTCGGCATGAAACTCGGGTGCGAACTGTCCCGGCTCACACATGGGCCAGGTGGAGCAGCCCAAACCGGACCCAGTCAATCGGACCAGACCGCCGGTCACGATGATGCCGATCTGAGCGATCAGGTTGGCGATTGCAAGTGGATATGTGAAGCGTGAGAGAGCGGGGGACTGTTGAGGAGTGTTCACAGAAGTAACCGTATGTCTTTGAAGGCGTTTCAGGGAAGCGGGTTGAGGGTTGTTTCGCTCATGCGAGCAAGTGCGTTAGTGCCACTTGAACAGGCGTGCTGCGCCATAGGACAGGAACACCGCCCATGCGGTCAGCACCGTCAGGGGGAGGGGGGGTAGCGCGCCGTCCAGGAAGACGCCTCTCAGACAGTCGCCGAGTGCACCAGAAGGGAGGTAGGTGGCAATCGGTGCGAGCCATCCGGGTAGTTGAGCGGCAGGAACGACCACGCCTCCGCCCACAATCAACGCAACCAAAATGATGTTGGCCAGGGCGATGACAGCCTCTGCGCGGAATGTCCCCGCCACGATCAGTGCGAACGCGGTAAAGGCAAGGGCACCTAGAACAACCGGAACCAGGGAAAGGGCGAGTGGCAAAACGGAGGTCTGCCACCCCAGCGCGAGTGCTGCGAGGCCCACCAGAACAAGTTGAATGACCGCAATGGTCAAGACCGCACACACTTTTGCTAGGAGCAGCCCGTCTTTCCCGAGAGGAGTCGTGGACATAAACCGCAGCACGCCATTACGGCGATCAAAACCAGTGGAGATCGCTTGAGAGGTGAACGCGCTGGCCATGACTGCCAGTGCCATCACGCCCGGGACCACGAAGTCCAAGCGCGAGTTACCGTTGATGTCAAAATCCAGCACCTCGGTTTTGCCAAGGGCAAACAATATCGCCAGCGGCATCAGAATCGAGACCATGAGCTGCTCGCCGTTGCGCAGCAGGGTACGGGTCTCGAAGAATGCCTGGGTACTGATGCGGCGGGCTGCGGAAGCGGGCTGACCGGCGCCGAGCGGAGGACGTTGAGCCACTGTGCTCACCTCAGGCTCCTTCCTGTGAGATCGAGGAACACATCCTCTAGGTTCTGCACTCCAGACGTTAACGAGGTGATCGTAATGTCGTGACGTGCGCACGCGCCCGCCACCTGAGCTATTGCCGCGGGGATGGGCAAACCGGTGACACGGTAGGCGCCGGACGCAAGCCGGGTCACCTGCCCGGGAGACTCCACCAATGAATCCAGCAGGTCCATCCCAAGCGCGCGATCCGTATGGAAAGTCAGTTGATCGTCTAGGGTCGCACCCAACTCGTGCGGAGCACCCTGCGCGATCACCTCACCACGATCCACTATATAGACCTGATCGCTGAGAGCCTGTGCCTCATCCATGAGATGTGTTGTCAGCAAAATCGCGGCACCCTCATCACGTAGTTGTCGAACCAACTCCCAGACCGCATGCCTACTCTGCGGGTCCATCCCGGCCGATGGCTCGTCGAGGAACAAGAGAGAAGGCCGTCCCACCAAAGCCGCCGCCAAAGCCAAACGCTGCCGCTGGCCGCCCGACAGGCGGCGGACGGTCGTCGAAGCGAATGAATCGATTCCGAGACGTTCAACCAGATCAGAAACATCCCACGGTGAGGCATACATGCGCGAGACATGCTTCAACATGTCGAGTGCCCGGACCGACGTGGGCAAGCCGCCATCCTGCAGCATGACCCCGACGCGAGAACGCAACCGTGCGCCATCGCGTGCCGGGTCCAAGCCGAAGATCCTGATGACGCCGCTGTCAGGGGTGCGCAGACCTTCACAGCATTCAATCGTGGTTGTTTTACCCGCACCATTGGGGCCCAGCACAGCAGTCACATGACCCAGACGAGCCGATAGCGACAAACCCTTGACGACCTCGCGCCCACCGAACGACTTATGCAGGTTGGTAATGGAAAGCGCGACCGGAAGATCAGGGTCGGGCACCGAGTCAGATGTGCCGGGAGCACGCGACGCGACATCGTTGGAGGTCAACTCACACTCACTGACGGTAGGAGAAACAAGACGCCGAGACGGGCGCGGTCAAGAGTTTATGGGTAAAACCTGAGAGAACCATGGAGGAACCCGCGGCAATCATCCGGGACGGTGGCGTGAATCACCCCACGATAGAGGTCGAAATGAGGTTTACCTTGCTTGCCAAACCCCAATTAGGGAACAAAAATGTTTCTTAAATGTTGTTCTAGGTAATGGTGTGTCGAGGGCAGACTGCAACCGCAGGCCTTGCCAGCGGTTTACGGGTCACATCCGGTGCACACCTTCCCAAGAACACACGGTCGATTCGTGAGAAAGGCGGTGACACCACATGGCAACAATCAGCGAAAGTTCGTCCAACACCGGAGCATCAGCCGGGCCAACGCGCGTAGCGCAGCAGCCCACAGGTGCACCAGGCGCACCACGCAACGAGAAACCACAGCACCACGTCGTCGCACAGACCACGCAGTTCGACCAAGCGGGTCATACCCCCACCGATGAAGAAACCACTCGGGAACGAGTGCTCCAACTCATCATCAGTGACGGGCCCATCAACGCGGCAAAACTCGCAGATATCCTCAAACTGACCCCAGCCGGTATCAGACGCCATATCTCCCACCTCGAAGACAGCGGGCAGATTGAGGTCTATACCGACCGGCCAGAAAAAGGCGTCCGCGGCAGGCCGTCACGGCAGTACGTGGCAACCACACGAGCACATGAGGAACTTCCCAGCGCATACTCCGGTATCGCAGCCGAAGCACTCGCGTTCCTCGTGGAGAAAATCGGAGAGGGAGCGGTCGAGGAGTTCGCCGCTCACAGATTCGCGCACTTCGAAGAAAAATACGCGCAAGCCATCACAGCAACCGACCCGCAAGGGCGCGTTGAGCAACTCGCACAGGCTCTCAACGCCGAAGGATTTGCCGCAAGCGTCAGACCGGTTGCCGGCGTGCCAATGCTCCAGTTGTGCCAGGGCCACTGCCCAGTGCAGGACGTCGCAGCCCAATTCCCACAGTTGTGTGAAGCCGAGGCCAAACTCTTCTCAAAGATTTTGGGCACGCACACCCAACGACTCGTGACCCTCGCCGGGGGAGGACACGTGTGCACCACCAACGTCCCCGTGAATCGCCCGCAAGGTCAGCAAGACCGTCCGTAACACACGGAACGTGGAAGGAAAAGAATGAGCGCCCCAACGCAAGCCGCTAATGCGGACGCGCCACGCAGTGACGATGAGATCATCGCCTCCATCGGCTCATATGAGTACGGTTGGCATGACTCAGATGAAGCAGGTGCAATAGCACAGCGTGGTCTCAGTGAAGCAGTCGTACGCAACATCTCCGACCTCAAGAATGAGTCGGAATGGATGCGCAACCAGCGCCTCAAGGCGCTTCGCCTGTTCGAGAAGAAGCCAATGCCAAACTGGGGTTCGGACCTCTCGGACATTGACTTCGACAACATCAAGTACTTCGTGCGCTCCACTGAGCGCCAGGCAACCTCGTGGGAAGAACTCCCAGAGGACATCAAGAACACCTATGACCGCCTGGGTATCCCAGAGGCCGAGAAGCAGCGCCTCGTTGCAGGTGTTGCGGCTCAGTACGAGTCTGAGGTCGTCTACCACCAGATTCGTGAGGACCTTGAGGAACAGGGTGTCATCTTCGTTGACACCGACACCGGTCTGCGCGAGTACCCAGAGATCTTCGAGCAGTACTTCGGCTCGGTCATCCCATCCGGCGACAACAAGTTCGCGGCCCTGAACACTGCCGTATGGTCCGGTGGATCGTTCGTGTACGTCCCACCAGGCGTGCACGTCGAGATCCCGCTGCAGGCCTACTTCCGCATCAACACGGAGAACATGGGTCAGTTCGAGCGCACCCTGATCATCGCGGATGAAGGTTCCTACGTACACTACGTTGAGGGTTGTACCGCCCCCATCTACCAGTCCGACTCGCTGCACTCCGCAGTCGTCGAGATCATCGTTAAGAAGAACGCCCGCGTTCGTTACACCACGATCCAGAACTGGTCGAACAACGTGTACAACCTCGTGACCAAACGCGCGATCGCTGAAGAGGGCGCAACCATGGAGTGGGTCGATGGCAACATCGGTTCCAAGGTCACCATGAAGTACCCGGCCATCTACCTGATGGGCGAGCACGCCCGTGGCGAGACCCTCTCGATTGCCTTTGCCGGTGAAGGACAGCACCAGGACGCCGGCGCCAAGATGGTGCACGCGGCTCCAAACACCTCATCCTCGATTGTCTCGAAGTCCGTTGCGCGTGGTGGTGGACGTACCTCCTACCGCGGTCTCGTCCAGGTACTTGAAGGCGCATCGCATTCAGCATCGACCGTTCTGTGCGACGCCCTACTCGTTGACCAGATCTCGCGTTCCGACACCTACCCATACGTTGACGTGCGTGAAGACGACGTCCAGATGGGACACGAAGCAACCGTCTCACGTGTCTCCGAGGACCAGCTCTTCTACCTCATGTCCCGTGGCCTGGATGAGACCGAGGCAATGGCGATGATCGTTCGAGGCTTCGTGGAGCCTATCGCCCGCGAGCTCCCGATGGAGTACGCACTCGAACTGAACCGCCTGATTGAACTCCAGATGGAAGGATCTGTTGGCTGATGACCAGCACTGAAACTAGCGCAGCCCCACAAGGGCTGAGCACCGATCACTCGCGGGCAACCGCAGATGGCGCACACAGCCACGGCGTTGCCGACAGCGGGGTTCAAGGTTCGCGCGCTGACCGCGTGACGTCCTTCGATCTCAACGTCATCCCGGTGCCGTCGGGCCGCGAAGAGGAATGGCGTTTCTCACCGGTGGCGCGCATCGCTCCGCTGTTCTCGAGTGAACTGGCAGACACCGCAACCGTTGAGGTTGAGGCTGCCCCTGAGGTTCTGGTTGAGACGGTTGAGCGTACGGACCCGCGTCTCGGACAGGCAGGCACCCCGGGTGACCGAACCGCTGTGACCGCATGGAATGGCTTCACCAAGGCCACTGTTGTCACGGTTCCGAAGGAAGTCAAGGCGTCCGCAGCAACGCACATCAACATCTCGGGAGCTGCCGATGTCGCGCAGGCGGCACACGTTCTCGTTCAGGCGCAGCCGCTGTCCGAATCGGTCATCGTGATCGACCACCGTGGCGACGCACTGCTCAATGAGACCGTTGAGGTCGTTGCTGAGGCGGGATCGCACGTGACCGTCGTCTCCGTACAGGACTGGAACGACGGTGCCGTACACACCTCCGCGCAGCGCATCAAGATCGGTCGCGATGCAGTGGTCAAGCACGTTGTGGTCACCTTCGGTGGCGACGTGGTGCGTGTGACTCCTGATGCGGAGTTCACCGCTGAGGGTGGCGACATTGAAATGGTCGGTCTGTACTTCGCAGACGAGAACCAGCACCAGGAACACCGTCTGTTCGTGGACCACGCGGTTCCAAACTGCAAGTCCCGCGTGACCTACAAGGGCGCACTCCAGGGTGAGGGCGCACACACTGTGTGGGTTGGCGACGTACTGATCCGCGCAGAAGCAGAGGGCACCGACACCTATGAGCTCAACCGCAACCTCGTGCTCACGGACGGTGCCCGGGCGGACTCGGTTCCCAACCTCGAAATCGAAACCGGCCTGATCGAGGGTGCGGGGCACGCCTCGGCAACCGGTCGTTTCGACGATGAGCAGTTGTTCTACCTGCAAGCTCGCGGTATCACCGAAGCAGATGCCCGCCGCCTCGTGGTACGCGGATTCTTCGCGGAACTCATCCAGGAAATCGGCGTCGCAGAGGTTGAGGAACGCCTGCTCGCATCGATCGACTCCGAACTCGAAAAGTCCATGACCGTCATTACCGGTGGCAAGGACGCATGACCGCTCAACTCGCTTGTTCCGTAGGCGACGTGCCGCTTGGCACGGCATTGCGCGTAGAGCTTGACTCCGTGGATGGACGGGAAATCGCCGTGGCTGTCGTCCACGACGAAAACGGTGATTTCCATGCCATCTACGACGTGTGCTCGCACGGACAGGTTGCACTGTCTGACGGAGAAGTTGAAGGCTGCCTGATCGAATGCTGGCTGCACGGTTCCCAGTTCGACCTGAAAACTGGCATGCCGATGCAATTGCCCGCAACCCGACCAGTCCCTGTCTACCCAGTAAGCATCGAGGGCGACAACGTGTTCGTTGATGTCGATGCGCCGAAACCTTTGTAAAAGGAGAAATCCACATGTCCACTCTTGAAATCAAGAACCTGCACGTGAGTGTAGAGACCAAGGAGGGCTCGAAGCAGATCCTCCGCGGTGTTGACCTGACCATCAACTCGGGTGAAACCCACGCGATCATGGGCCCCAACGGCTCCGGTAAGTCCACTCTGGCTTACTCGATCGCAGGCCACCCAAAGTACGAGATCACCGATGGTGAGGTTCTCCTCGACGGTGAGAACGTCTTGGAGATGTCGGTTGACGAGCGTGCTCGCGCCGGTATGTTCCTTGCCATGCAGTACCCGGTTGAGGTTCCAGGTGTCTCGGTATCGAACTTCCTGCGCACCGCCAAGACCGCGATCGACGGCGAAGCGCCCGCTCTGCGCACCTGGGTCAAGGACGTCAAGTCCGCTATGGCTCAGTTGCGTATGGACGACTCGTTTGCTGAGCGTTCCGTGAACGAGGGCTTCTCCGGTGGTGAGAAGAAGCGTCACGAGATCCTCCAGCTTGAGCTTCTCAAGCCAAAGTTCGCGATCCTCGATGAGACCGACTCCGGTCTGGACGTTGACGCGCTGCGCATCGTGTCCGAGGGTGTCAACCGCGTCAAGGACAACACTGACGCCGGTATCCTCCTGATCACCCACTACACTCGTATCCTGCGCTACATCAAGCCTGACTTCGTGCACGTGTTCGTTGCCGGACGCGTTGCCGAAGAGGGTGGCCCAGAGCTCGCTGAGCGTCTTGAGGCTGAGGGTTACGACCGTTACCTCCAGGGCGCCACCGCCTGAAAGACGTCGGCCGGGTTGTTGATTTTTGATTGACGACGATCCGTCCGGGTTCACCCCTCGTGTTGCGTAGGGGTGGGCTCAAGATTTTCAGGTGCGCTGCCATCGTGCCGCATGGCGGCAGCGCACCTTTCTTTTCCGACCTGAGGAGTCGAGATGTCTCAGCTTTTTGATGATGGTTCCGCCCGTGCGGGACACGGTGAAAGCGTCCTGAGCGCAACGGAGCTGGCTGCTGTACGTGCGGACTTTCCACTGCTGATGCGCACTGTGCGCGACGGTAGGCCTCTTGTCTATTTGGATTCAGGTGCGACAAGCCAGAAACCTGATCCGGTACTTGACGCTGAGCAAGACTTCTATCTACAACGCAACGCCGCTGTACATCGTGGCGCGCATCAGTTGGCCGAGGAAGCCACGGATGCGTTTGAGTACGCGCGCGAGCAGGTAGCGCGGTTTGTCGGTGCGGACGTTGACGAGATCGTGTGGACCTCAGGGGCCACTGCCGCCCTGAACCTCGTCGCCTATGGTTTTGGCAATGCTACGCTCGGGCGTGGGGGAGACGCCGCACGACGGTTCGCGTTGAGCGCAGGCGATGAGATTGTGGTGACCGAGGCTGAACACCACTCGAACCTCATCCCGTGGCAAGAGCTTGCGGCGCGCACGGGAGCGACACTCAAGTGGATTCCCGTCCTGGACAGTGGGCGGCTCGATGTCTCCGCATTGGCCACCGTGGTCACCGAACGCACGAGGATCTTGGCGTTCACCCACGCCTCCAACGTGACCGGTGCGATCACCGACGTCGCCGCCTTTGTGGCCCGCGCCCGTGAGGTTGGCGCACTCACCGTGCTTGACGCGTGCCAGTCGGTTCCAAATATTCCGGTGAATCTCCACGAGCTCGGCGTGGACTTCGCGGCGTTCTCTGGACACAAGATGCTCGGACCTACGGGCGTTGGCGCGCTCTATGGACGCCGGGAACTCCTTGAGGCTCTGCCACCCGTGAGTTTTGGTGGCTCCATGGTTGAGGTGGTCACGATGGAGTCGTCCACCTTCATGCCGCCACCGCAGAAGTTTGAGGCGGGAACGCAGATGGTCGCCCAGGCCGTCGCCATGGGTGCGGCCGCCCAGTATCTGTCCGAACTGGGCATGGCCGGTGTTTACGCGCACGAACGCGAACTTGCGCGCGAGATGCTGACGATCGGCTCGATCCCGGGAATCAGGATTATTGGTCCGACGGATCTTGAGAACCGCCTGGCCGTGGTGGCGTTTGTCGTAGAGGGAGTCCATGCACACGACGTGGGCCAGATTCTGGACAATGACGGTATCGCGGTGCGAGTTGGACATCACTGTGCTCAACCGCTGCACCGCAGGTTCTCTATAGCCTCAACGAGCAGGGTGACGGGCTCGGTCTATAACACCGTTGCGGAGGTCCGGGCGTTCCGGGAATCTTTGACCGGTGTGCGGGCGTTCTTCGGATTGGAATGATTTTCTCTAGGTTGTGCGCGAAAGGCAGATACGTTGAGTAACTCAATGGAACAGCTCTACCAGCAGGTGATCCTGGATCACTCGAAGCATCCAACAGGTAAAGGGCTGGTGGAACTGTTGGAGGGTATCGGCGCGGAGTCGCATCAGGTGAATCCGACCTGCGGTGATGAGGTCACGATGCGGGTCTCGTTTGCTGGTGATGAGTCATCGCCTACCATCTCCCAGTTGACCTGGGACGGTCAGGGCTGTTCGATCTCGCAGGCTTCAGTGTCGGTGCTCACCCAGTTGGTTGAGGGCAAGACCGTTGAGGAGGCAGAGCAGATCGCGGAGATTTTCCGTGAACTCATGGACACCCGCGGTAAGGGGTTCGGCGAATTGGATGAGGCGGCTGAGGCCAAGGAGGATGCCCTTGGAGATGCAACGGCGTTCACCGGAGTCTCGAAGTTCCCGGCGCGCATCAAGTGTGCCTTGCTTGGATGGTCGGCTTTGAAAGACACGTTTGCCAAGGCTGGCGTGCACGGCTCGTAAGTCTTGGTGCCACGGTATAGGTTTGTAAGGAAGTTGGAGATGTGCGCAACTTGTCGCAGGACTCCACGTAATTGAAGGAGACGCTATGAGCAGCGATACCACTGCAGAAGCGCCGTTCACAGTCGCTGACGTCGAAGAAGCGATGCGTGACGTGATTGACCCGGAGTTGGGGATCAACGTTGTCGATCTTGGTCTTGTGTATGGGGTCTCGATTGAGGCGGATAGCACCGTTGTCATCGATATGACCTTGACCTCTGCGGCCTGCCCTTTGACCGACGTGATCGAGGACCAGTCGGCTCAAGCGCTTGAGGGCTTGGTCGATTCGTTCCGTATCAACTGGGTATGGATGCCACCGTGGGGTCCAGAGCACATCACTCAGGATGGACGAGACCAGTTGCGGGCACTTGGCTTCAACGTCTGAGTTAGTGAGTTACGTCTCGGTTCGCTGAGGCTGATATAGGCTGGCACAACAAAAGGGACGGTTTCCTCGTTGAAACCGTCCCTTGGTCGTGGCTGCAGCACAGTCGAGCAATGTAGGAGTGTGCTGCGGTATCCCACATCGACGCGGGCCGTGGAAAGAAGGCGGGGGTGAGTAGAGGGTTTAGGCGTCGACGGTCTCGGCGAACCTGGCAACCTCAGGTAGGCCACCGCGGCGTGAGGCGCTCATGACGACAATGGCGTCGGTGAGTTGGTCCATGAAGTGTTCTGCGTGTTCAGGAAGGCGATCCTCGTAGTATCCAATCGCCTGGAGTCCGGCGTACTGAACTGTCTTGGTCAGGTCTGCTTGGTAGCCGTCCCCGAGGGCTGGAGGGAATGAGAAGCGCATGGCTTCAAGGGCGGTGATGCCTTTGACGTGTAGGCGCCCGACCGCACGGTAGTGGTTGATCGTGAGAAGTACCTGATCAATAAAAGAGTCCACAGTTGTGGCCAATACGTACTCCATAAGGATCTGATCCTTGGTGTAGGCACCGGAGAACGTGAGGCCTGAGTAGTCGGGAGTGGGGGTGGTCATGTTGTTTATCTTAATCTTCAAACATTGGAAGTCAAGGGATTTCAGAACAAAAACTATCCACTTGGAAATGTGATGTGCGTCAATATCGCCCAGATTCGGTATACCGCCTTTCCATCGGGAAAGTAAGTATTATTTAATGCCGCACTTAACGGGTCCGTGTCTTCGAGGCTATCATGAGTGCAGCGCTTGATGTGTTGATTTGCCTAGGTGTTGTTGTGTATGGGGACGAGCGCCGCTGTTGTGTCAGGAACCTGTCATCGGTTTCCCCGTGCGTTAAATAAATCGACTCGGGGCCGGTCTAATTAATTATGTCGTTG
Source organism: Populibacterium corticicola (assembly GCF_042683685.1). Lineage (NCBI taxonomy): Bacteria > Bacillati > Actinomycetota > Actinomycetes > Micrococcales > Jonesiaceae > Populibacterium > Populibacterium corticicola. The sequence continues at coordinate 821,452 of NZ_JBHUOP010000001.1, read as the reverse complement.
AACAATTTAGGATCGAGGATGTAATTTCCGGTTGATAGCCAACACCTTCAAATATGTGTCCACGCTGGATATTGTGCTAATCAATTTGGAGTTCAATGTGCGCGGCCACACGCTTTTACCAGCGTATTTGATATGTACCAAGGGTGCTATAGAGGCCCATTGAACTGCCTTGATGCACCCTGTTTGTCTCAGGGTTCATGGCGAACAGTCGCGGCATCAGGCTCTATGCAGGCGTTTTCGTACGTGCGTTGTCTTCCGTGCCCAGCGCTGCACGTCGAGCTGGATGTGGATTGGTGACACATGCATGCAGTGCTCCTCGCCACTAGCGTTCCTCGTCTTGAGCGTAGGCATCGTAGTCGAGCATCCGCCAGCCCTCGGCTCCATGTCTGACCTCGAAGAAGCCCGGGAGTTGTTGATCCACCGTGTACCGCAGGAATGGGGCACTCCCCGGCGACGAATAGTAGGTATGTGTCATGGTGGCGTCAAAGTGATAGTGAGCATCACCGAGTTCGGTGGCCTGAAGAGCCTCGGAGGGGAGTACTGATGAGAACTCGACTGGGAAATCTGCTGATACTGCGGCGTTGATTGCCATGATGTCTGCCAGGCATATCTGGCATTCTCTTCCAGCGAGTTCCATGACTGTTGAGGTGTCCAAGGTCTCGACAGCTTCAAGCAGGGATAGAAAGTAGAAGGTGGCAAAGGCGAGTCCACCATCCACGTCCCGCTGCCTCATCACCTTGGCGCGAGTCTCTGGATCGCGCGGGATGCTGGTTTCCGCAGTGGGCGATTCAGTTTCTGAGGCGCTGGGATCCAACCGTTCAGGACTGCCCGTGGATGTGCTCTCAGAGGAGCGAGGATCGTTGCCTTCAGAACGATCTGCTGTCAGTGGCTCTGCCCCTGCCGCTGCTCCCGCGACAGCCGCAGGGTTTTGCATGGTGGGTGGATGCTTGAGGGATACTTCACTCCCGGGGGAACAAGCTGTTGAGATGAGCAGAATCAGCGAGAGCAGGCAAAGCGCCGAGATCTTCTTCATGAGGTGACCAATCAAACTGTGCGGATGAGTTACGCGGTATGCGCGTATTCATCACACACGGTCCTCACAAGGCATAACCAGCGAGTGGCACGATCTGTGGACGAAACACTCAGGTGCGAGTCCTGTGGAAACAACGACTGCGGTATGTGGGTGCAACAGTGAAGGCAAAAAGAAATGGGGCGGCCCCTCTTAAGAGGGAACGCCCCATTCACCTGGCAGCCTAGTCACTGCAACAGGTCGATCTCTTCCCAGAACGCCCAGCGCAGGGTACGGCGCACGCTTTGTAGGTAGGTGTCCTGTTCACCGATTGCCTGCGCACAGTCTTTGAGGAGTACCCGGTCAATGTCCGGTGGCAGCAGTGGACGATCAGCGATGATTTCGGAGAGCTCGGCCTGCGTGGTCGAGTTGTACCAGGTGCGAGCAACCGATGTGCCGATGCGCCGAGCCGTCTCAATGACCTCCTGTTCATGAGCGGTGGCTCCAACGTATCCGCTCATACCCTCGCTCGTCATACCTGTGTGGGACGAATACACGAGAGCCGCAACTTCCGCCTGCTGCGCAGGAGCCGACTGGGTGGTGGTCTGAGCGAGTCGTGAAGCGATCTTCGCAGGATTCGGAACACCCGGCTTTGGCACGGCAGAAGCTGACTCAACAATCGGCTCCTCACTCGCTTCGACAGCAACCACCTCCGGTGCGGGGCGTACCTCAGCCGAAGCAATCGCAGATGCGGTCTTTGCCCGCTCGTCGTCAGCCGTATACGTGCGCGTGAACGTGGAGTTCAGTAGATCTTCTGGAATCGACATAATCGAGTCCACGGTGACCGCAAGGTGATCTGCAACGGATGAATAACCGAGACGAGCACTCTCATCGGGGATTCCAAGCAACACGACCTTCAATCCGAGTGACTGGGCCTCCTCGACCGCTTCGGTGAGGTCGTCGTCACCGGAAATCAGGTATGCGGTACGTACCGAGCCAGTCCGAGCCAACCCCACGAGGTCGAGTGCAAGACGAAGATCCACACCCTTTTGCTCCCCAAAGTAGTTCAACCGACCAAGACGCACCTTTACGTCGGGAATCATCGCGATCTTCTTCTGCTCATCGGTGAGCAGACCATCGCGCGACGCGTCGTACCAGTACGTGCGCAGGTTAGTCGTTCCCGAGTGAACCTTCACCTCTCGTGTCAGGCCTTTGATAAGAGTTGAATATTGGACCTTCACAGCGTTTCTAAAAGTGGTATCAGCCACACGGTGACCGCCGGCGGACAGTAGAAAGCCAGCATCGACAAATATGGCAGTTTGATTAATCATGTCGCAATGTTACGTGGTGAAGTTGGAAGCCCGCTGCATTCGGGGAGGTAGCACCACGCAATTACACAGAAATCCGCCACTGCGACTGTAAAGTCCGCTATCAGTCACACACAATCTTCACGTACGGCTGGGTTCAAGGAAGGCTAGCGTCATGACACGATCAATCATTAAGACACTCGCAGCAGGCCTCATCGCCACCTGTGCGGCTACCGCCGCTATCGCGGCAGCACCACCCGCAGGAGCACTGTCCCTGTCCGACCCCACCGAGGTCCCAGCACAAGTCACCACTTGGTTTGCGGAGAATTCCAGTCGGCTTGTCGACGAGTCGGACCGCTCGGGTGTGCTGGGCACCCCTATCCCACACTACGTCCTCGACACCTCAAGTATGTCCTTCCTCGAGACGTACCCAGACTCATTCGGCGCACTGTATCGAGGCGATGGCGTCTATTGCGCACCCATCACACACCACCCAGAAGATGACACCTCAATACAGGGTCAGACTTCAATGCAGAGTCAGACCCCAACAAACACTGAAAACCCAGTGGCGCTCGCAGACGACTACCTGTGCACCGCAGTGACCGTCTCCGAGGCCGGGGAAGCCAGTCAAGGAACAACCGCCCCACACATCGTCACCATTGAACGCGAAAACACCGGCTACACTGGACAACCCAAACTACTCGTCACCTACCAAGGTGCACTATTCACCGAAAGCCCACCCGAAAACTCGAACGGCGGCAAAGTCCACGCCCTCAACGACAAAGCCCTCGCACTATTCGGCACACCACACGCACCCGCAGATACCTTCGGAACCTGGCTACTCTCCGTCGGGCAACTCCCACTCGAAGCACCCAAGTACGTGACCGACTGGTTCACCAACCAGGCACCCAAACTCATCAACGAAGCCTATACAGGATCAGTAGGGATGACACTCGACGGCACAAACACCGTAGAAATAGCCCACGTCATACCCCTCGCATACGAAACCGCGCCAGACATAAACGCCATGAACGGCGAACCAAACACCTGGCTCACCCTCACCGACACCCCAACCTGGGACCCAGAGGTTCACACCTACTGCGCCCAGCTCATCATCGACTCAGCCCTCAGTAACTACTACCAATGCGCCCAAACAGCCGCCCCACAACCCGACACACACCAGCCACCTCTCGAACTGACCCACCTGTTCGAAGCCGACTACTCGTCGCCAAGCAGCACCTACACCGCCCCACTCATCCTCATCAGCGCCAACGGCGCACCCGGCTATTACACCTACCAAGCCGACCACACCATCTACGCCCTCGAAAGCTGGGCAAGAACCTACCTCGACGGCTACACCATGAGCGCCGACACCTACCTCGCCACAACCCAATACAGCAACGCCATCATCGAAGAACTCACCCGAATCAAACAAGACCCACACAACCGAGCACTCACAGGAGCCAACACCCTCGAAGTAAGCCACCACCAAACACTCCTGCGCGAAGGCATCGCCAACTACGGACACATCAAACTCGCCACAGGCATCGCCATCGGTATCACAACCACCCTGCTCCTCACCTGGGCCACACACCGCTACCGCACACGGACAAAAACCAGCCACTAACCAGAGGACAACAAGCCGAAACGCACTGCGGCTGTCAGAATAAAAGAGACACCGGAAAACAAGGAGCAAAACAGTGCGACAGGAGAAAGACCTCCTCGGCTACCGAGACATCCCCGCAAACGTCTACTGGGGCATCCAAACCCTACGAGCCGTCGAAAACTTCCCCATCACGGGAACCCCCATCTCGCACCACCCCAACCTCATCAAAGGACTCGCCGCAGTCAAAATGGCCTGCGCCCAATCCAACGCCGAGCTGGGGGACCTCGACCCCGCCATCGCAAGCGCCATCATCGGAGCCTGCCAACGCATCATCGACGGCGAACACCACGACCAATTCATCGTCGACGTCATCCAAGGCGGAGCCGGAACCTCCACCAACATGAACGCCAACGAAGTCATAGCCAACCTAGCCCTCGAAATCACCGGACACGAACGAGCCCGCTACGACATCATCAACCCCAACGACCACGTCAACCTCTCCCAATCCACCAACGACGCCTACCCAACCGCCCTCAAAGTCTCGCTGCTCTACTCCATCGAAGACCTCAAAGCAGCAATGCGCCACCTCGAAAACACCTTCGAAGAAAAAGCTGACCAGTTCTACACCATCCTCAAAATGGGGCGCACCCAACTCCAAGACGCCGTCCCCATGACCCTCGGACAGGAGTTCAAAGCCTTCGCCATCATGATCGGCGAAGACCGCGCCCGCATCGACGAAGTCGCAACCCTCCTCACCGAAATCAACCTCGGCGCAACCGCCATCGGAACCGGCATCAACGCACCACACGGATATGCGGCGCTCGCAGCCAACTACCTCAGCGCGGTCAGCGGATTCAACGTTGTGACCGCGGCGGACCTCGTCGAGGCAACGCAGGATGTCGGGTCGTTCGTACAGCTGTCAGGAACGCTTAAACGAGTAGCGGTAAAACTCTCCAAGATCTGCAACGACCTGCGTTTGCTGTCCTCGGGGCCACGCGCCGGGTTTGGCGAGATCAACCTTCCCGCAATGCAAGCTGGGTCCTCGATCATGCCGGGTAAGGTCAATCCGGTCATCCCGGAGGTGGTCAGCCAGGTCGCCTATGAGGTGATTGGCAATGACGTCACCATCTCCATGGCAGCCGAAGCCGGGCAACTGCAGCTCAACGCATTCGAGCCCATCATCTTCCATAAACTCGATTCGGGAATTGCGCACCTCACCGCCGCCTGCCACACGCTCGCAGACCGGTGCGTTTCCGGTATTAGCGCCAACCAGGAACGGCTGCGCGGCATGGTCGAGCAGTCGATCGGTCTGGCGACCGCCCTCAACCCGCTACTCGGATACTCGGTGGCCACCTCGATCGCTGCCGAAGCTTTGGCATCGGGGAGGGGAGTCGCCGAGATTGTCCGGGAACGCGGGCTCATGACCCAAGCCGAACTTGATCTGGTGCTCAGCCCAGAGCGGCTAGCAAATCTTCGGCCACGTGTTGGAGACGCCGAGGAACGCGCGCAGGTAAGCAAGGAACAACTGTTTGAGGAGCCACAGCCGTAGGCGCACACGTCACGTTTGGAGGCTTCACTGATTGACGTGCGGGATTTGCGACGAACTGGCCAGTCACCCACACCCGGCCCGACCCAGCGAGGCTGGGTCAGATGATTGCGTGATGAGGTGTGGAATCGTCGCCAAGCAGGAACTTCCTAACTGTGCGAGTGCGACTACTTTAATGTGGCCAAAACGGCACCCGCCTGGTGCGCCTAGCCGGTGGCTGCGGTGAGAGGATGTGGAATTGTGAACACGCAGTTACCAGAACACCAGCCACTTGTTTCCGTTTCCCGCGGAGGCGTCATCGAATCCGTCCACTATGGGTCACTGACCGTTATCGCAACTGATGGCAGCCAGATCACCCGTATTGGTGGTCCTGGTGCACCGATGTATGCGCGGTCCTCACTCAAGCCCCTTCAAGCTCTGGCGATGGTGCGTGCTGGTTTCACTGGGACCGAGGAACAGGTTGCACTTGCATGCGCGAGCCACTCCGGTGAGCAGTTCCATCTGGACACCGCGCTCAGCGTACTGCACGCGCACGGCCTCACCGAAGCACACCTGCAGAACACCCCAGACCTTCCTATCGGCGTGCATGCTCACCCCGCGGCAATCAAGGCTGGGAACGAGAAGAGCTCGTTGCAGCAAAACTGCTCGGGGAAACACGCTGCGATGCTCGCGACGTGTGTGATCAATGGCTGGTCGCTTGAGGACTATCTCGATCCACAGCACCCACTACAACGCCAGATTCGAGCGACTATCGAAGAGGTCTGTGGAGAAGCGGCCAGTAACGTCACGATCGACGGCTGTGGGGCTCCGTTGTTCTATCTGTCGTTGGATGCGATGGTTCGGGGATTCGCTCATATTGCAACGACCGCGCAGAACGCACCAGATTCCGCCGAAGCCGTCGTGTACACGGCAATAAGCAGTCGCCCAGAGCTTGTTGGTGGAACCGATCGTGATGTCACGGACATGATGCGCGCGTTCCCTAGGCTCATCACAAAAGATGGGGCAGAGGCTGTTCAGGTGGGTGCATTTGCTGACGGACGTGCATTTGCACTCAAGATCTCTGATGGGGGAGCACGTGGTCGCACTGCTGCGACGCTCCGGGTACTTGAACTCCTTGGACATACGGACAAGGAACTGACCGAGAAACACTGGCCCACGGTTTTGGGACATGGCGAACAAGTTGGAGAGGTCGCAGCGCTGTTCTGACGAGTGCCTTCCAGGACTCTAGTCAAAGGCGCTGAGATGCGCGTTTTCGGCCAAAATTACGATCGGGATCGAACAGGTGTATCATTAGCGCAAAAGCGCGCAAACTCGCCTTGGACAATTTTCTCGAAAGGTCATCGTCGCGTGGACAGCACAAATATGCCCAGACAGGGGCCAACCGTTGCCGTGGCAATGGCTGCTCTTACCGTGACCCCCGAGCAGAAACTTGCTGTGATTCTGTGTGAAGCAGAGGGTCTACTGATGCTCCCCCGTGCGGAGGTTGGCTCAGGGGAGCGCCTCAAACACGCCGCGCGCCGGGCATTGTATACGGTGCAATCCTCAGAATCCGAAGGCGGGGGTTCATCAGAGTCGGGATTGAACGCGGGGCCAACCACGTTTCAGCAACTTCAGGTATTTGAACGCCCCGAGGACGGTTGGGCACTGACAGTCTCCTATCTGGCGGCCTTCCCATACGACAGTATCGACCTCACGGAGGACTTTCGCGTGGTTCCGGTGGAATCGGAGATTGCGCAGCGCATCGTTCAACCGGATCGCGAGATTGTGGAGCATGCGACTGGATTCCTACGACGTGAATATCAATTGCGGCCCGACCCATATTGGTTCCTGGAATCTGACGAGGTGACGCTGCTTGACCTGCGGGCACTTCATCAGACTGTTGCCAACAGGGTGATCCTGAAGGACTCGTTCCGCAGGCGAATGCTTCCGCGCCTTGTCGCAACTGGTGAAGTCACCCAGGGGCGACTCGGTAAACCTGCCCAAACCTACACGCGTAAACCGTTGAGTTAGTATCGCCCCTCCCGATCCTGTGTGCCTGGACAGAACACGGTGATTTTCCGGGATGAAGGTGTTTTTTCTTGGGACTTGATTCCGGAAAATCACCACGCGGCTGGGTGGAGCGCGCCCAGTAGCGTTCGATGGGAAGTGCGCGAGGGTGAAATCCACTCAACGAGAGCTTGAGAAAATTTCATGACGCTACTTCCGTCAGAGTCCGAAACACCACGAATCCCGTGGTTCTTAGGGTCGTCTGATTTAGGCGAGCCATACTTTAGAAATGGCTGAATTAAGCCATTTAGGTGTCGCTTACCTTCCTTGCCTAGGTCGCATACTAGGCGCATGGTGTTTATATGACACGGATGCAGGAACTCTCGCGGAACTACCCATGGCTCGTTACCACCATCGGTATCGGACTCCTCGGTGCGCTCTTGGCCATGAGCGGTCAGCAGATATCTACGCGCTGGATCTTCGTGTTGTACGCACTTGTCGTGGTCGCCGTCCAAGCCGTAGGCATGATCAAAGACATGATCGCCGGAAAATTTGGCCTCGACATACTTGCTGTCGTCGCTATCATCGCCACGTTGCTGGTGGGTGAGTACGTGGCCTTGATGATCATCATCCTGATGATTACCGGGGGAGAGGCTCTCGAAGACTACGCTTCTAGGCGGGCGAAGAAGGATCTGTCCGACTTGCTCGACCACGCGCCGCGTGAGGCCCGAGTGGTCACCAGCGACGGTATCCGTATAGTTCCATCCGAGCACGTCAAACCTGGTGATGTTGTACTGATCCGTCCCAAGGAAGTCGCGCCGGTCGATGGTGTGCTCTCTTCTGCGCACGCTGCCTTCGACCAGTCCACGCTCACAGGTGAATCGATCCCCGTGGAGAAGTCGACCGGCGATCCTGTCTACTCCGGTACCGTCAACGGGCAGCAAGCAGTTGAAGTCACCGCCACTCACACCGTGGCAACCAGCCAGTACCAGCAGATCGTGGACTTGATCAAGGGTGCCGAAGAAGACCAGGCACCAACAGTTCGACTGGCCGACAGGTTTGCCGTGCCGTTCACGATCCTCTCACTCGCGATTGCGGGAACAGCCTGGGCCATCAGTGGAGACCCCACCAGGTTTGCCCAGGTACTCGTGCTTGCAACCCCATGCCCGCTTCTCATCGCAGCACCCGTTGCGTTCATCAGCGGTATGAGCCGCGCGGCACGAAACAAGGTGATCGTTAAGAACGGCGGCGTGCTTGAAGAACTCTCCCGCGCACAATCGGTCTACTTCGACAAGACTGGAACCCTGACGCAAGGACACCCCACAATCGTGGACGTGCGTCCAGCCGATGAGTTTTTGAGCGCACGTGAACTCCTGCTTCTCGCCGCCTCCGCCGAACAATACTCCTCGCATGTCCTCGCAAATGCCGTGTTGGAAGCCGCGAAACGTAGGAGGCTTCCATTGCTCACGGGCGATCACGCCCGTGAAGAGGCGACCAACGGCGTGACGGCAGTTCTGCAGGGACGAGAGGTGATCGTCGGCAAGTACGAATATGTGCGTGAGCATGCATCAGATGCTCGTGCTGCACACACCCAGCCCGGTGAGGTTGCCATCTACGTTGCTGTTGACGGGCGATTTGGCGGTGTCATCGTGGCACGTGACAAGCTCAGGGCTTCAGCTCGGGCCACGGTTGAACACCTACGCGAACTGGGTGTTGCACACACCGCACTCGTCACCGGTGACGCGCACGCCACCGCCGACTACATCGCCGCGCAGGCCGGAATCGAGACCGTCTACGCTCAGTGCCTACCCGCCGACAAGGTTGCGATTGTCACGGAGGCAACGCCACGGCCAATTGTGATGATTGGCGATGGTATCAATGACACCCCAGCCCTCGCCAAGGCCGATGTGGGTATCGCGATGGGTGCCCGTGGCGCCACCGCAGCGTCCCAAACCGCTGACGCCGTTGTCCTCGCAGACGATATCGCGCCGGTCGCGGCCGCTGTGCACATCGCACAGGACACGATGCGGATTGCGCGGCAGAGTATCTGGGTTGGCATCGTGCTTTCGGTCGTGCTCATGCTCATTGCGGCATTTGGCGTCATCCCTGCGACCGCAGGCGCACTCACACAAGAAATCGTGGATCTCGTTGCGATCCTCGCTGCACTGCGCGCACTCGGTTCGCGGAAACAGGATGGCAGGTTCGGCGGGCCGGGTTCCGTTCGCAGTGGAGGATTCCTGCTTTCCGACGAGCCCTCCACCGCCCACCCCGGCCTACGTCCTGGCGTGTCCGCTTGGCGGTTGACCGGTCTGCCGTAGCGCTGGACCCGGTGTTATCCGGCTTAGACAGGCTGGGTGTTACCAGCGTCGGATCGGTGGCTGCTTGGTGGTGAAGGCTGAATGGCGCTCATCAACCAGGTTGGTGCTTGGTTGAGTCCGCACACGCTGCTCAAGGGCGCGGTACCTCCGGTTGTTCTCACGCCAGAAAACAACCGTGCCTATCCACGGGACCACAATCATGACCCCGAAACAGGTTAAGGCCAACGCTAAGTTGAGCATGTGCGAGGAGATGAACCAGGCGAACGGAACCCACGCGAACCAGCCCACATAGAACACGACTCGTGCGCGATTTAGCGAAGTCTTGTAGCGCCTGGCCTGGGCTGCATTTTCAAAGCGCTCAAGTTTTTCTAGGTCTTGCTGTAGCACGCGGTCGATACTGTGACGCCGTTGAGCCAGCAGTTCCGCATACTCGCGTTGCGCAGCGTTGAACTGGGGATTGATTTTGGTTGATGGAGGCGGGAATTGCGAGGGAACCTTGGGTGAGCCGGGTGGTGTTTGGTGTACCGGTATGGCTGGCATCACTGGTTCATCCGCTGGCACCGGTGGTGTATCAACCGGTACAGCGGGCGTGGGAGGAGCGAAGCGAGCTTGCGGGTCAATGCCTCCGAGCGTTTCGCCGGGGAAGATCTGCGGCTGTGGTTCGTCGGTGCGTCGAGCATTTTGAGGTGCAAAACGCTCATATTGCGGATCGGTCATGCGCTATAGCACCTCCACGCTCTCAACGCTTTAGTTAGCGCTGCGGGTAAACACACTTACAAAAGTTTATCGGCAGGTTTCGGTTAGGCGTATAGGTTTTTTCTTGTGTGTGAGTGGTACAGACCCTCACACACAAGAAAAAACCTATACGCCTCATTGAGTCCTGCGCTCTAGTCATACTTCAGCACGTCAAGGAACTTGTCGCCCACCTTTGGCAGGAACCGAATAGTTGTGGGACGTCAGTCGATGCCTGACCTCGATCATGAACCGTTCAGGATTATTCAAATGCCTGCTCGTCACGCGCACCACCACGAAACCCGCAGCACGTAGCGCGTCTTCACGTTGCTTCTCCTTGAAGAGCGCGCGTGGATCGTCACTGTATTTAGACTCACCGTCATACTCGAACAGTAACGGCGTATCCTTAACCCACATGTCGGCATAGAAAGTGCCTAGTTCAGTGTCAACACGATACTGAGTCTCAACGTTTTCCACCCTCGCTTTATACAGCCAGTAGCGGCATTCACTCTCCTTGGCGGAATCTGAATTGTTCACACTCAGGCCGATCAGGCGCTGTACTTTGGCACGGCCGCGAACCAGGGTTTCATCACAGACTGTGCGGAGACTCATGGCACTTGCGCCGATGCGTTGTGCATGGTCAAGGTAGGCGAGCCCGACGGATGGGTGCGATGCTGCCGCTAAATGTACGACTGTCTGCTCGAGATTTGTCAATGTAATGCCATCGGGCGTTGTCACCAAATATGGTTTGTTGATGCTGGTGTGGATGGCAGTTCCGGTTCGTGGTAGGCCTTTGCAGTCCGTGCGCAAAATGTGGACCCTTGTGTCAGTTCCGTACCAGGGCAGGTCCCAAGCAATTCCGGCACTCCAATGGCTGAGCGCCTCATCTTCGCGAAGCCCGACGATCCCTGCCGCAAGTTGCAGCTTGGCGCGTTCGTTTACCTGCATATATGTGGGTAAGTGTGCTGACGGAAGTTGCGTGTCCTCTACATAACAGCCGGGTAAAAGCTTCACGAACGCGCCAGACGCTGCGCCAGCGTGCAAGCGGTTTTTACTGATGGATTGGGAGGTCAAGACCCGAGGCAATTGGTTCAGATAGCGGGCCGTATATTGCTCGCGAGACAGTACATTCATGCCCCCAGTGTTACCTGTCGCCTCTGTACCTCATCGAGCGAGTTGTAGATTCTGCGGATAACTGCGGCTAAAACCTACCCAGTAAGTCCGTGGAAACAGGGGAAGCGTGGCTAGGTGTGGTTAGGGTTATAGGTTTTTTCTTGTGGATGAGTCCCCTGAGCACTCACACACAAGAAAATCCTATACACCTAATTTCTGGGGCGTGGATGCGAGGCAGTGCGGGTAGAGAGGAACAGGGGGAATGTGATCAGGGACGGATTCGAACAGGAGTGCGAATCGTCGGCTCCAACGCGCTAGGCTTGTGAGCATGGATTTGTTCGAATCGATTGGCCAAACCTCGGCTGGCGTCCCCAAAGTCACGGAACACGCACCACTCGCCGTGCGCATGAGGCCACGCACCGTCGAGGAGGTCACCGGTCAAGGTCACCTGCTCAAACCCGGTTCCCCACTACGCAGACTCCTCGAACCAACCACAAGCACCCACAGAGCGGCACCAGGCTCCATCATCTTATGGGGGCCACCCGGCACGGGAAAGACAACCCTCGCATACCTGATCGCATCCAACTCCGGCCGACGATTCGTTGAACTGTCCGCCGTAACAGCCGGTGTCAAAGACGTACGCCAAGTGATCGAAGACTCCCGCCGTAGACTCACCGCCAGCGGTGAAGAAACGGTCCTGTTCATTGATGAGGTCCATCGTTTCTCCAAATCCCAGCAGGACGCCCTGCTCCCATCCGTGGAAAACCGGTGGGTGACCCTCGTGGCAGCAACGACCGAGAACCCCAGTTTCTCTGTCATCTCACCGCTGCTCTCGCGTTCCCTGCTGCTCACGCTTCAACCGCTTGAAGATGAGGACATCGACCAACTCATCACACGGGCATTAGCCGATGAACGCGGGTTGGGTGGAGAAGTGGACCTCGACGATGATGCGCGCGAACATCTCCTACGGCTAGCCGGGGGAGACGCTCGAAAGTCGCTCACGATCCTCGAAGCAGCCGCGGGTGCCGCTCTCGAGAAGCACTACGATGTGACCTCGAACGAAGCACTAAGTCCAATCGGTGAAGTGGTAGGCGAGCAGAAAACACCTGACCCTCAGCCCATGCCAGCCGACACCGAAAGTGGGGAAGAGGGAGAGAAGGAGGGGCTCGTCGGCAATCAGGAAACAGAAAATGAGGCGGCTGAAACCGACCCAGCAGACACAGAGCCAGTTCAAGGCGCGAGGCACCCGAAAATCGACCTCACCACGATGGAACAGGCCATCGACATCGCCGCGGTGCGCTACGACAAGGACGGCGACCAGCACTACGACGTGATCTCGGCGTTCATCAAATCCATGCGTGGCTCCGATGTGAACGCGGCGCTGCACTATCTCGCGCGCATGATCGTCGCGGGGGAAGACCCACGGTTCATTGCGCGGCGCGTTGTGATCTCTGCATCGGAAGATGTGGGAATGGCGGACCCGAGTGCTCTGCAAACCGCGACCGCTGCCGCTCAGGTAGTGCAACTCATCGGAATGCCGGAAGCGCAGCATGCACTTGCCCAAGCCGTCGTCCATATTGCGACAGCCCCCAAATCCAACCGGGCATACAGCGCACTCAACGCGGCAATACAGGATGTACGCACGGGCCGGATTGGAACGGTGCCCATGCACCTGCGCGACGGCCACTATGCCGGAGCCAAGAATCTTGGTCACGCCATCGACTACAAATACGCGCACGACTATCCGCATGCAATCGCGCCGCAGCAGTACCTGCCGGACGTCCTCGACGGAGCAGAATATTACGAGCCATCGGACCGTGGGTTCGAGCGTAGTGTCACGCAACGGCTCGAAGGGATCGACCCGATCCTGCATGCCTACCGCAATGAGGCGGGCCGTAACCAGAAGAAGTAGCGTCGCTATGCTTCCGCTGTAAAAGCCTCGGCGGAAGGGTGCAGATGCCGGGATGTCAGCGCGCCGTGAGTGTGCAGCGCCGCGAACTCAAGAGCCTCACGGATGTTCGCGCCAGCCAGAATCCGGGTGAGCGCTCCGGACATGAATGCGTCTCCAGCACCGTTGGTGTCAATCACCGACACGGGTGCGGCGGGAACCTCAACCACGCCCTCGCGGGTTGCAGCCACTGCACCGTCTGAGCCGAGTGTGCAGACAACCAGTTCCTTGCCTCGCCCGATCATGGAGTGCATGAATGGGATCGGGTCCGGCAGGCCATCGGCGTTCATGAAGATCACCGGCGCGGCGTCTATGAAGGGCTGATGGAACTGCGATGTTCCATCGTAGTCGTGAATATCCGTCCAGATGGGCTTACCTGTACTGATGGCGAGTGGAAGCAGCCGAGCAGACTCGGACGACAGATCCATGACCAACACATCGGACTCCTCCATCGCCCGCATGATTTCCAAATCGCGCGAGCCATCTCCCGCAGAGGGTGCGTTCATGTAAATAGACAGGCGCTCACCATGCCGGGTCATGAGGTTGGCGTGACGCTCGGTAGATGACCCTTGCGGATTGATGACCGTGATGCTTTCGGCCTCAAGCACGCGGGATATGCGCAGGCCGGCCGAATCGCTGCCAAACTGCGTGCTAAGCGTGACCGCACAGCCAAGATCGCGCAGGTTCAAGCTCTTCCCGAGGGACGTGCCACCGAACGTCTCATAGGCGTTGTCGGCAAACACGGTGTGTGGCGTCGGTTCCGGCAACTCAGCCAGATAGATCAGTGTGTTCCACGAACTTGGTCCCGCCACGAATACGTTGAGACTAGACATAAGGTGTGCCTTTCGGTGCGTGCATACTGGGCCTGTGCGAGCACGCTTGTGCGCGGACTGCGTGAGTACCGGTGAAGAAGTTTGGGATAAGTCTGACACGGGCATCAGGCAATCGCGGTGAACATCACACATGCTGGTCCCTGTTTTTTAGGCGACCCTCGGGACACGGTCGCCCGCAGACTGATATTGTTGTGAGGTTGCCTTCCGGCAGCCACCTGGGACCTCGGCCCGCGAAACCGCGCTGGTTACGGCACGGCACTTCTTCGGCTGGTCCCACATCCGCACACACAAGTGAGCGGATGTGACGTCAACACACAACGACAGGAACGGAAAACTCATGTCTTCTGTAACCCGTTCGCGCCGCCAGGTTCGCCTGAGCCGCGCATTGGGCATTGCACTCACCCCAAAGGCTGTAAAGCACTTCGAGAAGCGTCCATACGCTCCAGGTGAGCACGGCCGTAGCCGCCGCCGCACCGAGTCTGACTACGCGGTTCGTCTGCGCGAGAAGCAGCGTCTTCGCGCACAGTACGCACTTCGTGAGAAGCAGCTGCGTGCAACCTACGACCAGGCTCGCAAGCTCGACGGTCTGACCGGTGAGACCATGGTTGAGTTGCTCGAGACTCGTCTCGACGCACTCGTCCTGCGTGCTGGCTTTGCTCGCACCATCCTTCAGGCTCGCCAGGCTGTGGTTCACCGCCACATCCTCGTTGACGGCAAGCTCGTTGACCGCCCATCGTTCAAGGTAAAGCCAGGCCAGACCATCCAGGTCAAGCCAAAGATGCAGGCAGCAACCCCTTACCAGGTTGCAGCAGCAGGTGCTCACCGCGACGTTCTTCCAGCTGTTCCTGGTTACCTCGACGTTCAGCTCGAGAAGCTCTCGGCCGTTCTGGTTCGTAAGCCAGTTCGTGCCGAGGTCCCAGTTCAGTGCGAAGTCAACCTGGTCGTTGAGTACTACGCTCGCTGATCATTAGGTCTTCGGTCGGCCGGTTCCGCTCCTCTTGCGGGTGCGGTCGGGCCATCTGATCGGTGGAAGAGGCGTCCCGCTTTGGCGGGGCGCCTCTTTTGTTGTGTCCAGTCGGTACTCAAGCTGTTACTTTCTCACCTTCTACTGTCAGCACGTCCGTACCCAGTCAACACCTGCTGGGGCTGGTGGGCTGTTTTTATTCCGGGTGCGTAGTTTTTGTGTGTGCATGTGGACTAATTTCAGCCCATCGGTTTGAAAGGGGATTGGCGACGAGTTGGCTGGTTCCAGCGGCCACTCACGTTAGGTTCGGAGTACGTCCCTGAGTCCTGTGAGTGTTGTGGCGTGTCTGCTCTATTAGGCGGGTTGGGAAGTGCACATTTGTGCGTGGAGTGTGGTGTCTTGTGCATGACGGGTGCAGCGGCGGGTAAGGTTGATCACGGACCATGTGTGGTCCACATCGCCCAACCTAACCCAATGTTTGAGGGAGTAACTGTGATCGGTGATATCGCAGGCTTGATCGCTGCAATCGCGTTCGTCGCACTGGTGGGGCTGCTTGCTGTCCCGCTGATCAAGTTGGGGAAGGTGTTTGATGCAGCAACGCAGACCCTTGAGGAGATCACCGAGCACACCGTCCCAATCTTGGATGAAACCTCGACGACCCTCACCTCGGCGAATGTGCAGTTGACCAAGGTTGACACTGTCACGACCTCGGCAGCGGAGATCACGCAGAACATCTCGGCACTCATTGGTATCTACTCGGCGACGTTTGGCGGCCCGCTCGTCAAGGTCGCAGCCTTTAGTTACGGGGTGCGCAAAGCATTCGGTAACGCATTCTCCAAGGTTAAGGGCGGTAAGTGATGCGTCGACTGTTTTGGATCGGAACCGGTGTCGCGCTGACCGTGTTCGTCATGGTCAAGGGGCGCAAGATCGTGCTGCAATATACGCCAGAGGCAGTTGCGGAGCGGGCAACGGCGCAGGCAGCAGACTTCTCACAGCGTGCGACTGAGGCGGCTACAGGATTCCTGGCTGACTTCAAATCCGCTTTTGCCGAGCGCGAGCAGGATTTGATGAGTGCACTTTCATCTGAGACGCAGGGGAGCGTTGAAGACTTGAGGGAGCGCCGTGCGGCTGCTGCTCGCACGAAGGGCGCACCGGCTGGTCCGCCGCCAACGGCTGCTGACTTCCCGGACATAGACCCGGAAGAGCAGGAACTCGGCTACTCTTTCTGAGCAACCGTTACGGCTGACTGGACGTGATCAAGGTGACGTGACCAGTCAGCCGTTTTATTTGCGCCCACGCCGTAGAATTGTCTGGTGCTCAATGTACTTTTGGATACCTTGTCAGCACTCCTTAAACACCAGTGAACACTTGCAGAGGAACACATGCGTACCGCTGAAATTCGCCAACGTTGGCTCAATTACTTTGAAGAGCGTGGACACGCTGTTGTTCCTTCGGCGTCCCTGATCTCGCCGGACCCTTCACTGTTGTTCACTGTCGCGGGCATGGTTCCATTCATTCCGTACATGCTCGGTGAGCAGACTCCGCCATGGCCACGTGCTACCTCGGTTCAGAAGTGTATTCGCACCGGTGACATTGAAGAGGTTGGCAAGACCACCCGTCACGGTACGTTCTTCCAGATGAACGGTAATTTCTCGTTTGGTGACTACTTCAAGGAACAGGCAATCACATACGCCTGGGACTTCATCACCGGTTCTGAGGAAGACGGAAAACTTGGCTTCGACCCGGAAAAGGTGTGGGTCACGGTCTATGAAGACGACGATGAGGCTCAGCAGTTGTGGGAGAGCATCGCGGGTCTACCCACTGAGCGCATCCAGCGTCGTGACAAGAAGGACAACTACTGGCACACCGGCCAGCCAGGTCCCGGCGGTCCGTGCTCCGAGATCTACATTGATCGTGGCCCAGAATATGGCAAGGAGGGTGGACCTGTCGCAGACGAGGACCGCTACCTCGAGATCTGGAACCTCGTGTTCATGCAGTATCAGCTCACGAACGTGACTGCCAAGGACAAGTTCGATATTGTCGGCCCGCTCAAGCAGCACAACATCGACACTGGTCTTGGCCTGGAGCGTGTTGCATTGCTCAAGCAGGGCGTGGAAAACATGTACGAGATCGATCAGGTGTATCCGGTCATCGAGACTGCTGAGAAGTTGTCCGGTAAGACGTATGGCTCCAATGGCGACGATGACGTGCGTTTCCGTGTCGTGGCTGACCACGTGCGTTCCTCGCTCATGCTGATCGGTGACGGAGTGCGCCCATCGAACGAGGGACGCGGCTACGTGTTGCGCCGTCTGATGCGTCGCGTGATTCGTGCGATGCGGCTGCTTGGTGTGACTGAGCCTGTGTTCCCGGCCCTGATCGAAACCTCCAAGAACGTCATGTCTGAGTCCTACTCTTACCTGGAGGAGAACTGGGCAAACATTCTCCAGGTTGCGAAGGCTGAGGAAGAGACCTTCCGTCGCACCCTCAACGCTGGTCTTGCGATCTTGGATTCTGCTGTCACCGAAGCTAAGTCCTCGACGGCTCCGAAACTGACTGGCGAGCAGGCATTCCAGCTCCACGACACCTATGGGTTCCCGATCGACCTGACCCTTGAGGTTGCAGCTGAGCAGGGCGTGGCTGTTGACGAGAAGGCGTTCCGTTCCCTCATGCAGGAGCAGCGGGATCGCGCACGGGCTGATGCTCTGGCCAAGAAGCAGGGCCACGGCGATATTTCGGTGTACCAGGATGTTGTGTCCGCGCTCAGTGCTCCGGTTGAGTTCCTGGGTTACACGGACGCGAAGGCTCCAGCCAAGGTTGAGGCAATGCTCGTTGATGGGCGTTCCGCAACCCAGGTGACGGCTCCAGCCGATGTGGAACTGATCTTGGACCGCACGCCGTTCTATGCGGAGAAGGGTGGCCAGCTCGCTGACCACGGAACCGTGTTCTCCGATGGTGGTGCAACGTTTGAGGTTGACGACGTGCAATCGCCGGTCAAGGGTTTGTCGGTGCATCGTGGCCGTCTCATCGAGGGCACTTTGAGTGTTGGCGAGTCGGTGGTTGCGGAGATCGATGCTGTTCGTCGTCGTCAGATTTCGCAGGCTCACTCGGCAACCCACATGATTCACAAGGCCCTTCAGGAGACTTTGGGCGACGATTCGACTCAGGCTGGTTCGGAGAACTCGCCAAACCGTATCCGGTTCGACTTCCGTCAGAACCAGGCTGTTCCGACCTCGGCACTGTCCGAGATTGAGGGCCGCGTGAACGACCAGTTGCGTGAGAACTTCGAAGTCACGGACGTCACTACGTCTCTCGATGAGGCTCGCGCCATGGGTGCGATGGCTCTGTTCGGTGAGAAGTATGGCGAGCGGGTTCGCGTGGTTTCGATCGGTGATGACTGGTCGCGCGAGTTGTGCGCGGGTACGCACGTGAAGCAGACCGGTGACATCGGTATTGTGACGATTCTTGGTGAATCGTCGATCGGTTCCGGCGTCCGCCGCGTTGACGCTCTTGTGGGTGCTGGCGCATACGGCTACAACGCGAAGGAACGCGCGCTGGTCTCGCAGCTTTCAGGTTTGTTGAACGTGCGTTCGGAGGAACTGCCGGATCGTGTTGGTTCGCTTGTGGCCAAGCTCAAGGAGTCGGAGAAGGAGTTGGCTAGTCTGCGTCAGGCGCAGATTATGGCGTCTGCTGGCAAGCTTGCCGACGATGCCCTCCGTGTCGGTTCGGCTCGCGTGATTGCGCATGATTTGGGTGAGGTTGCTGACCCTAACGCGCTTCGTACGCTTGCAACGGATCTGCGTAACCGTTTGGGTGAGGGCGACGCTTCGGTGGTTGCTGTTGCTGGAACGCTCAAGGAACGTCCGCAGGTTGTCATTGTGACCAACCAGGCTGCGCGTGACCTTGGCGTGAAGGCTGGCGCCTTGGCCAAGACCGCCTCGGGTATTCTCGGCGGTGGCGGCGGCGGTAAGGATGACATGGCCCAGGGTGGCGGTCAGAATGCTGCAGCATTGCCGCAGGCACTTGAAGGAATCGTGAGTGCTGTTCGTGAGGTTGCCGGAGCGTGACCTTCGAGCAGAGTGCTGCAGGCGAGCCCCGACGCATTGAGCGCGGGGCTCGCCTCGCTATTGATGTGGGTCTGGCGCGGGTAGGGGTTGCGGCAAGCGACCCGGATGGGATTCTGGCGTCGCCTGTGGCCACATTGAACCGGGACAAGTCGGTTGGATACGCAATTGGCGGCAGAATTCCGTCGGTGTTACCCAAGGACATCCGGGAACTCGTCAGTATTGTTGAGGACCGATTCATCAAGATCGTCTACATCGGTCTGCCACAGCAACTGTCGGGGGCGAAGGGGCAGTCAGTCGATATGGCGTTGACCTACGCTCACCTGTTGCAGCAGGCCGCACCTGAGGTAGAGATCTGGATGATTGACGAGCGGATGACCACGGTGACCGCTCACCAGACGTTGCATGCCGCAGGCAAAAAGGCGAAGAGCCATCGCGCAGTCGTGGACCAGGTTGCGGCGGTGGTGATGCTGGAAACTGCGCTCGAGACGGAGAAACGCCAAGGCGTTCGTGCGGGCAAGCCGCTTGCGGACCTGATCGCCCTCTGAGTCGATAGGAGTCGATGTGTGGGTTTCCTCGCCGATGTGTGCCTGTCTGCTGCCCCACAATGACGAGGAAACCCACACATCGATCAGTGCGGCTTGTGGCATCCCTAGCACCTTAGTGAGCATGGGGAGTCAGTACGATATGGGAACGCCCTAGTGCCTCTACGAACAAGGATTTTTCGGGGAGATCGCGACACCAGGCTTGATCACGATTTTGTTTCGGTTTTAGAGCGGGTAGAATTTTGCGCTTAGGTGGAACAACCACGAGTTTTCACTCTCTCGGGGTTCCCGTCATCCCTGAGAGACGACTACACATGCGACAACGCGGTCAAAATAACCAGTGAGTCGCACATCGAAAAGAACCGAAGGATTTTCCAGTGAGCGATCTGTTCGATATGCAGAGGCCACACGAGCGCGACGAACACCGTCTGTCTCGTATGGACCGCCGAGAACTGGCAGCACGCAAGAAGCGGGCTGCCAAACGGCGCCGTGCGTCGATGATTGCAACGTTGATTGCGGTGCTTGTGATCGGGGCCGGCGTCGTGCTGGCGTGGAACACGGGTTCGAAGTTCCTTGCCAATCTTTCCCCGTTCAGTTCGGGCACGCAGGAGACTGAGGGCGGTATCGACTTCACCGGTACCGGTACGGAAGCTGTTGAGGTGACCGTGAATCAGGGCGATGGGGGCGGCGTCATTGCCCAGACTCTGGTGGCGCAGGGCGTTATCAAGACGACTCAGGCGTTCACGAATGCGGCGATCGCCAATCCTGACTCGTCACGTATCCAGCCGGGCACTTACCGCCTGTACAAGGAGATCCCAGCGTCCGAGGCGATTGAGATGCTGTTGGACCTGGACAACATCGTGGGTAACCGCATTCAGGTTATTCCCGGGCAGAGCGTTTCTCGGATCCGTCAGGACATCAAGAAGGTCACTGGCTTCACGGATGAGCAGCTTGACGAGGCGATGTCGGATACGGAGGCGCGTGGCCTGCCGGACGTTGCGGAGGGCGAGTATGAGGGGTGGCTCGCTGACGGCGACTATCGTTTTGGCCCGGAGGTAACCGCGGAGGAGATCATCACCGAGATGGTCAGCCGTACGGTCGCTCGCCTGAACAAGCTGGAGATTCCTGAGGACAAGTGGCAGGAGATGCTGAATGTGGCGTCAATCGTGCAGAGCGAGGGTAAGGAAGACCACTTCGCCGACGTGGCCTCGGTTATCTACAACCGTCTGGATCAGGGCTGGCGCCTTGAGATGGACTCAACGGTTCACTACCACTTCGGCACGCGAACGGATGCGACCACGACAGCCCAGGAACGCGATGACGACAACCCGTGGAACACCTACAAACACCACGGGTTGCCGAAGACCCCTATTGCGAGTCCAAGCGAGGCGGCTCTGGCCGCGGCGTTCAAGCCGAACCAGACCAACTACATGTTCTTTGTGACCACTAACCCGTTGACCGGGGAGACGAAGTTCTCCGAGACGTACGACCAACATCAGGAGTACGTCAAGGAATTCCAGGAGTGGGTCAGGGAGCAGCGTGCAAACGAAGAGGCTGAGACCTCCGATGGCTGATCGTGTGATGCGGGCTGCGGTGTTGGGGCAGCCGATTGCACATTCGCTTTCTCCGATTCTGCACAATGCCGCGTACGAGGCACTTGGGCTGGCTGACTGGGAGTACGGTCGTTTTGAGGTCGGTGAAGACGACCTTGCGGGCTTTTTGAACGGGCTTGGCGACGAGTGGGCGGGGTTGAGCCTGACCATGCCCCTCAAGCAGGTGGTGCTGGGGCTGCTCGACCACGTTGAGCCATTGGCTGGTGTGACCGGGTCGGTGAACACTGTCGTGTTCACCGGTAAGGGTCCGGCGCGCATGGCTGTCGGCACGAACACTGACGTGTATGGAATCGTTACTGCGTTGCGTGAGACAACACCGGGTGCCAACGAACTCGTATCAGGAGAAACAGACCGTCTCGCCGATGTGAAGACTGCCGCGATCGCTGAGGTGGGTTCTGGGGCGGGCGCAACCGGCTCGTCGGCAACGGCGCGCCTGACTGGCGTGAAGACTGCCGCGATCATTGGGGCGGGCGCAACCGGCTCGTCGGCAATGGCAGCGTTAGCGGAACTCGGTTGCCCGACCCCCGTCGTGTTTGTGCGTAACCTCGGGCGTACGGCGACGCTGCGCCAGGCGGCGCAGCGGATGGGGGTGAACCCAACATTCGAACTGATCACCAAGGCGATACAGCAGTTGCCGCATTTTGACGCGGTTATATCAACGCTCCCATCGCACGCAGCGGATGGTCTTGCGCAGGAACTACGCGATCAGGGTGTTAGACCGCGTGGTGTACTGCTTGATGTGGCCTACGATCCTGCGCCGACTGCTCTGATTAATGCTTGGCGTGACCTGTCAGGCAGGAACGAGCAAGCGGTGACGGGGGAGCGGATGCTGCTGCATCAGGCTGCCGAGCAGGTACGACTCATGACTGGCCGACCAGGGCCGGTCGAAGCGATGAGTGCTGCATTGGACACTGCACTCGGTCTGTGAACCGATGCGATAACTGTGTGTAAAGGGAGGTCCCGCCGGGCCTCCCTTTTGCATATCGAGTCCGGTGATGTCGCCGGATGAGAAATGTAGCGACGGTTACAAAACTGCCCGCCTGTACGTCTGCCAATCCATCCTGAACAGGTGGAATACCACCGAAAAGATGTGCAGACTCGGTGAATGAACTGAAACTCTCGGTTACATGACTCATCTTCGCGAACGAATCTGCCGATACACCATCAGATAATCCTCACGGGTATTTTGGAGCAACGGTGAAGCAACTCGGTGAAATCCTGCTGGACGATGGACTGGTCACACAAGACCAGTTGCTGGCTGCACTGGATGAGCAGGTCATTCGTGGTGTGAGTTTAGGACGCGTGCTTGTGGAAGCGGGCGTTTTGTCGGAGTCGCAATTGGTGTCCGCGCTTGCTCAGCAGGTTGGCCTACCTTTTGTCGACCTTGACGAGTACAACGTGGACCGCAAGGCGGTTGTGCTGATCCCAGGTAGCCTGTGCCGCCGGTATACGGTCCTGCCCATCGGGTTTGAGGGCGGTTCGCTATTGCTGGCGATGGCCGACCCTGGAAACGTGCTCGCACTTGATGACGTACGTCAGATCTCCCGCATGCAGGTCATTCCGGTTGTTGCGACCCATGAGGACCTGTCGCGCGCACTTGACCGGTTCATCCGTGCCGACGGTGAGATGACTGAGCTGTCGAATGCTCTGGTTGAGCAGCAGGAGGAAGATGATCTTGATCTGTCTGCGATGGGTGATTCCATCGATGACGATGCGCCTATTGTCCGGTACGTGAACTTGATCGTGACACAGGCGATTACGGACCGTGCCTCAGATATCCACATTGAGCCAACCGAACATGATCTACGCGTGCGCTACCGTATTGACGGTGTGCTCCATGAGATGCAGCGTTCTCCGCGTTCAACTCAGGCTGCTGTGACCTCGCGCGTGAAGATCCTCTCTGACATCGATATTGCGGAGAAGCGTAAACCGCAGGATGGCCGCATGTCGGTCAATCACAATGGGCGCAAGATCGACCTGCGTGTGGCAACTCTGCCCACGGTGTGGGGCGAGAAGATCGTTATGCGTATTCTCGACAACTCCACGGCATCACTCGACCTGCGCGACTTGTCGTTTGGTGAGTCGAATTACGAGATCTACAAGGAGTCTTACCAGAAGCCATACGGCATGATCCTTGTAACCGGCCCTACCGGCTCAGGTAAATCGACCACCCTGTATGCGACGCTGAATGCAGTATCTAAACCTGAGATTAACGTGATTACCGTTGAAGACCCGGTTGAGTACCGTCTGCCAGGTATCAACCAGGTGCAGGTCAATCCAAAGGCGGGCCTGACGTTCGCGAGCGCACTACGCTCAATCCTGCGTTCTGACCCGGATGTTGTTCTGCTCGGTGAGATCCGTGACCATGAAACCGCACAGATCGCCATTGAGGCGGCACTGACCGGTCACTTGGTGCTCTCGACCCTGCACACCAACGATGCGCCCTCCGCCGTGACGCGTCTGACCGAGATGGGTATTGAGCCGTTCTTAGTGGGCTCGGCTTTGGATTGTGTGGTTGCCCAGCGTCTGGCTCGTAAGCTGTGTGACAAGTGCAAGGAACCGTACCTGCCAACTCCTGAGGAACTGGCTGCCGCGAAGTTCCCGTGGGATGGTTCGGAGGACCTTCCGGTTCTGTACCGTCCCGCTGGCTGCACGGCGTGTTCCAAGACCGGTTACCGTGGGCGTCTCGCGCTGCATGAGGTCATGCAGGTGACTGAGGAGATTGAGCGTCTGGCTGTGGCTCATGCATCGGCTGCTGAAATCAGCAAGGTCGCGATCGCTAATGGAATGAAGACTCTACGCGATGACGGCTGGATGAAGGTGGGGGAGGGTCGGACCTCGATCGAAGAGATTCTGCGTGTGGTCGCCTAGTTGGGCCTGGCATTGCGGTTAAGTTCTGTGTGTGGCGTGCCGATATCCCGTTTGCGTGTTCGTGCGTGTTTTTAGCTTTGTAGAGAAGGGTGTCTGGCGTGACTGAGCAGTTCCTGCCACAGGGAAATTTTCCGAATCCCCAGAACAATCAGCGTGATGGATCTGGTGCGGGTGTTGGCGGCGCTGTCGGTGGCCATGGAGGTCAGGCGGCGCAGCCTGGTGCTTTCCAGGGTGCCCCGAGCGGTTCGCCGTTTGGGCATGCGGCTGGGTCTTTTGTGCCGGGTGGGCAACCTGCAATTGGACAGCCGAGCGGTGCACCGCAGGGCGCGCGTCAAGCTGTTGCTCCCGGACAACCGGGTGCCGGTCAACCTGGTGTAGCTGGTCAGTCTGCGGGCATGCAGTCTGTTGGTGCGCCTATCGCTCCGGCCGCTGCACGCGGTGGCGAGTCTGATTACTCGTGGGCGCAGCCTTCTGCCGCGCACACGTTCCGCCAGGAAATTGCGGCTAATGCGGTTGCCGAGGCGCCTACGTTGGGCTCACCTGAGAGTGCTCGTGCTGTGCCGCCTGTTACCCGGACCAGTGCGCGTCAGCCTGTGGCTGTCGCTCCAGTGGTTGGCGGTGCTGGTGCACCGTCTGGTTCATTGCCGACGAACCCTCAACAATCCGCTTCTTCTTACGCGGGTGGTCATCCGGGTCTTCTTGGGGGGCTTTCTGCCGCGGGGCCGCAGGATGATGCTCGACGGAGTGGGCAGGTTCCGGCGGGTGTGGCTCAGCCGGATGCCGTGTCTACTGCGTTGCCGCAACGCGGGCCTGCTGCGGCTGGGCAGGCACCAGCGGCGGATCTTGCCAGTTTGCATCAGAGTGCACCCGTTAACGGTGTGGGTTTGGCTCCTGTTTCCGCGACCGCTGTGCTACCCGCACCAACTGGCTCTCAGCGGTTCATAGCTGGGGGAGTACAAGCTCCTGGTGGCTTTGGGACCATCCAGCCTCAGTCCACAGCACCCGCAACTGGGCAGGCAGAAGCCCCGACTCGTCGTGGACGTGGAATAGTTGAGTCTGATCGCAACGCGGGGGGCCGCGTTGGTATGAGCAACTCGCTGCGTGCGGGGGACTTGGTTATCGATGAGATTCTGCGTGAGGTTGTTGAGCATGGCGCTTCTGACCTTCACTTGACCAACCGTTCGGCTCCTATGCTCCGTAAATCTGGCGCGTTGACTCCGTTGGAGGGGTATGACGTCCTTGAGGCGGATTCGTTGCGCAGGTCCGTGTACCAGATGCTGACGCAGAAGCAGCGTGAGGTGTTTGAGGAGAAACTGGAGCTTGACTTTGCTTATCAGGTTCCTGGTGGTTCGCGCTTCCGTGTGAACATGTATCAGCAGCGTGATTCTGTTGGTGCTGCGTTCCGTGTGATTCCCAGTGAGATTAAGCCGCTTGAGGATCTTGGCGTTCCTCCGGTTGTGGCTACGTTCTCCAAGTTGCCGCGCGGTTTGGTGTTGGTGACTGGTCCAACGGGTTCTGGTAAGTCGACCACTCTGGCATCGATTATCGACCTTGCGAACCGTACTCGCCCAGACCACATCATGACGGTTGAGGACCCGATTGAGTTCCTGCACGATCACAAGAAGGCTCTTGTTAATCAGCGTGAGGTTGGTACGGACACCTGGTCGTTCGCTGCGGCACTGAAGCATGTTCTGCGTCAGGACCCAGACATCATCCTCGTTGGAGAGATGCGTGACCTCGAGACCATCTCGGTTGCTCTGACTGCTGCAGAAACCGGTCACCTTGTGTTTGCGACCTTGCACACGCAGGATGCGGCACAAACCATTGACCGCGTGATTGACGTGTTTCCACCAGAACAACAAGAGCAAATTCGTGTTCAGCTCGCCTCCGCGATTCAGGGCGTTGTGTGTCAGACGCTGTGTAAACGCGCTAACGGTCCAGGTCGTGTTGTGGCAACCGAGGTGATGGTTGCGACGCCTGGTATTCGTAACTTGGTCCGTGAGGGTAAGACCCACCAGATCTACTCGGCTATGCAAGCTGGTAAAAACCAGGGTATGCACACCATGGACCAGCATCTAGCTGATCTGGTGAAGACGGGTGCGATCTCGTATGAGACCGGTGTTGATAAGTGTCACCACATCGAGGACTTTAACCGTTTGGCGGGCCGTACTGGAACGACCTTTAACGCGGACGTAATTAACGGAGGCATGTGATCATGAGTTCAAATCAGCCGACCTTAGTTGACGAACTCCACGAGTACGAGTACACGGTCCGTAACGCTCAGGGCAAGATTGTTTCTGCGCGCATTGAGGCACCAAACGAGCAGGCTGTTGCTGGGCGTCTGGCTCAGATGGGCCTTGTTCCGGTTTCTATTCAGAAGATTGAGAAGTCTGGCCTGAATAAGGAAATCGAGATTGGTTTCCTGAAGAAGAAGATTGAGCTGCGTGACCTTGCGGTGATGTCACGTCAGATGGCAACCATGATTTCTGCGGGCCTATCTTTGCTGCGCACGCTCTCAATCCTCGCCGAACAGACTGAGAATGAGGAACTGGGCAAGATCCTTACTCAGACTCGTGCTGAGGTGGAGAAGGGTGGTGCGCTGTCTAGTTCCTTTGCTAAACACCCAACCGTTTTTCCGCCGATCATGATCAACATTATTCGTGCCGGTGAGACTGGCGGGTTCTTGGAGAGTGCGCTACTTGGGTTGGCGGAGAACTTCGAATCCGAAGTGAAGTTGAAGGCGAAGATTAAGTCTGCGATGACGTACCCGATTGTCGTGTTCATTATGGCGATCTTGGCAACGGTGGGTATGTTGCTGTTCATCGTTCCTATTTTTGATGAAATGTTTACCTCGATGGGCGGTAAACTTCCTGGCCCAACGCAACTCTTGGTGTACATGTCACAGATCATGAAGTGGCTGGCACCGGTTCTTGCGGTAGCTTTCGTGTTCTTCTCGGTGTGGTGGGCTAAGAACAAGCACAAGGATGAGGTTCGTTCAAAGGTTGACCCGGTGAAGTTGAAGGCACCGGTGTTTGGGAAGCTGTTCCAAAAGGTTGCTATCGCCCGGTTTACCCGTAACTTCGCCACCATGCTTGGCGCTGGTGTTCCTATTTTGCAGGCGCTAGACATTGTGGGGTCCACTGCCGGTAACTGGCAGATTGAGGATGCCTTGAAGGATGTCCAGCATGGCGTGCGCCAGGGTTTAGCTCTGTCTGTTCCTATGGCCAAACATGATGTGTTCCCGCAAATGGTGACTCAGATGGTTGCCGTGGGTGAGGACTCTGGCGCGATGGAAACGATGCTTTCCAAGATCGCTGACTTTTATGACCAAGAGGTTGAGGCAGCCACGGAGTCGTTGACGGCGCTGTTGGAACCGCTCATGATCGCGTTCCTTGGTGTGGTTGTTGGTGGCATGATCATTGCGCTGTACCTGCCTATCTTCAACATCATGGAACTCGTACAGTAGCCCAAAACTCTTGAAGAGTAACGGAACGGTAACGATTCAACATTCTTCAAAAATGGTTCTAAAGTTTTTCACCCGGGGGACCGATACCCATTGTGGAACGGAGAGGGAGCATCTTCAGCAGAGGGTGCAGGTACTCTTCGCGACACTCAACATTCACTCGAAACAGAAAATGGAGAGATCAACATGATCGCTCGCGTAGCTAAGGCTATGAACGAGAAGGAAAAGGGCTTCACCCTTATCGAACTCCTCGTTGTTGTTGTCATCATCGGTATCCTCGCAGCAGTTGCGATCCCACAGTTCCTCAAGTACCGCGAGAACGCATGGCGTTCCGCTGTGACCCAGGACGTCACCAACGCGACTCGCGCACTCGAAGCCGCTTCCACACTGAACAACGGTGAGTACCCTGACGATGTTGCAGAAGATGGTTCTGATCTAGAGGGGTACAACAACTCTGACGGCGTAACACTCGATTATTCCACCTCTGACAACTTGACCTACACCCTCGTCGGTGAGCACGCAAAACTCGATGGTAAGACTTACACTTACTCTTCAGACACTGGTATAGGTGTCTGGAACGACTGAGTCGAGTCTCGTTTTGACTTGACACTTCGTTAAGGAACTGCGGCGGCAACTTTTGTTGTCGCCGCAGTTTCTTGCGTATCCACGTGTTCAACATGAGCCGGCATGTCACCGGCAACGTTCACTCCACACAGAACCTGGAGGAGCATTATGGTCGTTCACATAACCCCGAGGCATAGTAAAGATCGCGGGTTCACCCTGATCGAAACCCTCGTGGTCGTAGTCATCATTGGTATCCTGGCAGCAGTCGCAATCCCACAGTTCCTTAAATACCGGGAGAGCCCCTGGAAATCAGCTGTTGTTCAGGATGTCACCAATGCGACTCGCGCACTCGAAGCGTATGCCACAGAACATGACGGCATCTACCCCGCGAGTATCGGTGCCAACGGCTCCGAACTCGAAGGTTACCGTGCTTCACCTGACGTGACACTCGCATACACGTTAACTGACGGCACTGACCGCCTCGCATACCTGCTTGTGGGTGGTCACGCCAAACTCCCCGCCACGGAAGTTTACTCTTTCGCTTCCGAAACGGGAGAGGGAACGTGGAACACTGACGAGTAATCGTCGGCAATTATCATCCAGCGCGTGCTGGGACTGGATTCAATCATGCAATCCCGGCACACGCTGGCATTAAAGTTCTCACCCATACCTGCCGATACACATGTGGTTAAGCGTTGTTCTGCTGCGGAGGCTGTCACAAGCATGAAGTTGAAAAACGACGAGTCCGGGTTCGGACTCATAGAGATCATCGTCGCGATGGTCCTCTTCAGCATCATCTTGATGGCGGCCGCGCCCGTCATGGTGCAGTCACTCGCGCAAACCGCGCGCAACGTCACCATGGCAGCGGCAACCCGCATTTCCGACGAACACATCACCGCAGCACGCGCCAACAGCAACAGCTGTGAAACGTTCCGTATGTTTGTCACCGAACGTAACGACAAAGAAGTGGCACTATCTGGCGACCCGCGGGCCAACACCTACCACGTCACTGTCCAAGCTTGGCAAGACGGCAAAGCCATTACGGCAGACCCGGATGACGCTGCGTGCGTTGAAGAAGGACCACCGGCCGTGCTCCGTATCAAAGTTGCCTGGAATGGTGACCGCAACCCGGACCCCGTAGTTGACGTGACAACCCTTGTAGCAATTCCAGGAGTCCAATGATGAACTTCCGCGCGAATGCACAAACTACCGAACATCAAGATAAAGAATCTGGGTTCACCCTCGTAGAACTCATCGTTTACTGTGTGCTCCTCGGAATTATTAGCGTCGCCATAGTCACGTTAGTTATAAATACTGAACGCACCACCTCTTCAGTAGTGACCACAAATGCTAGTAACAGCGACATGCAGCTCCTCATGGAGCGGATCGAATTGAGTGTGCGCAACTCGACCGCCTACCAGGTCAAAGAACTCGATGGGGGAGCACAGGCGCTGATTGCTCAAGTCCGGTCAACCGACAGCACTCAATCCGACGCACCCGAATCCCAACGATGCGTGGGATTTGTGTTTGACCCGAGCAGCGAAACCGTCTACTACTCAACAACCACCGGCGTGGCCAACCCCAGCCCAGTGAAAGCGGTTGCGAGCAATGGAACTTGGTCAAAAGACAGTTGGGCCCCATTCATTCAGGGCCTAGCGTCAGACAAGGGCATCTTGACGTCCGCTGCTAATGGTTCGCTCGATGTGAAGTATGAGATCCAGCCCCAAGACCGTCGGCAAGCCCCGGTCAAATTCGAATCTTCCTTTAGTCCCATCTGGCCAAACTCCAACAATAGGGAGTGCTTCTCCTGATGTTCAAGCAACTACGTAACCGCAACGAGGACGGCAATGCGCTTATCCTCGTTATCTCGGCAATCTTCCTCATCGGTGTTCTTGTGATCACTATGGTTGTGGGCGCAATCGGAGGAACCACAGCAGCGGCAGCAACGCGCGCTAACTCTCAAGCAGTCGCTGCCGCCCAAGGTGGCATCGACGATGCAACGGTCAAGATGCGTGCTGGCGCCTGTCCTGAAGTAGGGGTAAAGACGACACTCAGCGCAGGTAGTGACACGCTCTTCGCTTACACAATTACCGAACTGTCAGTTGATGGTGGTGGGTGCTCAACCGGTGCACTGAAGTCCGGGAAAACCATTCGGCTAGTGGTCGAAGGCGAAGCTTCTGACTTCGGTGTGTCAACCAGCCGGAAGGCAGACCAAACACGGAACATCGCGCAGTTGGAACGAGTGTTCGAGTCCGAGGTGGTCAAGACCTTCACCGCAGCCGTTATGGCAGGCGCTAAGCTCGCGCCAGACAATGGTTCTATCATCTCAACAAGTTCAGTTGACAGTGAGCCAGCGGATCTTATCTCTCACGGATACTGGGGCTGCTATGGTGGGACCTCATCCACAGAGGGTGACTCCTATGCTTTAGGCGGTATCAAAGTTGACAACCCTTGTGTCATAGGACGCGACCTGTATGCGCGTGGAACAGTTGATGCAAACTATCTTGAAGTGCGTGGTGACCTTTACGTTGTAGGCGACGTCAAAATCCACAATACTCTAAAGGTTAGTGGTACAACCTACATTATTGGCAACTTGGAACTTGCAGGTGGTGACTTCAAAAAGTCGGTTTATGTAACTGGTGATGTCACGTACTCCACTGCTCAGAAATTTGCTGATAATTTATATGTCGGTGGGCAATTTTTTCCGAACTATGCGTCAACGACCTTCGGCGGTGACGTATATCTTTCAGATGCTACAAGGCTCACAAACCCCAATTTTCACAGTGGTCTTGGAGCGGGAAAGAGTATTCATGTAGCACATTCTAAAGACGTGGTAGGTAACGAATGGTTCCGCACCTCACATAATTCGGTCGGCGTATTATGGGACTCGGCAGCCGTTTCTGCACAACTGAGCGCTAACGAAAAGCCAGTTCCGGATGCACTCATTCCGGACAAAGAAGAGGAAGTTGGTATCAATTTCCCCTTCATCACGAAGAATGATGAGTTGTTCACTGGTGCAAACGTTATCAGCAGTGGTTCTTTTTTGGCTTCAGTCGGCGGATCACGGTCCGGGAGCAAGTGTGTCGTTAACAATACCGGTACACACAAGTTTGCTTTTAACACCAAAACCGTTATTGATCTCTCTGACTGCGACTTCGAATGGCACAACGGGCATATCGAGATAGATATGTATAGTGATGTCTACATTATTGCTCGAAGGTTTGACTCTTCGACCGCAGGAAACGGTTCGCTTACGGTACGGGGGCCCCGCGTGACTGGTAAGTTACCGGTCTTTGGAATTGTTGTTCCTGCGGATGATGGGCAAACTCAATGCGATGCTACGACTTCCGGTCATTCGGGTGGCCCCTACCAACTGTTCTTCACCAATGTGAAGTTCAATCAGATGGACACCATCAATGGGATTACCAACTCGGAGCCATCGGTCCAACTTTTCTTATACTCCGGTAAGAAGGTGCGTCTCGGTACAAGTGCCACGCCGTTGTATGGACAAGTCTACGGCTGTGAGGTCAGCGCCTACTCTAACCAGAACATTCGGTTCTCTGTCCCTGGCAGCAAGGACAATAACGAGTTCAACTTTGTGACTCGTTCGGTTCGCGACGTTACCAAATGATGTTCCGTTGTTACCGAATTCTTACGGTTAATGGCAGGGGTAAGTTTTGTTTGTAGTATTATGTGGTTTATTTGGGCTTGCAATCGGGTCGTTCTTGAACGTCGTGATTTGGCGGCTACCCCGAGGTGAAAATCTTAACCATCCGCCAAGCGCCTGCCCCAAATGCGGTAACCGGATCAAACCATACGACAACATCCCCGTACTGTCATGGCTGATATTGCGCGGAAAATGCCGGAATTGCAAAGACCCTATCAGCGCGCGCTATCCGGTCGTTGAAACCCTCACAGGACTGGTATTCACCAGCGTAGCGTGGAAGTTTGAAAGCTCAATTTGGACAGGCGACGACTTCCTTGTGCTCCTACCATTCCTCTACGTCGGAGCAATCGGAGTTGCGTTAGCTTTCATCGACCTCGACACACAAAAACTACCCAACAAAATAGTGTTGCCCGGCTACATCATCCTCCCAGCACTACTCGCCGTAGCGACTTGGGTCATGTCACAACCAATCACTTGGATGTGGCGCGCTCTCCTAGCAGGAGCAATCCTGTACGTCTTTTACTTCCTGCTCTGTATTGTGGGCGGAATGGGATTTGGAGATGTCAAACTTGCTGGACTTCTCGGGATGGCACTCGGCTGGCTTGGGTGGGAGTACCTCATAATTGGAGCCTTCATGCCGTTCCTGCTCGGGGGGATCTACTCCCTCACACTCATCGCCCTAGGTAAGGCAGGACGCAAAGACGGAATCCCATTCGGCCCTTGGATGATCTTGGGATATCTCATCACTTTCATCACAGCACCAACACTGTCCAGTTGGTACCTGAACACATTTGTGTTCTAACCAACGCGTAGCGCAGTAAAGAATGGGGCGATCCATGCCGATAGCCCACATAGACATAAGAAGGCTCTGAGAGAGGTGCTTCCGTGGCGAAGACATCCATAGTCGGTTTAGACATCGGTTCGACGGCGATACGCGCCGCTGAACTATCCATTTCATCCGGCAAGTTCGGTACAGATGCAACTCTGACTAAATTTGCGCAAGTAGCTTTGCCTATCGGCGCGCTCCAAGACGGAGAGGTCGTTGAACCAGGTACTGTCTCCTCAACGATCAAGCTGTTATGGGAGCAAGGGAAGTTCTCGTCTAAAGATGTGGTAATCGGTGTAGGCAATCAGCGTGTGATTGTCCGTGAAGCTGACTTGCCATGGCAGCCACTAGATGGGCTGAAAAAGTCGTTGCCCTATCAAGCCCAGCAGTTACTTCCAACTGCTGCAGGCGATGCGCTACTGGATTTCGTGCCCACAGACGAGTATGAAACTGCAGATGGTCGATATGTAGCAGGGCTTTTCGTAGCGGCTATACGTGAAACCGTAACGGCCAATGTGCTTGCCTCAGAATCCGGCGGAGTCCGCCCCATGGTGGTCGATCTCAACGCATTCGCCATACAGCGCGCTTTGACCCAAGGCGAGTTAGCTCAATACACGGTAGCGATCGTGGACGTTGGAGCTCGTATCACCAACATCGTAATCGCTGAGCATGGCAAACCGCGCTTCGTCCGTGTCATCCCTCACGGTGGGCAAGAAGCAACGGACACCGTCGCACACGCGTTTGGCTGCACCCTAGTAGAAGCTGAAAGAGCCAAACGTGAGATAGGTGTAGGAATGCAAGTCACTCCGGATAGAGCCCACGCCGCTGAAGCCCTCATGGGAACTACAACCACACTGGTTGAGTCAATCCGTTCAACGTTCGTGTACTACCAATCCAAAAACCTAGGCGCGCCAATCGATGCAATCATTCTCTCTGGTGGCGGCTCATTACTCAACGGATTCGGTCAGTACCTCTCCTCAGCAACACGACTTCCAGTGCAACTCTCCAATCCGCTCGAACGCGTCAAAGTTGCTAAGGGCGTTGACCTCTCAGCAGTACAAGGTTCCGAACAAATGCTTTCGACTGTTCTCGGTCTAGCCTATGGGGTGGCCTGATGAGTGTGCTAACAAAAAAACAAGACGACGCACCGACCAACAGCGCAAAACGGTTCACAACGTCAAAGAAGGCTTTGAAAGAAGCCGGAATCAACTACAGCGCACCACCGCAAGTGAACCTGCTTCCGGTAGAAATCGTCGAAAAGCGGAACCTCAAAGCCCTGCAAATTCGAATGGGTGTCTATCTACTTGGACTAGTCCTTGTCCTAGGACTTGGATACGCTGCCGTTAAGGTTGAGCAAGTCGTGGCACAAAACCGCTACGACAAAGCAATCGAAGAAACGGCACGACTCAAAGCTGAAGAACTCAAATACGCTGAAGTTCCCCTCGTGCTTAACCAGATCGATAAGTCAGAAACAGCATTACGCGACGGCATGTACCGCGAAATCCTCTGGAACCAATACCTCGGGGCAATAGCTGCAACTGTTCCTGACGACGGCATCATCACCTCTCTAGCAGTAACTGCGGCAACCCCAAACGAAGCAGGCCCTGGCATAGTCGATGAGTTGCAGTCAGACTCCATCGGCCAACTCACCTTCACCGCAAATCTTCTGACAGTGCCGGACGCATCAGCATGGCTAGCCGAACTCAACTCGATCCCAGGTTTCCAAGACCCACGCCTCAGTACCGCAACCTACGAAGACGTTGACGGCACAGTGACCTACAACGTTGAAGCCAACGTGCGAATCACCGAGGAAGCCTACTCTGGCCGATTCGAACCACAAGAAGACAACGAGGTGGACGAGTAGTCATGCCTACAACACAAAAGACATGGGTCGCAGGCGCAATAATTGTGGCGCTCGTAATGATTCTCATCGCCTGGACCTTTGTGCTTTCCCCAGTGCGCGAAGAATCATCAAAGCTAGAAGAGGACTCAACAACCGTTGAAACCTCCAACGCTGCCCTCGAGTCAAAAGTAAACAGGTTGCGTCAACAATTCGAGAAGATCGATGACTACCGTAAGCAGTTACACGATCTGGAAGTTCGAATCCCACGCGACATCGATTACGTTCAGCTCACGAAGGAACTTGAAAGGTCTGCAGAAGATGCTCAAGTTAACCTTATTTCCGTAGACAGCAGCGCTGGTATTGTCCGTGTGGTGCCTTACACCTCCACGAAACAGGCAGCACCCGCAGCCGAGGCTGACCCAGACGCCCCAACATCGTCCACAGAAGGCGAAGCAACAACGGAAGCCGCACCGGAAACCATCTCAGGTGCCGCACCAACCGCTACCGGCGCACTGTCAACTACGGTAGACGGCCTCTACCAAGTGCCACTAGACATCGTGGTACAAGGAACATACGAAGAAGTGCGACAGTTCTCCACTGCCCTACAAGAAGGATCAGAACGCGCCATTCTCGCCTTCAGTGTAGAGGTGACTCCACTCAAGTCCAGCGACGGTGCCAGCGGCGAGTTTGCAGCTGAAGATGGGGAACTTTCCTTCAAACTTTCGGCGCTAGCCTATGTCCTCGACTACGACACCAGCGTTCTCGGAGACCTTAACCCTGACAATGCCGATGGTGCCAACGAAAAAACCATGCCAAAGCCAGCGACAGACAACGTGTTTCTCCCGGAACGCGGCAGTAACTAGCAGTTAGCTACGACAAAGAGGGGTGTCTTCCAACGGAAGACACCCCTCTTTTCGCATGCTGATACGGCGTAAAGGTTTGAGCAGATCACGCCGATGAAGATGGTGACGTCCACATTCCCTCACAGAGGATCCTCATGCGAATACGAAAACTGCTAGGCATCGCCGTTAGCGCGGCACTAACGGTAACACTCGGACTCGCGGCTCCCGCGACCGCAACAACCGTTGCCCCCGAAATCAACTCTTCACAAACAAGTACCCCTGCCACCGGTAACGTCCTCCTCGCGTGGAAACCCATTTCAGACGCCGCGCGCTATAAAGTCGAGGTCTATCGTGGAACGGGTTCGGTTGGAACCCCTATCGCATCAACTGAAACCACGGCCTTGTCCTGGGCACCAACGGTACTACTGAATTCGATTCAGGAATCTGGGGTGACAGGTTATACATGGCGGGTCGGTGCTATTTACCCAGGTTCAAGTACTCCAGTGTGGTCAGATGACGAGTTCTTTGATCGTGGCGCATTACAGCCTGCTGGCGAAGACTACACACCTAGCGGTACAGTGACGTACCCAAGTAAGGATGTATCTTTCTCTTGGCCACAAGTCCCCGGGGCCTCGGGCTACAAGTTTGAATACTCAACCAACGAAAGTTTCGCTGGCGCAATTACGAGGTACACCACCTCCACAACGCTCTCTCCGGACTTTCCGATCTCTCGTTTGAAACTACTCGGTGGGCAAGAGGAGCACTTCTGGCGTGTCACCCCGCTTGACGGTGCTACATCAGCAGCGAAGGCAGTCGGAAAGACATCGGATAATAACCGCTTCGTCTTGGTATGGGCAGACTCCACGCCCGACCTGACCTTTCCCGGCCCGCAAACTGAGACTTGGCCAGAGCTCAATGATGTTCGTTTTACGTGGACGAAAGTTAAGGGCGCTAAGTATTACGAAGTCAAACTTAGTGGTGAAGAGGGCGCGGGCTTCGTACACACGGCGAAAGTGCCGACAACTTCCTATACTCCTAAGAGGCAGTTGACGCGTGCTTCTTACCATTGGCAGGTAACCGCGTACGATGCAAATGGCCAGCCTGGCGTACCTTCTGAAGTTCGGCAATTTAGGCGTTCATGGGGTGGTAACGTCGGTGAGGCTTTTGACGGCACCACGCCAAATCCACAACTGCGAAAAACATCGACGGGGATCGACTGGACCACCCAAGGAACAGAGTCGAGCAATCCTGTTGAAATTTCCTTGACGGACCTTGAGTTTGCGTGGCATCCAGTGGCGCGCGCCGCATACTACGAACTGGAAGTCTCAGCCGCTCGAGAAAACGGCAGGTTTTCTTTTGATAAGAAGAAAACCTGTATCACTCCAAATACTGACGCGACACCAATGCGCGCGACAGCCCGGGACGTAGCTTCGACTGGTGTGAACTATCAAACACTCAACGCAAACTGTCTTGTGGCAACTAACACTCCAAGTCACGCGGATAATCTACAGGTCGGCGAAACATACGCGTGGTTTGTGCGAGCATTCGACACGAACGCGCAAGGTAAGCTCATACCAAGTTACGGTGATGAGAGCATTGAATTCACTGGTTATAGCGCATTACGGTACTTCACAATCCTGCCCGCAGAAACTAGCACTAAACCAGCACCAGTGCTGCGAGTTATGGATGTGGGCGGTGTGTCAATCGACGACAGTCAAGTAGGTAGCGCAACTCCGCTACTTTTGTGGGACCCATTGCCAGGGGACTGGCCTATTACAAGGGTGCGGATCCGACAAGGCACACAAACAGAAGGTGGATGGGTAGTTACCAGCTATGTGTATGGCGCAA
Source organism: Populibacterium corticicola (assembly GCF_042683685.1). NCBI lineage: Bacteria > Bacillati > Actinomycetota > Actinomycetes > Micrococcales > Jonesiaceae > Populibacterium > Populibacterium corticicola. Next base: position 783,947 of record NZ_JBHUOP010000001.1, on the reverse strand, counting down.
CCACAGCTCGCCTAAACGGAATATTGAGTAACTACACCACAACGCAAGGCTACAACTGGTCGGTTACAGGTTGTTTATGGGAAAAAGGAAATGAGCCGTCCTGCGACGTTAATCCAGCAGGTGAGTATGACAGCCAAGTTTACGGTGTAGACAAGCACAAATCATTCCAAAAGGAAGCACCGAAGGTGCAATTTACCTCAGGGCACACAGCCTCTGAAGTTAGCACCGATCAATTCCATGTGTCATGGGAGCCCTACCAGGCTGATAGTTTAAAGTACGGTGGTTCTGCTGGTTACAGCGTCCGTATTATCGACACAACCAGTCAACCTAACACCACTGTTTTGTCGGAAAGGGTTGAGGGAAACTCGTGGCAATATGCGGAGGGTGATGTTGAGAAAAAGACTCCGTTAAATCTTGCCTACGGTCGAAACTACACGCTTTCCGCCGCGCCGCTTGACGCACGTGGTGAAGTAGGAACCTATAATGAGGGATTCGAGTTCCAGCTGAAACCACCTAGTGCTAGTGAGTTCAAAGGTGAAGTAGACCCTACTGCTAGCGGTGTGACATTCACATGGAGCGATTCAGATACCTCAGTCAAGTACGGAGTTGAATACGCGCCGGTTGGTTCTTCTACCTGGACCAAAATTGGCTATGTATCAAACAAGCCGGCACTCACACAACGCAACGTCACCATTCCACGGCCAAAAGACGGGGAATACCAGTGGCGTATTCAATCGCTCGACCGCAACGGAGCTACGACAACCGTCAGCACCCAAGATAACTTCACGGTCAGCGGGCAGGCGTTTAAACCGACACTCACAACCGCGAACAACACGGTACTCAAGCCAAATGCTCGCGTGCTCAAGTGGAACCGCGTAGCCGGTGCTAGTTCCTACCAAGTGTCACTGAACACCTCCACGACGTTTGCTTCCGCAAACAAGGTGACAACCGTACAAAACCAGTTTGTGCCGGTGGGCACGACTGCAACCTATGCGGCCAGCCGTGACTTCGCGTTCAAGAACGGCACGTATTACTGGCAGGTCGAAGCACTCAACGAAGCAGGTGCAGTAATCGGTGTATCCGATGTACGAACCTTCACCGTCGAGAACGAACCAACCACACCATCCATCGGCTCACTCACCGTCAACGGCACTGCCATCACAGTCAACTGGAAGGCTCTTACGGGCGGCGATCGTGGCTCAAACGGAAACGTAACCTACTCTGTCCAACACCGGAAGGTCACTTTCCCTGAAACGCCATGGCCAACAAGTGCAATCACTACTGCCCGTGATGCTGCTTCATATACCGTGAACGGTTTGGCGCGAGGCACAGAATACGAATTCCGTATCCGGGCCAACAACCCAGTGGGATCATCCGTGTGGTCAGCAACAAAGAAGACCACAACGATTGATGTTCCTGCTGTGCCCAGATCGCCCAAGGCAACTGCAACCACCGACACAGTCACATTGAGTTGGAGCGCACCAAGCGGTACTAACAAGGCAACCTCGTACAAGGTCCGCTACCGTCCATCCACAACCACGAGTTGGACAACCATGACCTCCACAAGCACAAGCCTCAAACTTGCCGGACTAAAGAATGGCACAACTTACTACTACGAGATCATCGCAGTAAACGCAGTAGGGGATGGGCCTGCCGCAGCAGGTTCAGTCAAAACTGCTACACCACCCAAAGCGCCAAGCACCCCCACCAACTTCACCGCTAAAGCAGCAACCGGTAAGGCGACTCTGTCGTGGAAGGCACCGGCTGCAGGCACAGCAAAGATCACTCGTTACACGATTCAGAGCCGCCAGTATGACGCCAAGAAGAAAAAATGGTCTGCTTGGAAGTCAGCTGGAACGGCAACCTCCACCAAGTTCACTGCAGGTAAGTTGACCAACGGAACAAAGTACGAGTTCCGCGTAGCAGCAACCTCATCGGTGGGAACCGGTAGTTACACCGCTGCAAAGTCTGTAACGCCGGTAGGCAAGCCGACTGCACCAAAGGTGACTGTTTCGTCGAAAAAGAAGAAGCAGATCACCGTCAATTGGTCTGGTGCTAAGGCCAACGGATCGAAGATCACGTCCTACCGTGTTCAGGTTTCGACCAACGGTAAGAAGTGGACAACGGTGAAGAAAGCCAAGGCCTCTGCCAAGTCCTTTACCTGGAAGAAGGCTAAGGCCGGTACGAAGTATCAGGTTCGCGTTGTCACTTACAACAAGAAAGGCAACGTTGCTTCCGCAAAGAAGACGGTAACCGTCAAGAGGTAATCGTCTGCTAGGCAAGAAGATGGGTTGGGTTCGCACTTGCGAACCCAACCCATCTTTATGCAGGTCTATCCAAGCAAGAACCGGCTGGATTCATAACGGATCTACGAAGTGCGATCTCACCAAATATTCCGATACAGGGGAGTCCCACCGAAGCCGGTCCGGGAAACCCTCAGCTCTTCGATTACTGGGGCGCAGAGCAACCAGCCAAGCCACGTAACCCGAACCGCTCAACTGAGCCGACTCGTCGACAAGCAGTCGCGTGCTTGGGCTGGTGCTTCTGACACAAGAAAAAGTCGACGAGGAGTGCTTGTCACACAATTAGGCAACGTATACGATGAGATACATAGATGTGACGGAGGGAACAGATGGACGCCGGAGCCCTACTGCGCGATGCCCGCGCCCACGCAGGCCTAACTTCACAGGAACTAGCCAATAGCTCGGCAACTACGCGTACAGCGATATCCGCCTACGAAAACGGTCGCAAATCACCAACAGTTGACACGTTGAGGCGACTCCTAGCCAGCACTGGCCACGATCTCACCCTGGTCCCGACACCCACGTGGCGTGAAGTCCCCGGTCCGCGCGGTTTCACCTACTTCGTGCCATCCCAACTACCGCAACTCTCTCCACATCGCGCCACACGGACCATAACCTTGCCCAAGCATGTGGCATGGTCGGGCCAGCGCCGCACGCTAAACCTTGCAGACCGAGCTGACCGCATCCGCGCCTACAGGGCTGTGATGACCGAAGGGACACCCGAGGACATGCTTGGCATCCTCGATGCTTCCCTGCTCATTGACGCCTGGCCGGACCTTCTCCTGCCGCGCGACCTAGCGCCACACTGGAGACACCTCATCGAGCGCGAAGATACGGCAATTGGCTAGGAACCGCACGGCTCATGGGGCACCCACCGGAGGCGAAAATACAGTTGAAGCCAAAGCGATCCTCAGTACGCAGAGCGGTCCCACCCCGCTCCAGACCGAAATCGCACAGGGATTCTTTGAATTGCCCGAGTCAGAAGGCTTCGCAGTCCATGGCGGACTTGCACTCAGCGCGCTTGGCGTGACCACCCGCCCCTCCGAAGATATTGATTTATTCACATCAAGGGCAGGAGCGGTGACAACCGCCGCAGACGCATTAATCCGTATGTCCGAGACTCGAGGATGGTCGACGGAACGTGTTAGGTGGAGCGATACGTTCGTACGCATAGAGATCTCAGAAGGTCCTGACTCCACCCTTGTTGACATTGCTCAAGACGCGCCACCGCTCTTTGAATTTGCGGATACTTCACTCGGGCCGACAGTTAGCGAGCGCGAGATGCTGGGGCGAAAGCTCGCCACAATTATGACGCGTACGGAACCGCGTGACTTTTCTGACCTCTACGTTCTCTTGCAGACAAGTACACGTTCCGAAGCGATCGCCGTGGCACAAGAGATTGACCTTGGTTTCCACTTGGGCTTTGTAGCTGAATCAATGGCGAATATCACGAGATTTGACGACGCAGACTTCCCGCAACAGGGCCCATCTCCCAGTGACTTAAAGGCCTACTTCACTGATTGGTCCAAGAAACTTGCGTTGGCGGCACAATCCGATTTCTAACACAACCGTGGCATGGATAGTGAAGCGCCGGAAAACCGAAGGGCTGAAATTGGTCCGGGTGCACAACTAAAATCTGTGCACCCGGACCAATTTCAGCCCTTCGACTATTGGGGTTCAGCTCATCCAGCGGCATAAAGGTTCGATCTCCTGGGGAGATGACAACTCGTCGCAAATCTTCCTTGTGACGTGTGCCATACTCTGCAAACTTACTGGTGAAACCCGAAAAGACCACAAATGTACGGTTTGTGACGCCAAAGTCGGGCGGGTGAAAGAAGTACCCAGTTAGCAGTCCCCTGGGCAGGGGGTCTTCTCCCCATCCTTTTCGCAGGTGAGGGGTGTGTTACGCGGTTTACAGAGGTCTATCTTTCTGTATATGCACAAAACCGAACACTCCACCCCCTTTCTGAAAAAGATCGGGCACATCGCAGCGCTCATCGCGCTGGTCGCGGCAACGCTCGTCGCACCCGCTAGCATCGCATCAGCTAGCGAGTTTCCTAACGGCTACCCAAAGATGGGTAAATCAAGCGAATCCATCACCGGATACAACGTCGGCTCTGGACGCAGCTCTTACCGAACCGCGCTATTCCCCGTCTACACTCACCCAGGTAGCGCAGCCGACCACTTCGCCTACTGCGTTGAACTCTCTGTAGGCACCCGCTACGAAATCAACCTCAATGTAGGCGGCTGGGACACATTCCCAGGCGACAATAACTTCAGGCACGATCAACTCGCTAGAGAAAAAGCAGCGTGGATCGCTAACAACTCCTTCCCCAAGCGCGAACTGCGCGAAGTAGCTGAAAACGCAGGCATTGATGTCAGTCGCCTGACCGAAAAAGAAGCTATCACCGCCACCCAAGCAGCAATCTGGTCCTACACTGACGGTTACCCAGCACGAACCGGATTCAAGTACACGAAACTCGCTTATGAGAACGGCAAGCCAGTCAGCTCGGATAAGCAAGAGCGCATCAACAAATTGTTCGACTACCTCACCGGTTCCGCCAACACCGGACGGCCAGAAGTGCTTGCTCCAACCCTGAACGTCAACAGTCCAGCAGAAGCAGGCAAAGCCGGCACGCGCGTAGGACCAATCGTCATTGACGCATCCGAAGACTTCGTCACGGTTACTACCGACACTGACTACATCGTCGTTGACGCAGATGGAAACCAAGTAGACCTCAACAAAGTTCCAGGAAAATCCGCACTATACGTTGAGGTACCGCAAGACGCCCTCACAGGAACTGCCACTTTCAACGTGGCACTCACCGGATCGCGTTACACCGGACAGCTCCTCACCAACGTTAAATCCCGGACCCAGTCACTCATCATTTCGCAAAGTGACACAGTAAACCTAAGCGCGGCAGCACGCGTTGACTGGAAGCGCGGACCGAGTATCGCCACGACCGCCCGTTCAGGCGATGCCGGTAAAGCAGAGGGCGGTAACGCCAAGTTCCTCGTGGCAGGTAACGAAGCAACCGTTGTGGACCTAGTCGAATACACCGGACTCACCCCAGGCGTTGAGCATGAGCTCCAAGGTGAACTCATGATCCGTGACGGCGACAACGCCGTAGCCACAGGAATTACCGCCTCGACCACGTTCACGCCAACTGAGCAATCTGGCACCGTGGAACTGACCTTTGCCGTTGACGCTGCTGAACTCAACGGTAAAATCATCGTCGCGTTCGAACGCGTTCTCGTGAACGGTGAAGAGGTCGCCGCACACACGGACATCTTTGACGAAAGTCAGACCGTCTATCGTCCAGCGATTGAAACCGACGCTTTCGATCTTGTCGACTCCGACCAAGTGCTTGACGTCAATGGCGGAACGCTACGGGACCGTATCAGCTACGAAGGGCTCCGCGTAGGCTCCAACTACGTGGCTCGTGGCGTGATCATGGATCAAGCCACTGGCGAAAGCACCGGAGTCATCGCTGAAACCGTGTTCACTGCGACAACCCCAGACGGGTACGTCGACGTCGACTTCGAGGTGCCTGCAGGCCACGCGGGCAGGGTGCTCGTAGTGTTCGAGGAACTCTACCTACTTGAAGGTGACGAGCCAGTTGAGGAAACACTCGTTGCTAGCCACAAGGACATCATGGACGGGCGGCAAACGGTCACCGTTGCTGAGGAGCCGGTGATCGAGGAGCCAGAACCAGAGGAGCCTGCCGAGCCAGAAGAACCAGGCAAGGAAGTACCTCCGGTCGAGGAACCACCAGCCGAAGAGCCTCCAGTTGAAGAGGAACCAAACTCGGATGAGGAACCTGCTGATGAGGAAACCCCAGTGGTTGAGGTTCTGGATGACGTTATCGAGAACGACGATGAAGATGAGGACGTCACGGTCACTGAAGAATCCGACGAGGACGACGACCTCGCAGCGACCGGATTTGGAATCGGCGCCCCAGTCATCCTGACTGGTAGCCTTCTCATCCTCGCAGGAGCCGGGCTCGTCATTGCTCGACGACGCACCGCATAAACTCAACTGAAAGCAGCCATCTGCCTTGGCGCGGTACATGCCGCGCCAAGGCAGATGGCGATGCTATTGGACCCCTAGCAAGGCTGCATTTCACCTTCGTGGAAGTTCCCATAAAACAAAGCACCTTCGATGACGGATGATCCTCAGGTCTCCGCACCGAAGGTGCTTCTGTTGGGGCCTTGTGAGTTAGCTATTGCTGCTTTGCTGCGCCTGAATTCTCTGCACGAAGCGCAATCAAGTTCTCGATGCGGCGTTCGGCCAAGCGCTCAAGTGCCCGAATCTGATTGGATGACCCCTCGTCTCTCTTGAGGGGCTTGGCGGCAGAAGATCCTGTGGACTCAGTGTTCACCTGAATAACGCTTTCACGGCTGAGTGCGGCTAAAGACTTTGAAGCGACCAAAATAACGTCCACCATCGGGTTGTTGGCAAAAAACTGTTCAGCGTGCCGATACTTGGCCGTGGCCAACTCCGCGTCGCTCACATCAAATTCGGTGTGGGTCCACTTGTCTTCACTCCGGTCAAACACAAGGAGGTGATGTTTCAGATTCTTCACTTCAACTCCTGATCATGTCTGGCACTGGACGAGACCATCACGAACTGCAGATGGCACGAATCTAATAACACCAATTACCTGCGTTTTTGCACATGGGAGGAAGTATCCGGTGAGAGGTGCGCTTGCATATTCGCTGAACTACGCCCTTCACGCTACGGTCATGCGACCTAAACGGCTTATGGTGGGTGAAGGCTCAGGGGGACGTTTTTAATGGTTAATATGTTGCTCGTAAAAGTCTTTTATGGATAAGATGGTATCCATAAAAGAGGGGAATGTATCATGGCAGGCTATCGGATTGAGCGACAGGTCAGTACGTTTGGTGAGCATGTGCGTGGCTGGCGTATGGTCCTTGGGCTTACCGCCGAGCAGGTTTCCCAACGTGCCGGGATAACTCGAGCGACACTGCGAAAAATAGAGACAGGCAACCCAAACGTCAGCTTCAACAGCGTCACACAAGTGCTGAGAGCCCTAGGTATCCTCGATCAAGTAGTTGCTTCAATCGATCCACTTGATAGCGATATTGGGCGGCTCCGTGCAGAAAAACTGACAAGGACCCGAGCCCGATGACTGCTGTAGAGGTGTATCTCGCACAGGTTGATGGAGATCGCTTAGTTGGACGGGCTCATTTCACACGCCAACGTCGCGTAATCTCGACTACCTTCCTCTATGACCCCACCTATCTAGCAGTGGGTGGACCGAACATCGACCCTGCATTCATGCTAGTAACTGGTTCGCAGCATCAACAAGGACTACCTGGCTCGTTTGCGGATACAGCGCCCGATAGATGGGGTAGAAACTTAATCGAAAAGGCCGAAAGGGTCGTAGCACGCGAAGAAGGTCGGGTGCCGCGTAGTCTCGATGACCTTGACTTCTTGCTGGGTGTTAGCGATGACACGCGGCAAGGAGCACTCCGATTTCGATACGTTGACGCCACAGAGTTTCTTGGCAAGCCTTCAACTGTCCCCAAACTTATAGCACTTCCAACCCTGTTGCGGGCGAGTGATGAACTGGTCTCGACAGATGACTCAGCACCTGCGGTGAAACAACTGCTTGATACCGGGACAACAGGATTGGGTGGCGCTCGGCCGAAAGCTTCCGTCCGTTTAGACGATGGTGGTTTGGCAATAGCCAAGTTCCCACATTCCAGTGACGGCTGGGATGTAATGGCTTGGGAAGCCACCGCGCTTGACCTGCTCGAAGTGGCGGGTGTACGTACGCCCGAACGCATACTTGCTCGAATCGGGGACCGCAGTGTGCTGGTTCTGCGCCGTTTTGACCGAACTCGCACTGGCGAACGGATCGGCTACATTAGCGCGATGACGGCAACACAATCTCGTGATGGAGAACAACGAGATTATGTCGATATTGCGCAAGCGGTAAGGGACATCTCATCGAATCCAAAACAGGATCTGAGGGAGTTGTTTCACCGAGTGGCGGTGAGTGTTGCAATCGGAAACACTGATGACCACCTTCGTAATCATGGGCTGCTCAATGATGGAGACTTGTGGCGGCTGAGTCCTGTTTTCGATGTAAACCCAAATCCAGACTTGGCGCGTAGTCGATCCACAACAATCTGTGGGGCAGACATCCTCAACGATGAGCCGGACGGACTGCTAGCTCTCGCCCAAGATTGCGATCTCACACAGCCACAGGCAGTGGGCATCATCGCGGATGTTTGTCAGAGGTTGGCCGGGTGGCGTGATTATGCTCGTAACAACGCAGTCCCTGGGCGGGAACTTTCAATGATGGCATATGCGATAGACAGCCGACTCAAGGCTTTGCAGGCTATTACGCAGAGGTAGTAAGACGCGATGGCATGAGATTAGCGCTCTGGGACACGTGGGCTGGACTACGGACTAGGGGGATCGTCGGCAATCAGCCGCCTCAGGAACATGAGCCGCAGGTTTAAAGTGTGCAGGAAATTGCTGCACCGCGCAGCAATTTCCTGCACACTCAGACGAATCCAGCCCACGATAGAACCATGCCGATGTCGGCACTTTGAGTCCAGATCACGGTCAGAGGCGCGTTTACATGGCGAAAGGTGGAATGATAGGGGAATGCTTCGTTGGATCACATCAGGTGAGTCGCACGGCCCCGCGCTCGTTGGAATCATTGAGGGCCTCCCTGCTGGAGTAGAGGTTGTGACCTCCGATATCCAAGATGCGCTTGCGCGTCGGCGCCTCGGCCATGGTCGCGGCGCACGTATGAAGTTTGAGAAGGACGAAGTACGCGTCCTCGCGGGACTGCGCCACGGCGTCAGCCAGGGCGGCCCAATGGCCATCGAAATCGGTAACACTGAGTGGCCCAAGTGGGTGGACGTCATGTCCGCTGACCCTGTCGACGAGTCGGCGCTTATGGTCGACGCTGGCAAGGGCGATGTCCGCGAGATCGCACGCAACCGCAAGATTACGCGCCCTCGTCCCGGGCACGCGGATCTTGTCGGTATGCGCAAGTATGGTTTCGACGATGCCCGTCCGGTGTTGGAGCGCGCCTCAGCGCGCGAGACCGCGACCCGCGTGGCACTCGGAACTGTTGCGGCGAAGTTCCTGAAGCAGGCTTTCGGCATTGAACTCGTATCGCATGTCGTGGCGATTGGTCCGGTAAGCGCACCGCGTGACGCTGAACTGCCAACTGCACGCGATGTTGCATACCTGGATGCTGACCCGGTGCGCTGCTTCCACAAGGAAACCTCTGACGCCATGGTCGCCGAGATCGATCAGTGCCACAAGGATGGAGACACTCTTGGCGGTGTTGTCGAGGTCCTCGCCTACGGCGTGCCATCTGGTGTCGGAACCTACATTCAGGGCGAGTTGCGCCTCGACTCGAAGTTGGCTGCCGCTCTCATGGGCATTCAGGCGATCAAGGGCGTTGAGGTCGGTGACGGTTTTCTGACCGCAACCCGTCGTGGTTCGCAGGCTCACGACGAGATCGAGCCCGGTCCTGACGGTATCGTCCGCAAGTCCAACCGCGCTGGCGGCATCGAGGGTGGTATGTCCAACGGTGAGGTCATTCGCGTTCGTGCCGCGATGAAGCCGATCTCGACTGTGCCTCGCGCTCTCGCCACGATTGATACCGCTACCGGTGAGGTCGCGACCGCACAGCATCAGCGTTCTGATGTGTGCGCTGTGCCGCCTGCCGCTGTTGTTGCCGAGGCTATGGTTGCGTTGACTCTCGCTGCTGCTGCGCTTGAGAAGTTCGGTGGCGATTCCGTGGTTGAGACCCGCCGCAACTACCGTGCATACCTCGACTCCATTCCAGAGAACATGCGATAACTCATCGCGTGCGAACCCACCACTGACTGCCTCGAACTTGAAACAGGTGTGCTGAGAACTAATGGCAACCCAACCACTCGTCGTGCTTGCCGGACCTCCCGGAGCCGGGAAGTCCACCGTTGCTAAGGTACTTTCTCGTCTCAAGGGCGTTCAGGTACGTGACACGGACCAGGACGTTGAAGCGAACGCCGGTAAACCGATCTCTGACATCTTCATCGATGACGGGGAGGCCGCGTTTCGAGAACTTGAAGTTGCCGCCGTAGCTGCGGCGCTGACCTCGCATGATGGGGTTCTGGCGCTTGGCGGCGGGGCCATTATGCGTGAGGAAACCCAGGAGAATCTAGCCCGTTACCGTTCGCAGGGTGGACTGGTGGTTTTTCTCGACGTCACGCTATCGCATGCTGCTCCGCGTGTGGGATTTAATCAGGCTCGTCCATTACTGCTCGGCAACCCGCGAGCTCAGTGGAAAATCCTCATGGATCAGCGTCGTCCCACCTACGAGGCGGTTGCGAACTTTCAGATCCTCACCGACGGTAAAAGCCCGCAGGAAGTCGCGCAGGCGATTTCCGCGGAACTTGCCCGACTCGCCTAGAATTCGTGGCGCACCAGCTTGCGTGTCGCTTCGCCAAAGGAGAACCATGAACGCAACACCCACCCGCGTAACAGTGACAGCCGAACGCACCTACGATGTCGTGATTGGGAAGAACCTCCTCGGTGAACTTCCAGCTCTCCTTGGTGAGGATGTCAAGAAGGTGCTCATCATGCACCCTGAGGCACTCGAGGCCACCGCTACCGCCGTGCGGGAGGACCTTGAGGCCCAGGGGTATACCGCGCTTCTGGCTGTCATCCCGGATGCCGAGGAAGCCAAGAACGTTCAGGTTGCCGCGTTTGCGTGGCAGATCCTTGGACAGTCTGACTTCACTCGTTCCGATGCGATCATCGGTCTGGGTGGGGGAGCAACCACCGACCTTGCGGGCTTCGTCGCTGCAACCTGGCTGCGCGGGATCAAGGTTATCCAGATCCCAACCACGCTGCTTGCGATGGTCGATGCCGCGGTTGGCGGCAAGACGGGTATCAACACGGCTGAGGGCAAGAACCTGGTGGGAGCATTCCACAGTCCGAGTGGCGTGCTGTGCGATTTGGCTGCGCTTGAGACCCTGCCGAAGTGGGACTTTATCGCTGGACTTGGTGAGGTCATCAAGACCGGTTTCATCGCAGACCCCGAGATCTTGCGGTTGGTCGAGGAGAACGCCGAGGCGTTGAAGAATTGGCCAGAATCCGCCGAGAAGATCTGGCCTGTCGTGCATGAACTTGTTGAGCGTTCCATCGCGGTGAAGGCTGAGGTTGTTTCGGCTGACCTGCGCGAGGCGTCATTGCGAGAAATCCTCAATTATGGGCACACCTTTGGTCACGCGATTGAGCTGACTGAGCGCTACTCGTGGCGTCACGGCGCGGCCGTCTCGGTGGGTATGGTGTTTGCAGCCGAGCTATCCCGGCTCGCAGGTAAACTGGATGAATCCATCGTGGAACGCATGCGTTCCATTCTGGTGTCTGTTGGTCTGCCCATCACGTACCGGGGGGATAAGTGGGAGGCGCTGCTCTCGGCTATGCGACGAGATAAAAAGTCTCGTGGAGACCTGTTGCGTTTCGTTGTGCTTGAGGATATTGGCAAGCCTGTGCGTCTTGAAGGTCCAGACCCGATGCTGCTGGTGTCGGCATATGCTGAGGTGTCGAGTGATCCTGCACCGACCTCGCAGAAGGTGTTTCTCTGATCTCCGCATGATGCAGATCCTTGATCTGTCGCGGAGGCTCGGCATAGATCGCCATTGTCCGGTGGTGACCACCGTTGATCTCACCAAAGGAAGATGTAGGAGTAGGTATGGCAGACGTCCTGGTATTGAACGGTCCCAACCTTGGCCGTCTGGGGGTGCGCGAACCAGACGTGTACGGTTCGCTGAGTTTTGCCGATCTGGTTGAACGGTGTGAAAGCTGGGCATCTGAGGCAGGCTTGAGTGCGCAGGTGCGTCAGACTGATAACGAGGCCGAGATGATCGCGTGGATTCACGAGGCCGTTGACGCAGGTAGCGATGTGGTGTTGAACCCGGCCGCGTTCACCCACTTTTCCTACGCGATCCGAGATGCCGCCGCTATGATCACCAAGGGTGGGCACCACCTTGTTGAGGTGCACATCTCCAATCCGTACGCTCGTGAGGAGTTTCGTCACAACTCGGTGGTTGGTGGCATAGCTACCGGAACCATCGCAGGATTTGGATTCGACTCCTACCGTCTGGCGATCTCTGCTATCGCCGCATTGCGCAAGTAGCCGCACGTCGCTGGAAGTGGAACGCATGCTGGGGCGCATCGGCTCGTCGTCAATAAATTAACCCTATAGGGTTGATTCTGCAAAGTTAACCCTATAGGGTTGATTTATGTTTGTGATGACGGTGGATCAGCAAGGTAGTCGTTCCAGTAGCGACCTCGTGCCTGAAGTGCTCAACTCCCTTGAGCGTGTGTTGCACGGACGCAAGGGAGTTGCGCTGCCTTTCACCCGCACGATTGGTGACGAAATCCAAGGGGTTCTGACGTCGCCAACTGCAGTTGTTGCATGCTCGCGTCGACTGCTACGACTTGGGAACTGGTATGTCGGGATAGGCGTCGGGGGAATCCAGCAGCCGATGCCTGCAACCTCCGTTGAGGGAAACGGTCAGGCGTTCATCCATGCACGTGAAGCCGTTGAAGACGCGAAGATTCAGCGCGGTAGCGTTCCTGCGTCTGTGCGTTCCGACAACCCTGAGGCGGCTCAACATCTCCAAGCACTTCTACGGCTAATCGGCTTGACCTGGCGGACGCGTTCCGAGGCTGCATGGCAGGCTGTCGACCTGCTCGTGAATGACCACGGTGAGCTGACCGGAGCCACCCAAGCTGATGCGGCGGATGCTCTCGGTGTTTCTGCCGCGGCAATCTCGAAGCGCCTCAAAGGTGCAGCTTTCGATGAAGAGCAGGCGATCTACCCTCTGCTCCAACGCCTCCTCCTTCGCGCTGATTCACCCACTTAAAGTTTGAGCAGATCGTTTCTGGAGGGCGGTTCGGGGCGTCGCCTAGCGCGTATAAATCTCTTTGCTGTGTCCCAGATCTACTACAACCACCAGCAGAACATGATCCTGGATCGTATAGATGATTCTGTAATCGCCCACTCGCACACGATAGCCGTCGCGTCCTTTCAGGCTAATTGCCCCAAGAGGGCGCGGATACTGTGCGAGCAGTGTGATTGCGCCTTGGATGCGGGATCTATCCTTGGGATGGACTTTACGAAGAGCCCTAACAGCGGACGGTCGTACTTCAACCCGATAGTTCATGCCCACCCTAGATCGGCTTTAACCTGCTCCCACGGGATATTGTCGCCTTCTTCGGCCATTGCTTGGTCGAATCGAGCAATATCTTCGAGTTCCTCGGTGGCTTCGACAAACTGGTCAAAGAGTTCGGGTGCAATGATGACAGCTTCTCGATGCCCTCGCCGTTCGATGGTTACGGGCGAGACGCGCGTTTGACGAATGGCTTCAGCAAAGTTCTTGCGTGCCTGCGAGGCTGAGATGGTGACCATAGCTCAATTGTACAATTGCGCGGACAAAGCGTACATCTCTAATGCGTTGCATTCTTGGATTAGGGGACTAGGCCCCCAGCTGGTAGCAGTGTCAGAGGCTCGTGGGAACATAACCACATGGCATTTCTGATCTGGGCGGCAACCCTTGTTGTCGCGGCTGTGGGCGGATACTACTTCACTAAACTTGTGCTCAATCTTGCGCAGCGCCGTACCGAACATGAGCGTCCTCCTCGGCCGGAATCGGCGGAAACTGGGGAACCCGGTGGATCGGCAGGGGCAAACGGCAATGATGGTCCGGACAGTGAGGCGGCTAAGAGTGGCCTGCGCGGCGGAATGTGGATCGGCATCCTCGAACGAGTGCTTGTGACCTCGTTCCTTATGACCGGGCAGATCGCTGGAGTCGCAGTCGTTGTGGCGGTGAAAAGTCTTGGTCGATACCCGGAACTCAATACTTCAAACTCGGAACGGTTCATCGTGGGCACCATGGCATCACTTTTATGGGCGCTCTTCTCTGCGTGGGCGGGAACGGCGGCGCTACATCACTTCCTCTAGTTCAACGTAGCGCCGGTTCGGGTGGGTGATGTGGTGCTCCACTCATATTGCGATTCTCCGGTAACAGTAACCACAAAGAGTCGCATGCTCACCGGAAAACCACCATGCAGACAGTGGCTAGGCGGTGAGGCAGCCGCCTGTACCGCAATACCAATTCTTGGTAATCTTGGTGGATGGCACAGAACACCTCTATTAGCTTGGATCAACACTTTTCCGAGTTCTTGGCGCGTGAAGTCGCATCGGGACGCTACCGCTCAGCAAGCGAAGTGGTGCGGGCAGGTCTGCGCCTGCTGGAAGACCAGGAAACGCATCTGTCCGCGTTGCGTGCGGCATTGGTTGAAGGCGAGCAGAGCGGGTCTGCGGAAGACTTCGATTTTGATGCGTTCATCGAGCGTAAGAAATCGTGAGGGTGTATCGGCTCACTCCGGCGGCTCAACACGACCTGTCGTCAATCTGGGATTACACCGAAGAGCGCTGGGGGATCCGGCAAGCTGAACTCTATATTGGAGATATTCGGGCTGCTATTGAACGCATCGCCGACGATGCGGAACGCGGGCGCCCCTGTGATGACATCCGAGAGGGCTACCGGCGGTACACAGTGGGGCGCCATATCGTTTTCTACAAGGAGAACGCCAACAGCGTGGACGTCATCCGCATCCTTCATCAGCGCATGGATGTAACTAGGCACCTCTAATTACCCGCGGCGAGTATCGTCGCAATTTGCGATTCTCCGGTAACAGTAACCACAAAGAGTCGCATGCTCACCGGAGAACCACCATGCAGACAGTGGCTAGGCGGTGAGGCGGTCGCTAGATAGCGTTAGCGGGCTGCTAAGCCACCTGCCCAGCCCACGCGGACAGGAAGAACTCGCCCGCCTCGTCGAAAATCAAACTCGGGTGCGTGAGCACCGGGTAGTCGGTCTGCGGCAACTGCTCGGACGGGCGAACATCCACATGCGACGCGGTGAACCCGTGCACGAACAACCAGTCGGTCATCTTGTAGTCGCTACGCGAATCGCCCATCGTGAACCAACGTTGTGGGGGAGTGATGCCCTGCTCAAGGAGCAGGTCAATGAAGCGGCGCGCGCCGATATCCTTACCCGTCCGGGAATGTTCCACGTCTGTTGCGAGTACCGACGAGTCGATTCGATAGTTCGTGCGGTTCCCGTTGACAGCGGGGTCGGTTTCGAGGGCCTTGAGTTCAGCGCTGATATTGCCGTGCCAGGAAATATCGAACCCGGCATCCAGTACGATCTGTGCGACTGCCCCGTCGAGGGGTGCGCGGCGTGCAATGAAGTCGTCGTTGGTGATGTCAAGGCGCTGTTCGAGGGAAACCATGGTGCGTTTGGAATCATCGAAGAACACGAGGTCCGAGAACTCACCTTCGGCCAGATGCTGCATTTTCTGGCGGACGTCATCCGGCACAATCAGGTTCTCATCAACCACGAGTTGCTCCGGCGAACCGAACCGGAACCACGTGCCACCCTTCTCACCGATGCCCCACACGAGCGCATCCTCGTGCATACCTGCCGCGTACAGCGGCCCGGACACCTCGCGTACGAGGAAATCATCGCCACGGCCCGTGTTGAACGCGATCGGCACGCCCGAGTTCGCTAACGTGACCAGAGCCTCAAGTAGGCCGGGCTGTGAAACAGTCCGCGTGATCGGGGAAGAAATGGGGCCATCAACATCGAGTAGGAGGCCGAAACCATCGGGTTGTGTGACGCAGTACGGGGTGGGGTCAGAAGAATTGAGCACGTTATAATGGTACGCACCCTCGTGAGCCTTAGCTGAGCTGGACTCCTGATGCGAGGCATTCGATGCCCATCAGTGCAGTGACCTCACGGCACAACGCGGGGACGTACTTTGTTAACTAAAAAGGAAGTTCAATTCGTGGCTACCACCAACGACATCAAGAACGGCACCGTCCTCAAGCTCGACGGTCAACTCTGGACCGTCCTCGAGTTCCAGCACGTCAAGCCAGGTAAGGGTGGCGCATTCGTGCGCACCAAGATCAAGAACGTCACCACCGGCAAGCTCGTTGACAAGACCTTCAACGCTGGACTCAAGATCGAGACCGCAACCGTTGACAAGTCGGACATGCAGTACCTGTACCAGGACGGCGACGACTACGTATTCATGGACAACTCCACCTACGACCAGATCCTGATCCCAGCATCGGTTGTTGGAGACGCCAAGAACTTCCTCCTCGAGAACGGCAACGCAACCGTTGCCCAGAACGAGGGCACCGTGCTCTACATCGAGCTCCCAGCATCGATCATCACGGTCATCACCTATACCGAACCTGGCCTCCAGGGCGACCGCTCGTCCGCAGGCACGAAGCCAGCGACCATCGAGACCGGCTACGAGATCCAGGTTCCCCTCTTCCTTGAGGTTGGCACCAAGGTTAAGGTCGACACCCGCGACGGTTCCTACCTCGGACGTGTGAACGACTGACGTGGCAGGAGTAAACGCACGTACCAAAGCTCGAAAGCGCGCTATGAACGTACTTTTCGAGGCCGAGCAACGCGACATCGCACCGCTCACGCTCCTTCGCGAGCGACTTGTCAACCCCGGAGTGGAAGCCGCGCTTCCCCAGTATGCGTCCGACATCGTTGAGGGCTACGCCGAGAATAGTGCCCGTATCGATGAGATCCTCGAGACCTACTCCAACGGCTGGCCACTCGACCGTATGCCCGCCGTTGACCGCGCCCTGCTGCGCATCGGTGCATGGGAGATCATCTACAACGACGATGTCCCGGACATCGTTGCCGTGGATGAGGCGGTCGAGTTGTCGCGCGACCTGTCAACGGACAGTTCGCCAGCGTTCCTTAACGGGTTGCTTGCGCGCATCGTTGAGGTCAAGCCGTCTCTGGTTGACTGATTTTTAGCCCCACGGCTTTGTGTCATGGTGGTTTGGAGGGCCGTTCCCGATCTGGGGAGCGGCCCTCTTCCCATTGGTGACGCTCCGCCGCAAGCAGGATGGGGTTATAGGCCACGAGTGTGCCTAAGAGACAACATGGTGATTTTCCGGAATCAAGGCCTAAGAAAAAACACCCTAACTCCGGAAAATCACCATGTTGTGCTGTTCAGGTGTGGAATGAACGGCTTGCCCCACTATCGGCGGGCTGTTTTTGGTCCGGGTGCGCATACTTTGTATGCACACCCGGACCCTTTTCAGCCCTTCAATTTATTGGCGACGATTCACGCTGTCCTCGCAGCGCCTCCCGACCCAGCCGGGCCACACGAGGGCACCTTGCCGAATCGTCGCCAATCTGTGTGCACTCGCGTGTACCCAGAATGTTTGAGAGTTACGAAAGTCGCACCCGCAAACACGGAGAGTGCGCATTTGTGCACTCTCAAATCGCAGTGGGCTGTGTGAGTGCGCACTTTCGTTGCCAAGACGGAAACAAGTTGTGTGAAATGTGAAAAACCCGAACCTACGGTCTCGTAACTTACGGGTGCGTAAGTTATTCTGGTGCTTGTGAACGCAACAACACAGCCATGGCTTGAACACTACCCATCAACGGTGCCCGAAACGGTGCAAGTACCCGACACAGACGTCACTGAACCGCTGTGGACCAGCGCGAATCGGTTCCCACAGCGCGACGCACTCGATTTCATGGGGGTGTCCACCACCTACACCGAACTGATTGACCAGATTGAACGCGCAATCACGATACTGACCTCCCATGGCGTGAAGAAGGGGGATCGCGTGGCTCTCGCGCTCCCGAACTGCACCACCCATGTTGTTGCCTTCTACGCGGTGCTGCGCATCGGCGCGATCGTGGTCGAACACAACCCGCTGTACACGCGCTCGGAACTTGTGCACCAACTCAAGGATTCGGGCGCAAAGTATGCGATCTTCTGGGACAAAACCGCTGCCGAACTGGGCGATGGCGTGAGCGGTACCGATGTTGAAACGCTGTTCAACGTTGATGTGTCCCGTGACCTCCCGGTAGTCAAGCGACTGCTCCTGAAACTCCCCGTTGCCAAGGCACGCGAGACCAAGGCTGCTCTATGCGCGATCCCACCCAGCTACGCTAAATCCTGGGTCTCCCTGATGGGTCAGGCTCAAGCAGGACTCGCATCGGAGCCAGTCGCTGCTGCAGATGACATCGCGGTCATTCAGTACACCGGCGGTACCACTGGAACGCCGAAAGGCGCGGTGTTGACCCACCGCAATCTCGTGGCCAACACCGTTCAGGGAACCGCCTGGACCGGCGCGGATCAGAACATGGGTACCGAGGTGGTGTACGGTGTGCTGCCGTTCTTCCATGCGTTTGGACTCACGCTCTGCCTCACCTATTCGCTGCGTATTGGCGCGACCGTTGTACTGTTCCCGAAGTTCGATGTGGATCAGTTCCTCGCTGCCCACAAGAAGCGCCCTGGAACCTTCCTGCCAGCCGTACCTCCGATGCTGTCACGCCTCACGACTCGTGCCGAAGAGAAGGGTGCGGACCTCACATCGTTCAAGATCGCACTGAGTGGCGCTATGCCTCTACCACAGGAGACCGCAGAGGCATGGGAGCGTGTGACCGGTGGGCTGGTCATCGAGGGTTACGGCATGACCGAGTCCTCGCCGGTTGCGCTCGGAAACCCGGTTTCGCCGGATCGTCAGCCTGGCCGGTTGGGGTACCCGTTCCCGTCGACCGATGCGATCATCGTGGATCAAGATGACCACACCAAGGTGCTTCCGCTGACCGAACGTGGGGAGTTGCTCGTGAGCGGTCCGCAGGTATTCCAGGGCTACTGGAACCGCCCGGAAGAAAACGAGCACGTTCTGGTGGAGATCGACGGCAAGACCTGGTTGCGTACCGGCGATGTCGTCGTGATGGATGAAACCGGTTCCTTCAAAGTGGTTGATCGGATCAAGGAGATGATCATCACCGGTGGTTTCAAGGTGTTCCCATCACAGGTGGAAGAGCATGTGCGCGAGATGCCAGAGGTTTCGGATGTCGCGATCGTTGGTGTTCCAGCTGGGGACCTAGGGGAGCGGGTTGTTGCCGCTGTCGTTCCCGCTGACCTCGGTAAGCCCGTCTCACTGAAGGCGATTCAAGACTGGTGCGACGACAAACTCGCACGTTACGCGTTGCCCCGTGAACTCGTGGTGGTCGAAGACCTCCCACGCTCCCAGATCGGCAAGGTGCTGCGTCGAGTGGTCCGCGAACAGATTCTTGAGGGTGCCGCTGCCAAGGCCTGATTGAACAGTCTTCGTTCCGGTCAGGGTATGGTTTCTGTTCCGCCTAATAAGTGATTAGGCGGAACAGAAACCATACCCTGACCGTTGGCGGTCTATGGGACAACGCAGGGTGCAGGACGTTGAGGTTCTGTTGCACACGTTAAGCGGAGCACGTGATGGTCAACACGTGGGACGGTAACATCCCCCCAAGGGAGAAGTTGTAGGCTTGAAAAGTCCAATGACAATCCTTTAACTACCGTCCTGTGAGGCGGAGAAGGTGGGGCACGGTGTCAGCATCGACGCACGCCAGCGACAACGGACCACAGGTACCTGATGGTGCCTCCGAGGTCCTCGGAGATCAGGAGATCTCCCGTGCGCTTACTCGTATCGCGCATGAAGTCCTTGAACGGAACAAGGGTGGCGAGAACATCGTCATCCTTGGAATCCCAACCCGCGGTTACCCAATCGCAGCCAGGCTTGCACAGCGGCTGCAACAGGTGGAGCCCAGCCTTGAGGGTGCTTCAATCCTCGGCTCGCTCGACGTGACCATGTACCGCGATGACCTTCACAAACAGCCGCCCCGGGCTATTGGCGCGACCGAACTCCCACCACAGGGGATCGACGGAAAAATCGTGATCCTGGTGGATGACGTGCTGTTCTCGGGACGCACCATCCGTGCGGCTCTCGATGCTCTGCAGGATCTGGGACGTCCACGCAGCGTCCAGTTGGCCACGCTGGTTGACCGCGGACACCGGGAACTGCCTATCCGCCCCGACTATGTGGGGAAGAACCTGCCCACGTCTTTGACTGAGCGCGTGGATGTTCGTCTCGTGGAAACAGATGGCGTTGACGGCGTCTACATCTCTGGAGGTGCAAAGTGAAGCACCTGCTGAATACCGCAGACCTGTCACTCGAAGAGGCCGTTCTGCTCCTTGACACCACTGCTCAGATGGCTGCGACCCAGGGCCGGGAGATCAAGAAACTCCCAACCCTACGCGGACGCACAGTGGTCAACCTTTTCTTCGAGGACTCAACCCGCACCCGAATCTCGTTTGAGACTGCGGCGAAGCGCCTGTCTGCGGATGTCATCAACTTCTCCGCCAAGGGCTCCTCAGTGTCTAAGGGGGAAAGCCTCAAGGACACCGCACTGACTCTCTCGGCAATGGGAGCCGATGCAGTGGTCATCCGCCACCAGGCGTCCGGCGCTCCGCACCTGCTGGCGCACTCGGGGTGGATAAACGTCCCCGTGATCAACGCGGGAGATGGAACCCACCAGCACCCAACCCAGGCACTGCTTGACGCCTTCACGCTACGCCGTCACCTTGGCGGCGAACTGGTCCCAGCCGGTGAGTTGCCTGCCGTGATGAACGGGCTTGGCGGCGACTTGCGCGGCCGGAAGATCGCGATCGTGGGCGATGTACTGCACTCCCGCGTGGCGCGTTCCAACGTGTTCCTGCTGCACACGCTCGGTGCGGAGGTCACCCTCGTGGCCCCACCGACGCTCATTCCTGTGGGCGTGGAAACCTGGCCATGCGCGGTTTCGTACAACTTCGATGAGGTGCTGTCCGACTGGAAGCCAGACGCGGTCATGATGCTGCGGGTTCAGCGCGAGCGCATGAGCGCGTCCGGGGGAGGTTTCTTCCCTAGCCCACTTGAGTATTCGCGCTTGTATGGCTTGGATGCGCGGCGCCTCGATTTCCTCGAAGATCACGCAATTGTGCTTCACCCTGGACCGATGAACCGTGGTTTGGAAATCTCTGCGCAGGCCGCCGATTCCAAGCGATCCGTCATCGTTGAACAGGTCGCAAACGGTGTGGCAACCCGTATGGCTGTGCTCTACCTGCTGCTTGCGGGCGACACCACTCCAACCTCACTCAACGCATCCGACAACACGAAGGCAGGCAACGCGTGACCTCCACGACCCACGTTATCCAGAATGTCGCTCCCTACGGTAAAGAGCGCGTTGACCTCGTGCTGCGCGATGGAGTCATTGCCGCTATCGAACCAGCGGGAACCGCGAGCGCCGAAGGCGCCGAGGTCATTGATGCAAGCGAGCTGATTGCGCTACCGGGTCTCGTTGATCTGCACACGCACCTTCGTGAGCCTGGCCGTGAGGACGCGGAGACGGTGTTCACGGGTACTCGTGCGGCTGCGGTTGGTGGTTTCACGGCGGTGCACGCGATGGCGAACACCACTCCGACGCAGGACACTGCTGGTGTTGTTGAGCAGGTGTGGCGTTTGGGTAAGGAAGCTGGCTGGTGCGACGTGCACCCGATTGGTGCGGTATCGGTTGGCCTTGAGGGTGAGCAACTGGCTGAGCTGGGGGCGATGGCTGCCTCTGAAGCTCAGGTTCGAGTGTTCTCCGATGATGGTAAGTGCGTGCACGACCCGGTGTTGATGCGCCGCGCGCTTGAGTATGTGAAGTCGTTTGACGGTGTCATCGCCCAGCATGCGCAGGAGCCACGTCTGACTGAGGGCGCCCAGATGAACGAGGGCATCGTGTCGGCTGAGATTGGTTTGGCTGGCTGGCCTGCCGTTGCCGAGGAGTCGATCATTGCCCGCGATGTTCTGCTTGCGGAGCATGTGGGGTCGCGCGTGCATATCTGCCACCTCTCCACTAAGGGGTCCGTTGAGATCGTGCGCTGGGCCAAGCAGCGCGGTATCAACGTGACGGCCGAGGCGACTCCGCACCACTTGATCCTGACGGACGAGTGCGCGCGCGAGTACAACCCGGTGTTCAAGGTGAACCCGCCGCTACGCACGCAGGAAGACGTTGACGCGGTGCGTGAGGGTCTGGCTGACGGCACGATCGACATTGTGGCCACTGACCACGCTCCGCACCCGACGGAGGACAAGGACTGCGAGTGGAATGCCGCAGCGTTCGGTATGACCGGGCTTGAGACTGCGCTGCCAATCGTGCACGAGACGATGGTGAAGACCGGGAAGTTCACGTGGGAGGACGTTGCCCGCGTGCTCTCGGTGAATCCTGCTCGCATCGGACGCATTGATGATGGTGAACTTGCGCAGGGCCGCCCGCTTGAGGTGGGTGAGCCAGCGAACGTGGTTCTCTACAATCCAAACAGCCCCGTGGTGGTTGATCCCGAAGCCCAGGCAACGCTTTCGAATAACTCTCCATTCGCTGGAATGGAACTCCCCGGCCGAGTTGTGGCGACCTTCCTGCGCGGACGCGCGACGGTGTTGAACTCGACTCCGATCACACAGAACTAGGTTAAGCACATGACATTCCCTGAAGCAGTCGCGCTGATGATCGGTGTTGGCATCTTGATGTTGGGGTTGATGTGGTTGGGCTGGCGTGGACGCCAGCGGCGTTCCGCTCCTCTGGTGGGGGCGCTGCCAACCGCACCCGAGAACCTGGGTGACCAGCTCGTCGCCAATGTGCCCGGTATCTATGTCTCCAGCACAACGCACGGCGACTGGCTGGACCGGGTCGCCGCACAAGACCTCGGCTACCGATCAACCGCTATCGCCCGAGTATTCGAACACGGTGTGCTTATCGAGCGCGCCGGTGCTCGCGACGTGTACATTCCGGTCGACCAACTCATCAACGTGTCATTGACCAACGGAATCGCGGGCAAGGTTCTTGGAACTGACGCCATTGTTTTGATCGAGTGGCATGTTGGCGCCAAATACGCCGATGAGGAAACGCTGCTCGACACCGGCTTCAAACCCGACAGCAAGCATGATCG
Organism: Populibacterium corticicola; assembly: GCF_042683685.1. NCBI lineage: Bacteria > Bacillati > Actinomycetota > Actinomycetes > Micrococcales > Jonesiaceae > Populibacterium > Populibacterium corticicola. The sequence goes on along the minus strand of NZ_JBHUOP010000001.1, from coordinate 760,745 downwards.
TGCACTCTTGGTGGATGCGATCAGCAAGATTATCCCAAGTACGCCCCAAGTTAAGGAGTCTAAGTGACCTCCCACAACACCGTCATTGATGCGCCGAGCGCGCCAGACGCCGCTCTTTTGGTCCTCGAGGACGGACGCACCTTTGTAGGACGCGCCTACGGGGCCAAGGGAACGACCTTCGGTGAGGTCGTGTTCAACACCGGTATGAGCGGATACCAGGAAACCCTGACAGACCCGTCGTACTATCGCCAGATCGTGGTGATGACCGCACCGCACATCGGCAACACCGGTGTAAACGACGAGGACCCAGAGTCGCAGCGAATCTGGGTGGCCGGGTTTGTTGTGCGCGACCCGTCGCGCAACGCGTCGAACTGGCGCGCAGAGCGCTCCCTTGACGACGAGTTGGTTGCGCAGGAGATCGTCGGCATTTCCGATATCGATACGCGGGCATTGACGCGACACCTGCGTGAGCGCGGTGTGATGCGCGCCGGAATCTTCTCCGGTGACTCGCTACGCGAAGGTGGCCGCCATCCGCGCCGCGTCGAAGAGCTGGTAGCCGAGGTTCAGGCGCAGCCTTCCATGAAGGGTGCTGCTCTCGCGCAGACTGTCTCCACCGAGGCCGCGTACGTGGTCGAACCGCAGGGTGAGTTCGAGGGCAAGGAACCGCTGAAGACTGTGGTTGCCCTTGATCTTGGTATCAAGGCGATGACGCCGCAACGTCTCGCGGAGCGCGGCATGCGCGTACACGTCCTGCCGGGTAACTCGACTATCGAGGACATCCTCGCGATCAACCCAGATGGCGTGTTCTTCTCGAACGGCCCCGGCGACCCGGCAACTGCCGAGTCTGAGGTAGCGCTGCTGCGCGAAGTTCTTGACCGTAAGATCCCTTACTTCGGTATCTGCTTCGGGAACCAGTTGCTGGGCCGCGCGCTCGGCTTCGGAACCTACAAGTTGCCATACGGACACCGCGGCATCAACCAGCCGGTCATGGAACTGTCCACCCGCAAGGTGGAAATCACGTCCCACAACCACGGCTTCGCGGTAGACGCACCAATCGGTGAGGTCGCAACAGCACCGCACAGCGATGGCAAGTACGGTCGCGTGATCGTTTCCCACGTTGGCCTGAACGACAACGTCGTTGAAGGTCTAGAATGCCACGACCTTCCCGCATACTCCGTGCAATACCACCCAGAGGCAGCAGCCGGACCACACGATGCGTCCTACCTGTTCGACCGCTTCCTGGACCTCATGACCTCCGGCGCGCCAACCGCTGCTGGACTCTCCACAGCAGCCCGCGCAAAGACTCAGGAGAACTGACACACAATGCCACGCAGGACAGATATCCAATCCGTACTCGTTATCGGATCGGGCCCGATCGTCATCGGTCAGGCATGCGAGTTTGACTATTCCGGAACCCAGGCATGCCGGGTTCTCAAGAGCGAGGGTTTACGAGTCATCCTCGTGAACTCCAACCCGGCAACCATCATGACGGACCCGGAGTTCGCTGACGCCACCTACATCGAGCCCATCACCACCGATGTGCTCACCTCCATCATCGAGAAGGAACGCCCAGACGCGATCCTGCCAACCCTCGGCGGACAGACCGCCCTGAACGCGGCAATCGACCTCGACGAGGCCGGGGTTTTGGACAAGTACAACGTCGAACTGATCGGCGCGAACATTCCGGCCATCCAAAAGGGTGAGGACCGTGAACAGTTCAAGCAGGTCGTGGACGTGTGTGGGGGAGAGTCCGCTCGCTCCGCAATCGTGCACACCATCGACGAGGCGCTCTCGGCAGCTGACACGCTCGGTTACCCGGTTGTTGTGCGCCCATCGTTCACGATGGGTGGTCTCGGCTCCGGTTTCGCGTACAACGAGGAAGACCTGCGCCGTATCGTTGGCCAGGGCCTGCACTATTCGCCAACCACTGAGGTTCTGCTTGAGGAGTCCATCCTCGGCTGGAAGGAATACGAGCTCGAGCTCATGCGCGACAAGAACGACAACGTCGCCGTGATCTGCTCGATCGAGAACGTTGACCCGGTTGGCGTGCACACCGGTGACTCGGTAACCGTTGCTCCGGCACTGACCCTGACGGACCGCGAATACCAGAAGCTCCGCGACATCGGTATCGCCGTGATTCGCGAGGTCGGCGTGGACACCGGTGGATGTAACATCCAGTTCGCCGTGGACCCAGACACGGGCCGCATCATCGTGATCGAGATGAACCCACGTGTCTCGCGTTCCTCGGCTCTGGCATCGAAGGCGACCGGTTACCCCATCGCAAAGATCGCGGCGAAGGTGGCCATCGGTTACACCCTCGATGAGATCCAGAACGACATCACCGGAACCACGTCCGCGGCGTTCGAGCCAACCATCGACTACGTCGTTGTGAAGGTGCCACGCTTCGCGTTCGAGAAGTTCCCAGCAGCCGATGACACCCTCACCACGACCATGAAGTCCGTGGGTGAGGCAATGTCGCTGGGCCGTAACTTCACCGAGGCACTCGGTAAGGCCCTGCGTTCAATCGATAAGGCTGGCACGAACTTCCATTGGAACGGCACCCCGGTAGCGGGCGCAGAACTCGACGCACTGCTTGAGGAAATCAAGCGTCCAACCGAACGCCGTCTCGTGCAAACCCAGCAGGCTCTGCGTGCCGGTGCGACCATCGAGCAGGTGTATGAGGCAACCAAGATCGACCGGTGGTTCCTCGACCAGATCCAACTCATGAACGAGATCGCGCAAGAGGTAGCCGACGCCCCAGCGCTCACCCGCGATGTGTTACTGCGCGCCAAGCGCAATGGACTCTCGGACCAGCAGATCGCCGACCTGCGCGGCATCAAGGGTTCCCGGGCCGCAGCCGAGGGTGCTGTGCGTGAGGTGCGCCGCGCGCTTGGTGTGCGCCCAGTGTTCAAGACCGTTGACACCTGTGCGGCCGAGTTCGACGCGAAGACCCCGTACCACTACTCGAGCTACGACGAGGAAACCGAGGTTGCGCCGCGTGAACGTGAGGCAATCCTGATCCTTGGTTCCGGTCCAAACCGTATTGGGCAGGGCATTGAGTTCGACTACTCGTGTGTGCATGCGGCGCTTGGTCTCAAGGATGAGTACGAGACCATCATGATCAACTGCAACCCGGAGACCGTTTCCACGGACTACGACACCGCAAACCGTCTCTACTTTGAGCCACTCACGTTTGAGGACGTCCTCGAAATCTACGAGGCCGAACTTGCTGCAGGCCCGATCAAGGGCGTTATCGTGCAGCTTGGCGGTCAGACCCCACTGAGCCTCGCCGCACGTCTCCAAGAGGCCGGTCTGCCGATTCTGGGTACCTCCCCGAAGGCGATCGACAACGCTGAAGACCGCGCAGAGTTCGGTCGAGTACTGAGCGAGGCGAACCTGCCCGCACCGGCATTCGGAACCGCAACGACTCTCGGTGAGGCGAAGGAGATCGCGAAGGGAATCGGTTACCCGGTTCTGGTGCGTCCGTCCTACGTGCTCGGCGGACGTGGCATGGAGATCGTCTACTCCGAGGAGCACCTGACCGGTTATGTGGAGCGTGCACTTGGCGAGGCTGCGTTGTCCGGTGGCCCACTTGCGCCGATCCTGATCGATCGCTTCCTGGACGACGCCATGGAGATCGACGTCGACGTTCTGTTCGACGGTGAGGAAATGTATGTCGGTGGAATCATGGAGCACATCGAGGAAGCCGGTATCCACTCCGGTGACTCCGCGTGCGTTCTGCCTCCGCTGACCCTGTCAGATGCCGAAATTGACCGCATCCGCCGCTCGACCCTCGCCCTAGCCAAGGGAATCGGCGTGCACGGTCTGATGAACGTGCAGTACGCGCTCATCTCGGATGTGCTGTACGTGCTTGAGGCAAACCCACGCGCATCGCGCACCGTGCCGTTCGTCGCAAAGGCAACCGGTGTTCCGCTTGCTAAGGCTGCGGCGCTGCTCATGGCCGGCAAGTCGATCAAGCAGTTGCGTGCTGAAGGCGTTCTTCCAGCGGAGGGAGACGGTTCGACCCTGTCGATTGACGCCCCAATCGCTGTGAAGGAAGCGGTTTTGCCGTTCAAGCGTTTCCGTACCACAGATGGCGTTGCGGTGGACACCCTGCTCGGCCCTGAGATGCGTTCGACCGGTGAGGTCATGGGCTTCGACGTGGACTTCCCAACGGCGTTCGCCAAGTCCCAGGCTGCGGCGTTTGGTGGCCTGCCAACGTCCGGTCGCGTGTTCGTGTCGGTTGCTGACCGCGACAAGCGCCAGGTGATCTTCCCGATCAAGCGCCTCGCGGAACTCGGCTTTGAACTGCTCGCCACCGCTGGTACCGCTAAGGTGCTGCGCCGAGCGGGTATTGCTTCTGAGATCGTGCGCAAGCACTCGGATGGGCGCTCAGAGACCGGCGAGCCCACCATCGTGGACCTGATCACCAATGGTGAGGTCGATATGGTCTTCAACACTCCGTCAGGTCAGGGTGCACGCGCGGATGGTTATGAGATTCGTGCGGCTGTGACTGCAGCCGACAAGCCAATCATCACGACCGCAGAGGAACTGACCGCTGCCGTCCAAGCTATCGAGGCTATCCTGTCCGGCCCGTTCACTGTGACCTCCATCCAGGAACACGCACAGCGCAACGCGGGTGTCTCAGCATGACCGCAGCAGTATCACCGCAGCGGGCACCGTTTGGTGCCCGCCTCGCGGCGGCCATGACCGAGTTTGGCCCGCTCTGCGTTGGCATCGACCCACACCCCGGTTTGCTGGCCGCATGGGGGCTTGCCGACGACATAGCCGGTTTGCGGTCCTTCTCACTCACCGTGGTCGAAGCGTTGGGTGGGAAGGTTGCATCCTTCAAACCGCAGTCTGCTCTGTTCGAACGCCACGGGTCCAAGGGCGTGGGCGTCCTTGAGGAAGTCATCGCTGCGGCGCGCGATGCAGGAACGTTGACTATCGTTGACGCCAAGCGTGGCGATATCGGATCAACCATGGCTGGGTATGCTGACGCGTTCCTCGCAGATGGTGCTCCACTCGCCGGTGATGCGTTGACGGTCTCTCCTTACCTTGGTTTTGGATCTCTGGCACCTGCGGTCGAACTTGCGCACGAAACTGGTAGGGGACTGTTTGTGCTGTGCCTGACCTCGAACCCTGAGGGGAAGCAGGTCCAGCACTCGGTAACTACGACGGGTACTTCGGTTGCCGCAGACATGGCGGCTCATGCTGCGGCGTTGAACGCGGATGCGGCATCTCGTGGTGAGCTTGGCTCGATTGGACTCGTTGTGGGCGCAACCATTGGCGACGCGGCTCGCGACCTAGGCGTCGATCTTGCAGCGGTAAATGGCCCGCTCTTGGCACCCGGTGTGGGTGCACAGGGTGCAGGTGCTGCTGAACTTGCCCAAGTGTTTGGTGGCGCGCGGACAAGTGTGCTGGCCTCAAGCTCCAGGGGCGTTCTGAAAGCTGGTCCAAGCCATGAAGCACTGCAGCGTGCAGCGCTAGTGGCAGCAGCCGAAGCTCGTGATGCGTTGCGCGACACGCCGAACGGATAGCTGTCACACGCTTTGGCGTGGTAAGGCAAACGTTTTACGAAGGCTCGGAGGGAATCCCCAGTTCATAGGGATTTTTCCCAGCCTTCGTCGTTTGCCAAATGCGCGAAATGTCCGATTTCTACGGGTATTCATGGGGTGTTGTGGCTGAATTTTTGTAGAAATCGCACGTCGTATGCCATTTTGGGCGTCATTTTTTCCAATTCCGGGTTACGGTAAAAATCGAGACGTTCCGAACTGGTGCAGATCAGGGCGGGAATCTCACCCCTTGGGTGCTCATCCGAGGACTCAACCGATTGATTGAGGAAGGTGACGAACGTTGCCATTACCAGAACTGACTCCAGAGCAGCGCGCCGCAGCGCTCGAAAAGGCGGCTGAAGCTCGTCGCGTGCGCGCCGAGGTGAAGGGTCGCCTCAAGAACTCAGAAACCAAGCTTTCCGAGGTGCTCAAGAAGGGCGAAACCGACGAAGCTATCGGCAAACTCAAAGTAGTATCACTACTTGAGTCCCTTCCCGGGGTAGGGAAGGTCAAGGCACGTGCGATCATGGGAGACGTCGGTATCGCTGAGTCTCGTCGCGTACGTGGTCTTGGGCCACACCAGGCGGCAGCTTTGATTGAAAGGTTCGGATAATCATTTCCGCTGCAGCACCATCCAACAATTCTCATACTTCGAGTGCGCCGCGCAGGCTGACCGTAATGGCTGGACCCACGGCAGTAGGCAAGGGCACAATCTCCGCTGACATCAGAGCACGCTATCCCGAAGTGTGGTTGTCAGTGTCTGCCACCACTCGAGACCCACGCCCGGGTGAGGTGGACGGAGTGAACTACTTTTTTGTTGGACCGCAGCGGTTCAGCGAGATGGTGGAGAATGACGAACTGCTGGAATGGGCTGTTGTCCATGGCCGCAATAGCTATGGAACCCCGCGGAAGGCCGTTGAGGAACAATTGAACACTGGCGTTCCCGCGCTGCTGGAGATCGATCTCCAAGGAGCGCGCCAGGTCAAGGAATCAATGCCTGATGCACAATTCATCTTTTTAGCTCCGCCGAGCTGGGAGGAACTAGTCCGACGTTTGATTGGCCGAGGCACCGAGAGTGCTGAGGAACAAGAACGTCGGCTAGAAACCGCACGCGTCGAGTTGGCGGCTCAAGCCGAGTTCGACCACATCGTCATCAACGATGACGTGACACGTGCAACCGATGAGATCATTCGGCTTATGGGTCTCGAGCCGAAGAACTTCTGAGTCTTCTTAGGTGCGGTGTGGATGGCTGAATGTCATCCACACCGCACTTTATTGCGTGGTGGGATTGTTGAGTTATAAACAATCTCGCACTACAATGAGACGGCTAGTGTTCACACTGGCCTGAACCCCTGGAGTTCAATCTGCACGATTGAATTGCCAGAGGAACCCAAGTTTTCGAACCCAAAACGTCGGAGTTCATTTTGTCTGGAACCGTTGCAGAACCAGTGGGCATCACTGACCCACCAATCGACGAGCTTCTTGGAGCCGTTGACTCGAAGTACGCGCTCGTGATCTACAGCGCGAAGCGTGCGCGTCAGATCAACGCCTACTACTCGCAGTTGAGCGAGGGTCTGCTCGAGTTTGTCGGTCCCCTCGTGGAAACCGAGAACCAGGAGAAGCCTCTCTCAATCGCTATGCGTGAGATCAACGAGGGCCTCCTGACCTTCGAACTCAAGGACGAGGACGCTAACTAGACGTTAGCCCTTCAACTCTTCCCATCTCCGCTCGCCCGTTCGGGCGGGCGGAGATTTTTGTTTGCTCAGCGCTGCCACGAATCTAGGTAAAGGGTCGAAACATGCGAATCATTGTGGGCGTCACCGGAGGTATCGCAGCATATAAGGCTGCCCATCTCGTACGGTCCTTTACCGAGGCTGGCCATGACGTCCGGGTCATTCCGACTCAGTCGTCGCTGAACTTCGTCGGTGCGGCGACCTGGGAAGCGCTCACCGGCCAACCTGCCACCACGAGTGTCTTCGAAGACGTGGACCAGGTTGCTCACGTCAAATTGGGGCAAGAAGCCGATCTCATCGTGATCGCACCTGCGACTGCGGACTTCGTGTCGAAGATTGCCACCGGGCGCGCAGATGACCTGCTCTCTGCCTCGGTTCTTGTAGCAACCTGTCCGGTCGTTGTGGCTCCCGCGATGCACACGGAGATGTGGCGCAACCCTGCAACTGTTGCGAATGTGTCTACCCTGCGCGAACGAGGCATCCACGTGCTTGAACCAGCAAGTGGGCGGCTCACCGGCAAGGACTCAGGCCCCGGACGTTTACCGGAGCCGGAAGACATCGCTGCATTCGCTCTATCGGTGAGTCAGATCAATCAGGATCTCGCCGGACTCAAAGTGGTCATCACTGCTGGTGGCACCCACGAACCCCTCGACCCCGTACGTTTCCTTGGCAACAACTCTTCAGGTCTCCAGGGCATCAAGCTTGCTGAGGCCGCAAAAGTTCGAGGTGCCGACGTTACGCTCATTGCCGGTGTTGTGACCGTGCCACTCCCACACGGGCTGGATGTGCGGCATGCAACGACCGCCCTCGATATCGAGCGCGACGTCAACGACCTTGCACCAGGAGCTGATGTCGTCATCATGGCCGCCGCCATCGCTGATTTCCGTCCCGTAAAGCGTCTCGATGCGAAGATCAAGAAGGTCCAGGGGCAAGAACCAGAACCCATCCGTCTGACGAAGAACCCAGATATCCTTGCGGGTCTTGCCGCCAATCGTCAGCGTCCAGGGCAGATCATCGTTGGCTTCGCCGCAGAGACCGGAGATGAGACTGGAACGGTACTCGACCACGGGCGAGCCAAAGCACTACGCAAAAAAGCCGACCTGCTCGTCGTCAATGAGGTGGGGGATGGGCTAGGCTTCGGCACTCCACACAACACCGTCACCATTTTGGATGCCGCAGGCGAGCCTGTAGGCGAGACAACCGGAGACAAACTTGCCGTATCGCACGCGATCCTCGATCACGTGGCCAAACTCGCTGCGGACAACCGCAAAAACTAAAGTCTTTCACGGCGTGAACAACGCCATACCCGAAAACCGTATTAAACAGCGAACAAACCCCAGTTCGCATAGTGGAAACAAGTATTCTTAAGATCATGACTGAATCCCTGCGCCTGTTTACGTCCGAGTCCGTTACAGAAGGACACCCGGACAAGGTGTGCGACCAGATCTCGGACGCAATCCTCGACGCAATCCTCGAAGAAGACCCCACCGCGCGCGTTGCCGTGGAAACACTGGTGACCACGGGGCTCGTGCATGTCGCAGGCGAGGTGAACACCACCGCATACGTCGAGATCCCCAAGATCGTGCGTCGAGTGGTCAAGCGCATCGGATACACGTCATCGGCCATCGGATTCGACGGAGACTCATGTGGAGTGTCCATCTCCATTGGCCAGCAGTCACCCGATATCGCTCAGGGTGTGGACAAGTCGCTCGAGTTCCGTGACGATGCCTCCTCGCACGACGACCCATACGACCTGCAGGGTGCAGGTGACCAGGGACTCATGTTCGGTTACGCGACCGACGAGACCGCAACGCTCATGCCCATCCCGGTGTACGCTTCGCATCGTTTGGCCGAGCGTTTGGCATATGTGCGTAAGGAAGCAATCATCGAGGGGCTGCGCCCAGACGGAAAAACCCAGGTGACCGTTGCATATGACGGTGACCGCCCCGTGTCGATCGAGACCGTTGTCCTCTCGACCCAGCACGACCCAGGTATTGACCAGGATGAACTGCGTGCCGAGATCGAAAAGCATGTTGTGCTTCCCGTTCTTGGATCGCTTGAGATCGACTCATCGAACTACCGCCTCATCGTGAACCCAACCGGTACGTTCGTGACCGGTGGTCCAAAGGGCGACGCGGGTCTGACCGGACGCAAGATCATCGTGGACACCTACGGCGGTATGGCCCGCCACGGTGGCGGTGCCTTCTCCGGTAAGGATCCTTCGAAGGTGGACCGTTCCGCTGCATACGCGACCCGTTGGGTGGCAAAGAACGTTGTGGCTGCCGGGCTGGCTAAGCGTTGCGAGGTTCAGGTTGCGTACGCGATTGGTAAGGCACACCCGGTCGGTGTGTATGTGGAGACCTTCGGAACCGAGAAGGTGCCCGTCGAGCAGATCCACAAGGCCATCACGTCCGTGTTCGATCTTCGCCCAGCCGCGATTGTCGACCAGTTGAACCTGCTGCGTCCGATCTACTCGAAGACAGCGGCTTACGGTCACTTTGGCCGCGAGTTGCCGGAGTTCACGTGGGAGCAGACCAACAAGGTCGAGGAACTGCTCGCCGCGATCGAGAACTAGGCGGTTTTGGCCGCGCAACCAGTCTGTATACGGCCTGCGTTTTGAGGTTGTCGCGGTGCGAGTCGCGCAACTCGTGCAACGGGGCCGGTACCGCGAACCGTCACGACTTATCCTGCGCACTGGTCTTGCTCGGCTGCTTGGCGAACTAACCGCTCTAGATCTGTGGCCCGAAGATCCGGGTAGCCATGCAGTAACTCGGACCACTGTGCGGGTACCTGCGACGCTCCGTAGATGGCACCGGCAAGCTGACCTGCGATGGCCGCAACCGTGTCGGTGTCCTTTCCACCACGCACCGCGGCTTCCAAAGTCTCTACGAGGTCGTTCGAGTTCATGATTGCGCTCAGCGCCGCTTGGAATGCTCGGACTACCCAGCCATTTCCCTCAGCGAAGTCTCGCGGATGCGTACCTGGCGTGCTGGCCTCGGCGATGAGTTCTCGCCAGCGGTCACGACGTTCACATGCAATCCATTCAAGCCCTGCGGTGACATCTAGTTCTCCGGTGCGAATGGCGTGGCGGATAGCAAGATTCCAGAGTGCGCACGCATCAACGTTGTCCTGTTCCCAGTGAGTCAACTGGGCGATTCGACCGGCGGCCTCAACGAGTTGAGCTTCGGTTCCGTCTTTCAGGAATCCCAGTGAAACGGGACCCGTGCGCATCAGCGAACCGTTCCCGCCACTGCGTCCACTTCGTTCGTGTACTTCCGCGGCGGCGGCCCGCGCATCGGCTTCGGTGAACGGTTGATTCAGTTGCTGAAGCACAGCCCGTGTTTGGGTGCCCACGTCCTGTGCGGTTTCGGACCAGTTACGCCACTGCGCAGCGATATCCGCCAACGTTTCGGGGTCTAGGAGGTTTCGTGCGTCCGCGAGAGCAAACAGGATAGGCATCGCCATGGAGGTGTCGTCGGTCCACTCGCCGAGTCCGTGGCCGAAGAAACCGATGCCAAACGTTATTTTCTGGGTATCGGAGAGGGAAGGACCGAACTCGTACTGCGACCCCAAGGCGTCACCTGCTGCGCTGGCCAGTACGGACCCAATTGCACGGTCAAGCTGCTGTTCGTTGAGTGTCATCGATGTCTGCCTCTCTTGCCTGTCTTTCAGGCGAGTGTATTACTCGCTTCTGACATTTCATGTGCGTGTCTTCTCGGTTGGGTAGCCGTTGTGCACAGGCCATGCGCGCATCGGAACGTCCTGTGCTACGTTTACGCATTGAGCAAGTACTTTATGGTGGTGCTTTTATGCGACGTATGCTCTAGATACATCGATCGCATGGACTGATAATCGTGGTGTAACAGTTGGACAGAACAGGAGGAAGGGTGAGTACCGATTTTGGTGAGCAACTCGCTTTCTCCGGTTTGGAATCCGTCGGACGCAAGAAACGTAGTTCCCGCAATTCGACTGCGGGTGCCGTCAAGATCGCTGAGCAGTTGCCTGTCGCCTCGGTGGTCGTGGAGAGACTTCCCATCCACCTAGACCAATATTTTGACTATCTTGTGCCAGCGAAGTTTGCTGATGCAGCCGTGCCAGGCGCCTTGGTGAAGGTGCCGTTCGGAGGGCAGCAGCTTGACGGGTATATCGTCGCCCGCACCGAAAGTTCCAGTCACACCGGCAGGCTCATGCCTCTTAAATCCGTGGTATCGCGGGTTTCTCTGCTTTCCGACGATTCCCTGGCTTTCTATCGTCGGGTCGCCGACTATTATGGCGGGTCTTTGGCAGACGTTATCCGCCTTGCGATACCGCCGCGTCATGCCGCGACGGAGAAAGCCTTCATCGAACGCTTCCACGCTGATACTGAACCCGAAGGAGACGCTGAGGGGATCGTCGGCAATGAAGTAGACGCAGAGAACCCGGCCAGCAGTGACATAACAGATGAGTCAGAAACCGCGAGCGCCGCTGGCGCGACGAGCGGTGCGGGGCTTGTCGACTGGTCGGACCTGTGGGATGACTATCTGGCGGGGCGCGCCTATCTTGATCATTTGACGGCTGCGTGTGCGGTTCAGGCGGGCGACGGTGAGCCGGTGAGTGCGCCGCGGGCGGTGTGGACGTCGCTGCCGGGATGGGGTGCACCGGGCTTGGTGTCTGCCGCTGGGGTGGAGGAGATGGACCTGAGTTCCGTGCCGCATTGGGCGGCGGCGATTGCGTCGTTGGCGCTGCTAACACGGGCAGCCGGGAAGCGGATGCTCGTTGTGGTGCCGAGTGCGAAGGAGGTTAATCGGGTTTGTGATGCGCTGCTGCTTGCGGGTTTTGTGAGCGGTCATTCGCCTGAGGGTGCAGCCTCGTTTGTGACGTTGACGCATGAACTTTCGGCTGCGAAGCGTTACGGGAACTATCTGGTCGCTGGCGGTGGTTTGGTTGACGTGGTGGTTGGGACGCGTGCTGCTGCGTTTGCGCCGCTGCCTGAGGTCGGGTTGCTGGTGTGCTGGGATGATGGTGACGAGTCCCATCAGGACTTGCATGCTCCTTATCCTCATTCCCGTGAGGTGCTTTCGCTGCGGAGCGAGCAGTATGGCTCCGCGCTGGTTATTGGTGGTTTGGGTCGTACGCTGCATGCGCAGTCATTGCTTGCCTCGGGTTGGGCGGGGGAGATCGTTGCTCCGCGTGAGGTGTTGCGGGTTCGTGCGCCGCACGTCGTTGAGTTCGGTGAACACGAGATCGCGCAGGACAGCGGCGGTAAGAATGGTCGTTTGCCGCAGCGGGTGTGGCGGGATATTCGGGCCGGGCTGGATCGTGGGCCGGTACTGATTCAGGTGCCCCGCGCCGGATACGTGCCATATGTTGCGTGTGCTCGATGTCGAGAGGCCGCAAAGTGCACGCACTGTCACGGACCGTTGGGGCTTGACTCTGCTGGAGGTGCGCCACAGTGCCGCTGGTGCGGTGCACTCAGCGGCGCGTGGGAGTGCGATGCCTGTGGGTTTACCGGGTTGCGTGCGATGCGGATCGGGGCGGAGCGTACGGCTGAGGAACTTGGGCGTGCGTTCCCTGGTGTTCCGGTGATCTATTCTGCGGCTCGCGCTCGTGAAGGGGTGGTTGAGACGATTCGGTCGCGTCCTTCGCTTGTCATCGCTACACCGGGGGCGGAACCGTATGTTCCTGGTGGATACGTGCTCGGCGTTTTGTTGGATGCCCACGTGAGTTCCGCAGGCTCGGGTCTATATGCGCATCAGGAGGCGTTGGAGCGGTGGCAGCAGGCGGCAGGGCTCGTCCGGTCCCGTCATCAGGGTGGGCGGGTTTACCTTGTTGGTGTTGGCGCGGCCTTGCCCACGCAGGCTCTTGTACGGTGGGACGCTCCTGGTATGGCCGAGCGTGAACTCGCGGAACGTCAGGAACTCCATCTGCCGCCATCGTGGCGCGTTGCTTCGATCTCGGGGGATAGGCTTTCAGTTGCCCAATTCCTTGATGCGTTGACTTTGCCTGATGAAGCTGAGGTACTTGGCCCTGTTGTGGTGGATGACCCTGACGGTCAAACCCTAGATGACCTGCCATATGTTCGGGCGATCCTGCGCGTTCCCGTGCGACTCGGACGCGAACTTGCGCGGGCTATCAACGCCATGTCCCGCATAGCGAGCGCCAAACGCCTTGGCCAGCGAATCTCGATCGTGCTTGACCCGAAGGAACTCCTCTAACTGGAACTCCTCGTGCCGAAGGGGTGGGGAGCAATCGGTGCTACTGAGTCATAAACGGTTGGAACGCACCGTACGAAACAGCGGAACCTCGCGCGGCACGAGCAGTCGGGCGACGGCTACCGCTCGGGTTTGTGTGCGGCGTGCTGAGATGTGCTACCTGTGAAAGCCCAGCCTAGGGTATTGTTTTGGGGAGCAGTATCCATTTCTGAGCGGCTGTCGATGTCCATCTAGGGGCGAGGCTGTTCACGTGAGTGAGGTTTCCCATCGTGACTAAGGCGTCGCAGATTACACCTGCAAGTGGCAGTTCTTTGACTATCGCGCCAGGTTCGATTGTTTTGGTCCGTGATGAGGAGTGGCTGGTTACGGCAACGGAACCGACAGCATCCAACAAACTGCTGGTTCGGGTCCAGGGTTTGAGTGAGTTGGTCAGGGACACTACGGCGGTCTTTTATGAGTCTCTCGACGACATTGAGGTTGTCGATCCGCGAAAGACGCGGGTGATTGCGGATGGCTCGTCGCATTACAAGGACACGCGCTTGTGGTTGGAGGCGAACCGCCGTAAGACTCCGGTGCCGTTGGCTGATACTCGCTTGACTGTTTCGACACGGATGCTTGCGGACACCCTGAAGTATCAGGAAGCCGCAGTCCTTAGGGCGCTGGACCCGGATCTGCTGAAGCCGCGTATCTTGCTAGCTGACGCTGTTGGCCTTGGTAAGACGATCGAGATCGGGATGATCCTTTCGGAACTGGTGCGCCGTGGCCGTGGTGAGCGCGTTTTGGTGGTGACGCCGCGTCACGTGTTGGAGCAGATGCAGCATGAGTTGTGGTCTAGGTTCTCGTTGCCGTTTGTGCGCCTAGATTCGGTGGGTATTCAGAAGGTTCGCCAGAATCTTCCTGCTAACCGGAATCCGTTTACGTTTTATAAGCGGGCGATTATTTCGATTGATACGTTGAAGTCAGACCGGTATGTGACGGCGTTGCGTAAGCAGCGGTGGGATGCTGTGGTGATTGATGAGGCGCATAACCTGACAAACTCGGCCACATTAAATAACCGTCTCGCCCGTACCCTCGCACGCAACACTGATGCGCTGATTTTGGCTTCGGCGACCCCACACAATGGCCGTAAGGACTCGTTTGCGGAGATTGTTCGCTTGCTTGATCCGACGGCTGTTTCCGCTGATGGTGAGATTGATATGGAGCGGGCGCAGCGGCTGATTATTCGCCGGCACAGGCATTCACCTGAGGTTGCTGGGCAGGTTGGTGCGGAGTGGGCGGAGCGCAAAGAGCCTAACAACATTTTGGTCCCAGCGTCTCCGAGTGAGCGCGCCGTCTCACGCGAGTTGGCGCAGGTCTGGCTGGGTGCGGGGCAACCGCCGAGCGGTTCCAACGCGTTGTTCCCGTGGACGCTTGCCAAAGCGTTCCTTTCGTCTCCTGCCGCGCTTGAGGAGTCAATCGACAACCGCCTGAAACTCACCAAGTCCGAACCCGAACGCCAGTCACTGACAACACTGCGCGGACTTAATTCTCAGATTTTCGACGATTCGGCTAAGTATGACCGTCTGGTCACCTACCTGCGTGATGAGGTGGGTGTGGGTGGTACGAAAACTGAGCGTGCGGTTATTTTTGCGGAGCGCGTTCCAACGTTGCGTTGGCTTGCGGAGAAACTGCCTAAGGATTTGAAACTTAAGCCAGAGAACGTGGCTATTTTGCACGGCGGTTTAAGCGATGAGGAGCAGCAGCGAATTGTTGATTCCTTTAAGCAGGAACAATCGTCTCTTCGCGTTCTGGTAACGGGCGATGTGGCATCCGAAGGTGTGAACCTACACGCGCAGTGCCACAACCTCGTTCACTACGACATCCCATTCTCGCTCATCCGTATTGAGCAGCGTAATGGACGTATTGACCGCTACGGTCAGCGCACCCCACCGCAGATCACCACGCTCCTGCTGGATTCCGGGGAGGATGAGTTCTCCGGCGACATCCGTGTGCTCCAGATTCTTGTAGAGAAGGAGCATGAGGCGCACAAGGTCCTTGGCGAAGCGGGCAGCCTTATGGGCGAGTACCTTGAGACGCGCGAGGAGGACGCGATCCGTGACGTGCTCGCAGGCAAGAAGAAGCTCGACGACGTCGTGTCCACGCCCGAGCAGGTCCTCACGAGCAGCGACGACCCTGTGGCGGCTTTGTTGGCAAAGTTCGCGCTAGACGAGGACACGATTGGCACCCTCCTCGGCGGCAAGAACAGTGAAAATGGCAAAACCAGCCAAAATCCTGTAATAGCCAACAACACCGGGCAAGCACCAACCAACAGCACTCAAACACCCCAAGATCACACCGACCTGTTCGCTTCAGACATGGAGTTCTTGGATGAAGCGTTGACGTGCATCTACTCGCACCCGGAGCAAGCACCTAAGCATGGCGGTGGCGGTATTAGTTGGAGGAAGCACCCGGACTATGGGGTTGCGAGTTTTGTGCCGCCTAAGGATTTCCGCACGCGGTTGAATGTGCTGCCGCAGTCCTACCTTAAGGACCGCAGGGTGGCAGACGAGTTCGTCCTTGCTACAACAAAGCAGCGCGGCACCATGAGCCTGCGTGACGCGCTAGCGGACACCGAAGAAACCTCTTGGCCAGCGGCGCACTTCTTGGGTCCGCTGCATCCGGTGTTGGATTGGGCTTGTGACAATGTGATGTCTAAGTTGGACCGTTCGCAGGTGTTTGTGGCGCAGACGGGTGTTGATCAGCCGTTGGTGGCGTTGCATGGCCTGTTGACCAACCGTGCGGGGCAGGTTGTTTCTTCGATTTACGTGTCGGCGGAGTTCTTCTCTAAGGATGACGGCACGGTGAATCTGGATTTTTGCGCACCCACGGTCCATGAGTCGTTGTCGGATTTGCTGTCGCGTGCGGGCCTTGCCCAGCAGGTACCGAACTTGGGCGCACTACCCGAGGCACACAGGTTGTCTGCGTTGATGTCTCCGGCGATTGATCATGTTGAGCGTTCTGTTCAGATGGTTGTTGGTGCGGCGCATAAGGAAGCGCAGCGCAGGGTTGATGCGTGGGTTGGTCGTTTGGATTCGTGGCAGGCGAGTGCGGATGGTTTGGCCCGTCGCCGTGAGTTGACTGAGCGCCGGGAGGCGGTTGCGCAGGAGCGGGCGTTGGTTGAGCAGATGGCACCGGATCGGTTATTGGTGCGGCCGTTGTTTGTGGTGGTTCCGCAGGGTTTTGATTGTGTCGCGGCGGGATTGCCGACGATTACAACTGGTGAGCCCGCAACGTCACCTTCCGGAGTTGGAATGAATGTAGTTCGTAACAAAATAGAGTCTGGGGTGGCCTGATCATGGTGGCGCAGAATGTTTCGGACGCGATTGTTGTTGGCGAGGAATGGATTTCGGAGCATTTCTTCACGTCTGATGGTGTGAAGGGGACGTTCCAGGCTCTGGTGTTGGATCGCCGGAAGCAGTGGGACGCGGACGATAAGTCCGGTGTTGCCTCTCCACTGAAGCAGTTGACGGGTCAGCGCGCAGCGTTGGAGCAGCGGTTCACCGGTTTGTATCGGAGCGATGCCGGCGAGGAGAAACTCTCGGCGGAGCAGCAGATTGCCGACGCACGTGCCCTATACAACGATCTTGCCGCGATCCTAGGCTTCGGTTCGGCCGGACTCGAACTGCGCGCGGAAGGTCCGGTGACCTTCGCGAGCCACGCTGGCGTGCAGGGTGCTCCGCTGGCTCTGGTTTACGGTGTCGCGTGCGAGGCACTTGAAGACGTGCTGGCTAAGCGCTCCACAAGCCCCAACACCGCCAGCGCAACAAGCGCCACAACAAGTGCAGACACCCCAGAACCCGAATCCCACACCCTCCTCGAACCCTTCGTCACCGAGGACGCCGAGTTCTTCTCCATTGCCCGCACGCTCTCGTACCTATTTGCCCAGCCGGACGACGTTGCACCACGCTATGCTCTGGTGTTCGCGGGCCGTCACATGGTTGTGGCGGAGCGTGAGCGCTGGCCGTTGGGGCGCTACCTAGCGGTGGACGTCCAGGCAGTGCTGGAACGCAATAACGCCAAGAAGGGCGGCGAGATCGACAGGGCACTGACGTGTTTGTCGGCGCAGTCCTTGGCACCTAATGCTGATGGGTCGATCTGGTGGGATGAGGTTCTTGAAGCGTCGGTGAAGCACACGGTTGGCGTGTCGCAGGATTTACGTGATGGCGTGCGTGAATCCATTGAAATCATCGGTAACGAGGTTGTGGCCCGCCGCGCAGCGCAAGGCTTGGACCCGCTGCCGCAGGATCAGGCGCAGGTTTTGGCCAAGCAGGCACTGCGCTACCTGTACCGGATCTTGTTCCTGCTGTATTCGGAGGCGTCCCCTGAGTTGGGCGTGCTTCCGGTGGGGGCGCCCGAGTATGAGCAGGGGTACTCGTTGGACCGCTTACGCGAACTTTGTCAGGTGGAGCTGACCAGTCCACGGGCACTCGATGGTACGCACCTGTTTGATTCGTTGCAGGTTTTGTATGGCCTGGTTTCGGGCGCCCGCGCCACGGATCAAGCAAGCCAAGAAGCCACAGACCAAACACAAGCAGCCCAAACAACCACCGAAGCAGCAGACCACGGCCCAGCCTTCCTAGAGGAACTCACCTTCCAGGACTTGCGCGCTGACCTGTTCACTGCGCAGGCGACGGCCCAGATTGATGCGGTGAAGTTGGGTAACCAGTGTTTGCAGCAGGTGTTGCAGCGGTTGCTGCTGTCTAAGGCTGCTTCGGGTAGGGATCGTGGCTTTATCTCGTATGCGCAGTTGGGTATCAACCAGTTGGGTGCCGTATATGAGGGCCTGATGAGTTATTCGGGCTTCTTTGCGGAGACGGACCTGTTTGAGGTTGCTAAGGATGGCGATTCTTCGAAGGGTTCGTGGGTGGTTCCGGTGGACCGCGCGGCGGGTATTGCGGTGAAGGATTTTGTGCAGATTACCGACGCTTCTTCGGGGGAGCGTAGGCGGGTGCTGCACCAGCGTGGTTCGTTTGTGTTTAGGCTTTCGGGGCGTGCGCGCCAGCAGTCGGCGTCGTATTACACGCCTGAGGTTTTGACGCGGTTCACGGTGTCTCAGGCGCTTGAGGAACTGTTGGATCAGGACGGGCAGAGGACGTCGGCTCACGAGGTTTTGGGTTTGAGTGTATGTGAGCCTGCGCTTGGTTCGGGTGCGTTCGTGATTGAGGCTACGTCTCAGTTGGCGCAGGAGTATCTGGTGCGCCGGCAGGACGAACTGGGCGTGCGCATTGACCCCGACAGGTATGCGATCGAGTTACAGAAGGTGAAGGCGTACATTGCGCTGCACCAGGTGTATGGGGTGGACCTGAACGCTACTGCGGTGGAGCTTGCCGAGATTTCGCTGTGGTTGGACACGATGGTTGCGGGGCTTCAGGCTCCGTGGTTCGGTTTGCACTTGCGGCGCGGTAACTCGCTCATTGGTGCGCGCCGTTCGGTGTTTAGCCGCGCCGAGGTTGAGAAGAAGGCACACCTTTCGCAAACCCCAACGGACGTGCCGATGACCGTGCTCGCGCAGGAAATGGCGCAGGATAAGGTTGGCAATGCGACGGGTGGAAAAGTGTTCCACTTCCTGCTGCCGCACGAGGGTTGGGGCGCGGCTTCGGACTCGAAGGAAGCCAAGTCACTTGCTCCCGATGAGGCCAAGGCGCTCAAATTGTGGCGGAACTCGGTCAAGGGTAAACCGTCCAAGGCTCAGATCGACCGGCTCGTGAACCTCTCGAGGCGAGTCGAGGTGCTGTGGCAGTTCACGCTGCGCCGCCTCGAAATTGCTGAGCGTGGTATCCGCCGAAACATCAACGTGTGGGGCTTCAACGGAGCGCCCGAACAAGAGAACGAGCAGGCGGCCGATCAGTCACTTGACCAAGTATCTGACCAGGCAATTAACAAGGCGGTTGATCAGGTTCCGGGCCAGTCAGCACAGCAGGTCATCGATGATGCGGCCGTGCAGGCTGCCGAGGCTCTCCAGTTCGAGGGCGGCGTGGATCGCGCCCAGATCGAGGCGTACCTTGGCGACGCAAACAGTGCATACCTGCGCTTGCGCCTGGTCATGAACGCGTGGAACGCCCTGTGGTTCTGGCCGCTGGTAGGCGTTCCGGAGAACAGCGCGGGGGAGAGCATTACCCCGCCAAGCGTGGACCAGTGGATCGACGGCCTCGAGTCCATCCTCGGGGTGCACTCCGAATGGAAGTCAACAAAGAAACTCGACACGATACAGGACCAATCGTTTGTGTCTCTGGCCACGTGGAAGGAACTCGACGAGGCCGAGGAACTCGACCTGTCGTTCGCCGGAGCCGCCAAGGTTCAAAACGCGGCGGAGAAGCACGAGTGGCTGACCGTTGTGGAGCAGATCGCTAAAGAGCAGGGCTTCTTCCACTGGGAACTCGACTTCGCCACCGTGTTCGCGCGCGGCGGGTTCGACCTGCAGGTGGGTAACCCGCCGTGGGTCCGGCCAACGATTGACGAGCACGCTCTCCTTGCTGAGGGAGACCCGTGGTTCCAACTCGCTAACAAGCCTTCACAGAAAGACGTTGCGGAGAAGCGAGAAGCAGTGCTCGCACAGGAGGGCATGCTCGAACTGGTGGTAAAGGGCATCCAAGACGTGGTGTGTACGGCCGAGTTCGTGGGGTCGCGCGCCCAGTACCCCGCATTGCAAGGACTCCAACCCGATCTGTACCGGTGCTTCATGCAACGCGTGTGGCAGCACCAGTCCAAACGAGGCATGACCGGACTCATCCACCCAGAGTCACACTTTACGGACGAGAAAGCCGGACCGTTACGGCGCGTAACATATCCAAGGCTTCGCAGGCACTGGCAGTTCGTAAATGAGTTGTCCCTATTTGAAATTGCCCATCTCTTCCGATTCGGCGTACATGTTTACGGCAAGAACCGTGAATCCGTAGACTTTATCGGAGCAAACTCCATCTACCATCCGAACACCATTGAGCAGTCGTTTCTTCACGATGGAACAGGGCTGGCACCTTCATTTAAGACGGAGGCAGGGGGATGGGACCTGACGCCGCACGCAGCTAGACTTGTTCAAGTTGATGACGATACTCTCGCGCTCTGGCGAGAACTTCTTGATGATGAATGTGAAGTCCGCCAAACACGCATGGTGTATCTTCCAAACCGTAATCTTGATAGCGTTCTGGTGAAGATTGCAGGTAACAAAAGAGTTTCCGTTCTGCAACCTGAATTCTCTGCTGGATGGCACGAGAAGAGCGACCGAACGAAGGGCTTCTTTGAGGTTGGCTGGGGTAAGGCCGAGCAATGGAAGCAGGTCATCCTGCAGGGGCCGAATCTCCATGTTGGAGTTCCACTCTATAAGTCCCCAAACAAAGGATTAAAGAGCCACCTCGATTGGTCAAGCGTTGACCTCGAAACGTTGGCTGTAGATGAACTGCCGTACACGGCGTACAAGCCGGTTCCCGGTAAGGCTGACTACGATTCGGCGTACACCCACTGGGGTAACAGTGGCGAGATCCCAGCCCGCGATCACTACCGCATTGCGTGGCGGGCAATGGCTGCTAACCATGGTGAACGTACCTTGATTCCTACACTAATTCCGCCAGGAGCGGCTCACATTCATGGGGTCACCAGCATGGGGCTTCCTAGCCGACCCAGTTCCACATTGATAGCTATTGCTGGGTTTATGTCTTCGCTAATATCGGACTTCGCAATCCGAACGGCACCAAAAGCCGTCGTCTATGGCAGTGCAGTTTCACGACTGCCATTTATTGCCGAGCACCCGCTCTCACGCGAGTTAGAGTTGCGGGAGGCGCGGTTGAACTGCCTGACCGACGCTTACGCGGACCTCTGGAACGATGCCTTCGATGCGTCGTGGCAGGAGATGGAGTGGGCCCCGCACCGCGAGTACATCGGTAAGGTTGCGCTCGGCAACGTTGACCCTAAGTGGTCGGGTGCGTCGCCGCTGCGGAACGCGTTGGCGCGCAGGCAGGCCCTCGTGGAGATAGACGCCCTTGTCGCGCTCATGCTGGGACTGACCGCAGATGAGCTCTGCACGGTGTACCGCACCCAGTTCGCGGTGCTGTACGGGTACGAGAAGAAGAATCTGTATGACGCGCACGGCCGCCTCGTGCCCAACGAGGTCGCAGCGGCCTACCGAAAGAAGGGCGAGTCTCTTTCCGAGGAGGAGCGCACGTTCCCGCGCACCGAGGACGACTGCGACGAAGCGTTCGAGCGCACCGGCCACCGCCCTTCGCGCTACACGTATCACTTCCCGTTCCAGACCAACGACCGCGAGGCGGACATGCGCGCCGCCTACGCCTTCTTCGCCAATAAGCTCGCCCACCTCGAAGGAACGAACTGATGGATTGGTCTGATTTAGTTGTAAGCGTGATTACGCTGCTTTTGTCTGCGTTGATTGCGTTCTTGGTGAGCAAGGAAGAACAGCGGCGTGAAAAGCAGCGAGCTAGTCGACCGCTTTATCTCAACGCTTTGACTGCAGCCAAAGAGCATGTTGATTGGTATGACGAGTGTCTTCGCAGACATAAGGTGAGTGCAGCGCCTGTCGATGAGGATATTGCCAAAGAACGAAGCGCTAGGCTGCGAAGTGAGCTCCGTCTGCTTCTTCCAGAAGCGGAAGTTTTTATGTCGAAGCCTGCGTACGAAGCGTTCGGAAAGATATTTGATGGTAATCGTGAAGCCCTGACCCCTAACGGGCTAGAGAGTCTCAACAAGGATTACAGCGCGTTTCTAAACTGCGTTCGTAAAGAGCTGAAAGGGATTCGATGAGTCTGTGTCACAGTATCTTCAGCCGCTCGGAGGTCAGGATCTAGCATGGAATTTTGGATTGGATCAGTTGGCGTCCCTCTTATTGTCGGAGCGGTGGGTGCCGGGGCAGGAACTTGGGCTGAGCGGCGCAGGGTTAAGCATGATGTCGTAGAGGTTCGTCGTGACGTGTACGCACGCGCCATGAAAGTTGCAATCGAGGCTCGCTTATTAGTGATTGATCTGGAAGATGCCGGTGCAACTTCCAAATGGCAACGTGATGCAGATTTCTTTGTGGAACGCGCTGCTCGGACACATACGCGGTTAGCGGACATATATGCCGAGATCGAGCTTGTGGCAACGGCTAAGACTCGAAACTTATTTGATGACTTCTTTAAATTGTTCAGTCTCGGGATAGATGACTTTGGCAGGAAAAATGATGATCTCTATAAGCAGTTAGTTAAGAGTTTCAGAAAAGATCTTGGTAAGAGCTACAAGGGGTTGAAGTAGACCAATGGCGGAGTTGCTTCCCACGCTGCAGGCACGTGCGATTCGTGAATCAATTGCCGATTATCTGGCAACCACGTTTGCGCTCACCGACCCGGGTGCCCGGGTCAGCCTCGAAGAGTTCCTCAAGGACCGCGAGCGCGGCCTGTTCAAGGGCCCGTTTCTGCGGTTGCGCATGCCGTTTTCGGCGGCCGAGGCAGGCTGGGAAGACACCCTTGACCTGAGCCCAGAGTTTCCGCCGTATGGGCATCAGGCGCGGGCTTTTGCTCGTCTGACCACCAAACCCATTGGCTCGGGCTCGGACGATGGCGCCAACGACTTCGACGCCAATGACACAGGCGCGTCCCAGTGGCGCACTCCGCAGCCAACCTTGGTGGTCACGGGAACCGGTTCCGGTAAGACGGAGGCGTTCCTGTACCCGATCCTCGATCATGTGCGCAGGGTTCGGCTAAGCCAAGAATCCGGCAGCGAGACAGGAGATCGGGCTGGAAATGCTGCTGCACATGCTACCGGGAATGGCCGGGGGATCAAGGCGCTGATTCTGTACCCGATGAACGCCCTAGCTAATGACCAAGCCAAACGTATCGTGGAGATGGTGGCGAATACCCCAGCCCTTAAGGGCACAACAGTGGGCCTCTACACTGGCCAAGGTGCGGGTGCCGCGCAGAGCATTGCTGCGGGAACCACCGCGGGCGGCTTACTCATGACGGACCGGCACGATCTGCGGAAGAACCTGCCGGACATTCTGCTCACCAACTACAAGATGCTCGATCAGTTGCTGCTGCGCCCCGAGGACCAGGTGCTGTGGAAGGAATCGGCAGACTCGCTGCAGTATCTGGTGCTCGACGAATTCCACACGTACGACGGCGCTCAAGGAACCGACGTTGCCATGCTGCTGCGCAGGCTCGGCCTAGCGCTGAAGTCGTACAGCACGGACACCTTGGTTGGCCCAGACGGCATTGATGCCTCTGACAACTCGGACGGCTCTGGCAACGCAGACTCACCGTTTAAGGACAGCCCGCTGGGCAAGGTTGTTCCCGTGGCGACCTCGGCAACGCTGGGGGACAAGGGTGATCCCTCGCGGATGCTGTCGTTTGCGCGCACGGTGTTTGGTGTGGAGTTTGATGAAACCTCGGTAGTCACCGAATCGCGCACGGCCCTTTCCGAGTGGCACACGCCCGGATCCGTCACGCTCTCGGATGGGCACACGGCAACTGCTGTCCCTGTGAGCGAACTCGATCAGTGGGCGCTGTTCGACGACCTACACGAGTACTCCCGGCAAGCCGCCAGCAACACCGACTCAAGCAGTGCATCTGAGAACAGCGACAGCTCGACCACTAGCACCGACTCCTACACCCGTGAGTTGGCCGCGAGAGTCCTATCCCACCTGTTCACGCTCAGCGGGCCCACCGGAACGCTCGAACGCGACGACGCGGCCAGGGCCCTCGCCAGCGCGAGCGCCCCTCAGCTGCTGGCGCTTGAAAAAGCCAGCAGTATCGTCGCCAATTTGGCAGAACGCAGCGAAGCCGCAGCGTCCCTCGAAGACCTCGCCGATATCCTGCCACGCCCGCGGCCCCGCGGCGTAGAAGCCGCAACCCGGCGCACCCGCGACCAAATCTACTTAGCCGACCCGCGCACCGACATCCTCGAATACGTCATTGGCGCACTCAGCTACATCCGCGCCAACGCCGGACGTGGCGCTCTGACCGTAGAAGTGCACATGTGGGTGCGCGAACTCTCCCGCATCGAACGCATGGTGGCCATCCGCCCCGCATTTCGGTGGTTCGACGACGGCACCCTCCAAGCACCCGAGGACGACACCGAACCCGGATACTCACTACCCGCAATCTACTGTCGCCACTGCGGGCGATCCGGATGGATGGCCTCGCTAGCGCCCACCGGGACCGACCTTGACGCAGCCGACGAAAAAATCCGGGAACGGTATGCGCAGCGCGACAACCGCATCCGTGCGCTCATGTACGCGCAGCGGGAAGCCGACCTCGCCGCCGACCTTGCCGAAGCAGACTCCGGCGAAGAGGTCACCAACCTCCATTGGTTCCACACCGACGTACGCAGAATCTCGGCGCAAGTGCCCGACCCGGACGACCCCAAACTCAGCGAAGGCATCATCCTGCCCGTCCTCGCATTCATGGGCAACGACGCCTCCGAAAAAGCCGTGGACTACACGTGCCCGAACTGCGACCGCAAAGACGGCATCCGGCCACTCGGATCACGCATCGCCACACTCCTGTCGGTGACACTGTCCACCATGTTCGGTGACCAGTACATAGACGCCCTCGAAAAGAAAGCACTGATCTTCACCGACTCAGTGCAAGACGCCGCACACCGCGCAGGATTCGTCCAAGCACGATCCCACGCTCTGACCCTCCGCGCAGCGCTCAACCAGGCGATCACGCCTTCTGCGCAGACGCTTGAGGAACTCGTGGATCGGGTACTCTCCCAGGCGGAGGATTCTGCGCACGAACGCTACCGGCTCGTGCCGCCAGACTGCACCGAGCGCGCCGCATACGAACGCTACTGGAACGTGGCGCAGGGGAAGTCCGTGCCTTCGGGTGCGAGGGCTACCGTGCGCAAACGCCTGATTTTCGACGCATCCCTCGAGTTCGGTCTGCAACACACCCTTGGGCGGACCCTAGAACTCACGGCAACGGCGCAAGCACACGTTCGCGTGCCTGCTGGGGTATCCCTAGTAGAGATTGGCCGTGTGGCGTTGGAAGGGTACGGGCAGGTGCAAACCCTGTCTGAATCGTCTGCATCTTCTGCTGACTCCACCGCCGCTTTCAGTGACGAGCAGATCCTTAGGTGGATCACCGGGATCCTCGAACGCATGCGCTCTGAGGGAGCCATCTGGCATGACTGGCTGAGTAAGTACATTGCTAGCGACGGTATGCGCATCTGGATTTGGGGCAAGCGCAACAAGCAGCAGGGCATGCCAGCGTTCCCTCGCGGGCGTTCCGGCTTCGGGTTCCCGCGGGCTGGCTCACCTATTGCCGGTGAGACGGACTTTGTGTCCATTAACGCCGCGCAGGGCTGGTACGGGATCTGGACGTCGCGGGCGTTGAAGCTTGCCGGGGCCAACGCCGGAAACCTCGCCGCGAAACTGTTCAAGTTGCTGGCCCAACATGATGTGGTGCAATCGTGGGCGACCGATTCCGGTGGGACCGTGTACGGGCTGCGGCCTGAACAGATCATCATCAGTTCCATCACCGGTGCTGCTCTGACTGGCGAGCCGCGCTTTGCGCAGTGCGAGGTATGCAGCACGCTGATCCCGGGGACCGCTGAGGTTGTGTCGGTTCTAGCCGGTGGCCCGTGCTTCCTCGTGCGCTGCACCGGAACCCTGGCCGCGAGCGCCGGCAAGGACAACTTCTACCGCAACCTATATCAGTCGGCGGACATGCGCCGAATCATTGCGCGGGAGCACTCCTCAATGTTGGATGATGCGACCCGGTTGAAATATGAGAACGGGTTTAAGGCGTCGAGTTCGCGGGTAGGGGACCCGAACGTGCTTGTGGCTACGCCGACCCTCGAAATGGGTATCGATATTGGTGACCTGTCTGCCGTGATGTTGGCGTCGATGCCGCGCACGGTTGCCTCATACATTCAGCGGGTTGGTCGTGCTGGGCGTCAGACCGGTAATGCGTTGGACCTCGCGTACGTACGGGGTCGTGGTAATGATCTGGCCAAGCTTGAAGATCCGTTGAGCGTAATCAATGGTTCGGTGCGGGCGCCCGCCACGTATCTTGGCGCTGAAGAGATTTTGCGGCGCCAGTATTTGGCCAGCGTGATTGACCAGATTGCGCGCCAAGGCACGCTTGACATTCCGAACCTTGCGGAGACGGTGTTTGGAAGCTCCGCCTCGGGGCGTTCGTTCCTAACCTCGGTGGTGAGGTACGCCGAGAACAACGCTTCGCAGTTGATCGAGCAGTTCCTCGGACAGTTCGACGCCGAATCAATCCCACACTTTGAGCAGGCGGCCGAAGAACTCACCGCTTGGGCCACGCCAGCGCCAGATGGCTCTGCCCAAGCCGGGGCGGGCGAAGGTGAGGAGACCGCGCTTCGTGGGGGATTGTCGCAAATCAGGACACAGCCGGGGGCCGGCGAAGGTGAGGGGACAGCGATAGTGGGGGGAACGTCAGACCTCGCACGAGACGTGTACGGAGGCGCGGCGCGCTGGAAAGCGCGCAAAGACGCAATCAAACACCGGCTCGACGCCATCGCAGAGGTCAAGCCCGAGATCGAATACCGTTCCACGCTGCTCAACGCGAGCGAGGACGACGTTGCCGCGCACCGCTCGCTCATCGGTGAACAGATGCTGCTCATTCGCCAACGCGAGGACATGAGAACGCAGTACTGGATTGCCGCCCTCGAGGAATACGGGCTGCTGCCCAACTACACACTCATCGACGACTCCGTGGACCTCGACATCACGATTCGGTGGCGCGACGAAAACGATGGCTACCAGAGCGACGAACTAACTTTGACCCGAGGTGCATCGCGAGCGATCCGCGAGTTTGTGCCCGGCGCGCACTTCTACGCACGCGGGTACCACACCGAGATTCAAGCGATTGACCTCGGCTCGAACTCCAGCGAAGTGCACGAACACGCGTTCTGCGACAAGTGCGGATACAGCGAGCAGATCCTCGAAGGGGTAGCCAAAAGCCACACCTGCCCACGCTGCGGCTCCAGCGGAATCGGAGACACTGGGCAGATCCTCAAAACCATCGAACTCAAACGAGTGTCCGCCGAAATCTCCCGAGATGAAGCACTCATCTCCGACTCCACCGACGACCGCGAGCAACCGTTCTTTACCGTGCGCACCCTCGCAGACATCAACGCGAGCGCCGAGAACCTCGTCACCCAGTGGTACATCACCGACCACGAGTTTGGGGTGCGATACCTGCGGCGTATCACGTTGACCGAACTCAACCTTGGCCGGTCTGGACAGAACTCGCCGGAGATGGCACTCGGTGGAAACACCGAGCGGACGCCGCTGTTCTCGGTGTGCTCGTACTGCGGGAAGCTTGATCGGTCCGCCAACCGGAACAGCCCACGCGACCACCGGGCCTGGTGCATCCACCGCACCGCGCACGAGGAACACAACACCACGCTCGCAATCACACGGACCCTCAACACCCAGGGAATCGTGCTGCGCCTCCCACACGAGTACACGCACGCCGAAGACACCGCCGTGCCATCGCTCACCGCAGCCATACTGCTCGGGCTGCGCGAACACATCGGGGGAGAGCCCGATCACCTCGGCGTCATTGAAACCGTTGACCCGCACTACACCGACGGGTCCACGAACCGGCGGGCGCTGCTCGTGCACGACCTCGTGCCCGGTGGAACCGGGTATCTTGCGGATCTGGCCAACCCCGTGGTGCTTCGGTCTATTCTGCTCAAGGCGTATGACGTGCTTGTGGGATGCTCGTGCGACCCCAACCAGCTCATGGCCTGCGCGAACTGCCTGCTGCCATACACAACCCCGGCCTTTGCGCCGCGCACCTCGCGGGTTACTGCGCTGCGGCTGCTTCAGGACCTGCTCAACTCCACCACTGCCCAAACCAGTGACGAGCAACCTGATCCTTCGGCGCAATGGCAAGTCACCAAAGACATCACCATCAACACCACGCTCGAATCACACCTCGAAGGTCAGTTCCGCAAAAAGCTCAGTGACATGATCACCGGGCGTGGCGGCACAATCAGCGAATCGCACACCCCGGGCGGAACCCAACTCAACATCTCCCTGCCGGGAGCGAGTGTCACGTGGAAGCTCAAGCCACAGGTCAACCTCGGGTTCACCCAGCCTGACTTCGTGCTCGAATCGAACAACCCGAACATAAAAAAGATAGCCATCTACACTGACGGCTACGCGTTCCACGCGACTAGTTCACACAACAATCTGGCAGATGACGCGGCCAAGCGAAACAGCCTACGCGCTCTCGGCTTCCTTGTGCTGTCCGTGACCAGCAGCGACCTAGCTGATAAGCCTATGCCTTACCTGCCCGCCTGGTACGACGAGACTCGATTCTCACTCCTCTCTAGCCGAACCGGAGCCGAATCCCACGATTACAACGTGTTTAACGGTGGCGTGCTTGAGATGATCTGGCACTACATCGAAAAGGCACAGGCCAAGACCCTATCCGGAGCAGGGGCGACAGTACCTCTACTGCTTATGCTGGAGTCGCGCCAATACGCCGAAGCAGGCCTCGCAGTGCCCAGCGTGGAACACCTTGCGGCGTTCGCCAAAGCGCATGAAAATATCCAACTCACCAAAGAAACGTTCGAGGCCGCACTCGCCGAGGTTCAATTCGGGGCCGGAAACGACACCCTCATAGCGTTTCAAGAACAGGGCAACCTCTACCTCGCAGCGATCACACTTGACGGGCTGAAGCCCCTGAACAAGGTCCTCCTCGTGCACGACGACACCCCCGGCGGGCTCGCCCAAACCGGGCACCGCGAAGCATGGGAGGCGTGGCTGCGGGCAGCGAACATGTTGACCTGGGGCGATTTCAATGACGTCGAGTTTCAGTTCGCTACGGCCACAACCGTGCAGGACGCAGGTTCGGCTGGTGCTGCTTCTGGCTTCGCTGGGGCTGTCGGGTCCGGGATGCCGGGCTCACCCGTTGAGCAGCACTGGGACGCTGGAACCACCGGGAAGGGCACCGAAGGCTCCCCAGTCGAAACACACTGGGACCTCAGCTCAACCGACTACGAACCAGAAGAACGCAAGGTGCTGCTGGAACTGTGGGAGATCGTCGGCAATAAAGCAGGCCTTGCACAGGCCGTCCATGCTGAGTTTGAACTCGGGGCCGAAGAAGACGGCACACCAATCTCGCTCGCGTGGCCGAGCCTACGCATCGGCTACCTCATCGACGCGCAACCGGGCGACATAGGCGCCCTGCAAGCGGCCGGTTGGACTGTCTATTGTGGTCAGATTGATGAACTCGCAGGCGCGCTCGAAAACGCGCTAGCCAACTAACGCGAATAGGACGGATATGAACATGCAACCTATGGTTCAACTCGACAAAGACTGGCTTACCGGGATCGACGCCAGTAACCACAAGATCGCAAAAGACTTCCTTGGCAAACTGCTTTCGGACCCGACAGCGCCCGGGCTACACGTTGAGCCGATGAAAAACCCGATGGACTCGCGTGTGCGTACCGCGCGCGTGAATGATTCGCTGCGGGCCATCCTGTTTAAGGTCACCTCAGGTGATGCCATATTCTTCTACGTGTACCGCGTATACACGCATGACAAAGCCAACAGTATTGCGCCAAAGACCACGTTCGGCGTGAACTCCGTGACCGGTGTGCCCGAGTTTGCGCAGATCGATAAGACGGTGACGGAGCTGCCTGGTGTTGGTTCTGTTTCTGCTGGTTCTGGGGCTGGCGGCGCTGGTACTTCTGTTCCCGACGCGCCACCCTTCCTAGGTGCGTGGGGGAGCACGGCTGAGTTGTTGGTTGAGCAATTGGGTTTTGCCGCAGACACCGCCGCGCTCGCCATGAAATGCACTAGCGACGACGAGATCATCGACCTGGCCGCACTCATCTCGGGCGTGCACAGCGAGATGCTACTGACGCTTGCGACCGGGAAGCCAATTTCCGAGGTGCGGATCGAATACGGCCTTGATGAGGCCAAGAAATTCATTACTCAACTTGAGGAAGAATCAGAGACCGGGACTGTCGATCTTACGTCCGACGAGGTCATCGTTGAGGCAACTAAGCGTGCCCTCGCGAAAGCACAGTTCAAGCTCATCGACGGTCAAAAAGAGCTCCAAGAAATCCTCGAACAGGGCGACTTCGGGGCGTGGCGGACGTTCCTGCACCCGACGCAGCGCCGATATGTAGAGACCGACTACAACGGCTCCGGGCGTCTAAGTGGAGGTGCAGGAACAGGAAAGACCGTGGTGCTGCTGCACCGTGCGGCGCGTTTGGCTCGTGCTAACCCTTCCGCGCAGATTGTGTTGACTACGTTCAACAAGACCTTGGCGCAGAACCTGCGGGAAAACTTGGCGGTGCTTGATGGCTCGTTGGAGGTCCACGAGAAGCTCGGCGCACCTGGGGTTTACGTGCGGGGCGTGGATGCGCTTGCGGCCGCGATCCTGAAGAACGCTGACTCGGCTAAGTTGAACGAGGTTGCGCAGGGGTTGCTCGGGCGTAACTACACCACCGCCACTCAGTTCCAATCCGATAACACGTGGCAAATCGCCGCAGACGGCATGCCCGAAGGTACCGATCCGCGCGTAGCCAACCCCACATTCCTCAAAGCAGAATACGAAAACGTTATCCTGCCGCGCGGCATCACCAGCCAAGGCGAATACCGCAGCGTTAGGCGGCCCGGACGCGGCGTAGCGCTCAACCGTAACGGGCGCGACAACCTCTGGGGCGCGATCCAGGCGTACAAGGCCAACTCTGGCGAAAACCTCAGTTTCCCCGAACGAGTCGCGCTTGCAACGGCGTACTTGCGGTTGGGTTCGGCTGCCTCTGGTGTTGCCGGTTCTGGTGTAGCCGGGGCGGGCACCGCTGGTGGTGCGGCCGCCATGGAATCGGGCACCGCTGGAACTGGTGTGGCTGTTGGTGCTGGGGTGGGCGTCGTCGATCATATTCTTGTGGACGAGGGCCAGGACTTCTCCGCAGTGCACTGGGCGCTGATCCGCGCTTTGGCTGTGCCAAGCGCGAATGACATTTACATCGCCGAAGACGCCAACCAGCGTATTTACGCACCAAAGATCGTGCTCAGCCACCACGGCATCAACATCGTAGGACGCTCCCGCCGGCTCAACCTCAACTACCGGACCACCCAAGAAAACCTCACCTACGCGCTGGGCGTGCTTGAAGGTGGGGAGTACGAGGACCTCGAAGGTGGAGCGGTCGAGACCGGGCAGATCATTTCTGCCCGAAAGGGTCCAGTCCCGCAGATGTTCAAGGAAAGCCACCTGGGTGCGGCAGTGGAGAAGGTCGCATCAATTATTGGGCAGTGGCGCTTGGATGATGGGGAGAAACTTGCGTCCATCGCTGTACTTTTGCCTAAGAAGAACCTCGCCGACAAACTCGAAACCACGCTCGCCACCCACGGCATCGACGCCAAATACATCGACAACAACGCCGAAACCGACCCCAGCGTCGTCCAACTGATGACCATGCACCGATCCAAAGGCATGGAATTCTCGCGCGTCATCCTGTTTAGGCAAGGGGAGTCGCTATCTGCTCAGGCTTTGATGAGTAAGGGGCTTTCGCCCGAGGAAGAGAAAGAACAACTGTTGCGGAACCGGTCCCTCGTCTACGTGGCGTCCACTCGAGCGCGAGACGAGCTAGTGATCGTTGAATAACTCTTTGATTGGAGCATGATGACTGAGCAGCCAAATATCGACCCGGTAGAACCCAGCCGATAAGGTCACTGGGCTGGTTGTCTCATCGCAGAGGAATCGTCTTACCCTTGCCAGATCAGCACGTCTACGCGTGCGAAGGGCTTCATGCCCGATAGTACTCATGCCGATATTGGCAGCGACCGTGTAAGAGTCAAGAGAACAAGGTGGCATAACCGTGTGGGACGCATTAACAGCCATAGGCACCGTAGGGGCCGTGGTCGTAGCATTAACCTTGAACTTCAATGAACGCCATCAGCGTAACTTTCAATACATTAAAGGGCGGGGAGATCGCGTTCAGTTGGCCCGTGGGGAAAGCAACCCGTCGTTAGACAACCGTGTCACACAGTGGCTGAACATTTACAACCTGTCCGATCAGCCAATCTTCGAGGTCGAAGCGTACCGGAACGAGATCTCACAATACACACAGGACTATGCCGGCTACGAGTGGGTGACCGTGGTTCCAGTGATACCGCCGTACGGGTATGCACGTATCGACATTGACAACGGCGTCGGGAATATTGTGGACGAAGTCAGGTTCAAAGACTTTGAGGGCAGCGTCTGGGAAGTCGATTGGAAAGCATACAGGCCCGCCCTCAAAAGTAGAGGGATCTATTACGAGGACCGTCCTACTACTTTGACTCAGCGATTAGGAGCGCTTGTGAGTGCGTCCACACTTCGTAGCTGGGTAACGCTCCGCAATTTCAAGTCTCTTGGCGGCTTACTCGCGTTCTTTTTGGCTGCTGTCGCCCTGTTCTTTGCTGGGTTCCTCACAGGAAATGGCATCTGACTCAGGCTCCACACCATCCTCCGACTTTTTCGAGATGCACTCAGCAAACTCACTGCAGAAATGCTGGGCATCAACTACCTGCTGAACACGAGTGGAACTCCCTCAGAACACCTTATGCGAGTGCGACTCTACGAATACAAGTCGGGACGCCGAACCCGGCTCCCAAGCGACGTAAAGTGTGGAAGCTACTCGCAACCGCTTACGCATCCCGATAGCATCATTGCAGGGTACGGGCCTCATCACTTAACAAAGATCACCGGCATGCCGAAGAGAACACCCTTAAGCCCGAGACAAGGCGAACCCCTAACTGTGGAAGCACCTGAGGACGTTCGATGGGACGAGTACTTCACTCAAGAAACGATCCACCAATGGATGATGAACGGCGCAATCCCGGAGGCTGGTCTATAGCAGTGGAGACAGCATCTCAATCATGGCTAGTTAGCGGAGGCACCTGATGTCATAGAGTTCGTAAGTGATTCTCCGTGCGAGGACAGCCATACCCCTATTTAGGTAGATTTGCACCGTTCTTGATTACCGATCGCGCACGTTCATAACTGGAGTTATCTACATCTATGTCTGCGATCGGTTCGCGGGCAAAAACGCATTGGAGCGCATCAAAGACGGCCTCAATCGTGAAGGCAAGGTGACTGAAAGTGTAGGTCTCGAGTTGCACGTTTTGGTCCAAGCCCTCCAGTCCCATTGTGAACCGCGAGAGCGGTCGTTCGAGTACGTGCACTGATGCCGACAGGAACCGCCATTGGTTTAGCCCTTCTTCGCCTAAGGAAGGTAAGCAGGTGCGAACGTTGACGCGATCAAAAGCGTTGGTGCCTGGGCGAAACTTGTTTAAGTAAGCGCCCTTCTTTGTGGTGATCTGTTCCATTCCGGAAGCGACTGCTAGTTCTTTGGTAACCCGCGATTCGGAGAGGAGCTCGTTTACTGTCTCTTCACAACGAGCCAGCTCCTCCTGAAAGCTGATCTCCGTTGGGTCATTTTTCATCAGTGTTTTGGCAGAATGCAGGTCCCTTCGTGCGTCGACTAGTTGCTCATCGAGGTCGGCGAGTTTGATGTTCACGGCACGTGTTCGAAGAGTCTGGTAGTCCGTGTCGGTGTCGAGCAAATACACCACATGCGCTGCTGCATCTAGAACTATGCGAGCGTAGGCAAGTAGTGTCCTCCTGTGAACCTGCTCGTGTGTTGAGTCCATGCAATGCAGGAAGGTTCTGAGGTGATGTAGCAACGCGAACAGGTACGAGTGCTGCACTTCGAATGTAACTTTACGGTCGACTTTTCTTTGCGGCGCCGTGGATTTCTTCCTCCATAGGCCCACGTCTCGAGGGAGTCTCGGGTAGTTGAAACTACCCTCTGAAGGCATCGAATCGAGGTAACGCGACAACGCGGATTGCATGGGCAGTAGATGCGGAACTAGATCAGCGAGTTGAGGCCGTGCTTGCGCTTCCACTCGAGCTCTAGCCGCTCCCTCCCGTATGGACAGAACGATCTCTTCACCTGTCATTCCTTCAAAAATGTTCGTCATTTCCAAAGAATATGGCATTGGGTGCCCACTGGGTGTTATATCTATCGGCAAAATACAACGGGCGATCACGTGTGACAAGGTGCATCCCACCCTCTTGGCGGGGCATCCGATACGTCGGGGCATGAGTGCCTTTTGTATGAGTCCTTGCCGATGCTGGCCGACGTCCAAACTGGAACAATCTAGTAGCCTAAAGGGATGGTAACAGCAGCGGTGACGCCTGAATCACGGGTTCTAAAGGCGCTTCTGGAGGAACACTCCGATGGGTTCCACGCGCTCCTTACCAAGTACGCGGCAACAAATCCAAAACTCTTCGGCTCGGTTGCTCGCGGCACCGCTCACGC
The DNA here is from genome assembly GCF_042683685.1 of Populibacterium corticicola. Taxonomy (NCBI): domain Bacteria; kingdom Bacillati; phylum Actinomycetota; class Actinomycetes; order Micrococcales; family Jonesiaceae; genus Populibacterium; species Populibacterium corticicola. The sequence goes on along the minus strand of NZ_JBHUOP010000001.1, from coordinate 725,945 downwards.
GGGTAGCGACATAGACATACTGGTCGAGATGGACCCTGCCGACGGCAACATTCTCATGCGCGCTTCAGGCCTTATGGAAGAAACTCGCGAACTCTTCGGCCGTGAAGACATTGATGTTTTCCCGATCCAACTCCTCAAGACGTCAATAGCTCAGTCCGTCCACCGCGATGCAGTTTCCCTATGAGCAGGAACCCCGAACAGCGGATTGTCCGGATCTGACCGCGGCACGGAGGCGTGGGACCTCACGTGAGGTCGGACTTAAGCCACGGAAGTATGGGCAAGCACACCATCAACCCAGTGCGCCTAACCTAAACAACCAAATAGAATGGTTCATATGCGTTTATTGTTTGCCGGTACCCCTGATGTAGCTGTCCCCGCGTTGCGGGCGCTTCACGAGTCTGACCACGAAGTTGTGGCCGTGCTGACGCGCGCTGACGCGAAGCAGGGAAGGGGCCGCAAACTTGTGCCCAGCCCGGTCAAACAGGCAGCCGAAGAACTCGGTATCCCCGTGATCACGGAACGCCCACGGTCCGAAGGATTCGTGGAACTGATCAAGGAACTCCAGGTTGATTGTGCGGCGGTGGTCGCATACGGCGAAATTCTGCCCAAGTCTGTTCTGGACGTGATCGAACACGGTTGGATCAACCTTCACTTCTCGCTCCTTCCCGCATGGCGCGGTGCAGCCCCAGTACAGCGGGCAATCATGGCCGGTGATGAGGTGACCGGTGCGTCAACGTTCCGCATCGAAGAGGGACTAGACACCGGCCCGGTCTACGGCACAATGACCGAGACAATCCGCCGTACCGATACTTCCGGTGAACTCCTCGGCCGACTTGCCGAATCTGGGTCCGGACTCCTCGTGGGAACAATGGACGCCATCGCAGACGGAAGCATCGTTCCAGTGCCACAACCCAATGACGGGGTCAGCCACGCAGCGAAGATTCTCGTAGCGGACGCACTCGTGGATTGGACTCGTCCGACCCACATTGTTGACCGCACGATTCGCGGCGCATCCCCAGCACCCGGCGCATGGACCATGCTCTCGGACGGTAGCCGCCTAGGCATCGGCCCACTCGCCAGCGCCCCACGCGGTGTTGAACTGCCGGAGAACCTAACGCCCGGCCAACTGTCAGTGACAAAGAAGCACGTTTTTGTGGGAACCGGCTCGGGCACAGCAGTCCTCAGCCAGGTCACCCCTGTGGGCAAGAAACCCATGAACGCAGCCGACTGGGCACGTGGTGCTCGCCTCGAACCAGATACGATCCTCGGGCAGTCTGACGGCAGCTCACACCAAGGAGAACAGTGAACGACAACTCCGCGCGCGGTGAGCGCCACAACCGTAACGACCGCGATCGCCCGCGCCAAGATCGCGCGAACCGCGACCGGCCAAACCAGGACCGTCGCAACGATTCCGGCAACGGTCGCTCTGGCTATGACCGTAACGACCGTGACAATGACCGGCGTAACCACAACGATCGTCGTAACGCTGAAGGTCGGGAACGCTCCGCGACTCGTGCCCGTGGCGAATACAACCGCACGGCACTGGCTCCGAGCGCACGCCGTAGGGGCGCGGACCTGCCACGCCAGATCGCCTTTGACGTGTTGCAGCAGGTAGCGGAATCTGACGCATACGCGAACCTCGTTCTACCTCCGGCGCTCAACAGGGCCGGAATACGGGGACGTGACGCAGGGTTCGCGACCGAACTCGCGTACGGCACGTTGCGTATGCAGGGCCGCTACGACGCGATCATCGCCCAGTGCACTGACCGTGGCCTCGACAAGATTGACCCACCGGTGTTGTCGCTGGCTCGGATGGGTGCGCACCAACTTTTGGGGATGCGCGTCCCGAGCCACGCCGCTGTTTCGGAGACGGTGGGTCTTGCCCGCCAAGAGGTTGGTGCCGGTGCAGCCCAGTTCCTGAACGCTATCCTGCGCCGCGTATCCGAGCGTCCCCTCGACGAATGGCTCGACCTCATCAGCGCCGAAGCCGAATCCCCAACGGCCGCCCTAGCCAAAATCCACTCCCACCCACTGTGGATCACCCGCGCCCTCAAGGAATCGCTCGTAGGTAACGGCCGCCCAGCGGAAGAAATCGAGTCTCTCCTCCAGGCCGATAACAAGGCACCCCGTGTGACTCTCGTGGCCCGCCCGGGCCTGTGCGATCGCGACCAACTCGCCAAGTATGAGCAGGGCGAGCCCGGGGACCTAACCCCAACGGCGTTCATCCTCGACGGCAGCGACCCAGCGAATATCCGCGAGGTTCGTGACGGCGAAGCAGGCGTTCAGGACGAAGGCTCGCAACTCGTCACCCTCGCTTTCGCTGACACACCGGTCGAAGGCAACGACAAACGTTGGCTCGACATGTGCGCCGGACCGGGCGGAAAGGCCGCCCTGCTGGGTGCCCTCGCTGCGCAGCGAGGTGCCCGACTCGTCGCCAATGAGGTGCAGCCACACCGCGCTGACCTGGTCGACAAATCCACCAAAGCCATCCCGGCCCGCGCGATTGAGCGCATCCAGGTGTGGGACGGACGCGAGATCGGTGATCTCGAACCGGACGCATACGACCGCGTGATGCTTGACGCTCCGTGCACCGGGCTCGGCGCGCTGCGCCGTCGCCCTGAATCACGCTGGCGCCGCACGGTCGCGGACCTCACGCAACTGACGGGACTGCAGCGCGAACTGCTTGCCTCGGCCCTCAAGACCGTGCGGGTTGGGGGAGTGGTCGGGTATGTGACCTGCTCACCGCACCTCGCGGAGACGCGGTTCATTGTCGACGATGTCCTCAAGTCGCTGCCCGAAGGTTCCGTCGAGCGCATTGATGCTCGCGAGCTCGTGCGCGATATTGCGGGCGAGTATGCCGAGTTTGATGGCGACCGGCTGGACGTTCAGTTGTGGCCGCACGTGCACGGCACGGACGCGATGCACCTGACGTTGCTGCGTCGGCTTGCGTAGATAGACGCGACACACGCCGCGCCCAGCCAAGAGCTCTGACGCACAGGTCACAAAGGCACAGCGCACAACGCGCGCCCAGCGTAGACTACACGCGACACCCCAACCCGAACCCGAAGAAGGATGAGCATGACCGCCCAGATCGCCCCCAGTATTCTCTCGGCTGACTTCACCAACCTCGAACGCGACCTCGGTAAGATCGCGACCGCGGATTGGGCGCATGTGGACGTCATGGACAACCACTTCGTGCCCAACCTGACCATCGGGTTGCCGGTTGTGGAGCGTATCCGTCAGGTGTCGCCGGTGCCGATTGACGTGCACCTCATGATCGAGGACCCGGACCGTTGGGCGCCGGGGTTTGCCGAGGTGGGGGCGCAGTCGGTGACGTTCCATGCGGAAGCCGCGACCGCTCCGGTGCGGTTGGCGCGCGAGTTGCGCCGCTTGGGTGCTCGCGCTGGGATGGCGTTGCGTCCGGCGACCCCGGTTGAGCCATACATTGACCTACTCAGCGAGATCGACATGCTGCTGATCATGACCGTGGAGCCGGGCTTTGGCGGGCAGTCGTTCATCGAGGGGACGCTCCCCAAGATTCAGCGTGCTCGCAAGGCGCTCAGCGAACAGAACCTTGACGTGTGGATTCAGGTCGATGGGGGAGTTTCGCGTTCCACGATTGAGCGTGCCGCCGAGGCTGGCGCGAACGTGTTCGTGGCCGGTTCCGCGGTGTATGGTGCCGACGACATTCCAAGCGAGATCGACGTGTTGCGGCAGATGGCGGCAGCGCATACGCACTGACGTTTTCCCTTGGATTTGCGACGAGCCGGGCCAGTTGGTTCGGCTCGTCCCGTGGGGGTCTGGCTGGCTGCGGATAGCCTCCGCAACTCGATGGGGCCTTTTTGGTCCGGATATATCTGATTTATCTGTGCACCCGGACTAAAAAGAGCCCATCGAGCGTGAGTAAGCCGTCATGTGGAATGAGTAGACACCTGCCAGCATGGGAACGTTCAAGAAATGGACGAGGAGCCCAGTAGATGAAACGCAACCGGTAGGATTATGCAGTGAAGTCATTTGAAGAGTTGTTTGAGGAACTCCAGCAAAAAGCCGTAGACCGCCCAGAGGGATCTGGCACGGTCAAGGAACTCGACGCCGGGGTTCACTTCATCGGGAAGAAAATCGTTGAAGAAGCTGCGGAGGTCTGGATGGCCTCCGAATACCAGTCGGACGAGGAAGCCGCGGAAGAGATCTCGCAACTGCTTTACCATACCCAGGTCATGATGGTCGCCAAGGGGATATCCCTGGCTGACGTGTACAAGTACCTCTGACCCGACGTAAAGACTGACAGGACCACTCATGCTACGCGTAGCAGTACCAAACAAGGGCTCACTTTCGGAGCCAGCAGTCGCGATGCTCAAGGAGGCGGGATACCGCCAGCGCCGCGATTCTCGTGAACTCGTTCTCTCCGACCCTGAGAACGGTGTTGAATTCTTCTTCCTGCGCCCACGCGATGTCGCCGTGTATGTGGGGGCCGGAACCGTGGACGCTGGAATCACCGGACGCGACCTACTCCTAGATTCGGGTGCGAACGCTGAGGAACATCTGGCGCTCGAGTTCGCTCGTTCGACGTTCCGGTTCGCCGCACCGAACGGCACCATCACCGACATCAAGAAGATCGGTGGTTTGCGGGTTGCGACCTCGTACAACACTCTCGTCGCGGACTACCTCGAAGCTCAGGGCGTTACCCCTGCTGCGGTCGTGCACCTTGACGGAGCGGTTGAATCGTCCGTGCAGCTTGGCGTTGCGGACATCATCGCGGACGTCGTCGAGACCGGGACCACGCTCAAGGCTGCTGGCCTTGCAGTGTTCGGTGAGCCGATTCTCGTGTCCGAGGCCGTGCTGATCCGACGTAAGGGCGTCGAGGTTCCCGTTGGTCTTGAGACCCTGACCCGTCGACTTCAAGGTGTGCTGACAGCGCACAAGTATGTGCTCATGGACTACGACGTTCCCGCTGCGCTCGTGCAAAAGGCTGTCGCTGTCACCCCGGGCCTTGAGTCACCAACGGTGTCACCACTGCACGACACCGAATGGGTTGCTGTCCGGGCGATGGTTCCAAAGAACCAGACCAACAAGGTGATGGACGAACTCTACGAGATCGGTGCCCGCGCGATTCTCGTCACCGGCATCATGGCGTGCCGCCTCTAACTGTTCTTTCAAGTCAGGGTACGGTTCCCTCTGCTTAACCTAGAAAGTTCTTAGGCTAACCAGAGAAAACCGTACTCTGAGAAACTAAAAAGGCTTGACCCGTCCTTTCGGACGGGCCAAGCCTTTTGTCGTTCTACTGCACCGATGCGGTTTAACAGCACCGAACACTGCTCAACTTAACTCGGCTACGTGTAGGCACCGACTGCTCAACGTGTAGGAATTACTTCACTGTGCGGCTAAGAGAACCGCACAGTGAAGTCAAAACCAACACATTCACTTCGAGCAGCCAGTGTTTGCCTGAGGATCAGCGGTTACCGCGACCACCAAAACGTGGCTTCGAACCACGGTCGTATCCGCCGCGACCACCGCGGTCTTCACCATAGCCACCGCGTCCGCCACGACGCTCATCGCCGTAACCTCCGCGACCTCCACGGTCATGTCCACCACGGCCAGCACGATCATTGTCGCGTCCACGACGGTCATCCCGTCCGCCACGGTCTTCGTAACGTCCGCCCGAGCGTGGTGCTGGACCGCCCTCGTCCTCACGGATACGCAGGGCACGTCCACCCACACGAGCGTTGGAGATGCGCTCGAGCGTGTCTGCGCTCAGGGGAGCGGTGATGTCCACGAGGGAGAAGGTGTTGAAGATGTCGATGCGACCTACGTCGCGGCCGGAAATACCACCCTCGTTGGCGAGTGCGCCAACGATTCCGCGTGGTTCAGCGCCATCCTTGTGGCCGACTGCGATACGGTAGCGGGTGCCTTCTGTTGGGCGGGAGGAGCGCTCACGGCGTTCTCCCCGTTCGAAGCGGTCGCCACGATCTCCGCGGTCACGGTCGCGTCCACCACGACGGTCGCCGCGGTCATCCTTGAAACGGGATTCGCGTTCTTCGCGGTTCTTCTTGGCACGGCGGTCTTCGGCTGCCTGCTGCTCGTACTCTTCCTGCTCTTGGCGAGCACGTGGCCCGTCGTCACCGACCGCGATCGCTGCGAGGGCGGAAGCCACAGCCACAGCGTCGGTTCCGGTGTTCTCAACGTATTCAGCAATGAGTTGGCTGTACATGTCGAGACGTCCAGCGGTGATGCGCTGTTCAAGGGACTCAAGCATCTTCTTGGTCTTGTGCTCGGACACGTCTGCTGGGGATGGGATCGCAACCTCTTCAAGCTTGGTGCGGATCGTGCGTTCGATGAACTTGAGCTTGTTGCGCTCGCTCGGAGTGATAAACGACAGTGCGCGGCCGGTACGACCTGCGCGGCCGGTACGACCAATACGGTGTACGTAGGCCTCAGGCTCACCGGGGATGTCAAAGTTCACGACCAGGCCGATGCGGTCCACGTCGAGACCACGTGCTGCAACGTCGGTTGCCACGAGGACATCGAGCTGACCCGAGCGCAGGCGCTCAACGATCTTCTCGCGGTCCTTTTGGGCAACGTCACCGGAGATGGTTGCTGCCGAGATACCGCGTTCAACGAGTGCGGAGCCAACCTCTTCCGCAGCACCACGGGTGCGGCAGAACACGATTGCGGCTTCGACGTCAGCGGTGGCGAGCACGCGGAAGAGCGAGCCTGCCTTGTGACGGAATGGCACGATTGCGTATTCCTGCGATACCGAGGTGACGGTCGAGGACTGGCGAGCCACGGCGATCTCAACTGGATCCTTGAGGTGCTGGTTGGCAACCCGACGGATCTGTGGTGGCATCGTCGCGGAGAAGAGTGCGACCTGACGCTCGGTGGGTGCTTCTGAGAAGACCCGTTCAACGTCCTCGGCGAAGCCCATGCGGAGCATTTCATCTGCTTCGTCGAGGACGAGGAAGCGGATGTTATTCAGGTCAAGGGTGCCTCGTTCGAGGTGGTCGATAACGCGGCCGGGCGTTCCCACGACAACCTGCACGCCGGACTTCAGGGCGCGGATCTGTGGTGGGTATGGGGAGCCACCGTATACGGCGAGTACCTCGAGGCCGTCGATGTGCTGTGCGAAGGATTCGATTGCTTCCGAGACCTGGATTGCGAGTTCGCGGGTTGGCGCAAGCACGAGCGCCTGAACGTTGCGTTCGCTTGGGTCGAGGGCTGCAAGCATGGGCAGACCAAAAGCAGCGGTCTTTCCGGTACCGGTCTGGGCGATGCCGGTGATGTCGCGGCCTGCGAGAAGTTCTGGGATTGCACGTTCCTGGATTGAGGAGGGAGTGACGAATCCGAGCGACTTAACGGCGGCGAGGAGGTTTTCGGGTAGTCCGAGGTCGTCGAAGGTGACGGTTGGCTCGGACGGGGTTTCTGAAGTTACATTCTCGTGTGCTTCAGCAGAAGTCATCTGTGGTTTTTACCATTCCTAAGTGCGGGCAGGGCTGAATAAGGGCACACAACACGTGGCTTGCCGTAGCAAGCCAACACACCTTTGCCTGACCTGGGTCATGCGACGTACAGATTTGCAGCGCCTTCTGCGCTGCCAGACGTCGCATCCCGAACACACACTGGGAAAGCTTCGCACCGGAACCTGTTGTCCGGCTGCCACTCCTGGTTGTGAGTAGGAGGAGTGGGGAAGTTTCGTAAACACACGCACAAGCGGGAGTTACGACGTTCTGCGTCGTTGTCCATTCTATTCGAGTGGGCAATCGAATGCGCGTTGCGTGGCGGTGAGTTCTAACACAGGTGGGAGGATAGGATATATGCAGGATAAACGTGTTGCGGCGGGCGTTTACCGCCACGGCCGATAAGTGTGCATGCAACACTCGGCGGATACGACAGGGGTGGAAGCGGTAGTGAAGCTGACCAAGGAGGATCTGACGATCCCGAATCTCATCAGTGCCTTCCGATTGCTGTTGATTCCGGTGTTCGCGGTCCTTGCGTCTTTAGAGCATGATCTGGCCGCGCTGATTGTTGTTGCTGTGTCTTCGATCTCCGACTGGGCTGACGGGTATATCGCTCGACGGTTCAATCAGGTGTCCGAACTCGGTAAGTCGCTTGACCCAATCGCCGACCGTTGCTTCATTCTCGTCACGTTTGTGGTTCTTGTGGTGCGCGAGGAGATTCCGATCTGGTTGCTGCTCCTTGTGGTGGGGCGTGATCTGGTGATGGCCATCTTGGTCTCGCTCGTTGCCCGCTCAGGACACCGTCCAATGGCTGTCACTTATGTGGGTAAGGCTGCGACACTGTGTTTGCTGGTTGCGATGCCGTTGTTCCTGCTTGCGACTCTGACGGCTGACGCCAGTACGTTCTCGGATGTTGCACGTGTGCTGGCGTGGATTTTCGCGCTGATCGGTGTCGTCCTGTATTGGGCCTCGGCCATCCAGTATTTACGTCGTGGCGTTACGTTGCTGCGTGTGCGGCCTGAAGTGGACAACGTTTGATGAACCTGAGGAAGACGCTCCGGGATCTGTTTGGAGAACATCCCGTGTCCAATGCCCCGAAAGACGCGTCCATGACGCTTCTCTACGAGGTGATGCATCGCCCGCTTGATCCCAGTTATGCGGCCGCGGCAGAGAAACGCCGACAGGTTGAGGCTGCCGGTGGGAGACTCGGGGCTTCGCCCCTGTGGCGGGTTACGTCTTTGTTGTTGGCAGTCGGGCTCGGATTCACGACGATCACCGGAGTCATGTCATTGCGTGGCCGTGCGGAGGTGGCAGCGGGAGCGCGTGTGCTGCTGCGGGACCAGATCGTTGAGCGCACGGAGCAGATGCACGCCTACGAACAGTCAATCGTTGAGAAATCTGACATGAGGGATCAACTGCAAGAGAGCCTGTTGCAGTACTCGTCGATAGAGAACGATGTGCGTGTGTTGCGTGACCGGGTGCGTACCGGGTCGGTCGCGGTTGAGGGACCCGGGTTGGTCGTCACCATCAAGGACGGGCCCAACGTTGAGTCCAGCCGAGACAACCGGGTACGAGATGTGGATGTTCGCGCAGTCGTGTCGGCACTGTGGGGGTCCGGTGCCGAATCCATTTCAGTGAATGGCAAGCGTCTGACCCCAACCAGCGCCATCCGAAGTGCTGGAGACGCGATTTTGGTGGATCTGACCGGTTTGTCGTCGCCGTACAGGATTGAGGCGATTGGCGATCCACAGCAGATGGAAACCGAGTTTGTGAAAAATCCGATTACCACGGACCTGCTGGAACTCGAGTCACGGTACGGCATCTCGACTCAGGTCGCGCGAGCCGATACGCTCAAACTCGCAGCAGGAAATGCCCGCACACTTATTTATGCACGTACCCTCGGGGACGATTCGTCACTGAGCTCAGATGAGAAAAGCCAAGGTAAGGGAATACGATGATTCCGGTTATAGGACTAGTTATTGGCATTGTGGCTGGCTTTCTGCTTGAACCCACCGTGCCCGTGTACCTTCAACCGTATCTACCGATTGCTGTTGTCGCTGCCCTCGACGCGCTATTTGGTGGCTTGCGCGCACTGCTTGACGGAATCTTCGACGACCGCGTCTTCCTCGTTTCATTTCTCTCGAACGTTCTCGTCGCCGGATTCATTGTGTTCCTGGGCGACCAGCTAGGCGTGGGCAGCCAACTGTCCACTGGAGTTGTGGTGGTACTCGGCATCCGTATCTTCTCGAACGTAGCCGCAATTCGGCGCCACATCTTCAAGGCGTGATGGCCACAGATGTCTAAAGAACAAGAGTCACACGAATCGGAATCCACGGTTCCTGAGCCTGTCGTCGAGCCAATTCCGCAGTTTGACACCGTGCCCTCCCACGGGCGACACACGCAGGAACTTGCGGACGCAGCAGACGAGTCACTGACGGACTCGAGCAGCAGTGGCCGTGCACGACACATCGCCCAGGATGCCTCACCAGACGATCCGCATTCCGTCCCAGAATATCCAGCAGCCTCGAACGAGAGCCTGGCTGAGCCTGACACTGCCACCACAGATGAACCGCAAGCGAGCCCAGTAACTGCTATGCCGGACGACACTGCGCCAGCGGTGGCAGAGCAGGATGAGAACCACGAAGTTGAGGAAACCCTCTCAACCCCGGTGCTCGTCGACAATGACGAACTGCCAGACACGCCACCACCCGCAGACGAGCGAGTCGGTCCGGCCCTCGCTGAGCCACGCCAGCGGGCGCTGACTCCAAAGCGACGCCTACTGATTGCGCTTACGCCCCGCCTGACACGTGCCCAGGTCCTGACCGCATTGTTACTTGGACTGCTCGGGTTTGCGATCGTCGTTCAGTTGCAACTGTCCCAGAAGGACGAACTGGCAGGGTTACGTCAATCGGAACTCATTAACCTTCTTGACGAGGTCACACGGCGAACAGACGTGCTCGAAACTGAGGAACGACGCCTGACCGACCTCGTGAACGAACTCCAAAGTGGACGCAACTCTCAGGAAACTGCTCAACGTGCCGCAGAACAAAATGCCGAGGTACAGGGAATTCTCTCTGGACGACTCCCTGCGGTAGGCCCGGGCGTACGCATCACAATCCACGAGGGCGACATGCCAGTGCGCTCCCAAGTGCTCTTCAACGTACTCGAGGAACTGCGCAACGCTGGAGCAGAGGCCATCGAAGTCAATGGTGTACGCCTGATCGCCTCCAGTTACTTCTCCGAGGACGGCGATCTGGTCCAAGTTGATGGTATTCTCATCACCTCCCCATTCGTCTGGGTGGCCATCGGAGATCCTGACACGATTCAACCCGCTCTGGAAATCCCCGGCGGGGCAATGCCTCAAGTACGTTCCGCAGACGCCACCGCAGAGGTTGAGCGGCTTGATGAAGCCGAAGTCGCTGCCACGACAGAGCCAAGCGAACCACGCTTCGCGCGCCCGGATACCAGCGACCAGTAGGGCAAACTACCCACGCCTATGTGACATTTTGGGTCCATAATCAGTATGCTAGGTTGTCAGTAATCCCAGCACTGCGCACTGCGTTCACCCGGGACGACAAATGCAGCGATAAACTGGCATTGAAACCTGTGGAGGTCATCATGAATGAGAACTTTGGCGACGCTAAGGTACCCGAAAACGCGGACAAGTTGACCGAGACCACGCTCACATTTGCTTCGCTCGCAGCACTCGACGAAGCCTACAATGTAGCCGCAGCCAGTCCTGAAGTCCGCGATGCAGTCAAGGCACTGCCACTTGGCTCCGCGCTGCTCGTTGTGCGACTCGGTTCAGGGGAGGGGGAACGCTTCCTCCTTGACGCAGAGCGCATCGTCGCGGGCCGCTCCGAGTACGCCGACGTGTTCCTCAACGATGTCACAGTGTCCCGCAAGCACGCCGAGTTCGCCCGCGTTGGCAACGACTACGAGGTGCGCGACCTCGGTTCGCTGAACGGCACCTACATCAACCGTGACCGGATCGACAGTTACGTCCTCAAGCCGGGTGATGAGATCCAAATCGGCAAGTACCGGATGATCTACTACCAGAGCCCACTGGCACGTCTTTCCTGACACGGACCCACACGAGTGAATCAACCCGTACGACACACTCCACGTTCTGATGGGTGCTCATCAGGACCGAGTTCGCAGGAACACCCTCGGTCGCCTTGGCCGCAGGGTGTTTCTCGTGTGCCCACCATGCGGATCTCCGATGTGCTCTCCGCACTCAAGACCGAGTTCCCGGCAATCACCCACTCAAAACTCCGGTTCCTTGAGGAACAGGGATTCATCCACCCCGTACGAACCAATTCGGGGTACCGTCAATACTGCGCCGCCGACCTTGAACGCCTACGCTATGTACTGACTGAGCAGCGTGATCGCTATCTTCCGCTCAAGGTCATCAAAACCCAACTTGATGATCTAGACAATGGCGCCTTGGAAAGTGACACCCCTCTTGGACCACGCGTCGCTACTCAGGATGGGTTCACGCCCGCACAGGCGATGCTGCGTCACCTGTCTGATATCGCCTCAGCCGCAAATGTTGAGTCGAAGTTCGTTGAAGAACTCTATGAGGCAGGAATCCTACGCGAACACATAGCGGCGAATACTGACGCAGACCGCGTCGCGTTCGCGGAACACGATGTTGAAATCGTGCGCTTGGCCTGCGCTCTAGCCGAGTTTGGCATCGACTGGCGGCACCTGCGATCAATGCGGGCCGGTGCCGACCGTGCCGTGGCGCTCGTCGATCAATCCGTGGCTCATCTCGCAGGGAGGTCCAGCTCAAGCTCACGCGCACAAGCAGCCAACGCACGTACGGAACTGGCGGAACTGCTTGCGCGGCTGCACACAGTATGGCTGCGGGACGGCATCGCCGAACTGAACTGAAACTTTAGGCTTCCTCAAGAGTTTCACCCGGCAGCGTAATGGGGAGAACTATCGATTTTGGTGCGACACGCACTCAAAAACCTCCCAGGGTCGTTGACCATAGGGGTCTTGGGTTCTAGCGTATTTAAAAGAAGCAGTTGCACCACCAGCCCTTGCAGTCCCAACTGCAAGGAGCGGCTTTCAGCCACAATAGGCAACCAACCCTAGGCGGAGGAATCCATGAGCGATCGCACACCAAGTGATGCGCGATTTGTAGCACCTTTGCGTTCCCAGGGAACCCTCTTTGGTGACGGCATCGAGGACCAGGATTCCCAGACTGGATACCGCGGACCCACCGCATGCCGCGCGGCAGGCATCACCTACCGTCAACTTGACTACTGGGCACGGACTGGCCTGGTCGCACCAACCATTCGACCAGCCACCGGATCAGGAACGCACCGTCTCTACAGTTTCCGTGACATCCTCGTGCTCAAGGTTGTCAAACGCCTGCTCGACACGGGCGTGTCACTGCAGCAGATCCGTACCGCCGTGGAGGCACTGCGCGAACGAGGTATTTCCGATCTCGCACAGATCACCCTTATGAGCGACGGCGCCTCAGTGTACGAGTGCACCTCCACGGATGAGGTCATCGACCTGGTACAGGGCGGACAAGGTGTGTTCGGTATAGCTGTTGGCCGCGTCTGGCGCGAAGTGGAAGGCACACTGGCCACCCTTCCAGCCGAACGAATCGACGCACTCGAAGAGGTACCGGCCGCACCGGAGGATGAACTGGCTCGGCGACGTCGCGCCCGCAACGCAGGCTGACATTAACTGCTTCAGGGTCGTGGGCAGGGGAGCAGAGTTCCCAATGCTCTGAACTTATAGTTGAGGGGCGGAACCAGATTGGTTCCGCCCCTCAACTGTAAGTTCGTCTATCGGTGCACACCGCATTATTGTTTTCGTTCAGAGTCCAACTCTGGCTGAAACTGCACAAATTCGTCACTGCCACCAAACGGCGCATTGCCGACCGGAGCCTGCGTCACCGGAATATCATCCACAACCGGGAAATCACCGATTGCTTCAGCCGTTGACTCGGGAACGGAGATATCTTCAACGACCGTTGGCTCTGACACCACGGAGTCGTCATCGTTTGACGGGCTGTCCTGTTCTTGAACGGCCTGCTGCCCCTCTTCGAAGGCACGCTTTAGCTCTTCGCCTTCAGCCTCCTCTTGAACGATCTCGTGATCACGAGCAATCGAACGCATCGCGCGTGCGAGAACCGCATCGAATCGATCTGCGAGATCACGGGCAGCACGGCTCGGCCAAGCATGGATAGGGGAGCCGGCCCCCTGCGCCTGCTGCAAGGCGGAACGCTCCGGAATGTAGGTCGACAGGATCAACGGCCCAAACATACCCGTCAGTTCCTCTTGCCGGTAAGCCTGCTCCGAAGAACGCGTACGAACACGGTTGACCAACACCCCAAGAGGTTTGAGTTGTGGGGCAGATTCACTCTTGATCTGGTCAATGGCCTGGAATGCGCGAGCGGCTGCCGTGACAGAGAACAGTCCAAGTTCAGTGACAACCAGCGCACGGTCACACGAGGTAAGCCCTTGCCGTGTTAACCCGCCCAACGAGGGTGGGCAATCGATCAAGATGACATCGTATCGGTCCTCCAAGAACTCCAGCGCATGCTTGAGCCTGGTAAGACGGTGCGAATACGACGGCCCATCATGGCGGGCAGACTCGTTGGAGCCCACAAGTACGTGTAGAAGTTCCGAATTCCACGGAGATGACGCGATCGCAGACTCGACAACGAAGGATGAAGGATTATCCAAGACCGCAGCCACATCGTTGTCGGCCGCGCCAGATACCCCCAAAGCCAAGGTCGTGTCCGCCTGCGGGTCGAGGTCCACAACGAGGGTACGCATTCCAGCGTAAATCGCCGCTGACGCTAAACCGAGCGTTACGGACGTCTTACCAACGCCACCTTTGAGACTACAGATACCTAGAATCGCCACACATCATACTTTAGCGGCATATTCACAGAACTTTTCACATATACGCCCATTTCGAGGCATCGAATTGCCCGAATTGTCCAGCATGGGAGAAGATCTCACCCTGGTTACAGTAGCGGCGACAGGGGAGCGAGGAGCACCTCGCCCACCTTATTGAGCAGGGGGCGATTCTCCCATTCGTCGAGGTCAAGACGCCGACAGTTGCTCAGGTCAGACTCGAATACCCGTTCCATCGTGGCAGCTAGATCGGTGTCATAGATAGACAGGTTGATCTCGTAGTTTCCCTGGAGTGAAAGGCGGTCGATATTGGCCGTGCCGATCGTGGTCCACACCCCATCAACCGTGCAGGTCTTGGCGTGCACCATCGCGTTTTTGAACAGCCAGATGGTGATTCCACCGCGCAGCATCTTGGAGTACTGTCCGCGTGAAAGCCAGTCGGTCAGCACGTGATTGGATGCCTCCGGAACGATGATGCGGACATCCACGCCACGAGCTGCCGCGGCAAGTAGCTCATCCAGGAACACTGCATCGGGAATGAAGTAGGCCTGCGTGAGATAAATGTGGTGGCTTGCGCGACGGAACGCCTCCAGATAGATGTTGCGTACCGGATAGACCTGACGGATCGGAGCATTGGCTGCGGTCTGGATGCGGGGGAGCCAATCTGGTGTGTGCACCGGCTCAATGTGGGGCAGGCGGCCCTTACGATTGTGATTCCAGAAGTTCACGAATGCACTCACCAGTTCCCACACCCCAGGACCTGTTACACGCATGTGCGTGTCGCGCCACTGAGTTGCATACGTGGAACCGATGTTGAATCCACCAACGAATCCGACTTCCTCATCCACCACGAGAATCTTGCGGTGGTCGCGTCCCGTGTACTTCAGGTCCAATGTCAGGATCTGTGGACGAAACAGGGGATAGGCAAGCACGTGGATCCCCTCAGGGAAGTCGAAGAACGACTTCTGCACCACGAGGTTCGCGAAAGAATCGTAAATCAGATAGACATCCACACCACGGTGATAGGCGTCGATCACAGCGTCCTTGAACCGCCGGCCGTACTCATCGCCCTTCCAGATGTAACTTTCAAGATAGACCGAGGACTTGGCGTTGTTGATCGCTTCGAGCATGTCCTTGAACACATCCTCGCCGTACGTGTACACAGTGGTACTCGTATTGCCGATCTCCACATGTTGAGGTTCAAGGTGAGGGAACTTCGTCTTACGCTGAATATTGCGCTTTTGATAGTGGTCGACGGCGACCACGGTCGCAGCGGCACTCAACGTGGTGGCGGCCCCCAGGAATACCGACCTGGTGAACAGTTTCTTGACGTCTTTGTATGCGCGGGATACGAGTTCATTCACAGGCCCAAGCCTATGTGTAACCGCGTGATCTTTCACGCAGGGGGAGCAGGAGTCTCGGGTGTAGTTTCGTTCGCCCGACGGGCCAGACGTTCCCTGATCTCGCGATTGGTCGTGTACACATGGACACAACTCAACCCGCCAACCACAGACAGCAGCAACAGGGCAAGCATCTTCCAGTGCCAAAAGACCGAATAGTGCTCCCATGAGTTAATGCCCGACTCCTGCCACGGAGCGAACGAGACACGTTGCGCCAGATAGACGACGATTCCAGGAAGCACACCGGAGAGGATGACGATGATGCGGGGTATGTAGCGTACCGAGAGTCGCTCTGTGCGCCAGTGTCTGTCACCCTGCATGAAGTAGACCACAAGGGCTGCGATCACCATAAGTGCCGCTAAACCGTAGCCGGTGCTGAAGCTTGCGAGGCCCTCGGGGATCGGGAAGCCACTGCTTTGGATGGCGTCCCATGTCTTCGCCGGAACAGTCGCGGGTGAATCCTCGGCTAGCTGGGGAAAATTTTCTACAAGTAGCCCGGGCGTTCGCAGCCGGATGAGTATTTCAGTGTCGGCTCGCAAGAATCCGTGGATCATGTACGCAATGACGACAACTGCTGACATGCCGAGTGTCCAGTAGGCCTTCGTATGGTTCTCGGGGTCATAAAGGTTGCGCGCCATTACGTCTGCCGATCTACTCAGCGAACTTCCGTTCGCAAAATCATGGTGTTACCGCGCATTTCATGCGGAGAAAGCGGTTCTGACTAGAGGATACATCCGGTCGCAGGGAAGTGGGATGAATCGCGGAGATCAGGCTCAATCTGATCTTATTTTGTCATAACGTACATTATCGGATTTTGTGATAAACAGCGAGAACCTGCCTTTTCGCGGTGAATCACTGTGCGAGCACGATCTTGAGGCGTTATGACTTAACGCTTGCTTCACTGCTGACCAACCCTGAATGCAGTCACCCCACCAACCTCGGGCGGTTTGTGGGTTTCCTCGCCATACTGTGCTCACTTGTTGCCACAGAGTGCCGGAGAAAACCACAGAACGATCCATGCAACCCACTCCAGCCATGCGTGAGCGCACGCTGAGTATGGCCAAGCGCCAGGCACATACCGGAACGTTGATATACATACTGGAGCGTTAGATTCGTAACTAAGTCACATCCAACGGGGAATCTCAGCCCGTGACGCCTAGTTATCTAGTAGAATCCAGTGGGAACAAACGCGCCCTGAAGCGCGTTTGTACAAAGACTTCCGGCGGTTTGGCTGCCGGATCGATTCATCAGATCGAGTTCCACGGCGCGGCCATGGAACATTTGGAGGCATACATGGCAGATCGTTCCCTTCGCGGAATGAGCATCGGCTCGAAGAGCATGGAAACCGACGAGAACGTCGATTTCGCTCCACGCCTCGAGACTCGCTACCAGTGCCCAAACGGCCACACCATCATCTTGCCATTCTCCACCGAGGCTGAGGTTCCGGTTGTCTGGGAATGCCGCTGTGGTGAAGAAGCGCTGCTGCAGGATGCCGAGAAGCCTGAAGAGGTTCCCGGAAAAGCCGTACGTACCCACTGGGACATGCTTCTAGAGCGCCGCACTGTCAAGGAACTTCAGGAGCTTCTCGACGAGCGTCTTGAGCTGCTGCGTTCGGGCCGCCTACGCCGTGGGTCGGGTTCATTCTGATTCGTTCACGCCGAGGCACTGACGTGGGGTGGCTCCCCTGCGTAGATGGCCTGGACGTAAATGCTGTTCAGTACAACTGTTGTGTACATGTTTGGATAGCGACCACGTTGAACATCTAGTGCGGGTGGCTGACAGTGAATAATGCACTGTCAGCCACCCGCACTTTTTGTTTGCACATACATATATGGATTGGCGCTTCATCGCGTGTACCTGACCAATCTTCTTGCGAGATATCTCGATGGGCTGTTTTTGTTCCGGGTGCATGATGTTTGGATGTGCACTCGGACGAACTTTGCCCCATCGGTTGGCGTGCGCACTCGTGGGTTAGCGGCGGAAGATCTGAGTGAGTTGGCGGCCACGCTTCTGGAAACCCCACACCGTGACGCGACCAAGAGCCTCTTTGACGATGGACCCGCTCATCTTGGAAACACCGTGAACCCGCTCAACAAAGGTGATGGGAACCTCAGCCACCACTCCCCCTGCCTCGATCACGTTTCGTGACATGTCCACCTGGAAGCAGTATCCGTGAGAGGCGACATTTCCCAGATCGAGCGCTTGAAGCATCCGGGAACGAAATGCACGGAACCCAGCGGTCGCATCATTGATACCGAGGCCGAGCATGACCTTGACGTAGATGTTTCCGCCACGGGATAGAAACTCACGGTGCTTTGGCCAATTCTCAACTGACCCTCCCGGAACCCAACGTGAGCCGATTGCGAGATCGATCGACTCGTCGTCAAGCGCCGCGAGCAACCGTGGAAAATCCTGTGGGCGGTGTGAACCATCAGCATCCATCTCACAAATGACGTCGTACCCGCGGGCTAAAGCCCAGTCGAACCCAGCAAGATACGCGGCGCCGAGGCCGTCCTTTGCGGTCCTGTGCAACACCTGTACTCGCTCATCGGAAGCAGACAGTTGCTCGGCCCACTCCCCTGTGCCGTCAGGGCTGTTGTCATCTACGACCAGCAACTCTACATCTGGGGCTGATTCAAAAAGACCCTTCACCGTGATGGGTAACGATTCGCGTTCGTTGTACGTGGGAATAACCACGAGCACGCGCCCAAGTGGGTGGGACGACGACATTGTGCCTCCGCTTAAGATACTTCGCGGCGATTACGCGAAAACAATCCAGTGACTAGCAGCAACACACTACCAGCCCACGAAATCCAGACGGGAATCTCGCCCAAGAATACCGCTGGCGTTCGGCTGTCGCGTAGGACCAGTTCCTGCATCATCTGTTCGGCTGAGAAGTGGCCGGTCCGTTCGAGTTCGGCACCTGTGGGCGTGTAGATCGCTGAGACACCAACCGTTGATACGTGCACCACGGCCCGACCGGTTTCGATGGCCCGAAGGCGTGACATCGCAAGTTGCTGGATTGACTCGTTTGTCGGGCCGAACGAGGCGTTGTTGGTCTGCACGAACAGGATCTCTGCTCCGTTTGTGATGGAGTCGTGGATGACCTGGTCGATTCCCACCTCGAAGCAGATGATGGGTCCCACTGTCACGTCGCGCTCGAGGCGAGCGATGGGCACGTCGAGTGCCGCAGGTTCAGTTCCGGCGAACATGTCCGTGCTGATGCGGTCCACGTCTGGGTAGAGCCTCCGGAAGAAGTTGCGATTCGGGATGTACTCGCCAAATGGTACGGGACGCTGCTTGGCATACGAGCCGATAACTCCCTGACCGTGTTGCCAGAGCAGTGAGAGGTTAATCCTGCCACCTGTCGCTGGGTATTCCTGGGCACCCACGAGGATTGGAGTTCCGACAGCCGCCGAGGCTGAGTCTATGAGAGCAGCGGCCGCTGCATCCACCTGCGGATCGATATCCGAGGCGTTTTCGGGCCAGACCACCACGTCGAGGAGATCGCTGTTTTCTCGCTCGGCCAGTGCAAGTGTTCCCGCGACGTGGTTGTCGAGCACCTCTTGCCGGTTGGCGAAGGCATCGGCGCCAGGCTTGGACACGTTTCCTTGAACCGCTCCAACGTGCAGTGTTCCCGTTTGAGCCTTGTTGCTGAGTGGGATGAATATCGCCGCAAGGATGACGACAACACCCACAAAAGCGCTAGAACCAAGCCGCCACATATCCAGTTGCAACAGGGCGAGTACAGCAACCGCTGTCAAAAAACCGATAAAGGCGACGATAAACGTTATGAGCGGTATTCCGGCAAGCCAGGCATACGATGCGAGAGGAGACGTCGACTGGGAGAACCCGAGTCTCCCCCAGGGGAACCCACCCCACGGAAAGTAGCCACGCAAGGATTCGGCGCCGAGCCATAACAGCGCGAAAGCAGCCGCAGAACGCAGTGAGTTTCGTGCAATCCAATCGTTGCGACGCACGATGCTCCATGCAGAGGCAAACAGGCCGATGAAGAGGGCTTGAAAGGCAGACAGGGCAATCCACGGCAGGTTACCGCCCACGGCGTACTGAGCCCACATGATGTGCGGGAGGAAGAATCCGAACCCCCAGACGGTCCCGACAAGGAAGTTCCACCAAGCTCCATCGCGCAGCGTCGCAAGGGACAGACCTGCGATTGCCACGAACGCGAGTGCCCAGACATCGGTCCCGGGAAATGCAAGTTCAAGGAGGACACCACTCGCTGCGGCGAGGATGACAGACAACCATCGAGGGATACGGCGGGAGTTCACCTGACCAAGGTTACCGTCATGTTCTGTAAGGTCAGTGAAGCGACTGCTGCGTGTGCCACACGCATAATAAAAGCCCACGTGTCCTTCGTACCGGTGCATTGCGTACCGTTTTCTACTGAACACGTGGGCTGCGCCCTGTTGGAGTATCTCCTTCGACAGCATGCTGCTTGTAGAAAGGGATGCTCAGCGATGCAGAGTTAGTGACTAACCTAACGCAAGATAACGAAAAGGTGAACGGGCCGTTGTCCACAAATTTGGTTTAAGTGGCGTGGTCTGCGCGAATAGGAGGAAATGGGTCGGGTGAAATGGGATGACCGTCCACTAAGAGAGATCATCCCATGTCAGCGTGAGTAATCCATTCAGTCCTCTTCACGTGCCGAACATGTCAAACCAGGGAAGCTAGAGAGTGTTGTACAGGAAGACACCCTCGCGGAGCGTGGCCACGCACTGTGGGCGTTGCCCACGAGAAATCGCCTCTTGTTCGAGGATGGGTAGCAGCGGTGAACCCGAACGGGCATCGGTGGTCCAACTTGAGCGGCCGTCATTCTCGGCCTGAACACCGAGTTCATCGGCGCGCCACAGGGCAAGGTGTGCGGGCGCTCCGACTCGTAACTCCCCCGCCATGAAGTTGGGTTCGCCGCCTACCCGCCATCCGCCACGCGTGTGAGCCTTGAACGCGGCGCGTGCGGAGATACGGAAATCGCGATTGTTGTGGAACAGTGCCGCGGCTACGGCACCCCATGGGTCGAGCGCCGTGACGGGGGTATCGGAACCAAAGGCCATCGGTACACCGGCCCTTGAAAAGTCTCGGATGGGGGTGGTGCGCGCCCGGCGGGACGCCCCCAGGCGCTGCTCGTACAGGTCGCCCTCGCCACCCCAGTAGGCATCAAATGCGGGTTGAACCGAGACTGCAAAGCCAAGTTCCACGAGCGCAGCAATACTCTCGGAATCAACGAGCTCCACATGTTCGAGCCGGTGTCCGCCACGACGCATTGCACTCAGCATGCCGGGCTCTGTAGCGAGTCTGCGCGCCGCAGCCAACACGGTGTCCAGCGCGCGATCCCCGATGACGTGGAAGCCAGCCGTGATGCCTTTTGAGGAACAGATCAACAGGTGAGTGTAGATCTGTTCCTCACTCAGATGTAGCGTTCCGCTAGTTGATGGAGCGTCAGCATAGGGTTCCCGCATGGCAGCGCTACGCGACCCAATGGAACCATCCGCAGAAAGATCTCCAGCCAGCCCACGCAGGCCCGGAACCTGCTGCTGAATCTGCGCCAACTCGTCGTCGGTGGACACCAACTCGCCGCGATACCCAACCACGAGTGGCAACCCGCTCGACGAATCGGTGGTGAGTTCGATCAGGCGGGCAAGGCCCTCGCGAGTGTCGATACCAATCGCGCTGTTTTCGTGAACCGCGACGAACCCGAGGCTCGCAGCCCGGGCCAGGATGCTGCGGTAGATGTCGTCGCGTTCTTCAGCCGACACATCGCGGATGTGGTCACGCACCGCAGTGTGGGACCGATTGATCAATCGTCCGTCAGACAGTGCGGACTCGTCGAGTCCTGCTGCCCGCAGCAATGCCGTTGAGCAGACCGCCGAGTGCAGATCGGCCCGGGGCACATACAGTGGCACGTCGCCGAACGTTGTGTCCAGATCGTGCACCGTCACGCCGGGTCCCGACCACCCCGAATCGTCGTATCCAGTCGTGCTCAGCGCGCGAGCCTGCCCCACACCACCGGCGGACAGCCGGTCTCGAATGAGGTCTAGGACGGCCTCGCGCGACGTACCACCGGCAGACGGTGACACGTCGACCGCCCGATACGCCAATTCGGTTTCCAGGAGGTGCACATGCGCATCCACGAAACCAGGCGCGATGAGTGCCCCGTCCACGTCGATGACTTTCTCAGCGCGGGAGGCGAAGCTGGTTGACGTGTCATCGTCGCCAATCCACGCGATCACGCCGTCCTCAATGAAGAGCGCGGTCGCGAACGGATCGGTTGGCGAGTGCACAAACCCGTTACGGAACAGAATCGAGTGTGGCGTGTCGGACACAGAAACTCCTGATGACGGCTGGTTTAGATGGATGAATAGGCGACGACGCCACGTTTGATTGCGTCGATTGCATTGGTCGCGGTTGTCCGCAGACGCTGGCTTGGGGCAACCCCAGCAATCTGGTCCAGGGCATCAAGGATCTGCTTCGCCCACCGCACGAAGTCACCGGCAGTCAAATCCGCATCGGAGAGGACCGAGTCGAGCGAACGCCCCCGGGTCCACTTGTGCACCGCCTCGATCAACCCGGTGTCGAGGTCGCCGGTCTCCTTGACCTTGTAGGCATCTTCGAGGTCGGTGAGCCGCGACCATTCACGAATCATCTCGTCAAGCACTCGCGCGAGTTTTCCTTGCGGCCCACCTGGGATGCGCGGATCGGGTTCATCATCGCGGCGCGACTGATAAACGACGAGCGACACAGCCGCCGCTAGCTGCGGCGCCTCGAGTTCGTCCCACAGTCCCTTTTCGATGCACCTGGCGACGAGCAGATCATTTTCTGCGTAGATGCGCGAGAGTGCGTGGCCGGGTTCGGTGACATGCAAGTCACCGTGTTCGTCTCGGTGCAGGTATTCGAGTTCGAGGAGGACCTTGCAGATCCGGTCGAACGTTTTACCGATGGACCCTGTGCGGTTGTTGATCTTGTGCAGAAGGGTCTCTTGCTCGCGCATGAGTTTGGTCCACCGCTCACCCCAGCGGGCGTGGGCCTCACGGTCTGGGCAGGCATGGCACGGATGTTCGCGCAGGTCCCGGCGTAGTTCCTGGAGTACGATATCGTCTGCTGAACTGCTGCGCCGTTTTGGACCCGAGTAGGGATTATCGGGCACAGGCGTCAGACCGTCACCGTTGCGGAGCGCGGCTCTCAACTTAGCGGTGAGGTCCTTGCGTTCTGCCGGTTTTCGCGGATTGAACTGCTGGCCAATCCGCAGTGAGCCGATCACCTCGAATCCGCCATGCAGGTCAGCGAGGGACACCATCCGAACCTTACCCTGCTCGGTGAGCACGGCGGGGCGCGGGCCGTCGGCACCCGTGTCCTTGCCCCGGTCAACGACCACCGCGTAGCCCGCCGAACGCCCGGAAGAAACCTCCACCACGTCGCCGCGGCGCAGTTTGGTCAGTCGATAGATCAGCTCGGTGCGTGCTGCGTTCTTGTTCTCCCCCGCAAGTTTGCGCTCTCGCTCCGAGATTTTGCGACGAAGTTGCATGTAACTCGGGAAATCACCGAGTTCGCACTGCATGGCCTGTTCATAGCCTTCTAGGGCTTCGCGATTCGCGCTTGCCGCACGGGCCAAGCCAACGACACCACGGTCGGCCTGGAACTGCGCGAACGAGGATTCAAGGATTTCCCTGGCCTGTTTTTGACCGTAGCCGTCTACGAGGTTGATGGCCATGTTGTAGGTTGGCTTGAAACTCGATTTGAGTGGGTACAGGCGTTTTGATGCTAGACCGGACAGAGCAACAGGGTCGAGTCCCGGGTGGTCAACGAC
The DNA here is from genome assembly GCF_042683685.1 of Populibacterium corticicola. NCBI lineage: Bacteria > Bacillati > Actinomycetota > Actinomycetes > Micrococcales > Jonesiaceae > Populibacterium > Populibacterium corticicola. The sequence continues at coordinate 702,385 of NZ_JBHUOP010000001.1, read as the reverse complement.
CACCGCATGACCCTCGACGTCGATTCCGCGGCGTCCAGCACGTCCCGTTAACTGGGTGTACTCACCCGGTGTCAGGTCAACATGTGAGGTGCCATCCCATTTGACCAGTTTCTCCATGACCACCGTGCGGGCGGGCATGTTGATCCCAAGCGCAAGGGTTTCGGTGGCGAACACGGCTTTGATGAGTCCACGCGAGAACAGTTCCTCGACTGTTTCCTTGAACAGTGGCAGCATGCCCGCATGGTGCGCAGCGATACCTCGGGTCAGGCCCTCAATCCACGACCAGAACCCCAACACGTTGAGGTCCTCGGCTGGAACGTTGGTGCAGCGAGACTCCGCGATGATCCGAATCTGCTCGGCTTCCTGCTCCGTGGTCAAGCTAATGCCGGTGGCCAAACACTGTGCAACAGCGGCATCGCAGCCTGCGCGCGAGAAGATGAAGTAGATCGCGGGCAACAGGTTTGCCTCTTCAAGCTCCTTGATGACCGCGAACCGTGGCGGGCCACGCCGCCCGGTACGCTGCGAGGAACCGTGCTTACCACGGCCGCCCCATGACCCGCGGTTGTGTAGGGAGTCACTTCCACGCCGCATGACGTTGAGCAGGTCGGGGTTAATCGGTGGGTTCACGCCCGGGTCAGTCGGATCAACCGTGTGCGCATACAGGTCCAGAATGCCGCCGGGGTGGTCTCCCCTACCTTGAACGATGACATGCTGCCACAACGGTACGGGGCGGCGTTCGGAGACGATCACCTTGGTGTCACCACGTACGGCCTCCAACCAGTCGCCGAACTCTTCCGCGTTCGACACCGTTGCACTCAGCGACACGAGGCGCACCGACTGGTCCAAGTGGATGATGACTTCCTCCCACACCGCGCCCCGGAACCGGTCGGCCAGGTAGTGAACCTCGTCCATGACCACGTACCCGAGCGTGTCCAGGGTTGAGGACTGCGCATAGATCATGTTGCGCAATACCTCGGTGGTCATCACCACGATGGATGCTTCACCGTTGATGGTGGAGTCCCCGGTCAACAGGCCAACCGAATCGGCACCGTAGCGGCGCACGAGGTCATTGTATTTCTGGTTGGACAGCGCCTTGATAGGGGTCGTGTAGAAGGCCTTCTTACCAGTGGCAAGGGCCAAATGCGTGGCGAACTCCCCCACTATCGTCTTCCCGGCACCGGTGGGCGCCGCAACGAGAACGGAACTACCACCCTCAAGCGCTGCACAGGCCTCAAGTTGGAAGGGATCGAGTGGGAAATCGAAGTTCGCCTCGAACGCTTCAAGGTGTGGCGTATGGAGTGTGGCGCGTTCCTTGAAAGCCGCATACCTTTCGGCTGGTGATGGCTCTGTGCTCTGGGGGCGGGATGATGGAGAGGTGCGGAGCGCTGCGCGTTTCTGTTCGCGAACCCTCGAGCGTTTCGGAGACATGCCTTAAGCCTATCGAAGGACCCTGCCCAGCCCACGCTTATTTGCATCTACGGGAGAAACGTCACGTTACGGGGCGTTCCGCTCAACCAGAGGCCAGACTTGTTGCTCCTCGCTGACCTTGACGAAGAAGGAACGCCAATCATCGGCGCGATTTCCGAATCTGTGTTTCACATCGGTGCCTAATCACCGGGTAGGAGAAAAAACACTCAGGTGAGAACCCGCAGCACGCCTGGGTCCACCGTGATTCGCACAGGGACGGGACTGATGACCTCACCGTCAGCCATAGCAACTGGTGGGAACTGAGCCCTATCACTTGGACCAATGATGACCTCGGTGACTTCGCGAGTCGAGACAGCAGGCTCCTCCAGGTGTTTACCGGAGTAGAGTTTCGGAAAGATCCGCATGATCTGCGGGACACTCAAGGCGTCGGCGAGCATGAGATTGAGTTTGCCGTCGGTGAGGGAAGCGTGCGGGGCAATGGGGATACCGCCACCAAAGTAGGGAGCATTGCTGATTGCGGCGAGTGTGCCCGTCATCTCGATGGTCTCGCCCTCGATGGTGATGGAGTATCCGTACGGTTTGTACTTGTTGAGGCAAGAAACCACTGCGCGCAGGTATTTGAGGTGCCCTTTGGGCCACGAGTAGGTGTTTGCTTGGAGATTCACTGCGGCATCAAACCCTAGTGAGAGCGTTCCAGCGAACCAGCGTCGCGTGGACTGCGAATGGCGCACATCCTGAGGGGATTTCGCCCGCAATACGCGCGCTGGAGACAGTTCTTGCAGGTGTGGCTCTACAACGCCTGCATCGTAGGCGGTGATTGAACCCGCCTCAAGGGCTTGGGCAATGACCTCGATGGAGGCTCGGACATCGTTGATGGGGAGATTGATTGCGCGAGCGAAGTCGTTTCCAGAACCGACGGCGATGATACCGAGTGGAGTGGATGTTTTTGCGGTGGCGTTGACGCCGAGGTTGACCATGCCGTCACCACCAACCACGACGAGGGCGTCGAGGCCGTCGAGACTCGCAGCGCGTGCTTTTGCGTGCGCATCGATAGCCGAGGTGCCGGACAGGTCAGTGAAGTTGATGTTGTAGCGTGTGAACTCGCGTATGACCTGTTTTCCGGCGTGTTCTCCTTTGCCAAGCCCTGCGGTGGGATTGATGACGAGGCCGATATGGGGGTGGGTTTCGGATACGGCCATGTCAGTAGTCTTGTAGTTCCTTATCGAGTGCGTCCATGCGACGCTTTTCAAGCCGATCATGGATGCTTGCCACACCAACGGCGATGAAGTAGAGACCCACGATTGGCAGGGCAACCAGAATCATGGTCAGGGCGTCCGGGGTTGGCGTCATCATTGCGGAGAATGTAAAGGCAAGCACAACGGCCCAGCGCCAGCCCTTGAGCATTGTGTGTGCGGACATCATGCCGAGGAAATTCAATGCCACCAGGAGAACGGGCATCGCACAGGCCAGGCCGAACGCGATGAGTAGGCGCATGACGAAACTCAGGTAAACGTCTGCTGAAATCAGTTGCGAGGCAGTCTCTGGAACGAATCCCACCATGATGCGTACAGCTCGGGGCATAACCCACCAGGCGAAGTACGCTCCCCCGAGAAACAGCGGAATCGCTGCGCCAAGGAACCCGTAGGTGTAGGCGCGTTCTTTCTTGGTGAGGCCCGGTGTGATGAACGACCAGAACTGGAACATCCAGAACGGGCTGGAGATGAAGAAGCCGATGAAGAACGAAATCTTCAAACGGAAGTCAAGCCCGGTGGCGATACCCGCGAAGTTGATGTTCGCGTCGAGTCCGGTGTCTTTGGAAGCTTGGATGAGCGGTTCCTGGAGGGCGTTGAATACCGGCGTGAACAGGAACCATCCGCCGATGGCACAGGCAACGATAACGATGGCGGCATAGAAAAGCCGCCGCTTGAGTTCGTTGAAGTGTTCCAGGAGCGTCATTCGACTCCTGGCCTCACGTCGTTCTTGGGCGCGGCGGGCTTTCGTCGATCTGCGGATCTCTTTCGCCGAACGCTTTTTGTCGTTCGAGGAAGTTGACACGGTTATGCGTTGTCTTTGCGTTTCGTGTCGGCGGTGTCAGCGCTGGAAACCGATTCGGCGGGGTTTGACTGTGCGGGAGCATCGTCATCCGTGAGTTCCTTGATCTCCTTCTTGAAGATCTTCATCGACTGGCCAACGCTGCGGGCAATGTCTGGGAGTTTCTTCGACCCGAAGACCAACAGAATCACGACAATCAGCAGAACCCAGTGCCATACGCTTCTCATACCAGGCATTATTCAAACTCCAAACTTCGGTGCGTCATTACATCCTAAGCGTGTGCCGCGTCAGGTAAAAACCCGGCCTAGCCGCATGGAACTATCGAACCGCTTCGACGCCGGTTAGTCAACTACCCACACAGTCAAATGTGGCGACCTGTACGAAGTGATTGGTAGTTGGCGAACCGACTAGTCACCGTAGTACGCAGCCCACCGACGATACGTCTTCTCGCGTGATTCCTGCTTACGCTGTGCCCGGTCCGCAGCGCGATCCTGCCGTTCGCCGCGTAGTTGGGCGGCTCGTTCCGGTCCCCCATACACATCCGTGTCTCGCGGCTCGCTCAGCAGTCCGCGCTGCATCAGATCCTCGGCGCTGGGAGCCTGCGCCAACGCTGCACTGATCTGTTCCGTGGCACACGCCCCTGCACGCAGTGTGTTGCGGGCACGAAGCCACAGCAACCAGGTGAGACTCGCAAGCATCGCGAGTGCGCTAATGATCGCGACAGCCCAAAAGGCAACGTTCAACATGCTAGTCTCCTTGGCTTTCCTGTAGGTCACCGTACTGCACTAATGCGCGTGCCGCACTGTCCGCCACGAGGTTCGCGTACTCGGGTGGAGACACGCTCACCACATGTCCAGCATGTGCGAGCAAGAACTCCACAAGCCATTGTGGACGCGATACGTCCACGGTCAGTTCGACCAACCCGGAAGGCGCCTCTGACAACCGCTCGTGGGGAACCTCATCAACCAGCCAGCGCCCGTGTGGGTGAAGAGTCAGAACAACGGTGTTCCCAGAACGCGGAACTCGCGCCTGCCCTGGCTCGTGCCCCTTCTCGTGCTGGTACGAGTCTCCCGTCAGGAGAGTGGCCGATCCCATGCGGTCGAGTCGGAACACGCGTGGCCCATCCGCTGTGCGGCAGAACCCCTGAGCGTAGAGATGACCCGACTGGTTGAAGATTGACCACAGCTCAACCACGCGTTCGGCGGTTTCTCCTGAAGCATTCACGTAGGTGAATCGCACGGGCGTGCTTGTCTCAATGCCCCCTCGTAGCACCGCGAGCGCGGAGCCTGCCCCGTCACGGGAGAGTTGCACGTCGAGGGCTCGTGAGTTTTCGCCGAGGTTGAGTGTGAGTTTGGAGATGAGGCGTTCGACTGTGGTGGAGCTTGCGCCAAGGTCGCTTTCGTCTGAGGCGGTGATAATGCCTCGCAGTGCGTTGAGCGCGGCGAGTAGTGCGATTGATTCTTTGATGCCCAGTCGGAGGGGTTGTTCGAGTCCGCGCGCGGCGGTGAGTCGGACGACGCCTTGGTCGAGGGCGAATGCGTCGAAGTCGATGAGGTCGTCGGCCATGTATCCGGGGGTTCCGGTGACCCAGAGTAGGTCGATGTCTGCGCGGATCTGTTTGGCGGTGACGTTGAAGTGTGCTGCGAGTTCGTCGATTGTGGCTTCGCCGTTGTGGGAGAGGTATCCGACGAGTGCGAGGAGGCGTGCGGTGCGGGTTGCGGCTGTTTCGGGGGTGCGTTTTTTGCGCGCGGTGGGGGTTGGTTCAGTCATTGTGTGCCTCCTTCGTGGCTGAAGGGTTGCCTGTGCGTGGAGAGCTGTTGAGCGTGGCTGCGGCGCGTAGTCGTGCGATCACCTGGGTGCGTAGTTCGGGTGGTGCGCAGACCAGTACGGCGTCTGCTTGCCCGGCCAATTCGTCGGCAAGTTCCGTCAGGTCGTGGAAGGTGAGGGTTATGGCGTCGTAACCGCGCGGTACTACGTGGTTGGATTCGCGTCCGCGTAGGCGTAAGGCTCCGCCGCGTCCTGCTCGCAGGGCGAGCTGTGCGGTCTGTGTTTCTGTCTCGGTTGCTGCGAGTAGCGCGGAGAAATCGATGTCTTGTGGGATGTCGTATGCGGCTGGTGCGCCAATGCGTTTCACATTGCCGACGATCCGGTTGAGTTTGAAGGTTCGTTGCGCTTGGCGGGTGGTGTCCCAGGCGACGACGTACCAGCCGCTGCCGCGGGCGAGGACGGACCAGGGTTCGACTTCGCGGTTGGTTTGTTCGCCTGTGTGTCCTGTTCGGTAGTCGAACTGGACGCGTTGGCGCCCGGTTACCGCTTCGAGTAGGGGTTCGAGTGCTGGGCTGTCCGTCCCTACGCGTGGGTCAAACCCGATGAGTACGGAACTGTCCGTGGAGGCGGCCGTGGACTTGAGTTTGGTGAGTCCCAGTTGGGAGTCTGATTCGAGCGCGGTGTCGCGCCACAACTGCGTGGCGAGCGACAGTAGACCGATTTCGGCGGGGTCGAGTTCGAGTTCGCCGAGTGTGTACTGGTCTTTGTCGATTCGGTATCCGGTTTCCTCGGCGTGTGAGGTGGCGGATTCGACTGTCACGATGGGCACGCCAAGTTCCCGCAGTGTGTCCTTGTCGCGTTCGAACATGCGCTCGGCTGCTTTGGGGTCGCTGTTGCGGTCGTATCCGGCAACGGTTGCCTGTATTTCGCGCCGCGACATGGGGGTGGTCGCGTTCATGAGTGCGATCACCAGGTTGAGGAGGCGTTCTGCAGGGGGCGTGGCGTTTTTCATCACCTCCAACCCTATTCCAGTACCTTTGGTTATGTGATTACTTGGCGTGTAGGAAAAGTTGTGTCTCTTGGTCGGTCGTGGACGGGTGCGCAGGAACTTGAGGTGATTGGTGCTCCTGACTGGCAGGCGAAGGCACTCGCCTACCCGCAGTTGATCGGTGAGGTCGAGGTGGGCTCACTGGTCGTGTTGAACACGAGTGCGCTTGATCGTGGGCTTGGTACCGGTGGTTATGCGATGGTCGCAGCCGTGCTTCCCGACGATTCGACAGGTACCTCGGGGGCACCTGCGTCGGGGCCGGGTCATCTTGTGAAGGCGCGGTACACCCCTACTCAGGCGATGGTGCTAGGGGTTGATGAGCAGGAATCGCAGTTCCATTCGGTTCTTGAGGATGCGGACTCGATTGATGGCATGCCGGTCATTACCGCTGATCTGCATTCGTCGTTGCCCGCGATCTTGATTGGGCTCCGTGTTTCTGCCGCCGTGCTCGGGATGGGGGAACCCAAGGTTGCCTACGTCATGTCCGATGGTGGGGCGCTACCTGCGTGGTTCTCGATGTCTGTGGCGCAGATGCGCGATTCTGGCTGGCTTGCCGCTACGATCTCGGTTGGTCAGGCCTACGGCGGTGACTATGAGGCGGTCAACGTGTACTCGGGTCTGCTTGCCGCACGTCATGTCGTTAGGGCCGACATTGCAGTGGTGATCCAAGGCCCGGGAAATCTTGGCACGGGCACGAGGTGGGGTTTCTCCGGTGTCGCGGTTGGTGAGGCCATGAACGCGGCCTCGATTCTTGGCGGACGTGCCATCGGTTCGCTGCGCGTCTCCGGCTCGGACCACCGCGAACGCCACCAGGGAGTATCCCACCACTCGCGCACGGCTCTTGGCCGAGTCGCGACCTCCCCGGGAATTGTAGTGGCCCCCCAGTTCGATACCGCTCAAGGTTGGTTTGCTGACCTCGCCGTCCCTGAGGCGCTGGAAAGCAACGAGGGTCTGGCTGCGCTCATCTCGTCGCAAATCGACGACCTGCGTGTCAGCGCACCCTGGCATGAGTATGTGTCCGTTCCCGTCAGCGACCACCTGCACGGCGCGCTCGCCGCAAGCCCTGTGCGCCTGTCGACGATGGGGCGCGGCTACGACCGCGACCCCCTTGCCTTCCTGACCGCCGCTGCCGCTGGTGCGTATGCGGTCAGCCTGCTGCGATAGTTCGGGGACCCGATGAAAAACCTGGTGCCTTTCTCGTGGCGGTATGTGGCCCTGGCTGGCGTGTGCGTGCTGGTTGCGCTCATCGGGGTCACGGGTTATCGGGGCATTTCGGTGCAGTTGCCCGACCTGCAGGCAGACTTTGAGATGCTGACCTTTGAGGAGTCTGAGGGGGTAGTCGAGGAACAGTCTGCCCAACCCGATCTGCCTCCAAACCCTGAGGGCAACAACCTCGTGTACTTACTCATCACAGGGTTGCTGCTGTTCGTTCTGGTGTTGTTCTTGGCCACTGCGATCCGCACGGGAAAGAACTTCCTGGCAAACCGACGCCTCTACGAACCCGTTGAGCGAGCCGAGGCCGACAGCGACCCCGATGACGCGCTCACCGAAGTGCTCATCCCAGAGGTTACTCGGGCGCTCGATCACGCCTTGTCCGCCCTAGACGGCTCGCTACCACCTCGCAACGCCATCGTGGAAGCCTGGCGCAGTCTTGAACTCGCCGTCGAAGCAGTGGGCTTTGAACGTGTCAACTCGGATACCGCAACCGACTTCGTCACCAGAGCACTGCGCGATCTCCCCCTTGACTTCGCCGCACTCGACGGATTCCTGAGGCTCTATCACCTTGCCCGGTTCACAGAGCATGAGATGTTCCCCGAGCAAAAGAGGAAAGCTCACGGATACCTCACCACGTTGCGCGAGAACCTCGACAACATTCGCTACACGCACTCGCCCAACGCCCTCACCCAGTCACGTGTGCCCAGCCAGCCCAGTGCGGAGGTCTGACGCGTGAAAGCCTTCCTACTCTCAGGCTGGGTGCTACTCGCAGCCGCGTGCGTCATAGCCAGTTTTGCGCTCAGCGCAACCCGCATGATGCCGCTCTACGATGCGGTGACAGTTGTGGCGCTCATCTACGCATGCTTCGCGCTGTACAAACTGCTACCTGCGGGGTTCACACTAGCCTGGCCACGCAAATCCGCAGAGAGCCGCTCCGGCGCCCGCGATGAGATCTCACAGCTTGCCTGGCTCCTGTTTGGCCGCGACCGCAACGTGTCCTACGGAGGCATGAAGCACGTGCGCGAGTCAGCGGAAACGGTGTTCATGTCTGTGGGCATTGATCTGAACCGCGAAGCGGATCTTGCCTACGTACAGCAACGCGTGGGCGGCAAGACCGTTGCCGCCCTCACACGCATCGACCGCACCCTCAACCAAAGCGAGCTGCGCCGACTCGTGGAGTTTCTCGACGACATCGAAAACGTGCTGCAGCAACATCCGCTCCCCCACCGCCCAACCACCGCCGAACCTGCCCTCAGCTCACACCAAGGAGACAGCCCATGAGCGAAGCCACGACATCAACAACGCCCCAACCACTATCGGTCAAGGACATCTCGGGTCTTGCAGGACAGGTACTCGACTCCGTGGGCAAGGCTGTGGTTGGCATGCACGAACCACTGCGACTCGCAATGGCCGCGATCCTGAGCCAAGGCCACATCCTGTTCGAGGACGTGCCCGGTCTGGGAAAGACCCTTGCGGCTCGCTCACTTGCGCAGGCGCTTGGCCTCGACTTCGCTCGCCTCCAATGCACCCCTGACCTCTTGCCCGCAGACATCACCGGCTCGTCCATCTTCGACCCAGCCACCCGCACGTTTGAAGTCCGCAGGGGCCCGGTCTTCACCGGACTGTTCCTCGCCGACGAGATCAACCGCACCGCACCAAAAACCCAGTCCGCGCTCCTCGAGGCCATGGCGGAAGGACAGGTATCGATTGAGGGCGTCACCTACCCCCTGCCCACGCCATTCCACGTCATGGCCACCTCGAACCCCGTCGAGTTCGAGGGAACCTATCCCCTGCCAGAGGCTCAACTCGACCGATTCATGGTGCGACTCTCCGTTGGTTATCTGGACGCACCGGACGAGACGCAGGTACTCAAACGCCGCCTTGAACGGCAACGCGAATGGGCCTCAGTTCCGCAGATCACGACTGCCGAACAGGTGTACCAGATGCAGCGCGGCACAGAAGCGGTACACGTCGATGAAGACGTCGTGCGTTACTGCGTAGACCTGGCACACGCCACACGCCACCATGCATCCCTCGATGTGGGCGTCTCCCCACGCGGCACCCAGGCACTGCTGCTCCTTGCCCGCGCCTACGCAGTGATCGGTGGCCGCGACTATGTCCTCCCAGAAGACGTCAAAGCAGTCGCCATCGCTGCCCTCGCCCACCGCATCACGCTCACTCCAACCGCTTGGGCCTCAGGAATTGATCCGCGCCGGCTGATCGAGGAACTGCTCTCCGTCGTGCCCGCACCACAATCTGTGGCCCGCTAAACTCATGACGCTCAATCCCGAACACTCGCCAACTGTGCCTAGCGTGACAGGCGAAGGGAATCCAAGCGACAGCTCGCCACACGCCTGGCATCTACCGCTCGTGATTGTCTGCGCCTTTCTCATGCTGTTGGCCATCATGACGGGCAATCCATCACTCGCATTTCTTGCGCTGGCAGGACTCGTAACAACCGGTTTTGGATACGTGGCACGCCAGAGCGGCACGTTTCATTACCGGTTCGCAGTCCGCTCAGCAACAGGGCGCGCAGAACCAAACATCGCCTACGCAACAGCGATACTCACTCCGCCTGAGCATGGTGCACGCGCGATCGTTGAGGTGACCTTTCCCGGTACCACCCCGCTGTTGCTGCAGGTCGACGTTTCACGCAAGCGCGACATCGAGTTCTCGGTCAAGACATTGCGCACCGGGCCACGCCAACAGTTTGGGGTGCGAGTACTTCCGCTTGGGCCTAGCGGCGACTGGTTTGGCGTCTGGTCGCAGTCCACACTCCCCAACACGCTCGTGCTCGCTCCCACCACCGTCCTGACTCACATCCCCACCTCAACGGTCACCCGGGGCCTGACTGGGCCACGTACCGCCCGCAGAGCCGGAGAAGGAACCGAGTTCCGCGATCTCGGACCAATGAACTGGGGAGATTCACAGCGACGAATCGACTGGAAAGCCTCGGCCCGCGACACATCAGGGCTCGAACAACTCCAAGTCCGTCGAACCCACGCCCAGTCCGAGGCCACCACCATCGTCATCGTCGACTCACGTGACGAGATCGGCCCAGAGGTCATCACCTGGGGTGCGTTGAACGAGATCCGTGCGGACCACCACACCTCACTCGACCTGGCCCGCGCGGCAGCCGTCTCAATCGCACAGGCGGCAATCGCGAGCGGAGACCGCGTGGGATTTGAGGATCTGGCTCGTCCAAGACGTCCCATCAACCCAGGAACAGGCCCGCGGCACCTGCAACGGATTCGGCACGCCATTTCCCTGACAGCGCCGCAAGGTTCCGTCCCCGAACGAGTCCGCGCCCCGATGGTGCCGAGCGGAAGTTTCGTCTACCTCATATCGACCTTCCTCGATGACGCACCCTCCACAACGGCACTGTCTCTTGTCGCTCACGGACACCAGGTCATAGCGGTAGACGTACTGCCGCGACTCTCGCTCTGGGAACTCTCAGACCGCCAACGCCTCGCCCTGCGCCTGGTCATGGTCAAACGCGATGCCCGCCTCCGCATGGTCAAAGGTATGGGAATCGACGTGATGCAGTGGACATCCGAGAACGTCTCCCGCGCGCTGGCAGGGCGTGCGATCAGTGACCGGAGGAAACGATGAGCCGCTTCACCGACTGGACCACTGCTCGACAGCGCCACAGCGTGCCCAGAATCTCGTCCGAGGGAATCAGACACATCCACGCGCGCTGGATCTTGGGTGTACAGCTTGTCGTCGCCACCGCCTGTGTGCTCGTGGCAACCTTCGACATCTATCCACCTGCCTGGTGGGTGGTACTCATCGCAACCGTCATGTGCGCCGTGACGGTGGCACGCGGCTACTCACCGCTCATGGTGTACCTCGCCCTCACCGCGACAGCGCTGACGGCATTCGCCTTTGACCAAGATGGCGTCTCCCCCCTGACAATGGCCCTCACAGTCTGCGTGGTACTCCTGTTGCGCACCAATTCACTGCTGCTCTACTCCAAGCCAGCCACGCGCTTCGAACTCGCAATCATCGCCCGAGAACTGCTATGGGTGGCGATGATCTCCGCAGGCCTCGTACTCATCGCCATGATCGCCAACCTTGTCGAGGGTGCGGCTGAGGCAGCTTCACTCGCAGTCGCGACCCTCGCCACCATAGTGCTCGTAATGGCCGTGGCTCTGGGCGCTCGGAGCCCCGGCCAACCCGAACGCAAGAAGCTCAACACCGTAGAAACACTCGGACCGGTAGACGAATGACCACCTACCCATCCACAATCGCAGGCGGACTCTCCCACGAGATCGTCATCAAGAAGTCACGCTTCATCGCACATGCCCAGCACGTAAAAAGCATTGCCGAAGCAGACGCCTTCATCGCCAGCATCAAAACCCAGTACTGGGACGCACGCCACAACTGCACCGCACTGATCGTCGGTGAAACAGCCAATTCCCAACGCTCCAACGACGACGGCGAACCATCGGGAACAGCCGGGATCCCCATGCTCGAAGTACTTCGCCACCGCAACCTGACCGACCTGGCCGTTGTGGTCACCCGCTACTTCGGCGGGGTCCTCCTCGGTGCAGGAGGGCTGGTACGCGCCTACTCGTCGGCAGTCAGCGAAACCCTCGACCAGGCTCACATAGTCCACCGCAGACTACTCAACACCTACTCCATCTCGACCTTCTACGACGACGCAGGCCGAATAGAGCACTTCCTCCGCGACTGGCTCAGCCACAATGCCGGCGCATTCGGCGCACCCAACTACACCCACCGCGTCGAATTCCGAGTCAGCATCGAACCTCAGCAAGAAGCCGAACTCTCGGCAGGACTCGCAGCGCTCACCGCCGGAGCCTGCCAACTCAGGCTCGAAGGCTCCCACATCGTGGACGTGCCCGCCTAGCGTCCTGCTCCTTTTTCCGCGGGAGACATAGAATCAACGGCGCAGGACACTAGATGTACTCCCAACGCCCATGCACCCGCTGCAAAGTTTGAGCGCGAGTCACCTCAATAAACGACGAAATCTCATTGTGCGCCTGGGCGCTCGCGGTCCGGGCGTGGACGGGGTCATCTGCAGTAAAACGAAGAATCAGTTGCGGTACCCCGCGCGTGATCCTCAGGTCGAATGACTCCACGTTCACGTGCTTGCGCAGTGCATCGGCTGACCGAGGCAAGATCTGTTCGGGCGACACATCACCAAGCAGGTTAGCGACGCTGAGAATCAAACGATACGAAGGCATACGTTCTACACTAGCGGGATTTCGCTCGCCAATGGCTCAGGTTGCGAAGCCGAACCAGTGGGTTGCGGGCGAATACTGCACAGGTGGAAAGTTTCGGTTTCCCACTGTGAGCACCGACACGCGCGCAGCGGGAATGAAGCAGGCCTCCAGAAAGTTGTGCACAATAAGTACATGCAAATGCATTAAAAATGGAGGACTCATGCAGTTCGGAATCTTTACCGTCGGCGACGTGACAACCGACCCCACCAACGGCACCACCCCAACAGAGAACGAGCGTATCAAGGCGACCGTAGCCATCGCGAGCAAAGCCGAAGAGGTGGGACTCGATGTGTTCGCAACCGGTGAGCACCACAACCCACCATTCGCGGCACCCGCAAACCCGCCCGTGCTACTTGCCTACCTTGCAGCACAGACCGAGAAGATCGTGCTCTCGACCTCCACCACACTCATCACCACCAACGACCCAGTGCGCCTTGCTGAAGATTACGCATACCTCCAACACTTGGCCGATGGGCGCATGGACCTCATGCTTGGGCGAGGAAACACCGGCCCCGTCTATCCGTGGTTCGGTAAAGACATCCGCCAAGGCGTCGAACTCGCAGTCGAAAACTACGCGCTTCTACGCAAACTGTGGGATGAAGACGTTGTGAACTGGAAGGGAAATTTCCGTACCCCGCTCCAAGGCTTCACGTCCACCCCACGACCGCTCGATGGAGTCGCTCCCTTCGTCTGGCACGGTTCGATCCGCACCCCTGAGATTGCCGAACAGGCCGCCTATTACGGCGATGGGTTCTTCCACAACAATATCTTCTGGCCGATCAGCCACACCAAGCAGATGGTTGCTCTGTATCGCCGCCGCTTTGAGCACTACGGCCACGGTGCGGCAGACCAGGCGATTGTCGGGCTTGGTGGACAGGTGTTCATGGCGAAGAACTCCCAAGATGCAGTCCGCCAGTTCCGTCCCTACTTCGACAGTGCGCCTGTTTACGGACACGGCCCAACACTTGAGGACTTCACCGAGCAGACACCGTTGACCGTGGGCAGCCCACAGCAGGTCATCGACCGTTATGCCACAATGCGCGATCACGTGGGAGACTATCAGCGTCAACTGTTCCTCATGGACCACGCGGGTCTACCTCTGGGCACTGTGCTCGACCAGATTGAGATGCTGGGCAGCGAGGTCGTGCCGGTACTCCGCAAAGAGTTTGCAACCGGACGCCCAGCACATGTCCCAGATGCGCCAACACACGCGAACCGTGTCGCGGCGAAGGGTGGCAGCACAGACTCAACGGTCTACGCTGCAGCAGATGACGTAACCGGAGCCTCACCGACCCATTAACGGAGCACAGATGAGCGACCCCAAACATACCTCGATGGCGTGGGAGGCACTGTTCCGCGCTCAGGTAGAGATCATGCGCAGGCTTGAGGCCGATGACCTCATGCCCGACCTGACACTCAAGGAATACGATGTCCTCTACACCCTGCGCCTTGCAGGAGGTGACGGACTACGACTCAAGGAACTCAATAAAGGGGTCCTGATGCATCAGTCAGCGCTATCGCGGCTTGTCGAGCGTCTCGAACTTCGTGGACTCGTTGCACGGCGAACCGCCCCGGATGACCGCCGAGGCACGCTCATCACTCTGACCGCTGAGGGAATCCGACTACAGCGTGAAATGGGCCGCCGCCACGTCGCGCAGATCGATCACTACGTTGGCTCAGCGCTCAGCCCTCGCGAACTCGAACAACTGCGCGTTCTGACCGAAAAACTCAAGAACGCCCAAGAGGCCATCCCCCGCTTCAACACGCGTGAAGCACGTTGAAATTCTCGATCCCACAAGGACACTGACATGAAACTCATTGCTCTCTCCGCAGGCCTTAGCCAGCCCTCATCCACAAGACTCCTTGCAGATCGCATGAGCGCCGCAACAGGGGCAGCCTTGCGGTCCGCCGGACACGACATCGAGATCACGCCCGTCGAACTGCGCGACTATGCCCACGACATCGTGGACAACATGCTCACCGGGTTCGGTTCTCCTCGCCTTGAGGAACTCAAAGCCCAGCTTGTGGCCGCAGATGGAGTCGTGGCAACCACGCCGATCTTCTCCCAATCCTTTTCCGGGCTGTTCAAGTCCTTCCTGGACGTGATTGATCAGAAGTCACTGGTCAACAAACCCGTGTATCTTGGGGCGACGGCGGGAACGGCCCGACACTCGCTTGCGCTCGAGTTCGCGGTACGTCCCGTATTCGCCTATCTCAAGGCACTCGTCTCCCCTACCGCTGTGTTTGCGGCCTCCGAGGACTGGGGTGGGGCAGATGGGATTTCCGACGAGTTGGATGCGCGGATTGCCCGTGGTGCGCAAGAGTTCGCAACGCTTTTGGTGGGTTCCGCACTCGAAGCCACACGCGAACTCGATGACCTGCAGACACCCGATTTTGAGGACCTGCTTCGCGCGGGTGGCGTCGAGTTCTAGGGATTTTCCACGATCAGCAGCCCAACCACCAGAGGGAGAACTCACCAGTTCCGTGATGTGGTCTACATTTTCCCGGCCAACACGCACCATTTGGGACCAAAGGCCTTGGGTTTCGTCTCGTTAATTGAGATACTTGAGGTGCTTCCACACCCCAGGAAGTGCACAAGGTCAATGAGGATCGTGCTTGATGCGGCCCGTGACCTGAGCGACACAATTGCTCGATGAGAGGTAGGTGACGTGCCATGATCACATGGATGTATCGGGACGACAAATCACGCAAGTGGTGGGCGAATAGAGCTCATCGCCGCGACATGTTGTTCACGGAAGTCCGCACGCCGTTGATGCTGCGGTAAACCCTCTCTCGAGATTTCCTCCATAATGCGTCTAAGGGCCGGTAATTGCGTTTACCGGCCCTTTGTTTGCCCTGGCAACCGCCTCGATGGGCTGCTTTTAGTCCGAGTGCCCATAAAAAATTGGCGCATGCGGACTATTTTCGACCCATCGAATTCCAAGAAGTTGCCCTCGATCCGCAGTACCGACCCTGCTTGTTATTGGTGTGCATTACTGGTGCTAACTGCGCTTGAACAATGATGACTTCGCGATCCTCGCAATGTCCGCATCGATTGAGTACTTCGGCCCACCCTGAGGGGATTGAGTCAGTTGATCTGCTGCGCCATTGCCGCTCGAATCTTCAGGAAGAGCCCCATGTTCATCCCCGTGAGCACCGGTCTCAGGCTCTTCGCTGGAACGTGGTGCTCTCGCTGTGAGCGCAGCGGTGGACTGCGCTGGTTTAGTCTTCGTCCCCCATCCCTTGAGCCCGCTAAGTGCATCGCGCTCTCGTAGTCGACGGAGGCGATCTCCTTGCGATACCGCAGCACTTGGTGTCAAGTCTTCACTGTGAACCGATGATGCTGACGGTTGAACGGTGGTTCGTGCGGTGTCTGGTTGCGGTGCTGCAATGGTTGCCGGGTCGATGTATTCGCCGAGTTCAAGTTCAAGTACTTTGAGGATCGCAAAAGCATTTCCTAGCGAGACGTCGCTATGCCCCTGCTCAAAACGTGACAGCCACTGGCGCGTTGTCCCTGCGCGTTCGGCTACATCACTTTGGCTGAGACCAAGTTGCTGCCTGCGGGTGCGGACAAGCACTCCGAGTTCTTTAGGCTGAGTAATCTTCATTGCACTGCCTTCCGTGGGGCTTTTACGCAGTGTAACGTGAACGTTCCATCGTTGTACGGTTGTGGCACCCGCATGTCGCGTTGTTCATCCGCCCAATACGACGGGCTGCCGCACTGGAACTTAAGCGATCTGGCTTAACACGATCGCGAGTATGGCAACACCAAACACGAGGTTTGGCCGCTAGAACGCACCTTTTGTGGTGTCCAATACCTGTCATACTTTGAAGCATGGAAAAGACGCTGTATCAATCCCGCACCCATCCTAAGATGTTGCTTGGGGCCTTGATCATCCAGATCCTGCTGTTGGCCCTGCACGGCGCGGTGTGGGCCGTGTGGCCAGATGAGATTGGGTGGGCGTGGTTAAGCCAGTGGGGCGCCCCTATTGCGCATGGAATTATCGTGTGCCTTGAAATCTGGTTCTTTGTCATCCCACTCATTAAGTGGTGGAACACTAAATTCACCCTGACGAGCGAGCGGGTACGAGCCGAATGGGGCGTGTTCTATAAGCACTCCCGCGAAATCCGTTTGGATCGTATCTCTTCAGTGAGCGAAGAACGCGGCATAGTCGACCGCTTCTTTGGAGTGGGCACCCTGAACTTCTATGATGCTGCTGCTGGCGCCCAGCCTGAAACATCAGGCGCTTGGAACGAGCAAACCAGCAGTTACGGAGTCCGCTTCCGTGACGTTCCCCGGATACGCCAAGTACGTAAACTCATTGATGAAGTCCGCTACCCCACCCCTGATCTCGAAGCATAAATTCTGCACAAGAATAAGGAAAGCCCTCATGGTCGAGAAACTGGAGTGGCAGTCGGCAGGCATCATAAATGAGCCCGTGTTGTATTTTTAGTGGCCTGAAGAAGTTACTCGGAGTTTCCGAGCAACTGAATCTACAGGTATGCATGTACTTACCGTCAGCATAGCGCGCATACGGCTGCTCTAAACGAGGGTCAGAGGCGAAAACGTGTGGATGGGACTCGGGATTTGGGGCGCGTTCTAGCGGCTGTTGGGGTATTGGTATGCGCTGTCACTCTTAAGTGTGAAAAGTGCTGGTGACTCCACCCGTTGTGGGGTATGCAATGAAGTCCTAGTCAAAAAAGGTAAGACCAAGGCGGTAACCCAACGTTGGGTATGGCACCTGTGGTGCCTCAAGCGTGCGTAAGCGCCCTGATGTCACCTGAGCAGCACAACTAGACACCTTCATCGCGGGCATCTTGGTAACCGCACTCAGTGCGAACTCGACACGGGCAGCGGGCGAGGATTTCGACACAGTCACGCCTGGTGCTGGAAAGTTGAGCCAGTCTTCGGTATCACGGGTGAGGTCTACGACCAGATCCAACTTGATGAGACCTATCTTACTCAGGCAGGGGTTCGTCCCGCTGGTGTGGGTTCAAACGCTTCTTGGTGGTGGACCCACGATCGACTTGGTAAGGTCTATCAGCCCCACCCTCTACGACACCGGCCTCAACGCAGAAGAAGGACTCTGGGCGAGAAAAGGCTGGGCAGGACGCCCCCAATGACATGTCCGAACCATCCACACGTTTTCGTCGCTAACCCACTAGTTGACTGTGCACAATGGTGAAGTCATCATCGTCCTCAATGCAACAAGGAACCAATGAGACAAGAGAAAAGTCGGGACACCGTGATGATGTCCCGACTTTCCTTTGGTCGGGCTAGCGGGATTTGAACCCGCGACCTTCCGCCCCCCAGACGGACGCGCTACCAAGCTGCGCTATAGCCCGAAGTTCACCGCATATGGTGAACAACCTCAAAGATCTTACCCCAGATGAGGGTCCAAAATAAAAACGGCTAGTCTGCGATACCCGTTTCGGTCACGGTTGCGCCATCTGGTACGGGCACGTCTGAGCCTGATTCGGCGGAAAGACGCCCATCCCCCACGACACGCACGTCATGGCCAAACACCCACGGCCCATCAACCGTCAGCGAAGAAGCCTGCGACAGCAGTGGAGCGCCCGCAGGGAATCGCTCCTCGAAGTCACCGATGAGTTTGAAGTAGTCGGTGTCCAGGGTGATGAGTGGCTCGGCTCCCTGCGGCACGAGACGGTAGTCGTCGCTCAACTCGTACACGTCTGAGCGAAGCAACAGCAGGTCGTTCGTGGTCTTGACCGGAAGGAACCGGGTGCGGTCAATAACGAGGGCCTGAGCACCCTCGAACAGTTCAATGGCTGCACCCATCGCGAACTCAAGCTGCACAACCGCCGTAGAGTCAGGGTCCGATGGGTTCACGGTCTTGTGGTTCTGGATGAGTGGCAGCGGCAAAACACCCTCGTGCTTGACAAGGAGTTCTTTCAATGCGGAGATCCGGATCCAGAGGGTGTTTGCGTTGAAGTACTTGTGCTTCGAGATGTCCGCTGCGGCGTCCTCATCATCCGCGTGGGTTTGCGCAGTCTCGCGGAGGATCAACTGGCCATCGCGGACCACAACGTGGCCACCCTTACGGTCGGCAGGCGTACGCTGCACGGTCTCAGCAACAAACGGGGCACCAGACTGGGCGAACCATTCAGCAATATCCGCAGACGGGTAGGCTCCCAGGTTGTCCGCGTTGGAGATGTTCAGGAACTCATATCCAGCCGATTCAAGAGAATCCAGCACACCCGAGGTTTGCAGCACCGTATACACGTCACCGTGGCCAGGAGGACACCACTCAAGTTCTGGGTTCTCGGGATACTCCACCGGATGCAAATCGGAAACCCGAAGTTTCGGTTCCTGGTTCTGCACGACCGTCAACGGCAGGCCAGAGACAGGCAGATCCTCATACTTACTCAGAGCATCACGCGTGTCGCGATCGGTCCGGAAACTGTTCATGAACAGGATCGGCAGTGGAACCCCGTGCTCGGCACGGGCAGCACGAACCTGATGGGCAATGATGTCCAAGAATGACAGTCCATCACGCACGGGTAGCAGAGACTTCGCGGACTGCATCCCCATCGAGGTTCCGAGCCCACCATTGAGTTTGAGCATCGCGGTCCGCGCAAGCGCGGACTCCCCCACCCGACCATCGCCAGAACCGGAAGCCGATGAATCAGCCGCCGACTCGTCGGAAATCGAATCCAAATGAACTACGTCAACCAGCGGGTCAATCTCGGACTCGCGGATGAACGATTCCTTACCCTCAGCCACAATCCCGTAAAACCGGGTGAACACGTTGATCGCGACGTCTGGAACGCCAGCCGCACGCATCTTTTTTTGGGCGCTTAACAGTCCAGCAGGGGTGTTCACTATTGAGTCCTTATCTCAGATCAGCGGCGACGCTTCTCGCGCACGCGCACCGAAAGTTCGATGGGGGAACCTTCAAAACCAAACTCTTCGCGCAACCGGCGCTCGATGAAGCGGCGGTATCCGGCCTCAATAAAGCCTGTTGCGAAGATAACGAAACGCGGTGGACGAGTCGAAGCCTGGGTCGCAAACAAAATGCGCGGCTGCTTACCGGAACGCACGGGGTGCGGGTTCGCCGCGACCAACTCACCAAGGAACGAGTTCAAACGCCCGGTTGGGATACGGGTGTCCCACGACTCCAAGGCCCTTTCGAGCGCCGGAACCAACTTCTCCACGTGCCAACCGGTGCGCGCAGAAACGTTGACGCGTGGTGCCCAGGTCATCTGCTTGAGGTCCTTTTCGATCTCGCGCTCAAGGAACGGGCGGCGATCCTCATCCATGAGGTCCCACTTGTTGAATGCAATGACAACGGCACGTCCAGAGTCGATCACCTGAGAAACCACGCGCTGGTCCTGTTCGGTCAGCGTGGTCGAGGCATCAAGCAGAACCACGGCAACCTCCGACTTCTCGATAGCGGCGCGCGTGCGCAAAGATGCGTAGAAGTCAGCGCCCTTGGTCTGGTGCACTCGACGGCGAATACCCGCGGTGTCCACAAAGATCCACTGCCTGCCCTTGAGTTCAATCAACTCGTCAACAGGGTCGCGGGTGGTTCCCGCAAACTCATCAACAACCACGCGCTGTTCCCGAGCTACCTTGTTCAGCAGCGAGGACTTACCCACGTTTGGACGTCCCACCAGCGCAATACGGCGCGGACCGGTTGGACGCGCTACCCCATGCTCGGATTTCTCCGGCAGGATCTTCATCGCTGCTTCGAGCAGGTCACCCGTGCCACGTCCGTGCAATGCGGAAACAGGATACGGTTCGCCCAAACCAAGGCCCCACAGTTCGGAGGCTTCAAGTTCTTGGCGCTGCGAGTCAACCTTGTTGGCGCACAGGACAACCGGCTTCTTCGACTTACGGATAAGGCGGACAACCTGTTCATCGGTAGCGGTCGCGCCAACGGTTGCATCAACGACAAAGAGGATCGCGTCAGCGAGTTGGATTGCAAGTTCAGCCTGTTCCGCGACGCGGGCGTCAATACCCAGAACATCGGCTTCCCAACCACCGGTATCCACGAGGGTGAAGTCACGTCCGGCCCACTCGGCTGGATACGAGACGCGGTCACGGGTCACGCCAGGCTTGTCTTCAACGACAGCCTCGCGGCGACCAAGGATACGGTTCACGAGCGTGGATTTACCAACGTTCGGACGACCAATGATCGCCAGAACCGGCAGAGCCTCCTGAGGTGCGTTATCGAATCCGTCCTCGAATTCCCCGCTCAGGAGCGAAATGTCTTCGTCTGCGAGCTCGTAGTCCTCGAGACCCGCACGCAGGGCACGTTCGCGCTCTACATCCAAGTTGTCGTCGTGCTCGGGAAATTCAGAATTCGTCATAATCCTATTGTTCCAGTAGTTGCCGCGTTTTACCGGAAAATGAGGTACCTAAGTGGCAGATCACACGTTTGCGCTGTAGGAGCCCTCGGTACCATCGTCGGTGGGCATGACGATCCCGTACTTTTGCTGGGCCTCCATCAGCAGTTCACTCATCGCGGTGCGCACTCGGTCCGTCATATCCGCTATATCGCGGCGAGTGGGCTCACCATTACAGGAACTGGGCACAGTAACGGGAGCGCCGTAAAGAACCACGATCCGGGTTCGTAGTCGAGGCAATGCATGCACAGACTTGCCGGTCACTCGGGTACCCAGCACAGCAACGGGAACCACGGGCGCACCCGTGTGCAACGATAGCCACCCAACCCCGGGGTGTAGTCGAGCCACGTCTCCCCTGCCGCGCCTACCCTCAGGAAAGATACCGACGCAACCATCGCGCATCAGAACACCGCGACCGGCGGACAACGCGGAACGGCCACCACCAGGCAGCACTGGAATCTGACCGCAGGCGCGCAACACCCACCCAACGGGTCCCCTAAAGAACGCACCTTTCACAAGGAAATGGGTGGGGCGCGGCACGAAACCCATCATGAGCGGACCATCAATCAGCCCAGCGTGGTTTGCTGCCACGATAACCCGGCCATCAGCGGGTACGTTTTCCGCTCCGTATACCTCGACATGCCACAGTGTGCCGCACAGGATCCGGCCAACATGGCGCGCCCAGCGCGGAGTCCACGCAGCAGGCATCCAGTCCCCCGGTTCAGTGTGTGACAACGCTCAATCCTTAAGCAGTGGCCTGTTCGATTGCGGCGAGCACGGCACGAACGGTCTGTTCGAAATCAAGGTCAGAGGAGTCGATGGTGATCACGCCGTCTGAGGCAACCTGGAACTGGGAAACCGTGGAGTCGTCGGCGTCGCGGCGTAGGACCTCATCTTTGGTTGCCTCGACAGCGGCGGCGTCCGCTGTTCCGTGAACGTCCTTGGCGCGACGAGCGAGGCGCGCCTCCTCGCTTGCGGTCAGCAGGATGCGTGCGTCTGCGTCAGGGGCGACAACCGTTGTGATGTCACGGCCTTCCGCCACGATTCCGTTTCCGCCGGAGAACCCGCCGTTGCGTTCAGCATCAATCCGGCTACGCTGCAGGGCGCGCAGGATGTCGCGTACTTCCAGGTTTGTCGCCACCTGCGAGACCTTGGTCGAGATTGAGGATTCCCGGATGATTTCGGTGATGTCCACGTCGTCCATGCGGATGACCTGGTTGTCAGGGTCAACGCTCTGGGAAAGGGGCATCGTGTCCACAACAGCGGTCACTGAGTCAGCGTCAGCGAGGTCCACTCCCTCACGCAGGCACCACCAGGTTGCTGCACGGTACATCGCGCCGGTGTCAAGGTAAGCCAAACCCAGGCGGCGGGCGACCTCCTTGGACACAGAGGACTTACCGGAGCCCGATGGGCCATCAATGGCAATGGTCAGTGGCGTGGTGGTCACGAACTATCCTTTCAAACCTATTTTATGTATGCCCGTCCTTCAGAGGACCTGGCACGTGAGGGAGTACCGCTTGGACTACATTCCCACGATCTTCATGAGCGATCCGAGCTCGATCTTGCCGAGTACCCGGTAGCGTCCCTGCTTGAGGTCACCGATCTTGATGGGACCGATCTGGGTGCGCACAAGACGGGTCACCGGATGACCAACCTCCTCGAACATGCGGCGCACGATGCGGTTACGTCCGCTGTGCAACTGCACCTCGATGAGGGATTCCATTGGGGTGGAGTCGATGAGTTTGAAGCGATCGAGTTCCGCCCAACCGTCCTCAAGCTCGAAGCCCTTGAGCATCTTGGAGCCCACGCCGTTTGGCACGCGTCCCTTAACGGTGACCATGTAGGTCTTGGTGATCTCGAAGCGTGGGTGGGACAGACGGTTGGCCAACTCGCCATCGTTGGTGAGTAGGATGATGCCCTCGGACTCGTAGTCGAGCCGACCAACGTGGAACAGGCGCTCTGGCCGGTTCGACACGAGGTCCGCAAGGGTTCGACGCTCTTCGGGGTCGGTCATGGCCGAAACAACCTTTGCAGGCTTGTTCAGGACGAGCGTGATCTTGGACTTGTCCGTCTGGATGGGCAGGCCATCAACAGCGATTGAGTTGACCGCTGGATCCACGCGCACGCCGAGTTCCAGCACGATCTGTCCGTCAACCTCGACTCGGCCCTCGGCGATCAGGTTCTCGCACACGCGGCGCGAACCAACGCCTGCATCCGCGAGTACCTTTTGCAGGCGAATGCCGTCGGCGACGTGGACATCGTGGTTGGCCTGCTGCGGTGCGGCTTGTGGCCGCTTGCGTCCGCCGCGAGTGGAACCCATGGTTTCTCCTTGTACTACGTGTGAACTTCTGCCGTTCACGGTTGTTCTGGGGCCTGCCCTGGATCGTTACTCAACGGGTCTGCGACCGGTTCGCGCGGGCGCGATATCTGGTGCGACACGAGTTCTTCGAGCTCCGCTGACTCTTCGATCGGCGGTAGTGCAGGTGCGAGCAGAGGTAGGTCGTCGAGCGACTCAATGCCCATCCGCTCCATAAAGTATCGCGTAGTTTTGTACAGGGTGGCACCAGTTGGGCCGTCAAAACCGGTTTCTGTGATCAAATCGCGTGCCAGGAGGGTGCGGACAACGCCGTCAACGTTGACGCCACGGATCATGGCGATCTGACCGCGGGTCACTGGTTGGCGGTAGGCGATGACCGCGAGGGTTTCGAGTGCCGCCTGCGACAGTCGCGCCATTCGGCCCGCTGTGACGAATTTGCCGACGATCTGGTCGTGTTCGGGTGCACTATAGATGCGCCAGCCCGAGCCGGTTTCCCGTAGGACGAAGCCTCGCGTTCGACTACCGGTCTCGCCGCGGTAGTCTTTCACCAGTTCCTGCAACCCCTCTGCAACGTCAGACTCATCCAGTTCCAACGCGGTCGCGAGTTCGGTCACGGTGACCGGTTCGTCGACCACCATGAGCACGGCCTCGAGTTGCGCAAGCAACTCGTGCGATGTGCTCACTGCGTAACCGCCTCATCACGCGAGGCGGCAACGGCACCTGAGTACTCGTCGGAAAACCGTGGCACATAGCCGCTCTCCCCCACAAACCGCAGGTGCATGTCGCCGAGCGGGTCCGGCTGGGAGAACTCGAGAACTGCATCGCGGTAGAACTCGAGCATGATCAAGAATCGGATGACCACCTGTAGATTGTCAGTTGCGTCTGCGGTGAGGTCTTCGAACGTGGCGTCGGGCGTATGGCTGAAAAATTCCAGAACGTACGGGATTTCATCGGCCATCGAGATCCGCGGATTATGCAGGTGCGTTGTGCGCACCATGGGCGGCGCCACCGGCTCGGCGAGGCCGAGCGCCCGCTGTGCCAACGCGTGGAGTCTCGTAGGGGTCATGTTCCACACGAGCGGTGGCAGTACCTCCGCAAACCGCGGTTCCAGCGGAACCGCTCGCGGCACAAAACGCGTCTGTCGTTCCATGCGTGCTTCGAACACTGCGGCAAGTTCTTTGAACGCCCGGTATTGCAGGAGCTTTGCGAACAGCAGATCGCGCGCCTCAAGTAATTCGAGCGCATCTTCGTCATCGGTTTCCGGCTGGGGAAGCAGTCGAGCCGCCTTCAGATCCAGCAGCGTAGCAGCCACCAGCAGGAATTCGGACGCGATTCCCAAATTTTTCGACGAGTCCCCACCGATGTGGGCCTCTCCCGTGTCGTTGTCGTCCTGCGCTGCGCGCAGATACGCAATAAACTCGTCCGTGACCTGTGCTAAGGCGATCTCGGTGATATCGAGTTTATGTTTTGCGATCAGGGAAAGCAGTAGATCAAACGGGCCCGAGAAGTTTTCGAGGTGGACGTGGAAGCCATCACTTGACTCAATGTCGTGATCGCCCTCCGTGGAGGGTTCCCACAGTTCCGGCGGAGCCAGCGTCATGTCAGGCAGCGTCTCCGCGTGCAATGAGTTCGCGCGCAAGTTGTCGATAAGCTTGGGCGCCCGCGTGGGTCGGCGCGTAACTCGTGATCGGTTCCGCAGCGACTGAGGCATCTGGGAACTTCACCGTGCGGCCGATGATGGTGTGCATGAGGGTGTCGCCGAAAGCCTCGTACACACGGGCAATGACCTCACGCGAGTGGAGCGTGCGCGAGTCAAACATCGTGGCGACGATCCCATCGACCTCAAGGCGGGGATTCAATCGGTCGCGCACCTTCTCTATCGTTTCGACGAGCAGGGCGACACCGCGTAGCGCAAAGAACTCACATTCGAGCGGAATCAACACGCCGTGGGCAGCTGTCAAGGCGTTCACGGTGAGCAACCCGAGCGATGGCTGGCAGTCCACCAGAATCACGTCGTACTCGTCGATGACTGGGCGCAATACCCGGGCGAGGATCGACTCGCGTGCCACCTCACCGACGAGCTGTACCTCTGCCGCCGATAGGTCAATGTTCGCTGGCATGACGTCCAGGTTGGGCACCGAGGTGCCCACGATAACGTCGTGCACATCCACCGTGCGGTCGATGAGCGTGTTGTAGACCGTCAGCACGAGTTCGTGGGTAGGCACGCCCAAACCGACCGAAGCCGCACCCTGGGGGTCAAAGTCGACGATAAGCACCTTGCGGCCATACTCGGCGAGCGACGCGGCCAGGTTGATCGTTGTTGTGGTCTTGCCAACGCCACCCTTTTGATTGCACATGGCAATAATGCGGGCGGGACCGTGCACCGAAAGTGGCGCGGGTACGGGGAACTCCGGGATCTCTCGTCCCACGGGGTCCGTTTTCAGCTCGGTCGGGCCAATCCCAAACAACGAATCGTTAGTCACCGTTTCACGTTACAACATTCGCTGGTCAAAACCGCGCAACCATGCAGATCGTGCCGTGTGATTGTGAACCGTTTTCACCTGCGTTTAGTCCTACTGGCCATGCCCGTTGGTCACGAACTACGTTCGTTACGCTCCGGTAGGGGTCCGCTCCGCGAAACCCCTACACTCCGCTGCACTACTTTGTCCGTAGCAAGTGCGAGTTTGTGGCGCGCGGGTGCGAGGTCATGAACACTTCGCGCAGTGCATCCTGGGTGATGTGCGTGTAGATCTGGGTAGTGGTCACCGAGGCATGCCCGAGCAGTTCTTGAACCACGCGCACGTCAGCACCACCGTTCAGGAGATGGGTGGCGAATGAGTGACGTAGCGTGTGCGGGGAAATGTCGAAAACATTGGCCAATCCGCAACGCTCAGCCGACACTTTGATGATGCCGTAGGCGCTTTGCCGGGTAAGACGGCGACCGCGCGAGTTCACAAAGAGAGCTGGTGTTCCGCTTCCCCTCTCCATCAATACGGGGCGGGCACGCACGAGATAGGCGTCGATTGCTGATTGAGCGTACGTGCCAACCGGGACGATACGTTGCTTGTTGCCCTTGCCCAACAAGCGCACCACGGACTGCTCGCGAACATCCTGCATTGCATCCACATCGAGATCTATCACCTCGGAGACTCTGGCGCCCGTGGAGTAGAGCAGTTCGAGAAGTGCCCGGTCACGCATTCCGGCAGGGGTTTCTGGGTCGGGTGCCTCAAGAAGTTGTTGAACATGCTCAATGGTGAGCGTCTTGGGAAGCCGTTGCCCTGCTTTCGGCGGTTTGAGTCCAACTGTTGGATCGTCGTTGCGGACGCGTTCGTCCTCAAGGAACCGGTGGAAACCACGAATACTTGCAAGCAGTCGCGCCACCGAGGCAGGACTGAGCGGAGGTGCCTTCGGTTTCGTTGCAGGCTCACGCACCTGCGTCAACAGGCGTTCAACGTCCTGCCGTTGGACGCTCGTGACCGTGAGACCGGCACCTGCTAGGAACTCACCGTACCGAATGAGGTCACGCTCGTAGGAACTGACGGTATTGCGTGCGCGGCCTCGCTCGATGAGCAGGTGGTCCAGATAGGTGCGTAGATGGCGGGCGTACTCGCGATCTAACCCCTCCGGCGTAGACACTGGTCCAAGTCCTAGAACGGCAGGAAGACGTCTACTGCCAGCACTACGAACAGTAGCGTCAGATACGTGATTGAACCGTGGAACACCTTCATCTCACCGATCTTGCGGGTTTGCCCTGCGGCGGCCTTGCGGTACATCGCGATGATCGACCAGAGGAACCACACGCCCAAGACAAGTGCGGCAATCGGATAGATCGGGGTGAGTTTGTCCTGCTCGAAGAAGTACACGCCAAGGGAACTAGCAATCATGGCCACGGTGTAGAGAATCATCTCCACCGCAACACGCTTGTCGTTCGCAACAACAGGAAGCATCGGGACGCCAGCGTTTGCGTAGTCACGCTTGAACTTCATGGACAGCGGCCAGTAGTGCGGAGGGGTCCAGAAGAAGATGACGAGGAACAGCATGAGTGCGCCCCAACTCAATCCCTCAGTGACAGCTGACCAACCGATAAAGACCGGCATGCAACCTGCGAGGCCACCCCACACGATGTTCTGAGCAGTGCGACGCTTCAGAATGATTGTGTAACCGACAACGTAGATCGCAATCGCACCGGCGGTGAGTACCGCGGACTGCCAGTTCACGAGGAAATAGAACCAGGCCAGAGAAACGATCGATAGAACCCAACCGAAGACGAGCGCTTCACGGGGGGTCACGTCGCCAGTCACGAGCGGACGACGCTTGGTGCGGTTCATGACCTCATCGATGTCGCGGTCGATGTAGCAGTTCAGAACTCCAGCGCCGCCAGCCGCGATCGCTCCACCGATCATTGTGAGGAGCACAAGCAACAGGTCTGGAAGCCCACCCTGGGCGAGAACCATTGACGGGAAGGTGGTCACGAGGAGAAGTTCAATGACGCGTGGTTTAGTCAATGCGATATATGCACCGACCTTACGGCGTGTCTTCGCAAGCCGATTCTCGGTCGGTTTTCGCGATGCGCCCTCACGCGCATTCGCAGGGTCGGCGGCTCCTGCCATCTGCGAGTCCTCGATGGCTGGTTCAGTGTTTTGCACGCGTCCTGTGTTCCATTCTCAAACCTGTTCGGCCGGATGCCAGCGGCAGCGGACGGCAATCATCATGATCAACCATTGCGCGCGGCGCCACGAGTCGATCGGATGGTCGCTCACAAGAATGCCAATATTCTCGCGATGCGGCGGGGGGATCCGAACATCTGTCCACTACATCTTAGTTGCCGCGACTGAGAAGCGGCCGATGAACATGTGTGAGATTGGTCGAAAGTCCTATATGTGAGCGTTAACATTTCACAGTCTCTCGGGCTATCATGTAAGTGCGAGCACTTAGCGGTCGCACGGCAGCGCAGCCAGGGCTGAAATCCATTCAAGCGCTCGAACCGTGAGCACCGCCGCAGAATATAAAATCAGATTTGTTATTCTGGTGCCGTTGAAACGACTGAACTTGAAGGCCCTTGCGCACTAAGCGTTGCGGCTGGTTTACGCAATGAGTTCCGGCCTGTCGCCGGAAGGAATGAGGATCGGTGAACGCTTTCACCCCTGCAGTTAAGACATTCGAGTGGTCGGAGTTGGATGACCGCGCCGTAAAGTCCATCAAGGCTCTCGCCGCAGACGCAGTAGAGAAGGTCGGCAACGGCCACCCAGGAACCGCGATCTCGCTGGCACCCGCAGCCTACCTCCTGTTCCAGAAGGTCATGCGCCATGACCCAAGTGACCCAAACTGGGTAGGACGCGACCGATTCGTATTGTCGGCTGGACACTCCTCGCTGACCATCTACCTACAGTTGTTCCTCGCAGGTTACGGCCTCGAGATGGAAGACATCGCAGCGCTGCGTACGTGGGGTTCGAAGACTCCAGGTCACCCGGAGTTCGGGCACACCGCAGGTGTCGAAATCACGACCGGTCCCCTAGGCTCCGGTCTGGCGTCCGCAGTCGGTATGGCTATGGCAGCACGCCGTGAGCGCGGCCTGTTTGACCCAGAGACCGCTGACGGAGAATCTGTTTTCGACCACAACGTCTACGTGATCGCAGGCGACGGTGACCTCCAGGAGGGTGTCACCTCCGAGGCTTCCTCCCTCGCTGGCCACCAGGAACTTGGCAATCTTGTGGTCATCTACGACCAGAACCACATCTCAATCGAAGACGACACCGACGTGTCCTACTCAGAGGACGTTCTCAAGCGTTACGAGGCGTACGGCTGGCACGTACAACGCGTTGACTGGACCAATGGTGGCGCGCAATACTCCGAAGACGTAGAGGCTCTGCACGCGGCAATCCAGGCGGCAAACGAGGCCACAGACAAGCCTTCTATCATTGCGCTTCGCACCATCATCGGTTGGCCTTCGCCAAAGAAGCAGAACACCGGTGGTATCCACGGTTCTGCTCTGGGCGGCGAAGAGGTTGCTGGTCTGAAGGCTGCCCTTGGCCTCGACCCGGAGAAGTCCTTCGAGATTGACGCTGAGATCCTCGAATACACCCGCGCTGTTGCATCCCGTCAGGCTGAGGAACGTTCCGCCTGGGATGCCGCGTTCGAGGCATGGAAAGCCGCCAACCCAGATAACTTCGCACTGCTTGAGCGTATTACCAAGCGTGAGCTTCCAGAAGGCTGGGACTCGGTTCTCCCCGTGTTCGAGGCGGGCTCTGCTGTTGCGACTCGTGCTGCTTCCGGAAAGGTACTGGCTGCTCTCGCACCGGTACTTCCAGAACTCTGGGGTGGTTCGGCAGACCTTGCAGGTTCGAACAACACCACCATGGCCGGCGAGCCGTCGTTCATCCCTGAGCACCGCTCAACCGCAGTATGGAAGGGCAACAAGTACGGCCGTACCCTTCACTTCGGTATCCGCGAGCACGCCATGGGTGCGATCCTGAACGGAATCGTCCTGCACGGTGGCACTCGTGCCTACGGTGGAACGTTCCTCGTATTCTCGGACTACATGCGTCCGTCCGTTCGCTTGGCTGCGCTCATGGAGATCCCATCGATCTTCGTGTGGACGCACGACTCGATCGGTGTCGGTGAAGACGGTCCTACCCACCAGCCAATCGAACACCTTGTTGCGCTCCGTGCGATTCCCGGTCTCGATGTTGTCCGCCCAGGTGATGCTAACGAGGTTGCCCAGGCGTGGAAGACCATCATTGAAACCACGAACCGCCCAGCCGGTATCATCCTGACCCGTCAGAACATCCCAACATTCGAGCGTGGCGCAGGTGCTGCCACCGCCACCGAGTTCGCCTCTGCCGAGTTCGTGGCGAAGGGTGGTTACACCCTCATCGATGCTGATGGTACTCCAGATGTCATTCTGATCGGTACGGGTTCTGAGGTTCAGCTCGCAGTTGCTGCTCGTGAGCAGCTTGCTGCCGAGGGCATTCAGGCTCGTGTCGTCTCGATGCCTTCGGTTGAGTGGTTCAACGCTCAGTCCGACGAGTACAGGGAATCCGTGCTTCCTTCCGCTGTGAAGGCTCGTGTTTCCGTTGAGGCCGGGTTGGCGTTGGGTTGGCGTGAGTTTGTTGGTGACGCTGGTCGTTCGATCTCGATCGAGCACTACGGCGCATCGGCTGACGCAAACACGCTGTTCCGCGAGTTTGGCTTCACTGCCGAGGCTGTCGCCTCAGCGGCAAAGGACTCGATCGCGGCAGCTAAGGCCTGATAGGTCATCAGCTTCTCTTGACGACGAATAAACAGGGTGGGCCGGTTCGTAACCGAACCGGCCCACCCTGTTGTATATGACACGCCAGTCTTGATCGAAGAACTTTATGATGCATCCGCGGCGGAGCAAAATTCACCAGGCTCAGTTCTGGTCGGTTTTTACTTGTGGTTTCACCAGGAGTGGGATGGACTCGGCTATCGGCAACTGCTCGAAGGTCTCTGTCGTGGTGGCTGTCCCTGGGATCGTTTGCCAGGTAACTCCACCATCGGTTGAATAACGCCCTGTCCACGAGGTGGTCAACCCAATGTCGTAGTAGGTGGATTTCTTGTACGTGTAGTCCACCCTCCCGGAAAACCCTGGACGGGCGGCAGGTAATAGTGGACCACTGCTCTCCCCGTTACCGTAGTCCCACATATATGACGATGGGGTTGCCTCCACCAGTACGTGTGTACCTAGTATGTCGGTGGATAGCACTTGTGGTGTGTTCTCAGAGTAGAACCGGACCGGTAGGTTCACGTAGTAGTACTCCACATCGGGGTGGACCGTGATCCCTGAGCCCTTGAGGGGCAGGCGTTGGAAATCCTCAAGACTGACCGTAACTACTGGCGTATTGTTCTCGATGGGGTCTTGGGGGCAATACCCTGGCACATACCTACGCGATAACTCCTCACCGCTGGCAAGATCATAGGTGATCACGGTGTGGTTTTGAACCACAAAATCATCTGGACACGTTAACCGCATCGTTGCGATTTGGCCTTCACAACTGCCCGGTTCAAGTCCGGCAGGACACCCAGGAACCCGCTCAACCCGCGTCGTAGGCGACCTACTAGACTCGCTTGTGCTGACAGCATCTGGCCCGTTACTCGTATTTGTACGCGCAATGCTCTCTTGCACAGAACTGCTCACAGTAGCGCTTCCGCCCACGAACTGCGCCATCAGTTCAGTATCCGCGTTAGCTTCTGTTGTCGTGAGTACTACAAAAGTGACCAGTTCGAAAATCATATCCGGCTCATTTCGCCGAACTCTTCGACTAGCCAGTAGTTCCCAAGCCGATAGATGACTATCGCTCCGTTGAAGACAAGTGATTCGGTCTCTTTGACAAGACCGTCACGGTTCCACGTCTCATATTTATCCGCATGAAAATTGATATCAAATGCGAAGACCGCTCCTTCATTCTCTAGAAGAACTGGCTCATTCTCATATGTTGAATGGAATCCTAGGTGCCATTGGTTGAGTTCTTCAACCGTTGTAGTGGCTTCGATGAATCCTTGGCAGGCAGTGCATTCGGGGCCGGAGATGGTTTGTAGAAGTTCGGTGTTTCCGGTTGCTGCGGTGTAGTTCAGTACCTCGAGGAAGTAGTATGCGAACGCTCGTGCTCCGTTTTCGCTGAGTTCGTTAGCGGTAGAGGGTTGGATGGGTTGAGCGATCATGCGTGGGTCTGGGCGTTTAAGGACTTCGGGCTCGTCTTCCACAAGCTCGCCTGGCGTAACAGTGGTATCGGTGGCTGGTGGTGGAGTGAAGTACTCGACCGGCTCATTGGAGCATGCTGCTGTTGACGTCACCAAGGCCAGACCCAACAACACTGTGAGGAGTCGGCTGGGACGGGTGAGGCATTGCCGGTGCTGATGGCGTGAAGGCGTGGGGTGGTTGTTCGAGGTCACGTCCACTATCCCACCAATATCCACCCGTAGGTTGGAATGGGAGCATCTATCCTGTGGACAAACGTCACTGCCGTCCAGGCTGGTGTACTTGCGAGTGGGATGAGTTCCACTCACGGCAGAAGAAACTGAAGGACAAGGTGAGGTGGGGCTGGAAAATACAGGCTCGTCGGCAATATGTGCGAACTACACGCTGCTGGCCGCGAGTACTGTCCTGTGTGACAAGAAAAGCCAGATAGTTGCAGGTCGTAGAGATTTGGTGATGTGATTCTCATCAACTTGCAGTGCGGGAGATCACGAGCCGCCAATTCTCGCTACATAACCTGTGGCCGGAATATGACCACAGTCAACGTGCGTTATGCGAGGCGGATAAGATTCAACAGAGGTATGCCCGCAACCTGACGTGGCCTTGCATTCGTGCAGACCGCGCCTCATCTACCAAGAATGGTGACTACCAACGTGCCTTCATCGACGCATGGAACAGTGAAGAACCCGCTCCGGGATCCCCGCGACATCCGTCTCCCCCGTATTGCTGGGCCCAGTGGCCTCGTGATTTTCGGTGTGACCGGTGACCTCGCGAAGAAGAAACTCATTCCTGCGGTCTATGACCTCGCAAATCGCGGTCTGTTGCCTCCGGGATTCGCACTGACCGGGTTTGGCCGCCGTGACTGGAGCGATGAGGACTTCGCGCAGTACTGTCGCGATGCGGTCGAGCAGTTTGCGCGTACCAAGTTCCGTGAGTCTGTGTGGGCGGAGTTCTCCGGTGGCATCCGATTCGTCCAGGGTACGTTCGATGACCCTGAGGCATTCGCCCGCCTGTCCAAGACGGTCAAGGATCTCGACGAACACCGAGGAACCGGCGGTAACCACGCTTTCTACCTGTCCGTTCCCCCGAGCGCATTCCCCGTGGTGTGCAAGCAACTCGCAAACTCGGGTCTTTCCACATCCGAAGAGGGTGCTTGGCGTCGCGTGGTGATCGAGAAGCCGTTCGGACACAACCTGGAAAGCGCGCGCGAACTCAACGACGTGGTCTCCGAGGTGTTCCCTCCAGAATCCGTGTTCCGGATCGACCACTATCTGGGTAAGGAAACCGTTCAAAATATCCTGGCGTTACGTTTCGCCAACCAGATGTACGAACCCCTGTGGAACTCGAACTATGTAGATCACGTACAGATCACCATGGCCGAGGACATCGGTATCGGCTCGCGTGCCGGCTATTACGACGGCATTGGCGCGGCCCGCGATGTCATTCAAAACCACCTCCTGCAACTCCTCGCGTTCACTGCCATGGAAGAGCCTGCATCCTTCGCCGCAGAGCACCTGATCGCTGAGAAGATCAAGGTACTCTCCGCCGCACGCGTCCCTGATGACATCGACGCTCACACGGCACGCGGCCAGTATCTTGCAGGCTGGCAGGGCGGTGAGGAGGTCAACGGATATTTCGATGAGGACGGTATCTCCTCCGATTCAATCACTGAGACGTATGCGGCCATCCGTGTGGACATCGCAAACCGCCGATGGGCCGGTGTTCCGTTCTATCTGCGTGCCGGAAAGCGTCTGGGACGACGCGTCACGGAGATCGCGGTCGTGTTCAAGAAGGCACCCCACCTGCCATTCGAGACAACCGACACCTCCAAGCTCGGTCAAAATGCGGTAGTGATCCGGGTGCAGCCAGACGAGGGGGTCACCCTGCGGTTGGGGGCAAAGGTTCCCGGCACCGCGATGGAGGTTCGCGATGTCACGATGGACTTTGGATATGGTCACGCCTTCACCCAGTCCTCCCCCGAAGCCTACGAGCGACTCATTCTCGACGTGCTCCTCGGGGATCCACCGCTATTCCCACGGCACGAGGAAGTTGAGTTGTCCTGGCAAATCCTCGACCCGATCACCGAACACTGGGAATCCCACGGCAAGCCAGACACCTACCGCGCCGGTACCTGGGGTCCAGCAAGCGCTGACGAAATGCTCGCACGTGACGGCCGCACCTGGCGCCGTCCATAACCTTCGAGGAATGACGAACACATGATTATCGATATTCCAGACACCACAGCGAGCAAGGTTGCACGCAAACTGGTCAAGGTCCGCGAAGACGGTGGACAGATCGCACTGGGCCGTGTCCTCAACCTCGTGATTCTCGCCCAACCGGATGAGATCGAATCCTCGATCGAGGCAGCCAATGCGGCATCCGCGGAGCATCCGTGCCGCATCATCGTCGTCTCAGACGTCGGCGCATCAGATTCTGACGTGTTGAACGCCCAGATTCGCGTTGGCGGCGACGCAGGGGCCTCTGAGGTCATCGTGTTCAGCGCAGCAACCGAGGTCGTCGCACACACGGACACCCTGATTATGCCGTTGCTGCTGCCAGACGCACCGATCGTTGCCTGGTGGCCAAGCGTAGTGCCCGATTCCCCTGCCAATGAGCCCATCGGTTCCATGGCGCATACCCGCCTCACCGACTCGGTGAACTCAGACAACCCTCAGGCCAACATCCGCAAACTGAGGGAAAACCACGTTCCTGGCGACGTTGACCTGGCGTGGACTCGCGCAACTGTATGGCGTGGACTCGTGGCAACGGCCTTGGACCAGCCTCCGTTCGACCCTGTCACTGCGGTAGAGATTGCCGGGGACGCGGCTCACCCCTCACTCGATCTCCTTGGCGCCTGGCTTGCGAACGCCCTTGATGTGCCCGTGACACTCCAGCCGATTGAAGGCGCACTGGGTCTCACGAAGGTTCTACTCAAGCGTGACTCCGGGGACATCGAGTTCACCCGCAATGATGGCAAGCGCGCGACGCTCCGCCAGCCCAACATGCCTGAGCAGCACATCAATCTACCCATCCGTAGCCTTGAGGACTGCCTTGCCGAGGAACTACGCCGCCTGCACCCGGACATGTTCTACTCCGAGGTGCTTCTCAAGGGACTCCCTAAGGTCGTGATCGTGTGAGTGAACGTCTCGTAGTTGTGCACCCGACACCACAGATCCTTGCACAGGCTGTGGCGGTACGGCTCCTGACCGAAATTCTGGACCGCCAGTCCGTGTCCTCGCCCGTACATGTTGCCCTCACAGGCGGCACCGTGGGTATTGCCACGCTCGCGGAGGCTGCCAAATCGTCGCTGGTGGAAGCAATCGACTGGAGCAACGTCCACCTGTGGTGGGGCGATGAACGCTTCCTGCCGCAGGGCGACAAGGACCGCAACGAGGTCCAGGCACGTGACGCGTGGCTCGACTCACTCGACGGCCTGCCCGAGGAGAACATCCACTTCATGCCACGTGCAGTTGACGGGTACACCGTCGAGCAGGCCGCTGCTGATTACGCCCAGGAGTTGAAAGCACATGCATCCGAGGAGGCGGATGTACCGCACTTCGCTGTCGTGCTTCTCGGTATGGGACCAGACGCGCACATTGCCTCGCTGTTCCCACATCACGCTGACGCGGAGCAGAACGACGCTCCCGCGATTCCAGTTCGAAACTCCCCCAAGCCTCCTCCGCTACGGGTGTCGCTCACCTTTGACGCGATCCAGAGCGCTGACGAGGTCTGGGTTATCGCCGCGGGTGCTGAGAAGGCCCCAGCCGTTGCTCAAGGACTAGCTGGCGCTCCACGCTCTGAAGCCCCTGTAAGCGCCGCACAGGGGCGCTCACGGACCCTCTGGCTCCTCGATGCAGCCGCTGCCACCGTGTAGCGGGAACCCAAACAGCAAATGGCCCGATGTTCATGATGAACACCGGGCCATTTTCGTCCACATCGTCTCGATCCCTCAAAAGAGTCTACGACTGTACGACGAAAGTCTTATAGAACTACCTCAACCGCTTGGACAGGGTTACAGAACCTTTTGCAGCAAGCCCAAAAGGATCACTGCAGCACCCCATACGAGTGCCATGCCAATGGTCAACTTATTCAGGTTGCTCTGCGCGTTACCGGCGTTACCGATGGATGTCGAGACACCGCCACCAAACATGTCGGAAAGACCGCCACCCTTGCCCTTGTGCATGAGAATGAGCAGAACCAACAAGAGGCTCGTCACCACGAGGATTACTTGAAGGGTGATCTGGAGGATTACCACGAGTGTCATTCCTTAAGTGTTAGCCCCAAGAGTGTCGGGGCGTCGAAATCGTCAGCACACGAGTGCCAGCCATTAGATTAATCGAAAATAGCATGTAAACGCCACACGGCCCGCCGTCTACCAAGATGTAGACAGCGGGCGCGTGACTTTGAGATGCGTCAGGCGGCCGGGCCCTGGAAGTTCACGATCTTTGCGAACTCTTCTGGGTCGAGGCTTGCGCCACCGACGAGAGCGCCGTCGACGTCCTGTTCCGCCATGAGCTCGACGATCGAGGAGGACTTGACCGAGCCACCGTACAGAACGCGAACAGCATCCGCGACCTCCGCGGAGTACAGTTCAGCGAGGCGGGCACGGATTGCTGCTGCGACCTCCTGTGCGTCTGCGGGGGTTGCAACCTCACCGGTTCCGATAGCCCATACTGGCTCGTATGCGATGACGACCTTTGCCGCGTCCTCGGCCGAGATACCCTCAAGCGCACCGTCGACCTGTGCGAGGGTGAAGGGCACCTGCTCGCCGGCCTTACGAACCTCAAGCGGTTCGCCAACGCAGATCACTGGGACGACGCCGTGAGCGATTGCGTTCTTGGACTTGGCGTTGACGAGCGCGTCGTCCTCACCGTGGTACTGACGGCGCTCGGAGTGGCCGATCGCAACGTACTTCACGCCAAGGTTCGCGAGGAACACTGGGGAGATTTCTCCGGTGTATGCGCCCGAAACCTGTGCGGAGACGTCCTGCGCTCCGTACGAGATCGACAGTTTGTCCGAGTCCACGAGGGTCTGAACGGAACGGATGTCGGTGAACGGAACCAGCACGGTGGCC
Source organism: Populibacterium corticicola (assembly GCF_042683685.1). Lineage (NCBI taxonomy): Bacteria > Bacillati > Actinomycetota > Actinomycetes > Micrococcales > Jonesiaceae > Populibacterium > Populibacterium corticicola. Next base: position 665,155 of record NZ_JBHUOP010000001.1, on the reverse strand, counting down.
TCGACCGCGTCGAAGTCGTGCTTTGCGTCCTTGAGAGCCCATGCGAGCTTCTGAACGGTGTGAATTGCCTCGTTGTGGTCGAGGTTCATCTTCCAGTTACCCGCGATGAGCGGGGTACGTGCGTTTGCCACGTTGTCTACCTATCTGTGTCTTTGTTGCTCAGGCGTCGAGGACTGCGATGCCTGGGAGTTCCTTACCCTCAAGGAACTCGAGGCTTGCGCCACCACCGGTTGAGATGTGGCTGAAGCCAGCCTCGTCGAAGCCGAGGATGCGTACAGCGGCAGCGGAGTCGCCACCACCGACAACGGAGAAAGCACCGTTGGCCGTTGCGTCTACGATACCCTGTGCGACTGCGCGGGTTCCGGCGGAGAATGCCTCAAACTCGAACACACCGGCTGGGCCGTTCCAGACGATGGTCTTGGAGTCAGCAAGCTTGGAGGCGAAGAGCTTCTGGGATTCTGGTCCGATGTCGAGACCCATCTGGCCCTCTGGGATGGCGTCTGCGGCAACAACGGTTGCTGGTGCGTCTGCCTTGAACTCAGGCGCCACAACGATGTCGACTGGGAGAACGATTTCTACACCGTTCTTTTCAGCGGTCTCGAGGTAACCCTTAACGGTGTCGATCTGGTCTTCTTCGAGGAGCGAGTTACCTACCGAGTAGCCCTTTGCTGCAAGGAAGGTGAAGAGCATTCCGCCACCGATGAGCAGGCGGTCTGCCTTGCCTAGGAGGTTCCCAATGACGCCGAGCTTGTCGGAGACCTTGGAGCCACCGAGTACCACGGTGTATGGGCGTGCTGGGTTGTCGGTTGCCTTCTTGAGGGACTCGACCTCCTTGAGCACGAGGGTTCCAACTGCCGCAGGAACTGCCTTTGCGATGTCGTATACGGACGCCTGCTTGCGGTGGACAACGCCGAAGCCGTCGGAGACAAAGAAGTCAGCGAGCTCTGCAAGGTCTGCTGCGAGCGAGGCGCGCTCTTCGTCAACCTTGGAGGTCTCACGTGCGTCGAAGCGAATGTTTTCGAGGAGGGCTACTTCGCCGTCTCCGAGAGCGGCAACGGTTGCCTTTGCCGACTCGCCCACGGTGTCCTGCGCCAAGGTGACCTTGGCACCGAGCAGTTCTTCTAGGCGGGTTGCCACTGGTGCGAGTGAGTACTTGGCTTCTGGAGCACCCTTTGGACGTCCGAGGTGCGCGGTGATGATGATCTTGGCGCCAGCTTCTACCAAAACCTTGAGGGTTGGCAGTGCTGCACGGATGCGGCCGTCATCAGTGATGGTCTGGCCGTCGAGTGGAACGTTGAAGTCAGAGCGGACGAGTACGCGCTTGCCGCGAAGATCGCCGAGATCTGCAATGGTCTTCATAGGACTCTCCTGAAAAAGATGAGGTTTGTGGGCACAAGAACGCCCGCGTGTGTGACTCGCCGGGTTGGCTTATCACTCACGCGGGCGATCTCATGATGTTTTCGGGATCAACCCGTGATGTTCGCGGATGCGAACTCGATCAGAGGCTCTCGCCAACCTGAACGGTGAGGTCTACGAGACGCGAGGAGTATCCCCACTCGTTGTCGTACCACGAAACAACCTTGACCTGGTCGCCGATAACCTTGGTGAGGCCAGCGTCGAAGATCGAGGATGCTGGGTCGGTCACGATGTCCGAGGAAACGATTGGGTCCTCGGTGTACTTGAGGATGCCCTTGAGTGCGCCTTCAGCAGCTTCCTTGATTGCTGCGTTGACCTCTGCAACCGTTACCTCGCGGGAAGCGGTGAAGGTCAGGTCGGTTGCAGAACCGGTTGGGGTTGGAACGCGGAGTGCGTATCCGTCAAGCTTGCCCTTGAGCTGTGGCAGAACGAGGGAAACAGCCTTTGCAGCACCGGTCGAGGTAGGAACGATGTTGATTGCGGCTGCACGTGCGCGGCGGAGGTCCTTGTGTGGGCCGTCCTGCAGGTTCTGGTCACCGGTGTATGCGTGGATGGTGGTCATGAGGCCACGCTCGATGCCGAACTTCTCGTCCAGAACCTTAGCCATTGGTGCGAGGCAGTTGGTGGTGCAGGATGCGTTCGAGATGATGTGGTGCTTCGCTGGGTCGTACTGGTCGTTGTTCACGCCGACGACGAAGGTTGCGTCTTCGTTGCTTGCTGGTGCGGAGATGATGACCTTCTTCGCACCTGCATCGATGTGTGCCTGTGCCTTGGTTGCATCAGTGAAGAAACCAGTGGACTCGATGACGATGTCAGCGCCGAGCTCACCCCATGGGAGGTCTGCTGGGTTGCGCTCTGCGAGTGCGCGGATCTTCTTGCCGTCTACGGTGATCGAGTCGTCGTCGTACGATACTTCCTGCTTCAGGACACCGAGAACGGAGTCGTACTTGAGCAGGTGCGCAAGGGTCTTGTTGTCGGTAAGGTCGTTGACACCAACGATTTCGATGTCTGCGCCCGACTCCAGGATTGCGCGGAAGAAGTTACGGCCGATACGGCCGAAGCCGTTGATTCCGACGCGGGTGGTCACAATGCCCTCCTCTGGCGCGCCGGGTTCTCCGACGCACACTCATTTAGTGTTTTCTGGACGAGCCACACTCAGACCACTGTCAGTAATCTTCGTGGTGTGTGCTCGCGGCTTCTGATTCATCCCGCCGCATCAAACTGACGCGCAACGGTTCATCTGACAGGTAAAATCCTATACCGTTTTTCTGAGTTTCGTGAGGACGATGGTCCCTCAAAGCAGATTTTTTACGGACCGCGTCATAAAACTCCGAGATGGGGCGGAAAATGGTGGAGTTTTTGCCGTTTCTTCACCCATGTCAGGCTGTGAGACGCTGACCACAATGCCCAAATCGTGGCACGGCACATCGTGCTATATCCGCGTGAAACCATCGGGGCACTTCAGCCGCTGCTTGGCGCAGAATGCTCAGACGTCGAGCAGATCCGATGACAGTCCAGCCTCGGTGTCCGGGATGCCCAGTTCTTTTGCTTTTTTGTCTGCGGTGGCAAGGAGACGGCGGATCCGGCCAGCCACGGCGTCCTTGGTGAGTGGTGGGTCAGCGAGTTGGCCGAGTTCCTCCAGGGAGGCTTGCTTGTGAGCGAGGCGCAGTTCCCCTGCCTCACGCAAATGCTCAGGCAAGTCATCGCCAAGAATCTCAAAAGCGCGTTCGACGCGCGCACCAGCCGCAACGGCGGCGCGGGCGGAGCGGCGCAGGTTGGCGTCATCAAAATTGGCGAGCCGATTTGCCGTGCCGCGGACCTCGCGTCGCTGGCGTCGCTCCTCCCACACCTCGAGGACGTCCTTGGCACCGATACGCTGCAAGAGTTGGCTGATCGCCTCGCCGTCGCGGATGACCACACGGTCGACACCGCGCACTTCGCGCGCTTTCGCAGTGATTCCCAGGCGACGAGCAGCACCTACCAGCGCGAGGGCGGCCTCCGGTCCGGGGCAGGTTATCTCGATTGCCGACGAGCGGCCTGGCTCTGTGAGCGACCCGTGCGCGAGGAATGCCCCGCGCCAGGCAGCCTCCGCCTCGGCAACGCCCGCGGAGACGATCTGCGGTGGCAGGCCTCGTACCGGACGCCCACGTGAATCGAGGAGGCCTGTCTGGCGTGCCAGCGATTCACCATCCTTGACTACCCGCACAACGTACCGGGCACCGCGACGCAGGCCACCACCGGACACGGTGATGAGTTCGCTCTGGTGTCCATACACCTCGGCGATGGTGGTGCGTAGCCGGTTCGCGGCCACGGCCGTATCGAGTTCAGCCTCAATGACAATCCGGCCCGAGATGATGTGCAGCCCACCAGCGAACCTCAACATCGCAGAAACCTCAGCCTTGCGGCAGTTGGTCTTGTCCACTTTGAGGCGGGCCAGTTCATCTTTAACTTGAGCGGTAAGTGCCATACAGCAATCTTGCCACTGAAGTGGACATCGCGTGACGGGTTAGGACGAGATTAGTCCCACATCACCCAGGAAATCGTCAAAAACATCCCGATACGCGGCAGCCAGACGCAATGAGTCGTGCCGTGCCGTGCCGTCACCCACCCGGACCTGCCGGAACAGCACTCGTGCACCCAGCCTGCCCGCCTCGTCGACAAGCAGATCCGTATCGTCGACCGACGACGGATCAGCCAAGACCGCGTCGATTCGGAGGTTGGGTGCGTGACGGCGTAACGCGGACAGATGATCGGCGGCACTCATCCCGAGCGTCTCAGACACCGAGGTGCCCAGGTTCATCGTCACGCACTTACGCGCGCTCGTGTCATGCAGTGCGTGGGAGATCTCTGGGACCAAGAGGTGCGGCATCACGGAACTAAACCACGACCCAGGCCCCAACACGATCCAGTCAGCGTCCATGATCGCCTCCACCGCCTCCGGACAGGCAGGCGGATTGTGCGGGACCAAACGGAGCTGCTCAACATGGCCTGCTGTCGAAGCGACCAACGACTGACCATGCACGGTGAACTGCTGATCACCCACCAGCATGTCCGCCTCGATCTCAAGCGGAACAGCAGCCATCGGCAAGACCCTGCCGCGCGACCGCAGCAGGCGCCCGACCCAGTCGAGTCCGCTGACCTTGTCATCGAGAAGTTCCCACAACGCAACGATCAACAGATTGCCCACGGCATGGTTGTTCAAGCTGCCCTGCGAGGAAAACCGGTGTTGCAACAGGTCACGCCACGTGCGACCCCACTCCGAGTCATCACACAGAGCCGCTAGCGCCATACGCAGGTCACCCGGCGGCAGAACGTCCAGTTCCTGGCGCAATCTGCCCGATGAACCACCATCATCCGCTACCGTTACAACGGCAGTCAGATGCTCCGTCATCAACCGCAACGCGGAAAGGGACGCAGCCAGACCATGCCCGCCGCCCAACGCGACAACAGACGGATGCACGCTCACTCCTTACCCAGATCACGAGCCGCAACCGCAACCCGAAAACCACGTTCCCGCAGTCGACGCCCGATCTCCTCAGACACCGCGACCGACCGGTGTTTGCCACCAGTGCAGCCAACGGCAACCGTGGCATAGCGCTTCTCCTCATTCAGATAACCCGCAAACACCGGTTCAAGCGCAGCAATGTAGCGTTCGATGAACTCGTGTGCGCCCTCAAGTCCAAGCACATAGTCACTCACCGGTCTGTCACGCCCAGTCAGATGCCGCAACTCATCGATCCAATACGGGTTCTTCAACCAGCGCATGTCCACCACATGATCCGCGTCCAACGGAATCCCGTACTTGAAGCCGAACGAGATCACATTGATCCGTAGCGAGTCTTCCTGATCCGTCGTGATGGTCGCACGAACCTCACGCGCTAGGTCATGCACGTTCAAGTTCGAGGTGTCGATGAAATAGTCCGCACGAGCTCGAAGGACCGCGAGCTGTGACCGCTCCGTTATGATGCCGTCAAGAATACGGCCATCGCCCTGTAATGGGTGGGGCCTGCGCACCTGCTCGAATCGACGCACCAGGACCTCATCCGAGGCGTCCAGGAACAACACCCGGAAAACCACATTCGCCTGTTTGAAGTTCTGCAGCACATCGTATAGATCCTGGAAGAACTCCCGCCCACGCACATCGACGACGGCGGCCAGACGGTAGATCGTCGATCCGGTGTGCGTCATCATTCCAACAAGTGGGATAAGCATCTTGGGCGGCAGGTTATCGACCACATACCAGTCCAAGTCTTCCAGCACCTCAACGGCTTTCGACTTTCCCGCTCCAGACATGCCGGTAACGATCAGGACCTCGGAAAACTGCGATTGAGGTCCATGCGCTGCTGCGTCCACGGCCGGGATACCTTGCGGGACGGTAAAGGGGTTGGGCTCATGCGTCATGACACAAGCATGCCAAACTATCCGCCCTGTACTCCTGAGCAACGCTCGGCGCGGCTCAGGTTGCCCGAGGTTCAACCGCTCCTGCAAGGAGTTGAGTTGATATGGAATGCATCTCGGAGGAACTGGAGGGCTACTCGAGATCTGCGGCTTCGCTTGCTTCGGGGACGCTGTCTGCACCCACCGGAACAGGTTTGTCTTTCCCCACGTGCAGCGCGTCGAACACATTTTGCGCCGTTTTCTGCGCGAACCCTGGCACCGCGGCTATGTCTTGGACCGTGGCCTTCTTGAGGTTCTTGACCGAACCAAAATGCTTGAGCAGTGCCTTCTGCTTGGCTGGCCCCAAACCCTTAATGCCATCGAGCGCGGAGTTCACCATACCTGCGGAACGGCGTTTGCGGTGCGCGGTGATGGCAAAACGGTGTGCTTCATCGCGCAGGCGTTGAAGCATGTACAGGCCCTCCGAACTGCGTTTCAGGATCACCGGATAGTCATCGTCTGGTAGCCACACCTCTTCAAGGCGTTTCGCCAGACCGCACAGTGCCACATCCGTGATGCCGAGATCACCCAGTGCCCTGTGCGCCGCAGCAACCTGTGGCTGGCCACCGTCGACCACCACGAGACTGGGGGCGTAGGCGAACCGCTTCGGGTCCTGGGCCAGTGCCTCGTCCTCGTCCATGGAAATCTCGCCGCTGGATACGATCAGTTCGTCCTCTGAGGCCCGTTCCTGGTCTTTGAGGTAGCGCTTGAACCTGCGGTGGATGACCTCGTACATCGCTGCCGTGTCGTCGCGTGCTCCCTCCCCTTCAGGGCCGCGCACGTTGAACAGGCGGTACTGGTTCTTCTTGGCCAAGCCATCCTCGAAAACCACCATCGAGGCGCTCTGATAGGTGCCCTGATTGTGGGAGACGTCGTAACACTCGATACGTAGCGGCGCAGAGTCGAGTCCGAGGGCTTCCTGGATCTCTCTGAGGCCCTGCGAACGGGTGGTCAGATCCGATGACCGTCGCGTGCGATGCAAGGCCAGCGCCTGCTGCGCATTGGTCAAAACCGTTTTGGCGAGTTCGGCCTTCTCGCCGCGCTGCGGCACCTTCACGGTCACCGCGCTCCCCCGGATATCGGAAAGCCAGGTGGTGATCTCGGCGAGGTCTTCGGGGAGGACTGGTACCAGAACCTCACGTGGAACGGCTGATTGGCGCTGCTTCACATCCTCATGCTGCACGCCCGCGGGTGCCTCCGAATAGACCTGCTGCAACAGGCGCTCAACGAGTTCGGCATCGCTCAGGTCTTCGACCTTTTCTACGATCCAGCCACGTTGCCCTCGGATACGCCCACCGCGCACATGGAACACCTGCACGGCAGCTTCGAGCTCATCGGAGTGCAGCGCAAAGATATCGGCGTCGGTCGCATCTGACAGCACGACCGCGTTGCGCTCAAGTGTGCGCTTGAGCGCATTGACGTCGTCTCGAAGCCGAGCAGCCGTCTCGAAGTCGAGTTCCGCAGCCGCAGCGCGCATGCGCTCCTCGATCTTCTTGATGAAGCGTCCCGTGTCGCCTGCTACGAAGTCACAGAAGTCCTCCGCCAGTTGACGGTGGTCTTCCTCGCTGATCCGTCCGACGCACGGCGCGGAACACTTATCAATGTATCCGAGCAGACAGGGCCGTCCCGAACGTTGGGCGCGGTTGTACACGCCACTCGAACAAGTGCGTATAGGAAACACGCGTAACAGTTGATCCAGGGTCTCGCGGATCGCCCACGCATGCCCGAACGGGCCAAAATAGCGGTTGCCTGCCTTCTTGGCACCGCGCATCACCTGCGCCCGAGGCACCACCTCGGACATCGTGACCATGAGATACGGGTAGGACTTGTCATCCTTGTACTTGACGTTGAATCGCGGATCGAACTCCTTGATCCACGAGTACTCGAGCGAGAGCGCCTCAACCTCGGTGTTGACCACAGTCCACTCCACGGCGCTTGCCGTGGTGACCATGGTTTGTGTCCGTGGATGCAGCACAGAGAGGTCTTGGAAGTAATTGGACAGGCGCGAACGCAGGTTCTTGGCCTTGCCCACATAGATGACCCGACCGTCTTTGTCACGGAACCGATAGACGCCCGGGTTGGTTGGGATCTCCCCGGGCGCTGGACGGTAGGTTGACGGGTCTGCCATTTAGGATGCCTTCTTGACCCTGGTAGCACGAGATGAGGCCGTCTTTTTCTTCAGGGGACGCGCTGCTCCAACCTCTGGAACCATCTCGCCAAGCGGCACCACGCCATCCTTGTCCAGAATCTCCCTGAGGAACCTTCCCGTGTGCGAGGCGGCAACCTGGGCGACCTGTTCTGGAGTACCCTCGGCAACCACAGTCCCACCTCCGGAACCGCCCTCAGGCCCCATGTCGATGACCCAGTCGGAATTCTTGATGACATCGAGGTTGTGCTCGATAACGAGAACAGTGTTGCCCTTGTCCACGAGCCCTTGCAGGACCAGCAGCAACTTACGAATGTCCTCAAAGTGCAAGCCGGTCGTAGGCTCATCCAGCACGTAGATAGCCCGGCCAGAAGTACGCTTTTGCAGTTCTGACGCCAGTTTCACGCGCTGCGCCTCACCACCGGACAGGGTGGTGGCAGGTTGGCCAAGTTTCACGTATCCAAGACCGACGTCCACGAGGGTGTGGAGGTGACGTGCGATGCTTGGAACAGCGGAGAAGAACTCAGCTGCCTCCTCGATCGGCATTTCAAGGACTTCCTGGACGTTCTTGCCCTTGAAGTGCACCTCAAGCGTCTCGCGGTTGTAGCGTGCGCCGTGACAGACCTCGCAGGGAACATAAACGTCCGGCAGGAAGTTCATCTCAATCTTGAGGGTTCCATCACCAGAACATGCCTCGCAGCGTCCGCCCTTCACATTGAACGAGAAGCGGCCAGGCCCGTAACCGCGCACCTTTGCCTCGTTCGTCTCGGCAAACAGCTTACGGATGTTGTCCCACACGCCGGTGTAGGTGGCTGGGTTCGACCGTGGCGTACGACCAATGGGGCCTTGGTCAACGTGCACGACCTTATCGAGTTGCTCAAGTCCTTCCACGCGACGGTGGAGACCTGGGACCCGACGTGCGCCGTTGAGCTTGTTCGCCATGACCGTGTAGAGAATCGAGTTCACGAGCGTGGACTTACCGGAGCCCGAAACGCCGGTCACTGAGGTGAGTACACCCAATGGGAAGTCAACGGACACGTTTTGCAGGTTGTTTTCGCGCGCTTCGACAACCTTGACCTGGCGTGCAGGATTCACTTGTCGGCGAGCGTCTGGCAACTCGATCTTCCGAGCGCCAGTGATGTACTGACCGGTCAGAGATTCCTTGTTCTTTAACAGTTGCTTATACGTGCCGGAGTGGACCACCTTACCGCCGTGCTCTCCAGCGCCCGGGCCGATGTCAACGATCCAGTCTGCCGTGCGGATGGTGTCTTCATCGTGTTCAACCACGATGAGGGTGTTACCCAAGTCCCGCAAACGCGTGAGCGTATCGATCAGGCGGCGGTTGTCTCGCTGGTGCAGACCGATCGACGGCTCGTCCAGTACGTACAACACGCCAACGAGTCCCGAGCCGATCTGCGTGGCAAGGCGAATGCGCTGCGCCTCACCGCCGGACAGGGTTCCTGCTGCGCGTGACAGTGTCAGGTAGTCGAGTCCCACGTCGAGCAGGAAGCCCAGGCGGTCCTGGATTTCCTTGAGAACGGCGGCAGCGATCTTGGCCTCACGCTCGGTGAGTTCCAAGGCGTCAAGGAATGGCTTGCACTCCTTGATCGACATCTCCGAGATTTCCGCGATGGATTTGCCACCGACCTTCACCGCAAGCACCTCGGGCTTGAGGCGGGTGCCCTTACAGGTTGGGCATGGGACCTCGCGCATGAAGGCTTCGTACTTGTCCTTTGACCACTCCGAGTCGGTTTCCTCGTGACGCCGTTTGATCGTCGCGATGACACCCTCGAAGCCGGTTGTATAGGCGCGGTCACGCCCCCAACGGTTGCGATATTTGACCTGGACCTTAAAGTCCTTGCCGTGCAGGATGGCCTTTCGCACGTTGGCGGGCAGATCTTTCCACGGGGTGTTGAGAGAGAAGTCAAGTTCCTCAGCGAGTGCCATCAACACGCGGTCATAGTACTCCGAGGAGGAACCCGCCCACGGCGCGATGGCGCCCTCGTTGATCGACTTCTCATCGTCCGGGATGACCAGATCCGGATCCACCTCAAGGCGAACACCGATACCCGTGCACTGAGAGCAGGCACCGTAGGGTGCGTTGAAGGAGAACGTGCGTGGCTCGATCTCATCGAGTGTTAGTTCATGGTCGTTCGGGCAGGCACGCTTTTCTGAGAAGCGACGTTCCCGTTCAGGATCGTCGGCTGGAAGATCAACGAATTCAACTATAACGAGACCGTCCGCAGCGGTGAGAGCGGTTTCAATCGAGTCGGTCAGGCGCTGTTTGATCGTCGGTTTGATTGCCAGGCGGTCAACCACGACCTCAATGGTGTGCTTGATCTGCTTTTCGAGTGTCGGCGGGGACGACAACTGGTGGATCTCACCGTCAACGCGGGCCCGAGCGAATCCCTTGCTCTGTAGTTCGGCGAAGAGTTCCTGGTACTCCCCCTTGCGTCCGCGTACGACGGGTGCGAGAACCTGAAAGCGGGTGCCCTCCTCTAGCGCCATGAGGCGGTCCACGATTTGCTGCGGTGTCTGGGCGGTGATTCGCTCGTGACAGACGGGGCAGAACTGGGTTCCGGCACGTGCAAAGAGCAGACGCAGGTAGTCGTGTACCTCGGTGATGGTGCCCACGGTCGAGCGGGGGTTGCGGTTTGTGGACTTCTGGTCGATCGAAACCGCCGGCGAAAGCCCTTCGATGAAGTCCACATCCGGTTTATCCATCTGTCCAAGGAACTGTCTCGCGTACGCGGACAGGGATTCGACATAGCGTCGCTGCCCCTCAGCGAAGATGGTGTCAAAGGCGAGCGAGGATTTACCGGAGCCGGATAGGCCCGTGAACACGATCAGTTGGTCTCTCGGAAGATCAATACTGATGTTCTTCAGGTTGTGTTCGCGGGCACCCTGGACAATTAAGCGATCAGTCACCGTGTCATTCTATGCGACAACCGGCCATATCGTACATATGTTCGAAGCGTGTTGTGCGTTCGATTTTTAACACCACCCCTTGCCCAGCCACATACTCGTGCAGGTGGACGACGGATTTACGCCGATGGATCACGAGACGTTTCATCGTCAGGGAAGCGCTCTGTGGTTAGATTCACGTATGAACACCTACGCGATCACCTATGTTTACTCATCTGATACGGCGGCGCTTGACGAGCACCGCCCAGCACACCGTGCGTACCTCGGCGCTCTCGCTGTGGCTGGCTCGATTCTTGCCTCGGGGCCTGTGAGTCAAGGCGATATGTCGGGCGCCTTGATCATCGTGCGCGCTGAGAATACCGATGCGGCGCTTGAGTTGTTGTCACAGGATCCATTCTGGCTGCAAGGACTGGTAGTGGACCGCGCAGTGGTCGAGTGGAAGATTGTGATTGGCAAATGGGCGCAGTCTTAAACTGCCCGTAGTGCTTGATTGTGCGTCTCGGCTCGGTGTGCGTTTGCTTGGTGACGATCCGGCTACGTTCCAGCATCTAGCTGGTATGCGTAGATAGTCAGCGTGATGGACGGAGGGCTGGGTGAACTCGCGTGAAGCGATGTCACCCAGCCCTCCGTATCTATGGTGCCGAGAGCCTCTCTAGTTCTGAGATGCTTCTAGTGCCGCAGTACTGTGCGCCCACCAACGGCCCTATTCCCAACGACTGTAAGCCTCAGGAGTCGATGAGTTCTTTCTCCCGATCGTCCTTGCGTGACTTGATAAGGGATGCAATCGTGGTCACGATCAACGTTCCAAAGATGACGAGCATCGAGGTGGTCGTACTAATCTCTGGAGCGCCAAGAACAGGCTGACCACCGTTGATGAACGAGAGTTCGTTGACGTGCAGCGCGTGCAATACCAACTTGACTCCGATAAAGCCGAGGATCACGGCGAGACCGTAGTTGAGGTACACGAGTCGCTCGAGCAGGCCGTCCACGAGGAAGAATAGTTGACGCAGGCCAAGCAGCGAGAACGCGTTGGCGGCAAACACGATGTATGCGTCTTGGGTGATACCGAAGATTGCTGGGATCGAGTCGACGGCGAAGAGCAGGTCAGCAGAACCGATCGCTACCATCACGATCAGCATGGGCGTGACCATGCGGCGGCCGTCAACCTTCACGAAGACCTTGTCGCCCACGTAGTCATCGGTGAGTGGGAGTACCTTGCGCAGTTGGCGAATCAACGCGTTTTCCTTGTACTCCTCGTCTTCCTGCGGCATTGCCTGGTGAATCGCGGTCCAGATCAGGAATGCCCCGAAGATGTAGAACACCCACGAGTAGTTCTCGATAACCGCTGCGCCGAGCAGGATGAAGAAGGTGCGGAAGATCAGCGCGACGACGATTCCGAAGAGCAGGACCTTCTGTTGGTCCTCACGAGGCACCCGGAATGCGGTCATGATGAGGATGAACACGAAAAGGTTATCGAGTGACAACGACTTTTCGGTGACGTAGCCGGTGAAGTACTCGACTCCGGCGGTCGATCCCATGACGCCCCAGATGATAAATCCGAAGACGATCGCGATCGCAACGTAGACGGCAGACCAAATCCCAGCTTCTTTGAGGCTGGGAGCGTGTGGTTTGCGGACGTGACCGACAAAGTCGACGGTCAGCATGACGATGATAAGGGTTACTGTCACGATCCACAGGATCATGTGTTGGGTATCTAGCAATAGAACCTCCGGTACATAGTTCGGGCACCGAAGGTCTCTCCCGCCTTAACGCGCATACCGATTCACCGCGTGGTGATGGACTGTTAAGGCTTGCAATACCGGGTCAGTCGTCGGGACTGCCGTGATGACGGAGTTGCAATTGGTGGGATACTCCCCTTCAAACAAATTCAATTATCCAACACACAGCGCATAAACGTTATTCCGAATGGCTGTAATTGTGTGCGACCTCGGTCACTCCCATTCAAGGTCAGGCGGGAGTGACCGGAGACTACTTAGTGGCCTCGTTGATCTGACGCAGTTCCTTCTTCAGGTCTGAGATCTCATCGCGCAGGCGCCCTGCCAACTCGAACTGCAGTTCCGCAGCAGCCTCATGCATCTGCTCGGTCAACTGCTTGATGAGTTCACCGAGATCAGTGGTTGCGGACACAGTGAACGCCTTCTCAACCGCAGAATCGGCAGCTTTGCGGTCCAGCGCCTTTCGATATCCGCCGGACAGCAGTTCTTGGGTGTCGATGTCCTCGCGAGCCAGCATGTCCGTGACGTCTGCGATCTTCTTGCGCAGTGGCTGGGGGTCAATACCGCGTTCGGTGTTGTAGGCGATCTGCTTGTCGCGGCGGCGTTCAGTCTCCTCAATCGCTTGGGCCATCGCCGGGGTGATCGAGTCGGCGTACATGTGCACCTCACCGGAAACGTTACGTGCGGCACGGCCGATAGTCTGAATCAGGGAGCGCGGGGAACGGAGGAAGCCCTGCTTATCGGCATCAAGAATGGCTACGAGCGATACCTCTGGCAGGTCGAGCCCTTCGCGCAGCAGGTTGATTCCCACCAGTACGTCGTATTCGCCGAGGCGTAGTTCGCGCAGTAATTCCACCCGGCGCAGAGTGTCGATGTCTGAGTGTAGGTAGCGTACGCGCACTCCCTTGTCCAAGAAGTAGTCGGTCAGGTCCTCGGCCATCTTCTTGGTCAGGGTGGTCACCAGAACGCGTTCGTCCTTTTCAACGCGTGTGTTGATCTCGTGGAGCAGATCGTCGATCTGTCCTTTGGTGGGCTTCACGGTGACCTGTGGGTCCACGAGTCCGGTTGGCCGAATGATCTGTTCAACGGTTCCATCCGAAAGCGCGAGCTCGTAGTCTCCCGGGGTTGCCGACAGGTAGACGGTCTGACCGATACGTTCGACGAACTCCTCCCACCTCAGCGGACGGTTGTCCATCGCGCTTGGCAACCGGAACCCGTGTTCGACCAGGCTGCGCTTGCGGGACATGTCTCCCTCGAACATGGCTCCGATCTGGGGAACGGTCACGTGGGACTCGTCAATGATGAGCAGGAAGTCATCTGGGAAGTAGTCGAGCAGCGTGTGCGGGGCGGTGCCCGCATCACGGCCATCGATGTGACGGGAATAGTTCTCAATACCCGAGCAGGAACCAACCTGCCGCATCATTTCAATGTCGTAGGTGGTGCGCATGCGCAGACGCTGGGCTTCGAGGAGTTTGTTCTGGCGTTCGAGTTCAGCCAGGCGCTCTTGCAGTTCCGTCTCAATCGAGTTGATTGCGCGCTCCATGCGCTCTGGGCCTGCGACATAGTGGGTGGCCGGGAAGATATGGATCGTCTCAACCTGGGTGACTATCTCACCCGTCAGCGGGTGCAGCGTGTAGATCGCGTCAATCTCATCGCCAAAGAACTCCAGCCGGATGGCCAGTTCCTCGTACACGGGAATGATCTCGACGGTGTCCCCCTTGACGCGGAACGTCCCGCGGGTAAACGCCAGGTCATTGCGGCTGTACTGCATCATGACGAACTGACGGAGCAACTCGTCGCGGTCGATCTCGTCGCCCACATCGATCTGCACCATGCGCTCGACGTATTCCTGAGGGGTACCAAGACCGTAGATGCAGGACACCGATGCGACCACAACGACGTCGCGTCGGGTGAGCAGCGAGTTGGTGGCCGAGTGTCGCAACCGCTCGACCTCCTCATTGATTGAGGAGTCCTTCTCGATGTAGGTGTCCGTTTGCGCGATATACGCTTCGGGCTGGTAGTAGTCGTAATACGAGACGAAGTACTCAACGGCGTTGTTGGGCAGCAACTCGCGGAACTCGGTTGCCAGCTGCGCTGCAAGGGTCTTGTTGGGAGCCATGATCAGCGTTGGACGCTGCACCTCCTCGATCAGCCAGGCGCTGGTTGCCGATTTACCGGTACCGGTGGCACCGAGCAGCACGATGTCTTTTTCACCGGCACGCAGGCGTGCGGCCAGGTCCGCGATTGCGGTTGGCTGATCACCTGAGGGCTGGAATTCAGAAACAACTTCGAACTGGGTGTTTGCCCGCTGGATCTCTAAGTCAGGACGCATGTTTCTAAACTATCGCGCCCCACTGACATTTAGCGCATCGCGGATTGGGTTCAACTGGCTGCGCACTCCTACCCCACCTTGAGCATTTCCGGTGCGTGACATGGACGTAAAACCCTCGTATAGGACCCACATCTAGGACCTTTTTCACTACTTTTCTCGTTTTTATCCTGTTTAACTGTCCGTATGCCTCCGCTGATGCCTGCACAACACACACCGGGAAACACCCCTGAGTTGCGTCCCGACCAGTTTGAACGTTATGCACGGCATCTCACGCTGCCGCAGGTAGGTATTGCCGGTCAGCAGGATCTCCTTGCTTCTCGAGTGCTCGTGGTCGGTGCGGGTGGATTGGGCGCTCCGGTACTGACGTACTTGGCTGCTGCGGGGGTTGGCAGCATCACGGTCATTGACGACGACACCGTGTCGCTCTCCAACCTGCAGCGTCAGGTGTTGTTCACGACCGCTGATGTTGATCAGCCCAAGGCAGAGGTTGCACATCGGGCCTTGAGCACACAGAACCCGGATGTCACAGTGCGTGCGATCAACGAGCGCTTAACCGCCGCGAATGCCGATGAACTCGTTGCCGCCGCAGATATTGTGATCGATGGGACGGATAACTTCGACACGCGTTACCTCCTCAACGATGCCTGCGTTGCTGTAGGTGTTCCGTATGTATGGGCTGCGATCTATCAGTTCGACGCGCAGGTGTCCGTGTTCGGATACAACGATGGTCCCTGCTATCGCTGTCTGTTTCCTCGTCCACCGCTGCCCGGCACGGTTCCGTCGTGCGCCTCGGGCGGTGTCATCGGTGTTCTACCCGGCATGGTGGGCACGCTCCAGGCGATGGAAGCCGTCAAAATCCTATTGGGAATCGGCATGCCGCTCTCGGGCAGGATCGCTGTACTCGATGCGCTCTCCACGGGTTGGCAGTATCTGCCGCTGGCAAAGAACCCTGAATGCCCCACCTGCAGTGTTCCCATTGGCGACGAGTCAGATGCCTTCCAGCAGCCCGTCGCTGTGGGTGGATGTGCATCCAGCATCCGCGGTGCGGATGCGGACACTGAGCGCGACGGCATGGCGCTGGGTGGCGAGGTGGAAGATCCGCTTGACCGGGTCGTCGCCAATCTGCCTGAGAACACGCTCTTACTCGATGTCAGAACTCGAGCTGAGCATAGCGAATACGCCATTCCCGCATCGCTCAACATTCCCCTTGATGAACTCCTCGCGGAGCCCGCCAAGGTGCCGCAGGCACCGGCAACGTTGGTGTACTGCGCCTCGGGAAAGCGTTCCGCAATTGCGGTCGCCGCCCTGACAGCATCCAACAGAAAACAGGTAAGTCACCTCACAGGTGGTCTTGCCGCCCTCACAGAGAGAAATCACCAGTGAAAACCACTCGTATCATCAATGCGCGGCGCGTCGCTGTTGCCCTGCTCGTCGCGCTGACTCTGGGAGCCACCACAGTGGGGTGTTCCTCATCGGCCGATGAACCCAGGGAAATAACGGTCTTTGCCGCCGCATCCCTGCGCGCCTCATTTGAGGAACTGGGGCAGAGCTTTGAGACGAACGAGGGCGTCAAGGTCAACTTCAACTTCGGCAACTCGCACGCACTCGCCGTGGGCATCGCCGAGGGCAACGCGGGAGACGTGTTCGCCAGCGCGGATCTTGCCGCAATGGACGATGCAAACATCACCGACTTCGAACAATTCGCAACCAACGAACTCACCGTCGCGGTCCGCACCGACACCACAGATGCGCCCACGACCCGCGAGGAACTTGAGAGCGTGGGCATCGCCCAGTGCGTCGAAACCGCACCGTGTGGCATCCTCGCCCGCGAATTCGCCGCCACCAACAACCTCGACCTAGACATCCGCACCGAAGGGTCAGACGTATCGAACACCTTCGCGGCGCTGCTGACCGATCAGGTCGATGCCGCCCTCGTCTACTCAACCGATGCCACAGGCAATGTAGACACCGTGATCGCTGATATCCCTGACCTCACGTTCCCCGCGACCACATATGGAATCGCACCTACAAGCGACGTGGCCACGGCGCAAGAATTCGTCGACTTCGTGCTGAGCGCAGAGGGCCAGGCGGTTCTTGCCAACTACGGTTTCGGAGAAGCACAGAAGTAATGCGAACTGTGCCGCGCACCCCGAGCACGCCGCGCAGTAAAAACACGCGGCGTGGTTCGACCGCGCTGCCGCGCTGGGCAGGGCTCAGCGCGGCAGTCGCCTGCATGTTTCTCGCCGTACCGCTCCTCGCGCTGCTTGTCCGCGTACCGCTAGCACGAGTACCTCAGGTGCTCGCCCAACCGTCCGTGCGTGATGCGCTCACGCTTTCACTGACCACAGCCGTTACCGCGGCTCTGATCGCAACGGTGATTGGCGTGCCAACGGCCTGGTGGCTGGCGCACAATACGCGTCGAATCGGCGGTTTCGTGCGCACAGTCGTTTCCGTGCCGCTCGTGCTTCCCCCGGTCGTTACCGGGGTTGCGCTACTGTACACATTTGGCCGACGCTCCTGGATCGGTACCTGGTTCGAGGCCTTTGGCATACAGATTCCCTACAGCGTTGCGGCAATCGTGATAGCTCAGACATTTGTTGCCATGCCATTCCTGGTCACCAACATGGAATCCGCGTTCACAACGCTCGGTGGCAAACACTTCGAAGCCGCACTGACCTACGGAATGTCCCCGCTCCGGGCGTTCTTCTCGGTTGTGCTGCCAGCAGTCAAGCCCGCGGCGATCGCCTCCATCGCCCTTGGCTTCGCGCGCGCCCTCGGCGAGTTCGGGGCAACCCTCACCTTTGCCGGAGCCGTTAAGGGACACACCCAAACCCTGCCCACCGCCATCAATGAGTTTCTCGGATACGACCTCGACGCCGCGCTCACCGCATCCGCTACTATGCTGCTCATTTCCTGCATCATCCTTGGAGTATTGCGAATGCGCACAAGGGACCAGGCTCTATGACACTGAACTGCACAATCACCGGAAACGCCGCACGGAACCTCCCACTAGACATCTCCTTAAACGTGGAACCAGGAATGCGGGTCGCCCTCGTGGGCCCAAACGGTTGCGGAAAGACCTCGACCCTACGAATTCTCGCAGGATTGGATGCCGCTGAGCACGGCACCACCATCAGTCTCAACAACCGCACGCTCCTCACCGACACCGCACGAACCTCGGTTCACGCCTGGCAGCGCGGCATACCCATGGTGTTCCCAGAACCACGACTTGTTCCCTCATTTACCGTGCACCGCAGCGTCGAACAGGTCGCCAAACTCAAGCGCACGCGCACCGCAGCACACAACATCACACAGGAACTCCTACGCGCATTCGATATAGAACATCTGCGTGACCGCCGTGTTCGAACACTGTCATCTGGACAAACCGCACGCGTCTCACTCGCCCGCGCACTAGCCTGCGAAGGCGGAGCGCTCCTACTCGATGAACCGTTTGCGAATCTGGACAGTGGTTCCGCCTCAGAGTCTCGTCGCCTACTGAGCAGATATGCCACCGAGCACGACCTCCCCCTCATATTCACCAGCCACCAGGTGCTCGACGTATTTGCGCTTGCCACCCACATCGCGGTGCTGGAAGCGGGAGAACTAGTGCAGTTCGCATCAGTCAGTGAAGTCGCTTCTCTCCCCCGCTCACATTTTGCCGCAGAGTTCCTTGGACTCAACCTCATTCCAGTTGCCGCAAACACTGACTCTCACGCCGCGATCATTGCGATGGACGCCTCCGCCCCCACGCCATGCGAGGTGCACCTCGATTACGCACCCTCCGCCAGCCGGTTTGTGTCCTGCGCTCCCACCGACGTAACCCTTGAACTGCCCACCAGTTCACCATCCGATTTGGTCTCAACACGCAATCACTGGACCATGCAGGTCAGCCACATCGAGGTCATGGGTTCCCTCGCCAGAGTCGAACTCGAAGGTCTGTTCCCACTTCGTGCTGATATCACCACTCGGTCCGTTGCCCACCTTGCACTCCAGCCAGGAACAACGGTGAGGGCAAGCATCAAGGCAACTGCACTACGCCTCTACGGAGCCTAAATATGGCGCATCAACACATTCGCCCAACCATGGCCCTCATCGTCGTTGCAGGCGGGGCAAGCCAACGAATGGGAGGAACCGACAAAGCCCTCCTGCAGGTGGACGGAAAGTCCTACCTCCAACACGTCATCAGCGAGGCAGCACCACACTGCGTGGAGACCGTGATAGTTGGCCCGCGCCGTGACCTTGACCCAGGCAACGCGGTGAACTGGACCGTGGAGGACCCGCCGGGCTCAGGCCCACTCGCAGGACTCGCAGCCGGATTCGCCGCGCTTCGCAGCCAAGCCACGCACTGCGCTGTCTTAAGTTGCGATGCCCCATTTGCCGGTCGTGCACTGCCCAGGCTCCTTGCACACTTGATCTCCCTACGCGAGAAGAGAAAACCCTGCGATGCCGTTCTGGCGCAGGACGGTGCAGGCTACCCGCAACCCCTCATCGCCGTCTACGACCGACCCGCCGCCGACTACGCGCTGAAACGACTACGCGCTGACAACCGCATCGAGAACTCACCACTTCGATTGCTGAGACAATCACTGAGAACCGCCACACTCGAGATCAGTGACCTCGAAAGCCTGGATGTTGACACCACGGCGGACCGTGACACGCTCGAACGATTGCTCCACTCCCAAAACATGGAAACCCAACGCACACAGAAAGCAGGACAATGAACGTCACCGTAGCCCAGTGGGCGCAACGACTTGCCACCACCCTTGAACTCGGTACGGAAACAGCTCTCGAACCCGAAATCGTCGAGTTGCTAGACCTCACCCGCGAGGTCGCGCACAACGTCGCCCGCCCCGCCGGCCCAATCTCCACGTACTACGTCGGGCTTGCCGTTGGCCTGTCAGGCGGCGACAACAACAAGGCACGCGAGATCATCGCGGCGATCCGTGAACTCGTGCCAGCCCCAACAAGCGAGTCATGATGAACACCGGTCAATACACGGTGACGTTCACCTACTACGCTGCGGTACGGGCAGCGGCACAGGGAATCCACACCGAAACCTTCACGGCCGCCTCCATAGCCGACGCCCGGACACAGGCCATCAACCAGCACGGCTCCGAGTTCGAACAGGTTGTGGCACGCAGTTCCTACCTCTTGGACGGACTACGCCAAGACGGTCGAGACTTCGAACTTCCACTCACCAGGAACGTCGCCGTAGATGTTCTACCGCCATTCGCAGGTGGGTAGACACTGGCGGACAAAACGGCCTAACCGCCAATCGCAGACATGCCACGCTCCGGCTGAATAAAACCGGGATCGTTGATACCGTGCCCGGGCAGTTTGGCTGCCACAGCGACGCCAAGCATCCGGGCAAGATCCTCATCGGTGGCACCCGAACGGATCGCATCGCGCAGATCCAGTTCGTCACGGGCAAACAAACAGTTACGCACCTGCCCATCGGAGGTGAGCCGGATACGATCGCAGGCTCCGCAGAACGGGCGAGTCACAGAGGCGATGATCCCAACGGTTGCGGATGTGCCGTTCACGTACCATCGTTCAGCCGGAGCAGCTCCCCGCGCCGGAACCGGCTCAAGGGTGAAGTGCGCAGACAACTGAGTAAAGATTTCGTCAGCTGTGATCATGCGCTCGCGGGTCCACGTGTGTCCGGCGTCAAGTGGCATCTGCTCGATGAAACGCAGTTCGTAGCCCCGTTCGAGCGCAAAGTTAAGCAGTCGCGGAGCCTCGTCGTCGTTCACGTCCCGCATCAGCACCGTATTGATCTTCGTTCCCGTGAAACCTGCCGCATCGGCAGCATCAAGCCCACGCAGCACGTCACCTAACCGCGAGCGCCTGGTAAGTTCTGCGAATCGGGCATCGTCGAGGGTGTCGAGTGAGACATTGAGTCTGGTGAGCCCTGCGTCACGCAGTCCCCCCGCGAGTAGGTGTAGGCGTAGACCGTTTGTGGTCATTGAGATTTCGGGGGTGGCGTTAAGTGATGCTAGTCGTCGTGTTATTGCGAGCACGTCCTTGTGGAGCAGTGGTTCGCCTCCGGTGAGTCGGATCTCGTCGATTCCGTGTTCGGTTGCCACCCGGGCGATGCGTACGAGTTCGTCAACGGTGAGCTGTTGGGTTTTGGCGAGCCATTCCATGCCTTCTTCGGGCATGCAGTAGGTGCATCGTAGGTTGCATTTATCTGTCAGTGAGATGCGTAGGTCTCGGTGTCTGCGTCCGTAGGTGTCCACTAGTAGTTGGTCGCCGCGCACGCTAGGTGATGGCGCCGTGGTCATAGGGACCCTACCCATTCTTGGGTTCCGTCGTCGAAGAATTGGTTTTTCCAGATGGGTAGTCGGGTTTTGATTTCCTCGACGAGCTGAGCGCAGCAGCCGAAGGCTTCGGCGCGGTGGGCGGAGGCGACTGCTGCGGCCAGCGCGATGTGCCCGACTTCTAGGGCGCCGACCCGGTGGCTGACTGCGATCCGTACGCCGGGGAACTGTAGGGCCAGGTCGTCGGCAATCTCGGTGAGTGTCTTCGCGGCCTGCGGGTGTCCCTCGTATTCGAGTCTGGTTACTCCAGCGCGTGAGTCGTGGTTGCGAACGACACCACCGAATGAGACGACTGCGCCCATGCGCGGGTCCGCCACGAGGTTCTCGTGGTGGGTCACGTTCAGTTCGTCCGTGGTGATGGAGGTGAGGACCACGACGGATTCTTCAGTCATATAACGTTCCTTCAGTGATCGGTATCCGCCAGTTGGGCGTATAGGTGTTCTCGGACGGTGTCGAGTATGGCGAGGCCGTCGCGTACTGCGTTTGGGGAACCTGGCAGGGTGATGATGGCGGTGCGGCCCATGAGGCCGGCGATTGATCGGCTCAGCAGTGCCCCGGGCGCTGTTCCGGTTCCGCTGGCTTGGATGGCGTGCGTTAACGCTGGCAGGGTTGTGTCTAGCAGTGGGGCTACGGCTTGCGGGGTCATGTCACGGCTGGTGATTCCGGTTCCGCCGGTGGTGATGATCAGCCACGCGCCTGCGGCGCGTAGTTCGTTGATGGCGGTGCGTATGTGTGTGATGTCGTCTGGTGTCAGCAGATTTTCGACGAGGTGGCCCCATCGCTGCACGTGTTGCGTGATTGCGGGGCCAGTAAGGTCCTGGCGGGTGCCCGCGTAGGAACGGTCAGACACGGTCACCACGCCGACCAGTGGTGTGCTGGACGCTGGCAAGGCACTGGACATAGACGAGGTGCTGGAAGTGGGTGGGGTGTTGGAAGTCGCCGATTCGTCGGCAATGGGCACGCCATCATCTGAGCGCGTCCACGAACCCGAACGTCCGCCCGCCTTATGATCCACCCGCGCATATGCAATATGCGCGCCGCGATCGACTGCCTTAATCATGTCAACGATGTTGAGTGCCGCAGTTGTGGCTGCGGTGAGGGCTTCCATTTCGATTCCGGTGCGGTCGGTTGTGGTCACACGTGTTTGGGTGTGTACGCCCTCGTCTTGGACCGTGATGTCAACCTTCACGCCGGTGATGGAAATCGGGTGGCACAGTGGGATGAGGTCTGGGGTCTTTTTCACACTTGCGATTGCGGCGACGCGTGCCACTGCGAGAGCATCGCCTTTTTTGAGTTCACCGCTGCGTAGGAGTCGAACTGCTTCGGCGTTGCATGCCACGAAGGAACTCGCGTGAGCGATACGTTCCGTGATTTCTTTGCGGGCGACGTCAACCATGTGTACGTGTCCCGCAGTTGTCACGTGCGTGAGGCGATTGGAGGCGTTATCCAATTTACTTTTCTCCTCGTTCGTTGGCAGTATTGGTGATTGTGACAAGCGAATTTCCCCTCATCGAGCCTACGTGGCATATCGCTCATCAAACCGCACATACTGTTGCGGCTGCGTTACATTCGCGCCGTGTTCCGGTTGCAGATGGCGTGGGTCAGGTCTTAGCCACTGATGTGCGTTCACTCATTGATCTTCCTTACGACACTACATCGGCGATGGATGGTTGGGCGGTTGGCGGTAGTCAGGGGCCGTGGCGGGTGGTGGATGGGGCTGCTCTAGCGGGGCACGTCTCGCAGGTTACGCTCACACCTAAGGACGCTGTTCTCATCGCGACGGGCGGGGTTGTTCCTAGCGGGACGTTTGGTGTCATCCGCCGCGAGTTTACGGAGGTCTTTGGTGACGGTGCAGATAGTTTCGTGCGTGCCACCCACGAATCTGAGCCGTTCGCGAATTCTCATGTGCGTCCTTGTGGTGATGAGGCGCGGCGGGACGAGATTTTGGTGCCCGCTGGAACCCGTTTGTCTCCCGCTCATACCGCTCTTGCAGCTATGGCAGGCCATGACACTCTTGAAGTACGGTGCGCCGCCTCGTGTGAAATCCTTGTGCTTGGCGACGAAGTTCTACGGTCCGGTATTCCACGTTCCGGTCAGGTGCGTGATGCGTTTGAACCGCAGTTCGCGGCCTATGCCGCTCTGCTTGGTCTAGAGGTGAGCGGGTTCCGTTTTATCCCTGACACCCTCGAAGCCACAACGCAAGCGTTGGCCACTTCTTCCGCGAGGGTAGTTATTTCGACCGGTGGCACGGCCGCCGGTCCAAAAGATTTCCTCCACACTGCCCTTGAAACGGTTGGGGCGCAGATGGTTATCGACTCGATTGCTATGCGGCCGGGGCACCCTAATCTTCTTGCCAGACGAGGCGATCAGTTCTTTGTTGGCTTGCCAGGAAACCCCCTTTCTGCGTCTTTGGGTGGGATGCTCACGCTGGTTCGTCCTTTGGCCTGTGGACTGTTAGGGATGGAACTGCCGGAACTCACCAGCGCTTTAACCAGTACGTCGATCAAGGCTCCCGCGCACGACACCCGCCTAGTTCCTGTCACGAGTCAGAACCGGTCGGGGACGTTCTTCGTCACGGAGTTGCCCTGGTTGAACTCTGGGATGATGCGTGGACTGGCAAACGCCGACGCCGTTGCAGTCATTCCACCCGGTGGCGTTGGTGAACGAGAGGTGGTTGAGGTGCTGGCCCTTGCGTGGTAGGGCTGCACCTCAATCCAAGATCACCGCTTGACAGGCTGCTTAAGAGTCGGGGAGACATCCGGCTCAAACCTGCGGCGGTACACCACAAACGGTCGTGTCATATACATGATCGGGATCGACCACACGTGCACCAACCTGGTGAACGGCCACACCGCAAGCATCAGGCAGGCAAGCACGATGTGCAGTTGATACCAGAACGGTGCCCCCGAGACGAGTGAGCTGTCCGGTTGTAGGATGAACAACTGCCGGAACCACACCGAGATGGTTCCGCGATACTCATAGCCCTCGCCAAACACGTTGATGGCCACGGTCTGCCACATTCCCACAAAGATCTCCGCTGTGAGCAGGACATAGAGCACATAGTCCCATCCAGTGGTGACCACCTTGATGCGCTCTGAATACCAGAACCTACGAATCAACAAAATGACGAGCCCGACGCTCAAGAAGATTCCGGCAACTGTTCCGGCAGCAACGGCGACCACGTGATAGGTGTGATCGGAGATACCGACGAATCGGGTCCACGAGGGCGGGATCAACAACCCTCCGACGTGGCCGAGAATGGCGAACAGCGCTCCAAAGTGGAACAGCGGCGATCCCAGACGAAGCCACCGATTTTCGAGTACCTGGCTGGTACGCGTGGTCCATCCGTACTGGTCGTGGCGGTAGCGCCAGATATGGCCCACGATAAAGATGGCTAGGCACACGTACGGGAAAACAACATAGAGGAAAGTGTTCATTGGGGTTCTCGTCTCTCCGAGCAGGTGTAGGCAGGCGGACCAAACGGGACATTCGCATCGGCTTGGCCATATCCAGCAAGGGGTGATTCGAGGCCGATGGAATCCTGCGGTGGGCCAGCGCTGATCAGTTGCCTAGCCTCATCGAGTTGCTTCTGCGTAATTGGGCCGAGTAGCACATCCACCGCATCGAACAACAGCGAGTACGCGGTCTTCCGCTTGCGCAGTGCCGTACGGATCACCTCAAGCCCGCTGCGGTGCATACGGAGCAGCCCTTCCCCCACACCTGGACCCGTTGTTGCCGCGAATTCGAGAACCATCGGCAGATAGTCCGGGAGTTCGTTTTCTGGCGGTGTGAATCCGTAGGCACGGTATCGCTGCTTGAACATCAGCAACGACATGCCCCGTTGCCGGGTGTCTCCGTGCAGATAGTACGTCAGGAACAACGAGCAATTACGCCGCAGATCAAAGGTTTCCACATAGTGGCGGCGGGCCTCACTCGGCTCGACGTGGGAGAACTGCCCCCAAAATTTTTGAACCAACGTGGCTGCGGCAGACTGCGGAAGAGCAGCCACCGCTTGAGCCAGATCGGCGCGTAAACTATCGAACTCCTCATCCGGGTAGCCCAGCAAAACCGAGATGAGCGCAAGGACATCAGCGCGTCCCGGGACCTCCACCAGATCCCTGCGCTTCGAACGCCGAAACAGTGGGATAGCAACCGGTTTTCGCCCGGTAGTTGGTGCGCTCACTGTGGCCTCCTACGTTGCAGTGTGAGGGAAACCTTTCCGCCACGCGTAGCAGCCGCACTCATACCAGGTCCACCAGGACCGTCCAACGAGCAACCCGACGCCCACGAGGCCATTTCAGCAGCACGCTCGGTGTGAGCCTTCGGGATCACGTACCGATCACTCATCTTTGCGATGGCAAGAAGCCGATACATCTCTTCGATGTCTTCGCCGCTCATACCGATCTTCTCGATGATGTCGGTACTGATTTTCCCACCCACAGTCCGATTACGCATGTATGTACGCATTCCGGCCAACTTCATCAAGACACCGGCCACCACGTCAACGTCTCCGGCAGAGAAGATCGAGGCAAGATACTGCATCGGTATACGCAGGGAAGCAATCGTGTGGAACACCTCGTCGGCACTCGTGTTGTCAGACCCCAGTTCCTCGGTCACATCCAGCACGGGAGACAGCGGCGGCACATACCAGACCATCGGCATCGTGCGGTACTCAGGGTGCAACGGAAGCGCAATCTTGTACTTGTGGATGAGCTTGTAGATCGGCGATTCCTGAGCGGCTTTCAACCAGTCCTCCGGGATTCCCTCCGCCCGGGCCGCGGCCAGAACCTCCGGGTCAAACGGGTCGAGAATGATGTTGCGTTGAGCATCAAGCAGCTCCGAATCATCCTTCACTGAAGCCGCCGCCTCCACGCCATCCGCGTCATAGAGCACAATGCCGATGTAACGCAGTCGTCCCACGCAGGTCTCAGCGCACACCGTCGGCATGCCCGCCTCAATACGGGGGAAGCAGAAAGTACACTTTTCCGCTTTTCCAGTCTGGTGGTTGATGTACACCTTTTTGTACGGGCAGGCCGAGACACACATCCGCCAACCACGGCATTTGTCCTGGTCCACAAGGACGATACCGTCTTCAACCCGCTTGTACATTGCCGAGGACGGGCACGCAGAGACGCAGGCCGGATTCAGGCAGTGTTCGCAGATCCGCGGTAGGTGGAACATGAAGGTCTGCTCAAAGGACATCTTGACCTTGTCCGCCATCCCCTTGAGGTTCGGGTCCAAGTGAGCGATCTCTGGCGAACCGGCTAGGTCATCATCCCAGTTGGCACCCCACTCGATCTTCATATCCTTGCCCGTAATAGCTGACTTTGGACGGGCCACCGGAACATCATCACCCGCAGGGGCAGTAACCAACTGATCGAAATCGTAGGTGGCTGGCTCATAATAGTCATCGAGCGAAGGCAGATCAGGGTTCGCAAAGATATTCGCGAGCCTGCGCAGCCTACCACCAGAACGCAGCCGGAGTTTGCCCTTACGGTCAAGTTCCCAACCACCACGCCACCGGTCCTGATCCTCATACCCACGCGGGTAGCCCAGACCTGGCTTAGTTTCCACGTTGTTGAACCAGACGTACTCGACACCATCGCGGTTCGTCCACGTCTGCTTACACGTCACGGAACAGGTGTGACACCCAATGCACTTGTCGAGGTTCATGACCATCGCAACTTGACTCATGACACGCATCAGTACTGGACCTCCTGTGACCGGCGGCGGATAACGGTGAGTTCGTCACGCTGGTTACCCGTCGGGCCGTAGTAGTTGAACGCATAGGTGAACTGTCCATAGCCACCAAGGAAATGCGAGGGTTTCATCATGATCATGGTGAGCGCGTTGTGGATGCCTCCGCGCTTACCCGAGGTCTCGGTCTTGGGCACGTCAATGTTCCGGTCCTTGGAGTGGTACATGTACGCCGTGCCCTGCGGCATACGGTGACTGACCACCGCACGGCACGTCACGACACCGTTGCGGTTGACCGCCTCAATCCATTCGTTGTCCTTGATACCGGCCTCCGCCGCATCTTCGACAGACATCCAGATCACCGGACCACCGCGAGAGAGGCCAAGCATGTACGGGTTGTCCTGGTACTGCGAGTGAATGGACCACTTTGAGTGCGGGGTAAGATACCGGACGGTAACCCCCGTGCCCTTGCCGTCCGTGAATCCCTGATCACCGTAGTGGCGAGCCATGTCCAATGGCGGACGGTATACGGGCAGTTGCTCGCCGAGCGCCTGCATCCAGTCGTGATCGACAAAGTAGTGTTGACGGCCCGTGATGGTGTGCCACGGCTTTTCCTTTTCAAGGTTGATCGTGAACGGCGAGTACCTACGCCCACCCTTCTCCGAACCGGACCATTCATACGTGGTGAACACGGGCTGCGGCCCACTCAACGCCTGAGCAAACGTGATTTTACGTTCCTCGTTCTCCTCGGCAAGGTCATGCATCTTTTTGCCGACCCGCTTCTCCAACTCCTTGAACCCCGCAACAGAGACCTCACCGTTGGTTGCTCCGGACAGGGCGAGGATTGCCTCGCAGAAGTGATAGGCGGATTCAAGGCGCGGACGCCCCTTGGCTACGCCTTCACGCTGAACACCGTTGAGTTTAGCCAGATGTTCAATGGCCGACTCCGGCACTATCGTCACACCCTTGACTGTCGTGCCTGCAGTAGAGATCAGCGGACCGACGGCGCGCATCTTCTCACCGATCTTGGTGTAGTCGCGCTCAATCGTGACCAGACGCGGCATCGTCACACCCGGAATAGGGTCAACCTCACCGGTCTTCCAGTCCTGCACGACACCATGAGGTTGAGCCATCTCATCCGGAGTATCGTGCGTGAGCGGTGCAGCAACAACATCCGTGCGCGTCCCAAGGTGCACCTTGGACATCTCCGAAACCTTATCCGCAATCACAAGGAACGCGTCATAGTCAGTACGCGACTCCCACGCCGGAGTAATCGCCGCATTGAGCGCATGCACAAACGGGTGCATATCCGTAGTGGAAAGATCTTGTTTCTCATACCACGTGGCAGCAGGAAGAACGATGTCAGAGAACAACGCCGAACCGGTCATCCTAAAATCAATCGTGGTCAGAAGATCCAACTTCCCACGGGCTGCATTCTCCCGCCACGTAATGTCCTTGGGGCGCATCTCGTGCGGAGTTTCCATACCCCGCACGGCATCCGTTGTTCCAAGCAGGTGCCGCAAGAAGTACTCGTTACCCTTCGCCGAGTTGCCGATCAGGTTTGACCGCCACAGCGTGAGCACTCGCGGGAAGTTTTCAGGGGCGTCAGGGTCCTCAATCGCGAACTTCAGCTTGCCCTCGCGCAACTGATCCACCACATAGTCCGCAACGGGCTGACCCAACGCTGCCGCCTCGTCGCAAATCTGCAACGGATTACGGTCAAAACCGGGATGCCCCGGAGTCCAGCCAAGCCGCTGGGCCTGGGCAAGACAATCCGCAAACGACGTGCGCCCAAGCCGCTTGCCCGAAGCAGGAGACATCAGTTCGGCAGCGTCAAACCCGTCGTACCGCCACTGATCTGTGGCCACATACCAAAAAGCCGTACCAGCCATGTGGCGGGTTGGCCGCTGCCAGTCCAACGCAAAGGACATGTGCTGCTGCCCCGTCACCGGGCGCGCTTTTTCCTGTCCCACATAGTGCGCCCACCCGCCACCGTTCTTTCCCTGGCAGCCAGTCAACGTCAATAACGAAATGAACGTACGGTAGATCGTGTCCGAGTGGTACCAGTGATTCGTACCCGCACCCATGACGATCATCGAGCGTCCCTGCGTCAACTCCGCGTTACGAGCAAACTCCCGGGCGATACGCGCACACTGCTCCTGTGGCACCCCCGACATCTCCTCTTGCCATGCCGGAGTACCCACAACGCTTGCGTCATCATATCCAAGCGCCCACTGCCCAGGCAGCCCGTCGCGTCCTACCCCGTAGTTCGCGAGCATCAGGTCATACACGGTGGTGACCGTTATCCCAGCCACGTCCACGGCAGGCACACCGCGGTTCATGACCGTACCGCCCTCAGTCTCCCCCTCATCGAATCGAGGCAAAACAACCTCAACCCCACGAGATGCAACACCTTCGAAGCTGTCCTCATACAGGGAGAGAACCGGGTCCTGTCCCTCAAGGTCCAGGTTCCATCGGCCCTTACCCTCATCCGTCCAGCGGTCCGCAAGCGTCCCATTGGGCACCGTAATCTTGCCGGTAACCGAGTCAAGATACACCGGACGGAACTCTGATCGAGTACCCGTTGCACCGGTCACACCGGCCTCCGGCAGATCAGCGGCAGTCAGGAACTTCCCCACCGTGAACACGCCGTCTTCACCCGGCTCAAGGCGCACCAAGAACGGGAGGTCTGTGAACTGCTTCGAATACTGCTCAAAGTACGGCACGGTCCGGTCCCGGTAGAACTCCGCCAGGATGACGTGCCCCATTGCGAGCGCCAACGCGCCGTCAGTACCAGGAGCAGGTGCCAGCCAGTCATCCGCGAACTTCACGTTCTCCGCATAGTCCGGGGACACGGCAACAACCTTTGTGCCCTTGTACCTGGTCTCAGTTAAGAAGTGAGCATCCGGTGTGCGGGTAATCGGGATGTTTGACCCCCACATGATCATGTAACTGCTGTTCCACCAGTCCCCCGACTCCGGTACGTCAGTCTGATCACCCCAGATCTGCGGTGACGCGGGAGGTAGATCCGCATACCAGTCGTAGAAACTTAAGAGTGTGCCACCAATCATGGACAAGAATCGGGTTCCGACCCCGAACGAGGCCATCGACATCGCAGGGATAGGAGTGAAGCCAACACACCTATCTGGGCCGTACTTCTTGGTGGTGTACACGTGGGCGGCGGCAATCATCTCAGTCGCCAGTTCCCAATCGGCGCGGACAAACCCACCCTTACCGCGCGCCTGCTTGTACATGGTGGCCTTTAACGGGGACTCAACCAAGGACTCCCACGCATCAACCGGGTCGCTGTGTTCTCGCTTTGCTGCCTGGTACATCTCCAACAGCACTCCGCGAATGTAGGGGTACTTCACGCGCCCCGGCGAGTACGTGTACCACGAGAACGATGCACCACGCGGACAGCCGCGCGGCTCGTACTCTGGAGAATCAGGGCCGGTCGTTGGGTAGTCTGTACCCTGATGTTCCCACGTAATCAAGCCGTCCTTGACGTAAACATCCCAGGCGCATGAGCCCGTGCAGTTCACTCCGTGAGTTGAGCGGACAACCTTGTCATGGGACCAGCGATTACGGTAGAACTCATCCCATTCAGAAGAGTTGGTTTCAATGAGGGCGTGCGTGTTGTCGAAAACCTCGGTGTGTGGGAGCAGGCTGCGAGTCCGCATGAGTTTCTTCACGAGCGGTGTCATACCCTCTTGTTCAGAAGCATTCATGAGTTTGCTCTCCTTAAGTGGTTGCGGGCGAGTACGCGTACATGTCTACGCGCTTGGGGGCTGGGTCTTAGGTCCGGCATGTGTTTACCGAACCATGGCTAAGTTGGTCATAGAAACGAAAAATCTTGGGAGTAATCTCTGCCTGTGGTGCTCGCGCCATGCGGGATAATTCGCGCCAAAGGAGACAACGATGACTAACGCGCTGAACACCTACGGGTTTGACGGCACCACAGGAAAGAGCAACTATGGGGGTCGGCGCACCCACATCATTCAGTTGCTCCGGGACACCCGCGAACCGCTTACGGTCTCCGAAGTCGCCGCTGACGCAGGCGTGCACATCAACACGGCGCGGTTTCATCTGGAATCGCTTGTTGACGCGGGTTTGGCTGAACGTCGCCAGCAGCCACGTTCTACCCCTGGCCGCCCCAAAGTGCTGTACGTTGGGATCTTGCCCAACCAAACCCATGAGCGAGCGCAGGGCTTTCGGCTGCTCGCCGAAACCTTGACGTTCAGTTTTGCCAGCATGTGCGAACGGCCTGTACGCACCCTCCACGAAATCGGTATGGCCTGGGGTGTGCGTCTCGCCGCTCTGGGCACCGCCGAAAACCTCAGCGAACGAGACGCACTCAACGCGGTTATCGCTAAGCTCGATGCGCTGTGGTACGCACCCGAAATCTTGGTAGCAGACTCGCGCAGCAGGCTCACCAACCTGCACGGAGAACGCCCCACGGAGTTGCACGGCTACGATTTCGCGATGCGCGACAAACAGCGAGCGATCGTGCTCAATCATGCCCCTTTCGGCAGGACCAAAGACACGCACACAGTCAGTGTTGGGGCACTCAACGCAGGCATGATCAACGGGATGCTCCACCAGTTCAACGCGAGCATTCGGGTCGACACGTTCTTTCAGATCTACGGTAAAGACCATGGCGTTGCTCGCCTCCTTTCGGTGGATGTGGATATGTGGGTACCCGAACTCAAAGTTGAGGTGCTGGGTCAGTAACTAGCTTTTCGCTTCCGCACCAGGCCGTGCGTAGAAGTGCCACGAGGTTGCAGCACAAGCGAGTGCATAGATGATCACAATGGAGAAGACCATCTCGCGGGATAGATAGCTGAAGGCAATGGAGAACAGGAACGGGCCAAAAGCGGCAATACCCGCAGTCCACCCGATAACTCCCCCAGCTTGACGGGCGTTGAAAATCATAGGCATCTGCTTGAAGGTCGAAGCGTTTCCAATACCGGCGAAAAAGAAAATCATGAGCATACCGGTCATGAACACCGCGAAACTGGGACCATCCGCACCGGCACTAACCTGTCCATACAAGACCACGCCAGCGGATACGGCCATTCCTACGCCTGCCACAAACGTCCAGATACCGCCTCCAAAGCGGTCACACAGTGGACCCCACGACATTCGCACCAACGAGCCAACCAGAGCACCAAGGAACACCCACTTGATGTATTCAGGGCCGAACTGGGATTTGAGTAGCATGCCGAAAGTTCCAGCGAGACCGGAGAAAATACCGAAGGTCAGCACATACTGCATGGTCATAAGCCAGGTGTGCTTATTGTTGAAGATATCGAACTGCTGTTTGATGTTCGACTTCATAGGGACCGACTTCAACATGGTCCACGCAAGAATGAATCCGATGACAGCAAATGGGATGAAGATCAAACCTGGGTTTTGCAGCCATACTTCCTGCTCACCCGATGTCGTGCGGGAAATCTGACCGGCAATGCCGAACATCGAGAAGCCGATCGCCCACGGCACAACAAACTGCACGATTGAGACACCGAAGTTACCGATGCCCGCCTGCAGCCCCAGCGCCGTACCCTGCCTAGATTTCGGGAAGAAGTACGATGTCGATGGCATGTACCCCGAGAAGACGCCACCTCCGATACCTGCGGCCAGCGCGAGTGCCAGAAGCAGACCATAGGCTGGCTGCTGCGGCAGTGTAACCACCCAGGTCCATCCCAGGAATGGGATAAGCATGAGCAAGGTTGATAGGACGAGCATCTTCCTGGTGCCGACCATCGGTGGCAGAGTCATCCACACCAGTCGCAGGATTCCGCCCGACAGACCTGGCATCGCGAGCAGCCAGTACGACTGGGTGTCGCTGAGGTTCCACCCGGTCAAAGTGCCAAGGGTTGGCACCAGAGCACCTGGAAGGTACCAGATGATGAACGCAAGGACGAGGTTGAACGTTGTAACCCACAGGGTGGACCATGCGACTTTGCTGTTCCAACTGTGGGGGCAGTTTGGGTCCCAGTTCTCAAGATCTTTGCGGAATGCTTGTCGAAATCCAACGGGTGTAGTCGCGGTCGTATCAGTAGTGACCATTGTGCGGCTCCATAAATCAGTGCGAGTGATGTTGGAACTACACATTAGATCCGGCTTTTCCCACTGCACGGGGCCCTTGGTCCCAAGCCCCTGAACTGGGATTTTGCCACCAAAACGGCGTTTGTGGTTACCGAGATATTTGTTTTGATTTTATTGTTGAACCGGCTTGCACACCCTCTCAGAGGCACTAGTGTTTGCGGGATTCAACGTGCACTGTCAGAAAATTAGGACTACCTAAGCGCCCATATTTCTTGCGAATCTATGGCATGCGTTCACAGCGGATACGCGCACGCAGAAGTCATAAAAATTTTCTAGATTTCAGCCACAATCGCCTGCCATATCGTACGCACTGCCCGATCTAGGCCCTCAAGGGTGCCGTCGTTCACAACCAGATAATCGGCAATGGCTCGCCGTTCCTCATCACTGGCCTGCTTATCAATTCGAGCGAGGGCCTGCTCGCGAGTCATTCCCCGATGTTCAATCATGCGTGCGATTCTCTGTTCGAGCGGCGCCTCAACCACGATGACGGCATCGAAATCATGCTGTTGTGTTGTCTCTACCAACAACGGAATATCATGGACGACGATCCTGCCGCCTTCCTCCGCGCGGGCATCAGCTTCCAGCGCGAGCCGCCTGACCTCGGGATGTACGATCGAGTTCAACTGTTCGAGTTTCTGCGTGTCAGCAAAAACGATCGCACCGAGAGCCGTCCTATCAAGCGAGTCATCGTCGTCAATGACGCCACTGCCAAAGGCCGCCGCGATACGTTCCAAGCCAACGGAACCAGGCGCAACCGCCTCCCGCGCAAGCACATCATGATCAACCACGAGCGCGCCAAGGGATGAAAGTACCTCTGAAACCGCTGACTTCCCCGAGGCGATGCCACCTGTCAACCCAATTCGAATCATAGACTCCATACTGCTACTCCCAGACCTCACACGCAAAAACACTATCGTTGAACGCTATCTGGATGTTCAAAAGTAATCAGATCACCTATGTGATGCCATCTTTGCATAGCCATCTGGCCACGGATGCGAGTGTGCTTTCAAGGTTTCCGTCGCGTCCTTGTAGCTCAGCCTTCGCACCACCGCGATTGGTGACATTCCGGCATGAATGAGCTGAGATACGTCGAAAAGACTGAGATAGCTCGTGTCATCCGTTTCAAACGGCTAACAAAGAATCTCCCATTTCGCAGCCTGGTCACGCGCCCCTTTCCCAAGTACACCTCGTTGGTCGCAAGCCTCATGGTGTGGGTCTGGAGTTAGGGTGTGTCACGGGTGGGTGGAATCTCATCAAGAGAAAGCCCGTGAACTGGGCTATTCCATCTCCCCATACGACGATCCCGCACTTAAACCTCTAGTTCACCCGTCTACTGGTGGGCATACCTCACACCTTTCGGATATGTCTTATGTACACGGAAAGTCCTAGTGGAACAGGTGATAAAGGAACGTGATATCGCGTCAGGCTCTAGTGAGCATGTCGCGCTTTTGGACTGGCTGACGGCAGCCTAAACCGTGGAGTAATCAATGAAACTTGTACTGAAAATCACGGCCCTTATGGTCGCTGTATTGACGTTGATCTTGTTTGTGTGGCCCTCAGCCAGGTGGGCTGGCATAGTGATCATGGCAGTCATTTTCGTGGCGACAATTGCTGCTGTGTCGCTGCGTGGCAGGTGTGTTCCGTGGGAACGCTGTAAGACATGTCGGCAGTGGCGTGCCATGGGGTTTAAGTACTCTCACAAGCAGATTATCGCCGGAACAGACCGACTTCTTGACGAACTATTCAAGTAACAGTTCACGCCGAGCATGCCCCTCACCTAAATAATCAGATGACTAACACGAAGGGCCGTGTCACGCGAGCTAATCGAGACTCATCCCGTGCAGCACAAGCACTGCGTCGTAGCAAACGATTCATACACGAAACCCCAGATACACAACCGCCCATGATTAATCTGCCACGGTGTGCGATCTTATGTATGCACAAAAAAGGAGGGGCCAGCAACTGCTGGCCCCTCCGCCTTCCACCCTAACGGGCAGGCTCCCCGCGTTTCAAATACGCGAAATTCGCCAAAGCTATCAACGCCGAAACACCAACAGCCCCATACACAATCTTGGAACCAGTCGATCCTTCACCTAACACCGAATCGACAAGGTTGTAATCGAAGAAACCGACCAAACCCCAGTTCACGCCACCAACAATTGTCAAGACCGTGGCAACTCCTACAAGAGCACGCATGACATAACCTCCCTCCACGCTCACTCCAGACACCACAACATCTATGTGGTGGTGTCGCTAGCTTTGCGTTTGATCCACAACACCACCACCGTGATGGCGAACAAGACCAAACCGATGAACCCGAGCCACAAAAGCCCTTCGATCACAAACCCGAGGATCGAGAGCACAGCCCATGCAATGAGAAGAAAAACGATGAATCCGACCATGTCTTTGACGTTATGCGCCCCACAGTGTCCACGCATCTGGAACACAGAAAATCACCCAAAGCATGGCCTCCGCTCGCTAGCCTATTCTTGCCCGGCATCAGCCCCAGAAAATCCACCGCCATTGCACTCCTACATGGGTCTCATTGTGGACGCTACCGATCCGTCACAAGGCTTATTAAGTCTCCATAAACTGTGTCGTATGCGATTCTTTAGATGCGCCAGTTGGTGCAAAACGCCCCATTACGTGGTTTAAAAGCATATATAGAACTCGCAACCTTGCTAAGCGCAACATAGACTTCATAGCGCACCTTCGCGCCCACGAACCATCGACCCACAGGCCGTAGTCCCCCAAGGAGAGCACCCATGTCCATGAACGCCGGTGGCGGTGGCCGTGGAGGTGGTGGAAGCTACTTCCGCACCTTCCAGCAGGACTCCTCTGTCAAAGAGCACAAACTACGTGAGGGCACGGTCAAGCGTATCCTCACGTTTGCGAGACCCTACAAGGGGAAACTCACGGTGTTCCTGACGCTCATCGCGTTCGCGGCAGCCATTTCGGCTGCACAGCCGATGCTGTTCCGGCTCATTATCGACGATGGCATCACCGCAGCCAACCGCAACGTTGTCATCATGGTCGCGCTGGTAATCGCCGGACTTGCGCTCGTGAACGCTGCGCTGTCGATCTTTGAACGCCGGGTCTCCGCGCAGATCGGTGAGGGAATCATCTTCGATCTACGCACTGCGATCTTCGATCACGTGCAGTCGATGCCCATCGCGTTCTTCGCACGAACCAAGACCGGCGCGCTCGTACAGCGGCTCAATGGTGACGTTCTTGGTGCACAGCAGGCTTTCACCACCACGCTTTCGCAGGTTGTTTCCAACGTTTTGACCGTCACGTTCGTGCTCGTCGCCATGTTCACGATGTCCTGGAAACTTACGCTTCTGGCCCTCTTGCTCCTGCCAGCCTTCGTGTTCCCCGCGAAATGGATGGGACCACGACTTGCACACATCACGCGACAGAGTTACGACCTCAACGCCGACGCCGCACAGACCATGAACGAGCGGTTCAACGTCTCCGGCGCATACCTGGCAAAGACCTACGGAAACCCACAGGGCGAGCTCAAGAAATTTGCGAGCCAAGCCGGGCAGGTGCGCGACATCGGTGTGAAGACCGCGATGTACCAGGTGGTCTTCCGCGTCACCCTCACAACCATCTCGGCAATCGCCATTGCGGCCGTGTACGGGCTCGGTGGTCTTCAAGCGATCTCTGGGGAACTCTCCGTGGGTGTGGTGGTTGCGCTTGCCGCCTACCTTGGCCAACTCTACGCACCGCTGACCGCGCTCTCGAACGTACACGTCACCGTCATGACCGCACTCGTGTCGTTTGAGCGGGTACTTGAGGTCCTTGACCTTGATCCGATGATCAAGGAACTGCCACAGCCACGAGACCTGCACCCTGCTGTCCGGGCGAATGGGGCATCCATTGAGTTTGAAAACGTGACGTTCCGCTATCCTCGGGCCGCAGACGTATCGCTTGCCTCGCTCGAAAGTGTGTCCACCCTGGTCAACGATCCAGCAACGGACACGCTCAAGCACCTGAGCTTCACCATCCAGCCCAGGCATACCACGGCAATCGTGGGACCGTCTGGAGCAGGCAAGACCACGATCTCCCACCTTGTCACCCGCATGTACGACCCAACGCATGGTGTGGTCAGAGTTGCCGGGGTAGACCTGAAAACCGCTTCATTCGACTCGGTGCGCGCCACAATCGGTGTGGTTATGCAGGATGCGCATATGTTCCACGAGTCAATCGCCGACAATCTACGCTATGCCAAACCTGATGCCACCGACACGGAACTCATCACGGCACTTCGCTCCGCTCACATCTGGCCGATGGTCAGCACCCTGCCGGACGGAATGGACACCGTGATCGGCGACCGTGGGTATCGTATGTCCGGTGGTGAGCGCCAGCGCTTGGCTATCGCACGCTTGCTACTCAAATCCCCCGACGTGGTGGTGCTCGATGAGGCGACGGCCCACCTGGATTCCGAGTCTGAAGCCGCGATCGCCGCAGCATTCGATGAAGCGCTCTCGGGGCGTACGGCTATCGTCATTGCACACCGGCTCTCCACCATCCGTAATGCCGACAGCATCCTCGTGATCGAGGCGGGGGAGCTCGTGGAACAGGGCACGCACGAGGAGTTGTTGACGCGCGGCGGACTCTACGCTGAGTTGTATCGTACGCAGTTCGCCGAACAGCAGGAGGGCTAGTACTCGCGGCCCATCGCTGCGGCTTCTTCAAGGCTTAGTTCGGCCCTATCCCCGGTGCAGGTGAGTACAGCCGCTCGCAGGCCTGTTACAACGTCCTCCAGTGTCATCTTGGAGTCGACTGCGTACACATCCGGTACGTGAATGAACCCCGCCTGGGTCGAGCCGTCAGCGGTGACACGCAGCGCGTGGTACATGACCGCGTTGCACACGTAGGTTCCCGCGCTATAGGACAAGGAGGCCGCAACATCGGTGCCCCGGATCGCAGCGACGATCTCCTTGACGGGCAGAGTGCTGAAGTAGGCTGCTACCCCACCGGTCGCAAGTTCCTGATCGACTGGCTGCTCGCCACTGTTGTCGGCGATACGGGCATCGGCCAGATTGACCGCAACCCGTTCAACAGTAATGTCGTAGCGACCGGCGGCAAGACCAACGCTCAGCACAATGTCAGGTTGGATACGCGCTATGGCCGCACACACCAACTCCCCCGCACCCACGAACTCGACTGGTAATTCCAGTACCTCCAAGGAGATTCCCTCGATACCTTCCTGCGCTAGCGTGCGCACCGCATCTATTGAGGGGTTGTGGGCTGCTCCGTCGAAGGGTTCAAATCCGGTCAGCAGAACTTTATGGCGCATAGACACGATGATACGCCGAAGGCCGACTGGAAAATACAGTCGGCCTTCGAGTCAATCCACTAGCATCCGCACGGGATGCGGGTCAGATCAGTTTCCGGTGAGCTTCTCACGCAGTGCTGCGAGAGCCTCGTCGGATGCGAGGGTACCTTCAGCGGCGACCTCTTCAACCGGAGCGGACGAGTAGGAAGCTGGTGCTTCTTCCTCGGCTGCGTCGCCAGCGGCGGCTGCTGCTTCGGCGTCTGCCTTAGCGGCTTCTGCAACCTGCTTGCGGTGTGCTTCCCAGCGTGCGTGTGCCTTGGCGTATTCGTTCTCCCAAGCCTCGCGCTGTGCCTCGAAGCCCTCGAGCCACTCTTCGGTCTCTGGGTCGAAGCCCTCTGGGTACTTGTAGTTACCCTGCTCGTCGTACTCAGCGGCCATGCCGTAGAGTGCTGGGTCGAACTCTTCGGACTCTGGGTCAACACCCTCGTTTGCCTGCTTCAACGACAGCGAGATGCGGCGACGCTCAAGGTCGATGTCGATGACCTTGACGAATGCGTCGTCGCCAACGTTGACAACCTGCTCTGGCAGGTCAACGTGGCGAACAGCGAGTTCGGAGATGTGCACGAGACCCTCGATGCCGTCCTCAACGCGAACGAATGCACCGAATGGAACGAGCTTGGTGACCTTACCTGGTACAACCTGTCCGATCGCGTGGGTGCGAGCGAAGGTCTGCCATGGGTCTTCCTGGGTTGCCTTGAGGGACAGCGATACACGCTCGCGGTCGAAGTCAACGTCGAGAACCTCAACAGTAACTTCCTGACCAACCTCAACGACCTCACCTGGGTGGTCGATGTGCTTCCAGGAGAGCTCGGAAACGTGGACGAGACCGTCTACGCCGCCAAGGTCAACGAATGCACCGAAGTTGACGATGGAGGAAACAACACCTGGGCGTACCTGACCCTTTTGGAGGGTCTGGAGGAAGGTGGAGCGAACCTCGGACTGGGTCTGCTCGAGCCATGCGCGGCGGGACAGAACAACGTTGTTGCGGTTCTTGTCGAGCTCGATGATCTTGGCCTCGATCTCCTTGCCAACGTATGGCATGAGGTCGCGGACACGACGCATCTCCACGAGGGATGCTGGGAGGAAGCCGCGAAGACCGATGTCGAGGATAAGACCACCCTTGACAACCTCGATGACGGTACCGGTAACGACGCCGTCCTCTTCCTTGATCTTCTCGATGGTGCCCCAGGCGCGCTCGTACTGTGCGCGCTTCTTGGACAGGATCAGACGACCTTCCTTGTCCTCCTTCTGGAGAACGAGTGCCTCGACGGCGTCGCCTACGTTTACAACCTCGCCTGGGTCTACATCATGCTTGATGGAGAGTTCGCGAGATGGGATGACACCTTCGGTCTTGTAGCCGATGTCGAGGAGTACCTCGTCGCGGTCAACCTTGACAATGGTGCCCTCAACGATGTCGCCATCGTTGAAGTACTTGATGGTTGCGTCAACTGCAGCGAGGAATTCTTCCTCGGTACCAATGTCGTTGATAGCGACCTGAGGGGTGTTGTTGCTCATTGAGTCTAATGCTCCGATGCGGACAAAAAGTAGTGCGGATAGATGAATGATGTCGAGAAAAATGAGCGCGACAAACGCAAATTGAATCAAAACACCATGTTCTAGCCTACCTGCGCACCCGAAACAGGGTCAAACAGTTAAGGCCCTCGCGTGGGCGGATTGACTGTGAATCCGCCCACGTTCGAGGGCCTTCGTCCGCTTATGCGGGAGCGCCTGCGATTAAGCCAGCGCCTTCGCCACGCGAAGCAACTCGTCTGGGACGGTCTTGAGCTTGCCTGCGATTTCCTCAAGTGGCACAAGCACGATCTCGTCGTTACGGAGGGCGGTCATCACGTTGGTCTGTCCCTGGGTGATTGCGTCTACTGCGGCAACACCGAAGCGGGAACCGAGGATACGGTCGGTTGGGGTTGGCGTACCACCGCGCTGCACGTGTCCGAGAACGGTGAGGCGGGTGTCGAACCCGGTGCGTTCCTGGATTTCCTTCGATACCCGCTCACCGATGGCACCGGCGATGATCTCGCCGTACTGTCCGAGTTGGACCTCAAAGTCCATTGCGCTTCCCTTTGCGGGTGCGGCACCTTCCGCAACCACGATGATCGAGAAGTTTGCGTGAGCCTTGTGACGATGCCTCAGGAACTTCACGATCTTTTCGATGTCGAATGGCTCCTCAGGCGTCAGCACAACCTCGGCTCCACCGGCGATACCGGCAGCGGATGCGATCCATCCGGCGTGGCGCCCCATGACCTCCACAACCATGACGCGGTTGTGGGACTCCGCGGTGGTGTGGATGCGGTCGATGGCCTCGGTCGCGATGTTCACTGCCGTGTGGTAGCCGATGGAGAGGTCTGTTCCGTAGACGTCGTTGTCGATCGTCTTGGGGATCGCGACGATCTTGATGCCCTCCTCAGCGACCTTCTGCGCCGCGTTGAGGGTTCCGTCACCACCGATGCAGATGAGAGCCTCGATGCGCTCGGCCTCGAGGGTGGCCATAACCTGTTCCATACCGCCTGCGGAGTGCGGGTGGAAGCGTGCGGTTCCGAGCATGGTGCCACCCTGTGGCAGGATGTTGCGGATGTTGGCGCGGTCCAACTGGACCACATCACCATCAACCACGCCCTTCCAGCCATTACGGAAACCGATGATCTGGTGACCGTACTCGCCGAGTCCCTGCTTAACTACCGCTCGAATTGCGGCGTTGAGTCCTGGGCAGTCCCCTCCACCTGTGAGCAGGCCGATGCGCATTCATAACTCCCTGAGTAAGTGGCGCGGGCGCCACGTGAGACGTTTCGTACCGAAAATGAACCCTATCGGCGGATTCTTCCAGCGGTTTTACCTTACCTTCTCATCGTGAATGTCAGGTAAAACTTAAGTCCTGCTCACCTAGAATCGAAGCGACGAAGCGTTGATTCGCCCAGTGCGGACCCCACCTAAAACTTCCCAGGAGCACCCATGAGTCATGGACGAATTGGTTATGAGGATATTCCCGAACCCGCTGCATCTGCGGCTGCACAGTCGTGGTGGGATGCCAATGCCGCAGAGTACCTCGAAGAGAACGGGGATTTTCTGGGGGATGCCGAGTTCGTGTGGGGTCCCGAAGGACTACGCGAATCACAGGCGCAACTGCTTGGACCAACTGACCGACTCGTCGGAAAGCAGATTCTGGAAATTGGTTCCGGGGCAGGCCAGTGTTCGCGTTGGTTGGCGCGCCGCGGCGCGCGTGTCGTGGCGAGCGATCTGTCGCATGCGATGCTGGTGGCTGGTCGTCAGATAGACGAAACTGCTGGCACGCGGGTGCCAGTTGTCCAGTGTGATGCGCGGACATTGCCGTTCGCGGACAGAAGCTTCGATGCCGCGTTCACGTCATTTGGGGCGATTCCCTTTGTGCCCGACGCGCGTAGGATTCACACGGAGATCTTTCGCGTGCTTGCGCCAGGTGGGCGCTGGGTGTGTTCGGTGACCCACCCGGCGCGGTGGATGTTCCCCGATGACCCGACTCGCCACGGCACGACCATCACGCGTTCCTATTTCGCACGTGATCCGTACGTTGAGTTCGATGCCGCGGGCCGGGTTGAGTACGCCGAATATCACCGCACGATTGGCGATCACGTCCGAGATATTGCGGCATCGGGCCTGCGCATCGTTGATGTGGTTGAGCCGGAGTGGCCGCACGAGAACACGAACGTGTGGGGTGGCTGGGGGCCGGAGCGCGGAGCGCTCCTCCCTGGAACCGCCATTTTTGTGTGCGATAAGCCTGCCTAGTTTCCTGCTTGCCGACGATCCGATGGTGAACGTCGAAGCGCGCCGCACCCAGCGTGGGTGCGGCGCGCTTCGCGCTTCGCGCCTCAAGGCCTCTCCAGGACTCAGGGCGGGCTCAAGTTATCAGTGACCGGCCTCGTGCCAGTTCCTGCCCCGTCCCACGGACACAGAGAGCGGAACCGAGAGTTCCATCGCACCCGACATCTCCTCGCGCAGGATGGCCTCGACCTCTTCGATCTCGCCGGAGGCAGCCTCGATGAGGAGTTCGTCATGGATCTGTAGGAGTAGACGCGACTCGAGGTTCTCCTCACGCAGGCGCTTGTCCACCCGGATCATGGCGATCTTGATGATGTCGGCTGCGCTTCCCTGGATCGGTGCGTTGAGAGCAACGCGCTCGGCGTTCTCACGGCGTTGCCGGTTGTCGCTCGTCAGGTCGGGGAGGTAACGACGGCGTCCCAGAATCGTTTCGGTGTAGCCGTCCACCCGAGCCTGCTCGACCACCTCGTGAAGGTACCTGCTCACGCCCCCAAAGCGTTCGAAGTAGTCCTCCATGAGCGTGCGTGCTTCAGACACCGACACCTTGAGCTGTTTGGACAGTCCAAAATCTGTGAGGCCGTAGGCCAGGCCATAGCTCATCGCCTTGACCTTTGATCGCATCTCGGGTGTGACCTCGTCGGTGGACACGTTGAACACACGGGAGCCGACGTAGTTGTGCAGGTCCTCCCCAGCCTTGAAGGCCGCGATCAGACTGTCGTCACCAGACAGGTGCGCCATGATGCGCATTTCGATCTGCGAGTAGTCTGCCGTGATGAGGGTTTCATATCCCTCGCCCACGATGAATGCCTCACGGATACGGCGGCCCATCTCTGAACGCACGGGAATGTTCTGCAGGTTC
This sequence comes from Populibacterium corticicola, assembly GCF_042683685.1. NCBI lineage: Bacteria > Bacillati > Actinomycetota > Actinomycetes > Micrococcales > Jonesiaceae > Populibacterium > Populibacterium corticicola. The sequence continues at coordinate 622,028 of NZ_JBHUOP010000001.1, read as the reverse complement.
GGATCAGTCGAGCTCAGACGACCCGTTGCCGCTACGGTCTGTTGGAAGGTCGTGTGTATACGGTCATCCGGCGTGACCGACTTCAGCAGAGTCTCAACGGTCTGCTTGAGTTTCGTGACGTCGCGGTACGACAGCAGATGCTTGAGGAATGGATGCTGGGTCTTCTCGAACAGGTCTGAGAGCGCCGCGGCGTCCGTGGTGTAACCGGTCTTCGTCTTCCTGGTCTTGGGCATGTCCAGTTGGTCGAACAGGACCTCTTGGAGTTGCTTCGGCGAACCAAGGTTGACCTTCCGGCCAATGGCCTCGTACGCCTCGTTTGCCGCTGTTTCTGCTTCCTGAGCGAAGAAGCCCTCCAAGCCACGCAGGTGCTGAGTGTCGATGGCAACGCCGTCGTGCTCCATCGAAGCCAGCACGTCCGCGAGCGGAAGTTCCAAGTCCTCGATCAGCGAGAGCGAATTACGTTCCCGCAGTTCAGTTCGCAGGAGCGCCTCAAGTTTCAACACTGCCGATGCCTGAAGAGCGAGCCGTTGGTTTTGGCTGTCGTCTTCAAGACCCAGATCGAACTCTCCCTGACCCGAAGTCTCGGTTGGAGCGAGAGAGGTGAAGAGGTAGCGCTCCGCAAGCACGTCAAGGCCATAGGTACGCTGGTCTGGGTGCGCCAGATAGGCGCCCAACTCCACATCGAACCGGACGCCCCTGATTCCACCGGAAAAGCGGTTCAAGGCGTGCCATACGCCCTTCACGTTGTGGACGACCTTGGGAGCCTGTTGGTTGGCGAGCCAGTCACGCAGCGCAACCGTGTTGGCGTCCGAGAGTTCATCGAGCCGTGCAACGCCCACACGATCTCCAGTGCTTCCGAGCGCGACGGTCCAGGCCGACCCGCCGTACGGGGTCTGCGTGCCCTCAACCACGACGGACACGGGGTCAGGTCCAGCCGCGTCGAGCCAGTCCAACACAGTGTGCTCAGAGTCAAAGATTGTGACATCGAGTTCGATATCGGGCGTCTGAACCGCTGAGCCCTCAACCTCACCAGCGGGCATCAACTTGAACAGGCGCTCACGTAGCGTGCGAAACTCGAGGACGTCGAAGATCTCGTTCATCGCCTCGCGGTCCCACGGAGCCATGCCCAGGTCCAGCACCCCGATTGCCAAATCAACGTCGGTCAGCAGTCGGTTGATCTGACGATTGCGGCGAACCTGATCAAGGTGCGCGCGAAGATTGTCGCCAACCTTGCCCTTGATCGTGTCGGCACCATCCAGGATCGCCTCAAGCGAACCGAACTGAGTGATCCACTTAGCGGCGGTCTTGGGGCCGACGCCGGGGACTCCGGGAATGTTGTCTGCGGTCTCCCCCGTCAGCGCTGCAAGGTCAGGATAGTTCTCTGGTCTAACCCCGTATTTCTCCTCAACCGCTTCCGGTGTGTAACGCTTGAGTTCCGAAACGCCCTTGACCGGATAGAGCACGGTCACATGTTCGTTGACCAACTGGAATGCGTCGCGGTCGCCGGAACACACGAGAACCTCCATGTCGTTCGCGGTCGCCTCGGCAGCCCAGGTTGCAAGGATGTCGTCGGCCTCGAACATGTCCTTGTCGAGGAACTTGATGTTCATAGACGCAAGCACATCCTTGAGGAGCGGCACCTGTCCCTTGAACTCCTCAGGGGTGGCGTCTCGACCACCCTTGTATTCGGGATATTCATCGGTCCTGAAGGTATGCGAACCAGCGTCGAAAGCCACACCGATATGGGTTGGCTTCTCCTGCGTGATCAGAGAGACAAGCATATTGATGAAACCGTGCACCGCATTGGTGTGAGCGCCACCTGACGTGACAAATTTGTCCGCCGGCAGCGCGAAAAAGGCTCGGAAGGCCATCGAATGGCCATCGATAATTAAGAGACGGGGTCGCGCAAACTCGTTCACACCTGCAAACCTATCTTGTATGGAATCAAACGACACGTTGAACACTGCCGGTTTTTCACTTCAGGGTACGCTCATTGAGCGCATGGGGATCGAACTAACCAAGGTTACCCCTGCCCTCACCACAGGTCGCATGCCCGTTGAGGGCAATACGCAGCCTGCTGGCCTGCTGCATGGAGGCGCGAGCGTGGTCCTCGCTGAAACATTGGGGTCCATTGCCGCGCAAGCGCATGCCGGCCCGGGAAAGGCTGCTGTGGGAATCGAGATCAATGCAACACATCACGCAGGCATCCGAGAAGGGGTTGTGTATGGGGAATCGCGGGCGATTCACCTTGGCCGTAGCACTGCCAGTTTCGAAATCATCATTTCCGACGAGTCGGGCCGTCGCATCTGCACCTCACGCCTCACCTGCATGATTATCGAGGCACGCTAGACGCGATTTCTACTCTCCGGCTGCAGCTTGCGCTGGCTGCTGGCGTTGCTCATCGACGGCAACTCTGTCAGCCGCGTAGGCAGCTTGGAAGGCACGCAGGTCGAGTGGGCCGCTGTTGGTTTCAATGCGTGCGCGACGACGACGTGCAATCAGGTCATCAAGCATCCGACTACCAGAACGGCGCTTCGAACGCTTGAACTCGGAATCAACATTGCGCACAAGGGCCGCCACCGAGACAACGCGGTGAGCACCCGCAGGAGCGAAGCCCAAACGCACCAAGAAGCGTTGCAGGCCACGGGAACCCGGTAGCGGAAGCGAATAGACCTCGACGGCACCAGTCTCAACTGCTTTGTGTGCCACGGCGTTGAGGAGGTGGTGACCTACACCTCGACGGCGGGCTTTCTCGGCAACGTAGATCGCTTCAAGATAAACCGTGGGAACCTCGACGAATGGGCCCGGTGTCACCGTACGAATGAGGGCGAATCCCGCAATCTCGTCGTCGATCTGTGCCACCAAGACGTGACCCTCAGGAAGTTGCGCGTATACGCCAAGGTGACGCTCAAGCCGGTCGGACTCTCCCACACAGATCTGCGTGCCCAATGCGGACTCATCACGGGCGCGGGCGCACAGTTCAGCGACTTCCTTGAGGTCGGCAGGAACGACGTCGCGAACATCAACGTGAATAAGCATGCTCACTCCCTTATGCAGCAGAAATCTGCGGAAAAATTCCGAGTTGTGCTCCCCCACGCTATACCCCGATGAAAGAGGTACTGAGGATCATCAAACCTCGAATTTCCCGCACACGCAAGAGCCGATTCGTTATCAAACCGAAACATTACCCAAAGTTGGAGAATGTTTGGCTAAACGACAGCCGCTAGCGCCGCTGACTACTTGTCGCCCACCTGGTCGATAACCGCGTCAGCAACCTCACGCATGGTGAGACGACGATCCATCGAGGTCTTCTGAATCCAACGGAACGACTCAGGCTCCGACAGACCCATCTTTGACATCAGCAGACCCTTTGCACGGTCCACACGTTTACGGGTCTCAAAACGCTCAGCAAGGTCCGCGACCTCGGATTCAAGGGCAGTGATCTGCTTGTACCGTGAGATTGCAATCTCCACTGCCGGCAGAAGATCTGCTGGGCTGAACGGCTTCACAACATAGGCCATTGCACCTGCATCGCGTGCGCGCTCAACCAACTCAGTCTGCGAGAAAGCCGTCAGAAGCACCACAGGGGCAACATGAGCCTTACCGATTCGCTCCGCCGCGCTGATACCGTCCAACTCAGGCATCTTCACGTCCATGACGACGACATCTGGCTTTAACTCAACAGCAAGCTTGACCGCGGTCTCGCCGTCACCGGCCTCGCCGACAACGTCATATCCCGCCTCACGCAGAGTCTCCACAACGTCCATGCGGATCAGCGCTTCGTCTTCAGCGACAACCGCACGGCGCACTGGGCGGGCCTTGGTTTCCTCTTGCTCGGCAGGGATATCAGTCATATCGCTCAGGTCGATAGCACCTGAAACACCATCGGCTGCAGCGTCGTTCTCTTCTGGCTTCTCGTTCATCTTGGTCACGACCTCATTCTAGTGGGTTCACATGAACTTTCGCCCACATTTCCCTCCAAGTATGCCGGTTGAAACACAGGTCACACCTTCGACATGGAGAATCAATTTCGCGCGACGTGGGATGACGTGTAATCTATTTCTCGGACGAAACGCATGTTCCATGCACGTTATGTGCGCTGAACATGGGCTTCGGGTCTGGCCCCTGTGGTGGAATTGGCAGACACGCTTGACTCAAAATCAAGTGCCGAGAGGCGTGTGGGTTCGAGTCCCACCGGGGGCACCACCTCAAAACCCTCCATGAACCGCATGACGTTGCGGATCATGGAGGGTTTTGCTTTGCCCAAAATCGGCTTCTAGGAGCATTCTAGAAGCAGAAGGTTCGTAACTGACAGAAGCTTTCAAGCATCCGCTGTTGCCGTTCTGTCGGCGGTGTTACGGTCTTTTATCGCAACACCGCCGACAGGGGCGCAACATTGTTACCCCAACCCCGAACGCTGGGACTGGTCGTAACAGCGCAAAACAGCCATATCGTCGTAAATCCTCCGCGAAACTGACCAACACGGGTCACCAATGCGACCATCGGCGCTCCAGTGTGCCCCACATCTACAGTCACATCGCACCGCCTATGGTCACATTCATAACCGAGGGCATAAAAAGTCAGGGCCGCTCCCCTTCGCGGGAGTGGCCCTGACTGACGTTCAGTGAAGAACTAGACTCAGATGTCGTCACCGATACGGTGTACGAGGATCGAGTTGGTGGTACCGGAAACGCCTACTGGAGCACCGGAGACAACGACCACGAGGTCGCCGGTCTCTGCGAGACCCTGTGCCTGGAGCTGAGCGTCAACGATGCGTACCATCTCATCGGTCGAGGCAACCGAGTCAACCTGTTGCGCAGTGATGCCCCATGCGAGAGCGAGCTGCTTCTCAACAGCGGTGCTTGGAGTCATCGCGATGTGCGACAACGGGGAACGCAGGCGGGAGAAGCGGCGAGCCGAGTCACCGGACTGGGTGAAGGTCACGACGTACTTAACACCGAGGGTTTCACCGATCTCAGCAGCCGCACGGGTGATTGCACCACCGCGGGTGTGAGGGGTCGAACCGAGAGGTGCAATACGCTCGCGGCCGAGTTCCTCGGTGGCCTCAACGATCTTGGCCATGGTCTCAACGGCCTCGATAGCGAAGTCACCAACGGAGGTCTCACCGGAGAGCATAACTGCGTCAGCACCATCAAGGATTGCGTTGGCGCAGTCCGAAGCCTCTGCACGGGTTGGGCGTGGGCTGGTGATCATGGACTCGAGCACCTGGGTTGCCACGATGACTGGCTTAGCGTTACGGCGAGCAAGCTCAACTGCACGCTTCTGAACCAGTGGCACCTGCTCAAGTGGAAGCTCGACACCAAGGTCGCCACGGGCAACCATGATTGCGTCGAATGCGTCAACGATCTCAGCGAGGTTCTCGACGGCCTGTGGCTTCTCGACCTTTGCAACGACTGGAAGGATACGTCCCTCTTCCTCCATGACGCGGCGTACGTCGTCGTAGTCCTTAGCGGTACGAACGAACGACAACGCGATGATGTCGGCGCCGAGCTTGACTGCCCAGCGGAGGTCTGCCTCGTCCTTGTCGGACATTGCAGGAACGGAAACGTTTGCACCTGGCAGGTTCAGACCCTTGTTGTTCGAGATTGGGCCAGGAACCTCACACTTGGTGACAACCTTGGTGTCGGTAACCTCGATAACGCGAACGGTGACCTTACCGTCGTCGATCAGGATTGCGTCGCCAACCTTGGCGTCGTTTGGCAGGCCCTTGTGGGTGGTGGAGCAGATCTCCTGGTTACCCTTGATGTCATCGGTGGTGATGGTGAAGACGTCACCAACCTCGAGGAAGTACTTGCGGTCTTCCTCGAACTTGCCAAGACGGATCTTTGGTCCCTGGAGGTCTACGAGGACTGCAACGTTGCGCCCAGCGTCCTTGGCCGCCTGACGGATGTTACGGTAAACGGCCTCGTGTTCTTCGAATCCACCGTGGGAACGGTTGATTCGTGCGACATCCATACCAGCGGCAACGAGACGTGCCATGTTTTCTGGTGAGGAGGTCGACGGTCCGATGGTGCAAACGATCTTTGCTTTGCGCATAGCTCCAGCCTATTGCTTGTCTGATTACAGCTCTGGGGACAAAATGATCCCTGTCATTCCCATTGTATCCATCTATCTGACAGGAACATATGGGACCTAGGGGCGCAAGGCGTTGGTGTTGGCCGTCACAGGGCGCGGCAACTGGGTTGTGTCCTGCAAATAGGCATCGACACTCGCGGCTGCGGCGCGCCCTTCAGCGATCGCCCATACGATGAGGGACTGACCGCGTCCGGCATCTCCTGCCACAAAAACCCCTGGCAACTGCGTGGAAAAGTCGTCGCGGCGCGCGAACGCACCACGATTCGTGATTTCCGCGCCGCTTTGCGTGGTCAGGGCTGATGTCTCTGGACCGACAAACCCCATTGCGATGAGTACGAGGTCTGCGGCGATCTCGCGTTCCGTGCCTTGCTGAGGAACACGCCGACCGTCTGGCAGGTACTCGGTAGTCGCAACCTTGAGAGCTTTGACGCGACCGGAATCATCGCCAACAAACTCAACAGTTGAGGCTAGGTAGGCCCGTTCCCCTCCTTCGGCGTGCGAACTCGACACCTCGAAGAGAACCGGGTGAGTTGGCCAAGGCTGATTCTCTGGCCGCTCAAGTGGGGGTTGCTTACCAATGGCAAGAGTCGTGACACTTGCTGCCTGCTGCCTCAGAGCTGTTCCAACGCAGTCCGAGCCAGTGTCACCACCACCGATAACAATAACGTGTTTTCCGTCCGCAAGTATCTGATTCTCGGGCGCGTCTCCGTTTGAGGCGTGGTTCGCTTGGGTGAGATAGTCCATCGCGTAGTGGACGCCATCAAGTTCACGTCCAGGGATGGGCAGGCCACGGGGCACGGTGGCACCGGTTGCCACAACGACAGCATCGAATCGTGAGCGTAGCTCTTCCCAGGTGATGTCCTCACCGATGCTGACACCGGTGCGGAAACGGGTGCCCTCGGCCTGCATTTGTTCGATACGGCGGTCGATGTGCCACTTCTCGAGTTTGAAGTCTGGGATGCCGAAGCGCAGGAGCCCACCGATCAGGGGGTCGCGCTCGTATACGACCACGGTGTGACCGGCGCGAGTCAGTTGCTGGGCGGCGGCGAGACCTGCTGGGCCGGAACCTACGACAGCCACGGTCTTGTCGGTGAGACGTTCGGGTACCTGTGGGACAACGTATCCACGGTCGAATGCCTCGTCGATAATCGAGACCTCGATGTTCTTGATGGTGACGGCAGGTTGGTTGATGCCGAGCACACAGCTGGTCTCACAGGGCGCCGGGCATACACGTCCGGTGAACTCAGGGAAGTTGTTGGTCGCATGCAGACGCTGGGCTGCGAGCTGCCACTGGTCTTTGTAGACCAGGTCGTTCCAGTCTGGGATCAGGTTACCGAGTGGGCAGCCCTGGTTGCAGAATGGGATACCGCAGTCCATGCAACGCGAGGCCTGGACCTTGACGTAGGCGGAGCCTGCAACACGTTGCTCTTGGACGTCTTTGAAGTCAAGGAGTCGAACCTCCACTGGGCGATACTTGGGGAGTTCCCGTTCACGCACCTTCAAGAATCCGCGTGGATCAGCCACGTGACACCTCCAAAATCTGTTCCCAAGCACCTGGCGTTGCCAGGTCGATTCCTTGTTCCTCTGCGTCGTGCAGTGCTGCCCTGATGCGCGCGTATTCGGCGGGTAGAACGCGTGTGAAGCGTGCGAGTGCTGCCGGGATGTCTGCAAGCAATGACCTTGCGGTGTATGAACCGGTTGCGTCCGCATGGCGCTGGAGCAACTCGGTCACTCGGGCGATATCCTGCTCGTCGAGTCCTGCGAGCAGGAACTCGCCAGCATCCATCGAGTCGGTGTTGATCGCCTTGTGGTCCAGGTCGAGCACATAGGCGACACCACCCGACATGCCCGCCGCGAAATTGCGTCCGGTCGGCCCGATGATCAGGACCTCTCCCCCGGTCATGTATTCGAGTGCGTGGTCTCCAACGCCTTCGACTACGAGGGTTGCGCCCGAGTTACGAACGGCGAAACGTTCTCCGGCTTTACCGGAGAGCAGAATCTCCCCGGAGGTCGCGCCGTATCCGATCACGTTTCCTGCGATCACGTTCTCGTGCGGGTCGAACTGAGTGTTCACGTATGGCCGTACGGTGATTCGTCCACCCGACAGCCCCTTGCCCACGTAGTCGTTGGCATCGCCGGTCAGGTTCAGGGCAATACCGCGTGGGATGAATGCTCCGAACGAGTTTCCTGCGGTTCCCGTCAGGTTCACGGTGATGGTGTCATCTGGTAGGCCTTCGCCACGGTACCTCTTGGTCACCTCATATCCGAGCATCGTTCCAACCGTGCGGTTGACGTTGCGGATCGGGGTGTCGATGACGACCGGGGTGCCGGATTCGAGTGCAGGCTGCGCTGCTGTGATCAGCGAGTTATCGAGTGCCTTTTCAAGTCCGTGCTGCTGCCCCTTGGCCCTCTTGACATCGGAGCCTGGAACCGGCGAGATCTGCTCAAGCACATGCTTGAGGTCAATGCCCTGCGCCTTCCAGTGGTCAACTGCCTTGCGGGCGTTGAGCACTTCAACATGCCCGATGGCTTCCTCAAGCGTGCGGAACCCAAGTTCCGCCAAGTACTCGCGGACCTCCTGCGCGATGAACTCGAAGAAGTTGACCACGAACTCGGGCTTCCCGGTGAAGCGGGAGCGCAGTTCCGGGTTCTGGGTCGCGACGCCCACCGGGCATGTGTCGAGGTGGCAGACCCGCATCATGATGCAGCCTGAGACCACCATTGGGGCGGTTGCGAAACCAAACTCCTCTGCACCGAGTAGCGCACCGATGACAACGTCTCGGCCGGTCTTGAGTTGACCATCTACCTGCACGGTGATGCGGTCGCGCAGGTCGTTGAGGATCAGGGTCTGTTGGGTTTCGGCAAGCCCGATCTCCCACGGGGTTCCAGCGTGCTTGAGTGAGTTCAGCGGGCTTGCTCCGGTTCCACCGTCGTGTCCCGAGATCAGGACCACGTCGGCGTGTGCCTTCGACACACCTGCGGCGACTGTTCCCACACCGAACTCGGACACGAGCTTGACGTGGATACGTGCGCGTGGGTTTGAGTTCTTGGCATCATGGATGAGCTGCGCCAGGTCCTCAATCGAATAGATGTCGTGGTGCGGCGGTGGCGAGATCAGGCCAACGCCCGGGGTTGAGTGTCGGGTCTGCGCGATCCACGGGTACATCTTGTGTCCCGGGAGTTGACCACCCTCACCGGGCTTGGCGCCCTGCGCGAGTTTGATCTGGATGTCGTCTGCATTCACGAGGTATTCGGAGGTGACACCAAAGCGACCAGACGCAATCTGCTTGACCTTGGAGCGGCGCTCAGGGTCGTACAGACGCTCCGGCAGCTCGCCACCCTCACCGGTGTTGGAACGGCCACCCAGACGGTTCATCGCAATGGCAAGGGTCTCGTGGGTCTCCTGCGAGATCGATCCGTATGACATTGCGCCGGTGTTGAACCGCTTCACGATCTCGGAGATCGGCTCGACCTCATCGATGCTGATGGGTTCGCGTCCCGAGTCGAATTCGAGTAGTCCGCGCAGGGTCATCAGGCGCTGCGACTGATCGTTGACGCGCTGGGTGTACTGGCGGAAGATGTCGAACCGGCGGGTCCGGGTGGAGTGCTGCAGTTTGAACACGGTTTCTGGGTCGAAGAGGTGTTCCTCGCCATCACGACGCCACTTGTATTCACCGCCGCTTGGCAGCGGCTGGTCCTGAAGCAGATTGCCGGAGATCGGGTACGCGTCGAGGTGGCGTGCCGCCACCTCCTGAGCGATAACGTCCAGGTCCACACCGTCGAGCCGGCTCGTGGTTCCGGTGAAGTACTTTTCGACGAGTCCCCGGCTCAGCCCCAGCGCCTCGAATACCTGTGCACCTCGGTAGGAGGACAGCGTGGAGATACCCATCTTGCTCATGATCTTGAGCACGCCCTTGCCGAGCGCCTTGATGAGGTTGCTGACCGCCTTCTCGGGGCTGACGGACACCAGCCCCTTGTGGGCCAGGTCCTCAACCGTCTCCATTGCCAGGTAAGGGTTGACTGCAGCCGCACCGTAACCGACGAGCAGTGCAACGTGGTGCACCTCGCGCACGTCGCCAGCCTCGACAACGAGCGAGACCTGGGTGCGAGTGTGCTTGCGCAGTAGGTGCTGGTGCACGGCAGAGAGCAGGAGGAGCGATGGGATCGGGGCATACTCGGAGTATGAGTTGCGGTCCGAGAGGATGATGAAGCTCGTGCCGTTGGAGATCGCTTCGTCGACCTCGTGGAAGATTTCACTGAGGCGTTCTTCAAGGGCCTGTGCCCCACGGTCAACCCGGTACAGACCGCGGATCACGATGGACTTGAACTTGACCTCGTTCGGGGAGATCTTGTCGATGTGCACGATCTTGGCAAGTTCATCGTTCGACAGAACCGGGAAGTCCAACACAACCTTACGGGCGTGGTCTGGGGTATCGAGAAGAAGGTTCGGTTCAGGACCGATTGCCCCACCGATAGAGGTGACCAGGCGTTCACGAATCGAGTCCAGTGGTGGGTTTGTCACCTGCGCGAACATCTGCGTGAAGTAGTCGAACATGAGCTTCGGACGGTTCGACAGCACCGCGATAGGGGTGTCGGTGCCCATCGCGCCGATTGGTTCGGCACCTTCCTCGGCCATTGGGCCGAGCAGCATCTTGAGTTCTTCCTCGGTGTATCCGAAGGCACGCTGACGGCGCTCAACCGACGCGGACGAGTGGGTGATGTGTTCACGATCAGGGAGTTCCGACAGGTATACGGAATTGTCGCGAACCCACTGTTCATAGGGCTGCGCGTTTGCGAGGGACTGCTTGACCTCATCATCTGAGATCAACCGCTGGTTCTCGGTGTCCACGAGGAACATCTTGCCCGGTTCAAGGCGGCCCTTCTGGACAACCTTCTCAGGGGCGATGTCGAGCACACCAGCCTCGGAGCCTAGAACCACTAGGCCGTCATCGGTCACCCAGTAGCGGCCTGGGCGTAGACCGTTGCGGTCAAGCACGGCGCCGATCAACGACCCATCGGTGAAGGTGAGGCACGCTGGACCGTCCCACGGTTCGATGAGGTTTGCGTGGTACTCGTAGAACGCCTTCTTGGCAGGCGACATCGTGGCATGGTTCTCCCATGCCTCGGGAACCATCATCATGACTGCGTGTGGCAGTTCACGACCCGACAAGTGCAGCAGTTCAAGAACCTCATCGAGCGAGGCGGAGTCGGACGCACCCTGCGAGCAGATCGGCAGCAGCGGACCGAAGTCGCCGATCAGTTCGGACTCAAGTTTGCCCTGGCGTGCAGCCATCCAGTTCCGGTTACCGCGAACAGTGTTGATCTCACCGTTGTGCGCGATCATACGGAACGGCTGAGCCAGCGGCCACGACGGGAAGGTGTTCGTGGAGAATCGGGAGTGAACGAGGGCGATCCTGGAGGTGAAACCCTCTTGCGAAAGGTCAGGGAAGAATGGACGCAACTGCTCAACCGTGAGCATGCCCTTATAGGTGATCGTGCGCGATGACAGCGATGCGAAGAAGAGTTCCAACTCGTTCTCGGCACGCTTCCGCAGACGGTAGGTCAAGCGGTCAAGTTCGATACCCGCACGCGACTCATCGGCGCTTGCCACAAACAGTTGTTCAAAGCGGGGCATCGCAGCCTCGGCAGAAGGCCCAACCAAACCACGGGTGATGGGAAGTTCACGCCAGCCGAGAACCTTGAGGCCCTCCTGTTCAGCGATCTCGCTGACTCGCTGCCTGGCCGACTCATATTCGTCATCAGCAACCGGGAGGAACGCGATACCAGCGGCGTATCGGCCAGCCACAGGCAGAGAGAACGAAACCTGCGAGCGGAAGAACTCGTCGGGAATCTGCACCAAAATACCGGCTCCATCACCGGTGTTCTCCTCAGCGCCCACCGCTCCACGGTGGTCAAGGTTCACAAGAGCGGTGAGCCCAGCCTCCACAATGTCGTGACCTGGCGTTCCACGCAGCGTCGCCACGAACGCGACACCACACGCGTCGTGCTCGGACTTTGGGTCGTACAGGCCGACTGCGTCAGGCCGGGTACCCCACAGCGATGAAACCATCGGTAGGTCACGGGACATTGGAGCGTCCATGGCGGCTGCCTTTCTCTCACGTTCACAGCGCCAAGCCACCAGTGGGTCTCGAATCTCCCCGTCGGTCAAGCGTGGAGAGAACCGTTGCGGGCTCAGCGCACACCACTGGAACTGTTCCCAGTGGTTATATGAGATTAGGCCTCTCGTGTATCACTCAAGTTACGCACAATTCCGCTATTTTTCGCCCAAGTTTTTTCTATGTTTCGGGAGTTTTACGTGATTATGGTGTTGCGAAAATCTTTGCTCCCGACATAGCCCGCAAAAAAGGCGGGTTACCACGCAAAACGCGTGGCAACCCGCCCATGTTGAGGCGTGATCAGGCCTCAGCGTCGAGGGGCTCTTGTGTTTCGTCCTCGTGCTTCTCGTTAATCTGATTGTTACGTTTTCCGGCGACTACGAAGCCCACCAGACCGACGATGAAGATGATGATCGAGGTCCAGATGTTCAAACGCAGACCCAAGATCAACTCCGCGTCATCGATACGCAGCGCCTCGATCCACAGCCTACCCATCGTGTACAGCATGACGTACAGCCACATGACCTGACCCGGCTTGAAATCGCGCTTCTTGTCGAGCCACAGGATTACCGCGGCCGCAGCAAGGCACCAGAGCAGTTCGTAGAGGAAGGTCGGGTGGAACAGAGTGCCGGACTCGAAGCCAGCGGGCAGGTGACGGTCATCGATCTCGAGGCCCCACGGCAACGTGGTTGGACCACCAAAGAGCTCCTGGTTGAACCAGTTGCCAAGGCGTCCGATTGCCTGTGCGATGAGCAGTCCGGGGGCGATGGCGTCCGCGTAGGCGGAGAAACGCAGCCCAACACGCTTACAGCCAATCCAGGCACCCACAGCACCCAGAGCAATGGCCCCCCAGATGCCGAGGCCACCCTCCCAGATGTACAGGGCCTTGATGGGGTCCCCACCCTCGCCGAAGTATGCGCGCGGGCTAGAGATGACGTGATACAGACGGCCACCGATGATACCGAAGATCACGGCGATGAACGATACATCGAACACCTGTTCCGCCGTACCGCCACGGTGGACGATCCGCTTGGCAGTGAGCCAACCCGCGACCACGATACCGAGGATGATGCACAGGGCATATGCCCTCAGTGGGAATGGACCGAGGTACCACACGCTCTGGGAAGGGCTGGGAATCGAGGCCCATACCGTAGGGTTCAACAACTTAAACTGCCTTACTTATCGTGCTTCGCGGATACCGGCGGAAAGCGAACGGGCAACGTCCTGCATCGCGGTGATGCGGTCATCGAGTGGGCCATCCTGTGACAGTGGGCGCACGAAGGCCGATCCCACGATCACTCCATCAGCGTAACGTCCGACATCGCGTGCTTGTTCCGGTTTGGAAACGCCAAGCCCAACGCATACATACGGTGCGCCAGCGGCGCGGGTGCGCTCAACGAGTACCTCTGCGGCCTCGCCGAGTGACGTACGTTCGCCAGTCACGCCCATGGTTGACGCCGCGTACACAAACCCACGCGACGCATCAGCGGTAAGTTTCAAACGGGCATCCGTTGATGAGGGCGCTACGAGGAAGACCTTGTCCAACTCGAACTCGTCAGCAACGTCGATCCACTCCTGCGCCGCATCGGGCGTCAGGTCCGGCGTGATCAGACCAGCGCCACCAGCCGCTTTAAGGTCACGGGCAAACTCACGCAAACCGTAACGGTAGATCGGGTTGAAATACGTCATCACAAGAATTGGCGCACCAAGATCGCGGATCGCCTCAATCACCGTGAACACGTCACGAGTACGCACGCCATTTTCAAGTGCTTCTTGAACAGCCACCTGGATGGTCTCGCCGTCCATGACCGGGTCCGAGTACGGGATACCTAGTTCAAGGATATCCGCGCCCGCCTCGATCAGAGCGCGGGCAGCAGCGATAGATCCCTCAACCGAGGGATAGCCCACCGGCAGATACCCAATCAACGCTGCGCGGTTTTCCGTCTCGCGCAACTCCAGGAGCTTGTCCGATACCGCACTCATCCGATTGCCCCTTCCGAACCCAAATCTGCATCAGCATCCACCAGATCGAACCAGCGAGCAGCCGTAGCCACATCCTTGTCGCCACGGCCTGACAGGTTCACCAGGATGACCTCATCGGCACGTCCAGCCTCAGCGGCCTCACGTCCGAGTTGCAGCGCGCCAGCCAAAGCGTGCGCCGACTCAATCGCCGGAATGATGCCCTCAGTACGCGACAGCAGGCGCAGCGCCTCCATCGCCTCGGCATCGGTGATCCCGCGATACTCCGCACGACCGATCGCAGCCAAGTGAGCGTGCTGCGGCCCCACTCCCGGATAGTCCAGACCAGCCGAGATCGAGTGCGACTCAACTGTTTGACCATCCTCGTCCTGAAGCAGGTAGGACCGAGTTCCGTGTAGAACACCAGGGGCTCCACCGGTAATCGTGGAAGCGTGCCGACCGGTCTCGATCCCGTCGCCACCGGCCTCCAAACCGACCAACCGGACCGACTCGTCGTCAAGGAAGGCGTCAAAGATGCCGATCGCATTCGAGCCGCCACCAACGCACGCGGCAACCACATCCGGTAGACGTCCGATCTCAGCGAGCATCTGCTCGCGCGCCTCGACGCCGATGATGCGCTGGAAGTCACGCACCATCGCTGGGAACGGGTGTGGTCCAGCGGCGGTTCCGAACACGTAGTTGGTGGTCTCAACGTTTGTGACCCAGTCGCGCAGGGCCTCGTTGATTGCGTCCTTGAGCGTACGCGATCCCGTGGTCACCGGAATGACCTCTGCGCCGAGCAGGCGCATGCGCGCGACATTCAACGCCTGACGTTTGGTGTCTTCCTCACCCATGTACACGACACAGTCAAGATCGAACAGCGCAGCGGCAGTCGCCGTGGCAACGCCATGCTGGCCAGCCCCAGTCTCCGCGATGACTCGCCTCTTGCCCACGAGTTTGGTCAGCAGTGCTTGTCCAAGCACGTTGTTGATCTTGTGCGAGCCCGTGTGGTTGAGGTCCTCGCGTTTCAAGAAGATGCGTGCTCCCCCGGCATGCTCCGCAAACCGTGGTGCCTCGGTGATGATTGATGGGCGCCCCGAGTAGGACTTGTGCAACCGCAGCAACTCCTCGTTGAACGCGGGGTCGACCTTAGCCGCGTTGTAGGTCGCCTCGAGCTCGTCGAGCGCCGCGATGAGCGCCTCCGGCATGTAGCGGCCACCGAACTCACCGAAGAATGGTCCGGGTAGGCTCTGCAGCGAAGCTGTCATTGCACACTCCAAATGGTTGTAACTCTTGTCTTGCTTGTCCGCGCTGTGGCGGGTGGCAAACTCATCCGGTTGAGGTTGAGCAAGCGATGACACCGTGCGTCACTGGTGACGGAAAGATCGAAGGGATGGATGAGAGCCAGCCGCTACCAGGTCAGCGACCGCCGAACGCGGCTCGGTTCCCGTCACGAGGGCCTCACCGACGAGCACCGCGTCCGCGCCATGCCGAACATACTCGACCACATCGTGTGGACCACGCACACCGGACTCCGCCACGCGCACGCACCCTGCAGGGATGGACGGCGCAACCTCAGCGAAGGTGTCGCGGTTAACCTCAAGGGTCTTGAGGTTGCGGGAATTGATACCGATCAACTTGGCACCGGCAGCCACGGCCCGCTCGACCTCCTGGACCGTGTGAACCTCAACGAGTGCGGTCATGCCAAGGGATTCAATGCGTTCGATGAGCGATTCCAGAACAGTCTGCTCAAGCGCCGCAACGATCAGCAGCACCACATCGGCACCGTACGCACGGGCCTCCCACACCTGGTACGGGGTGACCACGAAGTCCTTGCGGAGAATCGGAATGTCCACGGCGGCGCGAACGGCCTTGAGGTCGGCGAGACTACCGCCAAACCGACGTTCCTCCGTCAAAACCGACACAACGGCCGCGCCGCCCAGTTCGTATTCGCGAGCCAGCACCGCCGGGTCTGGAATGTCGGCCAACTCACCCTTGCTCGGGCTCTTGCGCTTGACCTCTGCGATAACGCCGATCGCCTCCGGGTCGCTCAGCCGCCCCATGCACTCCTTGGCGCTTGGCTGACGTGCCGCCATCTCCTTGAGTTCAGCCAACGACGTGCGGGCCTCACGCACTGCCAGGTCTTCGCGCACCCCGGCAATGATGTCGTCTAGCACGGTCATACGTGTTTAACCTCCAGGAAATGAGCGCGTTTGGTTCCCACCGCTCATAAGCTTTTTCTTACGTGTCCTAGGCCATAGTAGACAGGTTCCACATGGCAAGAAGTTCGGCTGCCGCCCCTTGAGACACCTGCGGCGACATAGGTTGAGACGATTTCTGTGCCGCTTCACCGCGCACTGCCCGAAGAACTCCACACACAATAAAACAAAATGCCTCCGACAACGGTTGTCGAAGGCATTCGTTCGGCTACATCAACGGCGCAACGCCGCGTGCGGTTGCCCCTTGCCTGCAAGCGACAGGACCAGACCGCCAACAGCGCCGATCACGACGACGGCGACTCCGACGATGATGAGTGCGGTTGACTCCAACGGCATGCCCACACCGATCAGGATGCTTCCGACCATTCCGAAAATGGTCAGGAACCAGGCAGCGGTTGTGTGACCGTGGTTGTGCGGTGGCGCATTGTCTGGAAGCTCTACGCCCTGTGGCGCAAGGATGCTTGGAGCGTTTGCCGCGTCCTTAGCTGACATGATTCTCCCTTTCGAAGGTCGTTCCACACCTAGCGTACAAGGTTTTTGCACGACATACGGACTTTCGACCCATGTCTCGCGCGTGATGTCTGCTGTACAAGATGCTTTGCTGACGCTATCGGTCGGTTGGGTCAATTCCCTCGGTCAGGGAGTCCCACAGTACGCGCTCATCGGTGAGTTCCTCCCCCGCGGGCCGCCCTGCTTGGGGTGTGGTCTGCGGTGCATGTGCATCCGTATCCGTTGCACTCCCGCGAGCCGGTGCGTCATATTTGGTGCTCCCCTGTGCCCAGTTGCCCGCCTGGGTCAGAGCGAACACCCCACTGACGACGAGCAGTACGCCACCGGCGATGGTCGCGTAGGGCCACGGCAGGGTGATGAGGTTCTCGGGAACCGCATCAGCGCCCGTCGCCTCCGCATACACGCCCGCAAAGCGGGCAATGGGGTCAGCCAGCACCAAGATCGCCGCGAAGGCAATCAACGCCCCGGCTAGCATGGTTGCGCTCAGCGCGATGTAACTGCCGATTCGTTTGCTGATGCTGAGGAACAGTGCCGAGGCTATCGCAACCAGTCCCGCAGCGGTGAGACCCGGCGACATGCCCTGACCAGAGGCTTGAACACTTATCTCCTGCGCCAATACTGACTGCGTGGACACCTGAAACCAGGTGAGGTTCGCAGTCGAAATGACGATGATCGCCAGCACAAGGATCGACAGGACCACGTGCCTGCGACCGATGCTCCGACGCGTGGCAGTTACGGATGCGTTCATAGAGTCAGTCTACTTACGTCGCGCAGAGAGCTTGTGAGCCGTCGCAATTGCCCGGAGCACGGCGGCCGCTTTGTTGCGGGTCTCCCAGTATTCCGGCTCCTCCTGCGAATCGGCCACGATACCGCCGCCCGCCTGAACGCTCGCGCGGCCGTTCTTCATGTATGCGGTACGAATCGCGATGGCCATGTCCATGTTTCCATCGAAGCCAAAGTACCCAAGAGTTCCACCGTACACACCACGCGACGCCTGCTCATACTCGTCGATGAGGGCAACCGCACGGTTCTTGGGAGCGCCCGACAGGGTTCCTGCAGGGAAGGTTGCGGTGAACACGTCAAGCGCGGTCTTGCCCTGACGCAGTCTCCCGATAACGGTCGAACACATGTGCATGATGTGGCTGAAGCGTTTGATCGCCATGAACTCAACCACCTCAACGCTGCCCGGTTCGCATACCTTGACCAGGTCATTGCGGGAAAGGTCCACGAGCATGATGTGCTCTGCGACTTCCTTTGGGTCCTCACGCACGTCCTTACCGTTGAGAATGTCCTCTTCGAGGGTCTCTCCGCGTGGGCGCGAGCCTGCGATCGGATAGGTCGTGACTTTGCCCTCCACGATCTTGACCAGGGTTTCCGGGCTTGAGCCGACCACCGAGTAGCCTTCGCCCTTGTGGTCGGTCAGTTCGAAGTAGTACATGTACGGGCTTGGATTGACTGTGCGTAGCACGCGGTACACATCGAGCGGGGTGGCGTGCGTTTCCACATCGAATCGCTGGGACAGTACGATCTGGAAGACCTCCCCGTTACGGATCGCTTCCTTGCCCCGCGCAATCATCTCGGAGTACTGCTCACGGGTAGTCCGGAACTCAATGTCCGGTTCTGCCACCGAGTCGTCGAGAATCCGCGGTACTGAACCAAATCCGGCCGCTATACCCGCTTCAAGTGTCTCTTCCATTGCGTCAAGACGGACAACGGCATCCGCATACGCTTCGTCAACGTGCTCGTCAGTGTTGTTGAAGTTGATGGCATTTGCGATCAACCAGATCGACCCATCAACGTGGTCCACAACGGCCAGGTCGGATGCCAGGCACAGGCTCATGTCCGGGGCATCAATCTCAATGGGGGCATTCGATGGCAGGGTTGGCTCCCACTGCCTAATGATGTCCCAGCCCATCGAACCGACGAGGCCACCCGTGAAGGGAGGCAAGCCCTCGATGGCCTCGGTGTGCAGTGCACGCAACGCGGCATCGAGCACTTCAAGCGGCTTGCCCGAGGTTGGAATACCCGCAGGTACGTCACCGTGCCAGACTACGTCATCGTCTACGGCGGTAAGCGTCGCACGAGAGTTCACGCCGATGAATGAGTACCGCGACCATGTTCCATCGATCTCAGCGGATTCAAGGAGAAAGGTGCCGCGTCGACCTCCCGCAAGTGCCCGATAGATTCCCAGGGGGGTGACATCGTCGGCGAGGATCTTACGCACAACCGGGACGACACGGCGCTGGGCAGCGATTTCACGGAAGTTTTCCAGCGCAGGCCAGGTCTTGCCCCACGAGAACTGCGATCCACCACTTGGCAGCTTGGTCTGCATCTCGATGGTCATACCTACGCCTCGCTTTCGTGTGCTGCGGCGTCAACTGCGCCGGTGAAGTGTTCTTCGATGACATGCGCTGGAAGTGTGCCGCCGGTGTCAAAGCAGGTCCGCTCTCCCGTGTGGCAGGCGGCACCAACCTGATCGACCTTGATCAGCAGCGCATCGCCATCGCAGTCGATGGCCACTTCCTTAACAAACTGATAGTGACCGGAGGTGTCGCCCTTACGCCAGTATTCCTGCCGGGATCTTGAGTAGAAGGTGACACGGCCTTCCGCCAGGGTGCGGCGCAACGCCTCGTCGTCCATGAAGCCAAGCATGAGCACGTCTTTGGTGTCGTGCTGCTGGATGATTGCGGCAAACAGCCCGTTGACATCCCGTTTGAGTCGCTGAGCGATCTGCGGGTCAAGGGATGGAGCCAAGGATTCGTTCGTACCAGTCACGCAGATATTTTCCCATGGTGGACAGCCAACAAGACAATCTGTCCACCGTGCGACCCAACACGCCTCGTACTCTATGTGGTGGTGGGTCCAGCCTGTGCGGGTTGGACCCGCCACCACATCCGCGCGGTCACACCTGCGAATTGGTTTGAGCGAGCCATGCGGAGAACATCGCGGCGTAGCGTCCCTCCCGAGCGATCAGGTCATCATGAGACCCAAGTTCAACGACGCGACCTCGATCCATGACCACCACCACATCACTGTTTTGTGCAGTCGAGAGCCTGTGCGCGATCGTCACGGTGGATTTGTTCTCCATGAGAGCATCGAGTGCCCGCGAGATAGCGACCTCGGTTGCCGGGTCAACGGCGGACGTGACCTCATCCATCACAAGCAGATCCGCTTCGCACACATACGCTCGAGCCAGCGCAACAAGTTGACGCTCGCCAGCCGAAAGCCTCTCGCCTCGTTGCCCCACCTCGGAATCGAGGCCTGCCGGGAAGTTGGCCAGCCACGGATCAAGGCCGAGTGCGCTCACGGCGCCCTCAACCCTCGTGGCGATCTCCGCCTCGCTGTACTCCCCCGACGCAATGAGCGGGTAGGAGATGTTTGCCCGTAGTGAGGTCGCGAACAGGAACCCCTCCTGTGGCACGAGCAAGACTCGCCGACGCAGGTCATGTTCGCTGTGGTCACGCAGGTCGATGCCATCAAGCAGCACGCGTCCCTGGACTGGGTCGACAAACCGAGTAATCAGTTTGGCCAGCGTGGTCTTACCGGAGCCAGTCTCGCCCACGACCGCAACGCGCTGGCCGGGAGCAATATTCAGGTCCACGCTATCGAGCACCTTTGGACCGCCAGGATAGTTGTAGTCCAGCTTCTCGACGACCAGATGGGACGGTCCCGAAGGAATCGTCGTGGTGGACGCGTCTTTGAAGGGAACGTCAATCTCGGTCTCCAGAATCGCAAGCACGCGACGCCATCCGGCCACCGCGTTCTGCATTTCGTTGAGGACCTCGGTTGCCAACTGGACCGGGCCAGTGAACAACTGGACCAGGAACAGGAACGCGACGAGTTGTCCCGGGGTGATCTCTCCCGCCACCCCAAGATATGCGCCACCGATGACAACGACCACAAGCACGAGGTTCGCCGCGAAGACTCCGGCTGAAAAGGAGATCGCGACCTTCTTCATCGCATCGATGCCGCTGACGCGGTGTTCTTCCACGGCAGTGTTGATCTTCGCCTCGGTGCGCGGACCGATGCCGTAGGCCGTCACGGTGGAAGCGCCGACAACGGACTCCGACACGGCTCCGAGCAGGGCACCCATCTTGGCGCGCACCGCTGTAAAGCCACGGTTCACGGCACGCTGCGCGGGCTGCAACAGGATCACAAACGGGATGAACGTAACCCACACCAGGAGGGTGAGCTGCCACGAGAACCAGAACATCACCACTGTTGCCGCAACGAGTTGGAGAATCGAGGTGAGCAGCATGATGCCACCCCACTGCACGAACATCGAGATCGTGTCGACGTCCGAGGTCACACGGGAGACCAACGAACCCTTGCGTTCGGAGTTCTGGGTGAGCACGGTCAACTGGTGGATGTGCGAGAAAGCCCGTTCACGCAACCGCGCAAGACCAGTCTCGGCGGCTTTGATCAGACGGACGTTCATGAATGCAGTGCATAGCCCTGACGCAAGAACAGCGCCCAACGCAACCAAACACACAAGCAGGATGCGCTCGAGGTTGATTCCAGCGGGGTCAACCGCGGTGTCAACAGCCTGCTGTACCGCGAGGGGAACCGTGATCTTGCCCGCCGCTGCGAGCACGGCGAACAGCAGCGTCCACCCAATCCCCTGCACGATCTCAGGTGTGACCTGAACACCCCGCCGAATCGTCGCAAATACGCCCAGATCGGAAGCTGACTGAATCTGAGTTTCCCTATCAGCCATCAATCTCCTCCTGATCGTAGGCATTCACCACATCGGCGTAGGTGGGCAGGGCCGCAAGCAGTTGTTCGTGCGTGCCTTCCCCGGTAATGCGACCGTCCTCGAGGAACACGATGCGATCCGCAAGGATCGCCGTGGCAGCTCGATATGCAACCATCACCACGGTCGTGGCACCCGAGCGCGCGATACCCGCCAAGATTGCCTGCTCTACCTGTGGGTCGAGCGCCGAGGTCGCGTCATCGAGGACCAGAACACTTGGCTTTCGGATAACCGCACGTGCAATCGCAAGGCGCTGACGCTGTCCGCCGGAAAGATTCGAACCCTGCTCCCCCAAACGCGTGTCAAGGCCATCGGGAAGGTCGCGCACGAAAACCTCGAGTTGCGCAACCCGCAACGCCTCCCACACGTCCTCATCGCCAAAGCGCGGGTCATCTAGGTCAGTGAGCGTGACATTGGCGCGAACCGTGTCCTCAAACACGAATGACCCCTGCGACACAAACGCAACCGAATCGCTCAGTTCCTGACGCGTCAGCGTGCGTACGTCATCCTGTCCGATCAGCACACGGCCACTCGTCGGGTCCCACAAGCGCGCAATCATAGACACGAGTGAGGTCTTTCCCGAACCAGTACGCCCCATCAGCACTGTGGTCTGACCCGTTGGCGCAGTGAAGCTTACGCCGCGGGCAATCTCCACGCTTTGGTCCTCATCCGCAACCGAGTAGGTGACGTTGTCGAATCGGACCGATGACTCGCCTGAGGTTCGTACGCCGTTGCCGGGGGTGAGGGAGCTACGCAAGTCAACCACGTCCGCCACGCGGCTGTACCCGACCACACTGCGCGGCATATCAGCCAACACCCAACCAAACGAACGAGCCGGAACGGACAGCAAGGTCAGCAGATACGATGCCGTCACGACGTCCCCTGCAGTCACGTCACCGGATTGCAGCCGCATGATGCCCACGGCGATAACCAGGAGCGTCCCAATACTTGGAAGCGCGTCGATCACGGGGTCGAAAACCGCTCGGATCAGACCAACGCGAGCATTCGCGTTCTGCAGAGCCGTCGTACTGCGAGTGAAACGACGCACCTCCTCGTCACGAGAGCCAAGCGCCTTGACCAAAGTCGCGCCCTCGAAGCTCTCGTGTGCGACGTTTGACACCTCGCCACGCAGTTCCTGCGAAAGCGTCACCGCGGGGGTCATGTAGTTCTGGAAGAACAGGTTCGCGATGATCATGATCGGCAGAATCACGAACGCCGCGAGTGCAAGCCACGGGTCGACCAGGACCAGCATTATCCCGGACACGATGAACATCACGACCGAGCCAAGCATGTACGGCATCGGATTGAACACGGTCGTGGCCGCTTCCGCATCCGAGCTCACGTTGGACAGCAACTCACCAGTTGAGTGTTGCTTGTGCCAGGACGGCGCGAGCGTGGTGAACTTGTGGCTCAATGCCCTGCGGTGATGCCCCTGCAACCCGTACGTGCCATAGGCAGCGAAAATCCGACGCCCGGCAACTGATACCGCTAGGCCAAGCACGATGAGAAAAAGCACGAGTGCACCGATCCAGATATCACGCACATTGCGTGATCCCTCAAGGATCGGGATGATGTAGTCCCCTGTGAGCCAGCCAATCACACGGGAGATGCCCACGGTGAGCGCACCGAAGAGGGCGGAAGAACAAATTGCCAAAGTATAGATCTTTGGCTCTGCCTTCAAACTGCGGCCAACCATCGCAAGCGACTTGCGCAGTTGGCCACCAGGTAGTGCATAGGTTTCGTTCTCCCCAAGAAATGCCTTGGAGGATCCAGTCACTATTGTCTAACCTCTATTCCCTGCGCCGCCATGTCTTCCTTGACCTGCGCAATTGTTAACTTTCCAAAGTGAAACACGCTCGCTGCCAGTACGGCATCGGCTCCGGCCTTGGCCGCAGCGGTGAAGTCCCCTGCAACGCTCGCGCCCCCTGATGCGATCAGCGGGATCGTCACCTCACGGCGCACGGCACCGAACATTTCAAGGTCGTAGCCGTTATAGGTACCGTCTGCGTCCATCGAGTTGAGCAGGATTTCTCCCGCCCCGAGTTGCTGAGCCTTGACCGCCCACTCGACCGCGTCGATTCCAGTGCCTCGCTTGCCACCGTGAGTCGTGATCTCGTAACCGGACGGAGTGTGGGTGTCTCCTGTGACTCTACGGGCATCCACTGACAAAACAAGAACCTGGGATCCAAAACGCTCCGCGATCTCATTGATCAGTTCCGGGCGGGCGATTGCCGCCGTGTTGACTCCGACCTTGTCTGCCCCCGCACGTAGTAGCCGGTCCACATCGTCAGTGGTGCGCACCCCTCCGCCAACCGTCAACGGAATGAACACTTCCTCGGCTGTCCGGCGTACCACGTCATACGTGGTCTCTCGGTTTCCCGATGAAGCAGTCACGTCAAGGAAGGTGAGTTCATCCGCACCCTGCTGACCGTAGCGTCGAGCCAGTTCAACCGGGTCGCCCGCATCCCTGAGATTCTCAAAGTTGACGCCTTTAACCACTCGGCCTGCATCAACATCAAGGCATGGAATAACGCGGACTGCGACAGACATCTGGGGAATCCTTCACGTTGAGATAGCGACGCCAACACCCGTGCACCACGGCGTTGGAGGTCTAGGAGTTTCGGTATACACGTACCGTACCGGTGATGACGCATACGTGCTGGCTTGTCCATGCCGGCTTAGCGCAGGGCGGAATTCCACGGCCAGGTCAAGCCTTCGGATTGATCGCCTTGCTTTCTTGGGAGATGTCTATGCCTTCGGACTTGAGGCCGCCACAATATCCACCACGTAGACGAGGGTGGTCTTGGCGAGTTTGTGTTCCGAGTCCGCGAATCCAAGTTCCGGCGGCACGATCACCAGCAGTTGTGATCCAATGGGCGCTCCGATGAGCGCTTGTTCAAGCCCCGTGATGATCTGTTCAGCGCCTAGTTTGACGGTCACAGGTCCCACGTCCTCGACCCAGGTGGAGTCGAACACCTCGGCATCTTTCCACTTTGCGGCCGTGTATTGCAGAACCACCTGTGAGTTGGCGTCGACCTGTTCAGAGGAACCCGAGCGAAGCTGCTGCACAACGAGTTGGGTTGGCTTTATCACGTCTTCGCCGATAGCGACCTCGGGTTCACCAGACCGTCCATAGGAGACCGAAGGGTACTCTTCGGACTGCTCGCGAGGTTCCCCGGTCGACTGCGCAGGCAGAACGTCAATCACGATAACGCTGGTCTGGTTGTCTTCCTGAGTGACCTGCAAGAGCCTGGAACCGGTCGGTTTGTTGACAATCAGTGAGTACAGTTCGGGGCCAAGGCTCGCCGCTTCCACCCGATATGGCACGGGTACCGCTTCAAAGTCGTTGCGCAGAACATCCCCCTTGACAGGATCTTCGGCATAGAAACGCAGAAGAACCCAGTCACCGTCCTCGACCATGTCCCCGCTGCCCTCCCACACAGCCTCGGAATGAGGTTCGATGTACACGAACGGCGTATCGTATTCAACCGTTGGGGCCTCGTCGGCGGTTCCCGTGACGGTAACGTGCGTCGCTTCAAGACTTGTCACCTCATCGACCGGATCGCCTGCGCAGCCCGCGAGTACGAGAGCGCTCACAAGCGCCACAACGAATACGCGTGCCTTGGTCGGGGAGTGATGCATGAAGTTGTGAGACATTCGGGTCCGTTCACATGGAGGCGATGAGTGCTTCTACTCGTTCATCAACGTTCGCGAACGGGTCCTTGCACAGGAGCGTGCGCTGCGACTGGTCGTTGAGTTTGAGGTGCACCCAGTCCACCGTGTAGTCGCGTTTCTTCTCTTGGGCAGCTCGCACAAAATCGCCGCGGAGTTTGGCGCGGGTGGTTTGCGGTGGGTTCTGCTCGGAGAAGGTTATCGCATCTTCGGTGACAACGGTTTTGACCAAGCCGCGCTGTTCCAGCTTGGTCATGAGCCCATCCGTCCGCGAAACATCATGGTAGGCAAGGTTGAGTCGCGCGATCCGAGGATCGTCGAGCCCGCAATCCAACTTGTTTTGGTAGCGCTGGATGAGTCTGAGTTTGATAGCCCAGTCGAGTTCGGTGTCGATGCCGGAGAGGTCCTGCGTGTCAACCGCGGTGATGGCTCGTTCCCACAGGTCGAATACCTGATCATCGTGCGGCCCCTTGCGATCGCTGTTCTCCACGAAGGCGCGTGCCTTCGCAAGGTATTCGCTTTGGAGTTGTGCAGCGGTCAGTGTGCGGCCGTTGGACAGCGTCACTGTCGCTTTGCCCGTGATGTCGTGGCTGACTTCCCGGATTGCCCGCATCGGGTTGTCCAGCATGAAGTCACGGATCGGGATTCCAGCTTCGATCATGCGCAACACGATGTCGGTGGCACCAACCTTCAACAGGTTGGTGGGTTGTGCCATCGAGGAGTCTCCGACGATAACGTGCAGTCGGCGGTAGTACTCGGCGTCCGCATGCGGTTCATCGCGGGTATTGATGATGGGCCGGGATCGGGTTGTCGCGCTTGAGACGGCTTCCCACATGTGGTCGGCTCGCTGCGAGAAGCAGTATTTGGGGCCGCCGCTGGTCTCCATGATGTGTCCCGCCCCCACCATGACTTGGCGGGTGATCAGGAACGGAACGAGGATGTCAGCGAGGCGATTGAAGTCGCCCTTGCGCCGCACCAGGTAGTTTTCGTGGCAGCCGAATGAGTTGCCCTCCGAGTCCACGTTGTTCTTGAACAGGTGGATCTTTCCCTCGGTACCCTCCTCGTCGAGTCGCCGTTGGGCGTCGATGACGAGGTCCTCAACGATGCGTTCGCCGCCCTTGTCGAAGGCGATGAGTTGAAGCACGTCGTCGCATTCGGCGGTCGCGTACTCGGGGTGAGATCCCACGTCCAGGTACAACCGCGACCCGTTACGCAGGAACACGTTGGAGGAACGCCCCCATGCGACGACCTTCTTGAACAGGGCACGCGCGATCTCGTCCGCAGAGATGCCTTCGCCGTCCGGGGTTGCGCAGGTGATTCCAAATTCAGTTTCGAGCCCAAAGATACGGCGGGTGCTCACGTATTAACCCCTAGCAACTGGTTGATTGAGGATGGCGTCAGACGGCGGAATTTTCGGCGTGGGCGCGCGCGGTCAAGGACCGCTGCTTCTAGGTCCAGGCCTGTCAGCCGCTTGGTTTCAGGTTTTATTGCCGACGAGTCGGTGGGCGCTCCTGCTGCGTCCGGCTGCTGGGTGGTTGCGCTCAGGTGGTTTTCCTGAGCGAGAACCTCCGTCATGAGCTGGAAGACCTCGGCAAGGCTCATGTGGGAACGCCAGTTCTCCTCCATGGCCTCCCGCAGCACTGCAGCGTTACCGCCGATCACGATGTATCCGGGAAGTTCCACGACAGAGCCGTCGAATGTAAGGCGATACAGTAGGTCCTCTTCCTCACTGGCTCCGACCTCTGCGACGACAAGTTCGACCTCAAAGGGTTTTGACTCGTTCGTGAACGCGGTACCAAGCGTCTGCGCGTAGGCGTTTGCAAGCCCGCGGGCTGTCACGTCCGAGCGGTCATAGGTGTACCCGCGCATATCCGCGTAGCGAATCCCCGCGACCCTTAGGCTCTCAAACTCGTTGTACTTCCCCACCGCGGCAAACCCGATACGGTCGTAGATTTCGGAGAACTTGTGCAGTGCGCGTGACGGGTTCTCTGTCACGAAGGCGATTCCACCGTCATACTGTGCTACGAGTACTGAACGACCGCGCGCGATGCCCTTACGTGCAAAGTCTGCGCGGTCCGCCATGAGTTGCTCTGGCGAAACATAGAACGGTTGCACAGCCATCATTCATCACCGCCGCGTGAGTCCGAATCATTACGCGGCCCTGCCGTGTTCCCGGTGGATCGCTCCCCTGGCTCAAGCACCACAATCGACTTCAATTCGTTAGACCGCTGAGAAATCACCGCATCCGCATGAGCGGTCAGTTCCTGAGCGCTCACGTACTCGAATCCCTGTTCGCTCACTCGCGCCACGATGGGCCAGATCTTACGCACGGAGTCGGGTCCAGAAGTCGCTGAGTCATCGTCTGCGGCATCCCACAGTGCCTCAACGCTCACCCGGACAGCCTCAGAGGCCGTTAGGTCAGGACGCCACAACTTTTTGAGTGCCCCGCGCGCAAACACGGAACCGGAACCGACACAGTGATACGCGGTCTCCTCATAGCGTCCGCCTGTCACGTCATACGAGAAGATCCGCCCCTGCTGCTTTGCGTGGTCGAAACCGACGAACAGTGGCAACACCGTCAGACCCTGCATCGCCATTGGCAGATTTCCGCGCAACATGGACCCGAGCCGATTCGCTTTCCCGTCAAGGGAAAGCGAATCGCCCTCGATCTTCTCGTAGTGTTCCAACTCAAGTTGAAACAAGCGCACCAACTCAATAGCAAGGCCAGCCGTACCCGCAATACCAATCGCGGACGACTCGTCGGCAGGAAAGACCTTCTCCATCTGCCGCGATGCGATCATGGATCCGACGGTCGCCCGACGGTCGCCAGCCATAACCACGCCGCCCGGGAACTGCACGGCGACAATCGTGGTTCCGTGCGGAATCTGCGGCATGGTTCCAGCCTCACCCAGTCTCAGATCGAGTATGTGTGGAGCGCTGGCGCGTACGTGTTCAAGGAACGAGGTATCCGTTCCAGAGATGCTATGTGGACCGCTCAGCGGTGGCATAACCTACTGTCCGCCCTTTTGAACGAAACCCTTCACAAAGCTCTCGGCGTTCACCTCAAGTACGTCATCAATCTCATCGAGGAGGTCGTCCACCGCAAAGTCCTGAGCCTGCGCGGAAGTTGGGGTGTCTGGTGTCGGCGTCTCTTCCTCAACCTCGTTGGACGTCGCATGCTGCTGCTCTTGGCCTGGCATAATTCCTCCTTAAGTTTTGCCGAGGCTATCCGGTCTTCCCATCAGCCCAGCACTACTCTGCTAGTTCAATCTAACCTCACCGTGCGCTGCTATGCGTCACAATCTGCGCACATAGAAGCTAAAATCCACAAAATCCGCCATCGGCGAAGCAGTTCGTTACCTTCCCGCAATCGTCTGACTCTCGAAACACCCATGACGAGAAGAGGCGTGGTCGCTCACTCGCCGAGGAGAGAACTCAAGAATCCTTCGGGATCATCTTGGTGGCGTTCGAACAACTCGCCTACATGACCCTGTGTGCCCTTCCACGGATCGAGCATGGAGATGCGCTGCAACGTTGGCCGTCCGGGAATATCAAAAATCACCGAGTCCCAACTCGCACCGGTCACATGTGGCCCGAACAACGCCATTGCCTCGCCCCGGAAATAGGCCCTCGTGTCAGCGGGTGGATGCGCAACAGCATTTGTGATCTCGTGTTCTCCCACAAGACGGTCAATCACACCGGCATCAAGCAGTTTCCGGCTCAGCGAGCGTTCTGGACGAACGTCTGACCACTGAATATCCATCGCCACGAGCTTTGGATGGTCCCACGCGATCTGGTGCCTGTTGCGCATCGATTCCAGTAGTCGGTACTTGGCCACCCATTCAACGTCCCGTGCACACGACATCGGATCGCGTTCAAGCCGGTTCAATACGTCCTCCCAGCGCGCCAGCACATCCTGCGTCTGCTCTGGAATGGGATCGACCTCAGCTACGCGGGCCTGCATCTCACGCACGACAGCAAGGTACTCGCGCTGAATGCTGATCGCGGTCATCTCACCGTTCAGGATGGTCCAGATCGGTTCGGAGCATGTAAGATCGCGGCTGACTGCGCTCACCTCGGCAACCGGGTCGCCGAGCATCAGCAGTTCCAGGCGCTCTGCCAAGTCTGGGTGGTCCTCAAGATGTTCCACAACCCATAGCACCAGGTTCGTGGTACCGATCTTGAGGTATGTCGTGGTCTCCATGAGGTTCGCATCGCCGATGATGACGTGTAGTCGACGCCACCTCTCACGCGTGGCGTGCGGTTCATCGCGGGTGTTGATGATCGGGCGACGCAACGTGGTTTCAAGACCGACCTCAGCCTCCATGAAGTCTGCACGCTGCGAGATCTGGAAGCCTGACTGCTGGCTGTGCTGCCCAAGGCCCACCCGCCCCGAACCGGTGAATATCTGGCGGGTCACGAAGAATGGCGTCAGCACAGTCACGAGCGTTGAAAACGGTACTTTCCGCTTGACCAGATAGTTCTCATGCGTTCCATAGCTTGAGCCCTTTGAATCCGTGTTGTTCTTGTACAACTGGATGTCGAGACCCATCGTGCGTTGTAGTTCGCGGTGCGCGGTGAGCATGACCCGTTCTCCCGCAACATCCCAGATCACTGCATCGCGCGGATTCGTGACCTCGGGTGATGAGTACTCCGGGTGCGCGTGGTCTACGTAAAGACGTGCACCGTTGGTCAGAATCGCATTCGCGGCGCTTGGGTCGTCGTAGACTGGGCCGTCTGGACGGGTGACATCCTGCGCATCAAGCGTGGGCTCATCGCCCGAAGGCGCTGGAACGTTCGGGTTATCGGTCAGCAGGGATGGGTGCGCCGAGGCGCGCTCCAACTTGAAACCACGCGCATCGTTGAGTGGATCCTCGTCAAGGTAATCCCAGCGGGCGTTTCCCCGCGCGTTCGCACTGATCGCACGGTAGGCCGTCACGACCTGGCTCGACATGAGCATTGGGTTTGCTCGCGGGTTGCCGTTCTGCAGGACCCCGTATTCGGTTTCAATTCCAACGATGCGCTGTACAGTCACATCTCTACCCTATGTGCTGCACCGATACGGTCGCAGGAACGTTTACGGTGTGGACTACAGGTAGGGGCCGGTGTTTGGTGCGGTGCTGATCGCCTTGACCGGGTCTGCTGAGGAGTTCGATGATTTGGTCTGAACGATCGTGCGGATAAACACGATGCGTTCGCCCTTCTTACCGGAGATACGCGCCCAGTCGTCGGGATTGGTCGTGTTGGGCAGATCTTCGTTTTCCTTGAACTCGTCGTTGCATGCCGCGATCAGGTGTTCGACTCGCAGGCCCCTGTTGCCTGTGGTCAGCAGGTCCTTGATCGCCTGCTTCTTGGCTCGGTCCACGATGTTCTGGATCATCGCGCCGGAGTTGAAGTCCTTGAAGTACAGGATCTCCTTGTCACCGGAGGCGTAGGTGACCTCAAGGAACTGGTTCTCCTCGCCCGTTGCATACATGTGCTCGACGGTCGCCTGGATCATCGCGTCAAGGGTCGCCTGCACATTTCCATCATGCTGTTTGAGGTCGTCCGCATGGATCGGCAGGTTGGCGGTCAGGTACTTGCCAAAGATCTCCCTGGCCCCCTCGGCGTCGGGGCGCTCAACCTTGATCTTCACGTCGAGTCGCCCTGGTCGCAGGATAGCCGGGTCAATCATGTCCTCACGGTTTGAGGCACCGATGATGATCACGTTGTCGAGTTTCTCAACGCCATCGATCTCGGCAAGAAGTTGAGGCACGATCGTGGTCTCCACGTCTGATGACAGTCCCGTACCACGAGTGCGGAAAAGGGACTCCATCTCGTCAAAGAAAACAACGACCGGGTTGCCCTGCGCTGCCTTCTCGCGTGCACGTCCGAAGATCAGGCGGATGTGACGCTCCGTCTCACCGACAAACTTGTTCAGCAGTTCTGGACCCTTGATATTCAGGAAGTAGCTCTTGGCGTCCTTGGCGTCTAGCCCGCCACGCACTGCTGCAGCCTCGGCGAGCGAGTTGGCGACAGCCTTCGCGATGAGTGTCTTTCCACAGCCCGGAGGACCATAGAGCAGGATGCCCTTCGGTGCTTTGAGACCATGCTCGCGGTACAGCTCGGGGTGCGAAAACGGAAGCTCGATTGCGTCCTTTATGTGCTCGATCTGAGAACTCAGCCCACCAATGTCTTCGTATCTGACATCGGGAACCTCCTCAAGGACCAGTTCCGAGACCTCAGACTTCTCGATCCGTTCGAACGCAAAGCCTGCCTTGAGATCGATGAGAACCGTATCGCCCACGCGCACGTTCGGCGTGCCATCCTCAAGAAGCGAACTCGCCAGGCGCAGTACGCGCTCATCATCGCCCTTACCGGTGATAAGGACGCGGTCATCGTCAACGAACTCCTTGATAGCCGCAAGTTCACCTGTGCGCTCGAATCCAACGACCTCGACGATCGCCATAGCCTCGTTGAGCCGCACCTCTTGGCCGGGCTGGGCACGGTGCAGTTTGGCGGTTTCGAGTGAGGTCAAGCGCAGTTTCCGGCCCGCGGCCATGACCTCTGCGGTGCCATCGTCAAACTTCTTGAGGAAGATCGCGTAGGTGCTTGGCGGCTTAGCGAGGTCCTCGAGTTGTTTCTGCAGTTCAACGATCTTGCCGCGGGCGTCCATGAGGATCTGGGCAAGCCGCTCATTTTGGGCGGAAAGGGTGGCGATCTGCTTCTGCTCCGGGCTTGGTGTGCCGTGCGGTGGGCCACCTGCTGGATTGTGGATTGGATCGGAAGACATCGAACTCCCCTTTCCTGCGCGTTTACTTGAGTTTAGGTTTTCATACTTCACGCATTCATGCCCGCATAGCACGCCACATGGACACGTATCCAACCCCATCGTTTGCTAGGGCACGGAGGCGCACCCTCGTTCAATGCTGGAAGATGACGCACGCTGGAACGCAACCGACTCGTCGCCAACCTCAATCAAATCCGTCCAACTCGGTGGGCTGAAAAACGTCCGGCAGCGTGTAAAAAAGTCATGCACCCGGAACGAAAACACCCCACCGACATTCCAACCGGAACTGCCTGGACACGACGAAACAGGCTGGGCCAGTTGGAAATCCAACCGACCCAGCCTGACATAACACGACTAGAGACTAAGCGTCATCATCCTGGCCGGAATCCTCGCCAGTATGCTCAACCAACTCATCGCGATGGGCGGTCACATCACGACGGACCTTGCGAACCTTCTTATCCGATGGGATGCGCTCCCCCAGGTCCTCTTCAGACCACTGCTCGTCCACGGGGTAGGCGCCCTTCGCGGGACGACGCTTTCGCACAATCGCCTCAACGCCGTCCGCAAGGCGGCGGGTCATGATGAGGAAGCCGGTGTGGCCAACCATGCGGTGCTGGGGACGAACCGCAAGCCCTTCGAGGTGCCAGTTACGGACCAACTGCTCCCACGCGACCGGCTCTGTGAAACGACCATCCTCGCGCAGGTCCTCGGCAACCCGCGAAAGCTGCGTTGCCGTCGCAACATAACAGATCAGCACGCCACCTGGAGTGAGTGCCTTGGCGACCGCATCAATGTTCTCCCACGGTGCGAGCATGTCCAGCACAACGCGATCCACCGAACCAGGCTCGGCAACCGTTGGCAGCACATCCGCGAGATCGCCAATCGACAGGTCCCACGAGGGGTGCGGTCCACCGAAGAAGATCTCGATGTTCGCACGCGCAATATCCGCAAAGTCCTCGCGACGCTCGATCGAGTGCACCTGGCCCTGGTCGCCCACGGCCTGGAGGAGTGAAAGAGTCAGAGCACCCGAACCGACGCCAGCCTCGATCACACGCGCACCCGGGAAGATGTCCGCCATCGCGACGATCTGAGCGGCGTCCTTCGGATACACCACAGCGGCACCACGCGGCATCGACAGCACGTAGTCGTGCATGAGCGGGCGCATCAACTGATACTCGATGCCCGAGCTCGTGACAATGTTCGTGCCCTCGGGCTTACCGATGATGTCGTTGTGGCGATAGAAGCCGCGGTGCGTGTGGAACTCCTCGCCTGGCGTCAAGGTGATGGTGTGGAGGCGTCCCCGGTTATCGGTCAGTTGGACACGGTCACCCTCGCGGAAAGGTCCACGGCGCCTATACGCACCGGTCGGTTCAGCAGACTCGGCCGATTCTGGCAGATGTTGATTCACGGATCTCGATTTCTTAACTTGTGTCACGGCGTTTTGTTAACGCTCTAGTGTATGTGGTCCAGGCGAACTGGCTGTTCCCCAACTTGTTGCTTGACTATCCAAGACCTGAGGCGCGCACGAGCTCCGCAGTCCAGACAACGCCCTTGAGACCGGACTGATCTGCGAGCACGTAGAGTCTGCGGACGCCATGCGGAGTGCGCAGTTCCTCGAAGAGATGCTGCGCACTCACGTCTGTCGGTTGGATCGTTCCCTCGGGGAACGGCACGATCACGCTAGCCAGTTGGGTCTGTTCTACGACCGCCGCCGGTACCGCGTAGAGTGCCTCAGGGTCGGCGTATGCATAAGGGCGGCCAGAGTCATCAGCGACGAGTACCGCTGCGTTGGTGCGCACCAGTTCAGGACCGATCTGCGCAAGCGTGGTATCCGCCGATGTGACAAGGGCAGGCCGAACAAGTTCGGCAAGGTTCACGCGTTCGACCTGTTCGAGGTGTCGCGCGTACTGAAGTGCACCACGAGCACCAGACCAGACCACCCATACGAGCAGAACCGACCACATCAGGTATATCGTCTGCGGGGTGCGACCTTGGAGCATTGGCCAGCCGATCGTGTACAGGGCAAAGCCGATTGCCACGATCTGGCCACTGCGCGCCGCAATCTTCATACCCGTGACACGTTTCTTGCTGAACTGCCACACGATCGCGGACAGCGCATTGCCACCATCGAGCGGGAGGCCCGGTACCAGGTTGAACAGTCCAAGGAACAGGTTCATCATTCCCGCGTTCTTGACCACCACGTACGCAAGGGCAGCGCTAGAGGAGGACACGGGGATCAGTTCGGCGCCGAACCACATCGCGAAGTAGAGCGCAATGTTGGCGAGAGGCCCAGCAACCGATACCAGGAAGGAATGCCACGGCTGGCGGAACTCGTTCTTGAACCCGGCGTGACCGCCCAGAAAGGTCAGGCCGATTTCACGCGCCTCAACCTTGAACCTGCGAGCCACCACAACGTGTGCGACCTCGTGCAGGAACACCGAGATCACGAGCAATACCGCAAGGGTCACCGAGCACAGCACGGCAACCGGGAAAGAACCCGCATAGGTCTGGAACGAGCTGAAGTACAGTGCACTAAACACCGCAATGAGCACGAGCACGCCGGGACGCACATTGATGGGCGCACCTGCGATGCGGCCGATTGTCCATGACGTGGGTTCCATGGGTGCTACCTTACCGTTTCGTATTCTCTTGGCACGTCCCGAAGTCCTGGGACAGCCCTCGCTGCGGTCCACGCCACAGCATTTTCTTCCCGTCCGGGCACAGTGGTCACCTAGGCTTAAGGTATGTCCTCGACTCGCCGCGCCCCCGCATTGTCGCCGTCCCGTGCGAACGACTATTCGCAGTGCCCGCTCATGTTTCGGTTCCGCACGATCGATAGGTTGCCGGAGCCACCCAGCAAGGCGGCTACCAAGGGAACGCTCGTGCACTGGGTGCTGGAACACCTGTACAACGCACCGATTGGCCGCCGTTCTCCCGAGGCCGCGCACGCGCTTGTACCAAACGCGCTCACCGCGGTTCAGGCCCGTACGCCCGATCTGGACACGATGTTCGAATCTGAGGCAGACAAGAAGCAGTGGCTCGCTGAGGCCGGAAAACTGATTGACCGCTATTTCACGCTCGAGGATCCCAACCGCCTTGAGCCGGCAGAACGTGAGGTCAATATCTCCGCGCTGCTCGACGGCACGATGCGTATCAAGGGAATCATTGACCGTGTTGACATAGCTCCGAGCGGAGCGGTCCGACTGGTCGACTACA
Organism: Populibacterium corticicola; assembly: GCF_042683685.1. Classification (NCBI taxonomy): domain Bacteria; kingdom Bacillati; phylum Actinomycetota; class Actinomycetes; order Micrococcales; family Jonesiaceae; genus Populibacterium; species Populibacterium corticicola. Next base: position 586,718 of record NZ_JBHUOP010000001.1, on the reverse strand, counting down.
AGACCGGCAAGGCTCCCCGCCCGCAGTATTCCGCGTCCGCGGCGTTCCAGATGCGCTTTTACGCGGTTGCAATGCGTGAGGCACGAGGTGTTACCCCCGCGATGCTGCAATTGAACTACCTCGGCGACAGTCAAGTGCTCCGCAACGAACCAACCGAGGCGGACCTCGATCAGGCGAAAGGCAAAATCATTTCCATCTGGGATGACATCCGCCGCAACGCCGAACGCGATGAGTGGCGTCCTAGAACATCGAAGTTGTGCGGATGGTGCTCGTTTCAGAGCATCTGCCCGTCGTTCGGCGGCACGCCGCCCGAACTCGAGCAGGGTGCTAGCGCGAAGGTTTGGTTGGAACCGCCCACGCTTTTTGATCGCTCGATGAGCGAGATTGCCGACGATCCGGCCAGTTAGCCCCGCCACCTACGTCCCGGTTCGTCAGGATTCGGTGTCGAGAATCCATCATGTATTCGGCCGTTGGCAGCACTTAAGCGCTAAGTGTTACCAACGAGGGTTGGCTGGTATCACTTAGCGCACTCCTCGAGAGTAGTGAGCGCTTCTCAGCCCACCCCGGCTACCCACGTCGTGGAACCGGGCAGGTGGGGAGAGACTCGTCGGCAATCAGAGATTCAGGAGTTGAAGTCGACCAAGCCACCGCGCATAACGACATCCAACACAAACGGCGTGAGTTGGTCCAGCGACTTGATCCGACTCAAGCCGGGCGCAGACTCGACCGGCGTGATCGCTTCAATGCCAATCGTGCGCGCACCCGAGGCAAGAGCCGCGGTGATCCCTGTTCTGGAGTCTTCCACCGCAATGCACTGGGTGGCATCCACGCCAAGTGCACGGGCTGCCTGAAGATAAGGGTCAGGGTGCGGTTTGCCGCGTTCGACCACATCGCCGGAGACCACGACCTCGAACGTACCGGGAGCTGCCGTATCTGCGAATGCGTGAGCCACAGGACCATACGAGCTGGTCACAAGCGCACATGGAATACCCAATGCCCGCACCCACGCAAGCGTCTCCGCAGCATGTTCCCGCCACGGCACCTCCCTGCGCAACTGCGTACTCACTCGTTCCACCAAAAACGCCACGACGTCTTCAGGACTGCCTGGGGCACCGGCAGCGATCAACACGTGCGCCGCGTCCATCAGATCGAATCCCACGAGAGTCAGCGCCTGCTCGTGGGTCCAGATGCCTCCGCCGGACTCGACAACCTCGTATTCCGCAGCCTGCCAAAACGGCTCGGAATCAATCAACGTGCCATCCATATCAAACAGGATCGCTTGAGGTAGATGGAGTTTTTCTTCCCTGTAAGGCATAGATGACATAACCGAAGCTTTCTAGGAGAACCAACCACCCATATTACGGAGCCATGTCATCTTGGGCTAAATTCGGTGCCGTTTATCAGCGCTCGGTGAACGTCCGGCACAAGCTCTCCCCCGGAGACTAGGCTTAAAGGATGGATATGCCCCGTCACCCCGACTCACCGAACACTGAACCAACTGAAGTCGCTCAACGCTTCGACGAAGGCACCGTCATGATCGCAGCGTTCGCGGGATGGAACGATGCGGGTAGTGCGGCAACGAATGCTCTCCAGCACATCTCAGACACTTTTGACGCGCGCCTGTACGACGAGATCGACCCAGAACCCTACGTAGACTTTCAGGTGAATCGTCCCTCGGTCGTGGCTACCGAAGCGGGTAGGCACATTCTGTGGCCGGCAACCCGCGTTGAGGTAATCACTCACTCCACGCTGCGCCGAAAACTGGTACTTGTGCACGGGATTGAACCCAACATGCGCTGGCGCACCTACTATCAGGAGATCCTGCGTATCGCCGATGAACTGGATTGCAGCGGTATCGTGTTGCTCGGTGCTCTTCTCGCGGATGTTCCACACACCTCGAAGGCCCCAGCCACCGTGACCAGTTCCAACACATTCATGCAAGAGCATCTGGGGGTCGAGGAAAGCGATTACGAAGGCCCTGCAGGTATCACGAGCGTGCTTGGACACTACGCTGAGCTTGATGGCGTCCCTGCGGTGAGCGCCTGGGCATTCGTTCCTCATTATGTGCCGCATCCTCCTGCGATTCCTGCGGAGATTGCTCTGCTGGATGCCGTTGAGGACATCGTTGGCGAGGCAATCCCGCGCGGTGAGTTGGAAGACGAGATGTCCGCCTGGCTACGTGGCGTTGATGCTTTTGTTGAGTCTGAGCCAGATCTGGCCGAATACATTCAACAACTCGTGACGGACGATACGATCACTGAGATTTCCGGGGAGAAGATCGCGCAGGAGTTTGAGAGGTTTCTGCGGCGTCGCGGTCCAGGTTCCACCGGTTCTGCCGGTTCTCCCGGCGATCTGGGCTGATTGCCGACGACACCCTCGTTCGTATAGCCCGTTACGCATGGTTGTCTGGCGGGTTGGTAGGCCACTTTGATGGCCTGTTTCGGTGAGTAGTTCGCCTCTGGGTAGAGGAGAGGGGCCATGCACTGTTGCGCTTGGCCCCTCTCTCATCTAGATGATGGTTACATGCGGATACCGAGGAGAGCGTTCACGGCACGCGACATCACGCCCGGTGCCCCCTCAACGAATTCGGTGCTCTCTTCGCCTTCGAGAGTCAAGCGTGACCACTCATCCACCGCACCAAGCGCCTCAGGGGTGTTCAAGTCCTCGCGTAGCGCAGCACGCATTGCCCTCAACGTGTCGTCATAGGCAGGGCCACCATTTCCTGAGAACGCCTCAAGCCACAGTTCGAACCGTTCCTGCGCCTGCCGGAGTAGTTCATCGGTCCACTCCCATTCGCTGCGGTAATGCTGTGATAGCAACGCCAACCTGATCACCATGGGTTCGACGCCCCGTTTGATCAGCTCTGAGACCAGCACGAGGTTACCGAGCGATTTGCTCATCTTCTCGCCCTGATACGACACAAGGCCAGCATGTACAGCAAGACGAGGTCCCGCCTGGCTGTCCCCCGTCAGAACACGCGTATGGGAGGCGCTCATCTCGTGGTGCGGGAACAGCAGATCCGCACCGCCACCGACAACGGAACATCGCGCTCCAAGCGCCTCTACTGCGATGACCGCACATTCAATATGCCAGCCTGGACGTCCCTGACCAATCGAACCGCCATCCCAAGCAGGTTCACCGTGCCGGGCCGCACGCCACAGCAACGGGTCCAGAGGGCTTCGCTTGCCCTCACGTTCGGGATCGCCCCCACGCTCAGCAAAGAACGCGAGCCGCTCCTCCGGGCTGATTGGCGCGAGAGAACCAAACCTTGAGTCGACAGACAGGTCTGCATACACGTCTGCTGCCGAGTCGCTGACAGCAGAACCATCGGTGACCGGCACCAGGTAGGCGCCATCCTCTGCCAGCATTCTTTGGACCGCGGCGGTAACCTGCGGGATCGTCTCCACAGCACCGAGATAGGTTTCTGGAGGGATTACCCCCAAAGCAGTCATATCCCGCGCGAACAGGTTGATCTGTGAGGCCGCAAGTTCCTGCCAGTCCGTACCCGTGGCGTTGGCTCGCTCAAGTAGAGGGTCATCCACATCGGTCACGTTGGAGGCATAGGAAACGGTCTTCCCCGCATCCCGCAAAGCACGATTCAGCAGGTCAAAAGCAACATAGGTTGCGGCATGGCCGATATGGGTCGCGTCGTATGGAGTAATACCGCACACGTACAGCGAGGCGTTCTGCCCGAACGTGACCTCCACGTTCTGCCGCGTCGTCGAGTCAAATACCCGAACCGTGTCGAGCGAACCAGGAATCTGCGGGATTTGGGGGGCTGGCCAAGTAATCACAACTCAACGATAGCCAAGATCAGCCGCATATCCGAACCGAGATGTTCCCTGTGCTCGACCCAGATCAGACAGATGGACCCATCGGTTGAAGTACGCCAGCAAGGAGCAGCATGACCACTGCCCCAGCCAAGAACAGTCGATACATCACAAACGGCTTGTAGCTGAAGGTCGAAACGATCTTGAGGAATGCGATGATTACGAAGTATCCGACGACAAACGCAACGAGCGTGGCAATGAGGGTCGGCCACATGCCTGCCGCGCCTTCAGCCGCTGGCTTACTCACGGAACCGTACAGCTTGTAGAAGCCCGAACCCATCACGGCAGGGATCGCCAACAGGAAGGAGTACCTGGCTGCAGCCTCACGGGTGTAGCCCAAGAGCAGTCCTGCGGTGATCGTGCCACCGGAACGGGACACACCTGGAATCAGGGCCATGGCCTGAGCGAAACCGAAGATGACCGCATCCTTGACGGACAGTTCGTTGAGCGGCTTCTTGTGCGCGCCACGTTTATCAGCCCAACCGAGCAGCAGCGCGAAGACAGCGAGCATGAGCGCCGTCAGATAGAGGTTACGGAACACGGACTCGATGCGGTCCTCAAGTAGCAGCCCCAACACCACGATGGGGATAGACCCCAGAGCGATGAACCAGGCCATCGCCGCATCACGGTCGTGTGCACCCATGCGGGCTTTCCAGTCAGTCCCGTGCGCTCCGCGCAGCGATTGCCACCACTTGATACAGATGTTTTTGATGTCTCTGCGGAAATATAGAAGCACAGCCGCTTCCGTACCGATCTGGGTAATGGCGGTGAACGCGGCACCCGGGTCTGCGTTGCCGATCAACTCGCCGACTATTCGCAGGTGTGCGGAGGAGGAAATCGGGAGGAACTCTGTCAAACCCTGCACGAGACCAAGGATTATTGCTTCGAATGCGTTCACAGATCAGTAGCCTACCCGCATTGCAGCGCTGATGGTGGGTTCCCGTATGGGGTGTTCGAGCTTTTCACCAAACAAACACGCAGAGAAGACGATGGGGTTCGAAGCATCTGCTTCGAACCCCATCGATATTTCCTAAACTTTATGTGACGAGAGGATCAGTCCTCGAACTCCTCGTCGTCGTCCTCATCATCCTCACCATCAAAATCATCGTCATCTTCGATGTTGGAGAATGGCAAGAGCTCTCCGTGGGTCATGGCGAGCGCCTCGTCGTACACCTCGAAGGCGTCATCGAGGATGTCAAAAGCATCATCGACCTTTGGGTCATCGTCGCCACGGCGGGTGACCACAGCCGAGTAGTGGGCTTCAAGAGCAGCGATGAAGCGGTCTAGCGCTGCACGAGGATCTACAGTCATGCCTCAAACGTTATCGCTCTTCCAACGATTTTGCACCATCATTTGGTCCCCAGATTTTCAGCCCTAGGGAAACGAACCCTACAATCCGGACAATTGCGCTGAAACCTCGCCCCAGATAGGAGTAATGTGTTGGTTCACACGTGAGCGGCCCCACACGATCACGTGCAGCACAACCCACGCGAAGGGAAGATTCACTCAATGCCAGCACACAGCCTAGAAGCCCGCCGCGCGGCAGACCTTCACTATCTCAAGGCCCGACGCAAGCGGGAACCACACTACGAATATCGCACGGTTGTTGTACCTCGAGGCACCTCGAAAACGCAGACCCGTGCGCTGCTCGTGCAGGAGGCGGAGGTTGGCAAGTGGGAATTGGCACGTACCGTGATCTATGAGGGCGGGACAACCAAGTATTGGCTGCGCCGCCGCATCATAGCTGTGGGTGTCTAGTTTTTATTTCACGTCCTGGTCCCTCGACCGTGAGAGTGCTCAGGCGTTTGCCAGCAGGCGATCAAGCACTTTAACGCCAAAGAGCAAAGCCGAGACGGGCACGCGCTCGTCAACGCCGTGGAACATTGCTGGGAAGTCCATGTCAGCAGGTAGTTGCAGCGGTGCGAAGCCGTAGCCTGCGATCCCCAGCACTGACAGCGATTTGTTGTCCGTTCCGCCCGACAACATGTATGGCAAAACCTTTGCTCCTGGGTCTTCAGCGAGTACCGCCGCTGACATTTTGTCCACGAGGGTGCCACTGAACGGAACCTCAAGGGCGGGTGCCACATGGATCGGCTCGATGCGCACACCGGGACCGGCCAGTTCGTCCAGAGTGGCCCGGCCCTCGGCCTCGTATCCGGGGAGGAACCTCGCGTCAATGACTCCCTCGGCAACGCGCGGAATCACGTTTGCCTTGTAACCCGCGGCAAGTTGAGTGGGGTTCGTTGAGTTACGTACCGTTGCGCCCACGAAGCGGGCTGCAGGCCCCATCGCGTCGATCAGGGCGTCAATGAGTTCAGGGTTCTCCGGCTCGTACGGCAACCCGGTCATCTCCGAGACACCTCGGAGCAGGGCATCCACTGTCGGTGTGGTCTGGTAGGGCCACTTGTGCTGACCAATGCGTGCGATAGCGGCAGCGACCTTGGTGACTGCATTGTCCTCGGCCACCTGGGAACCGTGGCCAGCCCTACCCTCTGCGATCAACCTGAGCCACGATAGCGACTTCTCTGCGGTTTGCAGCAGGTATGCACGCTGACCGTTGATCATCGTGGAGTAGCCGCCCACCTCGGAGATGGCCTCGGTTGCGCCGTCAAAGATCTCGCGCATGTTGCTGACCGCATAGTGAGCACCATACTCACCGCCCGCCTCCTCATCGGCGAAGAAGGCAACGATCACGTCACGTGCTGGTTTGCGTCCCTCTCGGACCATCTGGCGCACGACCGCGAGCATCATCGCGACCATGTCCTTCATGTCAACCGCGCCACGACCCCACAACATGCCGTCGATGAGTTCACCTGCGAACGGGTCAACCGACCATTCATCGGCCTGTGCCGGAACAACGTCGAGGTGTCCGTGCAGCACGAGCGCATCACGGGTCGGGTCAGTTCCTTCCAACCGCACCACAACGTTTGCGCGCCCCGGAGCCGACTCGAAGTATTGCGGGTCCAGCCCAACTTCAGTGAGCAGTTCCATCACATACTCGGCAGCCTTACGCTCCCCCGGCCCCTCGTTGTTGCCGAAGTTCGAGGTGTCAAAACGCAGCAACTCCTGGCAGATCTTGGCTACCTCATCGGCTGCGGTGATGGTGTTGTGTTCCGTGCTCATGTTGGTTCCCTTACCCGAATTACCTGCCACCCAACGGTGACGTCAGTTCTAACCTACCCCGGTGCGTGCGGGTGGACGTATATGCGTCCACCCGCACGCCACCCAGCGTCCGCACCTGAAAAGGTGAGGCGCTGGGCATACTCGCCTGCTCGTCGGCAATAAAAACCGTCGGCCAGCGGAGCCTACTATCAGACCGCCACGTTCAAACCACGCCGTGCGATAAGCGGCTCGATAATCTGCGGGCGACCGCGGAACTGCTCAAACACCTTGAGCGAATCCGCGCTGCCACCACGGCTGAGCAAAGTGCGCCGGAAATAGTCGCCGTTCTCCCGCTTCAAACCGCCGTTCTCCTCGAACCACGTGACCGTGTCGGCGTCAAGCACCTCGGACCAGATGTACGAGTAGTACCCGGCCGAGTAGCCGCCACCGAAAATGTGGTTGTAGTAGGTGGTGCGGTAGCGCGGCGGCACGACATCCAGGTCAACCCCTGCGCGAGCAAGCGCGGCCTGCTCAAATGCAACGACCTCGTCCACGCTCGACGGGACCTCGTCCTCGGTGATCTGGTGCCACGCCTGGTCGAGCAGGGCAGCAGACAGATACTCGGTGGTCGAGAAACCCTCATTGAACTGGCGCGAGGCGTTCAGCGTGTCGATCCACTGCGTTGGCATCGGCTCGCCTGTCTGGAAGTGAACCGCGTACTGCGCAAGGATCTGCGGCTCCCACGCCCACATCTCATTGACCTGGCTTGGGAACTCCACGAAGTCGCGCGCGACCTCGGTGCCCGAGTGCGATGGGTAGTGCACGTGCGAGAACAGGCCGTGCAAGGCGTGCCCGAACTCGTGGAACAGGGTAATGACCTCATCCCAGGTCAGCAGCGTTGGCTGGCCCTCGGGTGCCTTCGGGATGTTGAGGTTGTTCACCACAACCGCGCGGTATCCCGTCAGACCCGACTGGTCCACCAGGTTGTTCATCCACGCTCCACCGCGCTTCGACTCACGCGTGAAGAAGTCAGCCAGGAACAGGCCGAGACCCGACCCGTCCTCGTTGAACACCTCGAACACGCGCACGTCATCGTGGTAGCCCTTGAGCTCTGGGCGTTCCACGAACGAGATGCCGTACAGTTTGTTCGCGGCAGCGAAAATACCCTCGTTCACCACGCGCTCGAGTTCAAGGTATGGGCGCAGCAGCGAATCGTCGAGCGAGTACTTTTCGAGGCGCACCTTCTCCGCGTAGTACTGCCAGTCCCACGGCTCAAGTTTCGCGGTGTCACCGCCAAGGTCTTGGCGCAGCGCGCGCTCCAGTTCGACGGCCTCCGCGCGTGCATTCGCTACTGCGGCAGGAGTCAGATCAGCGAGAATCTTGTTCACTGCCTCGGTGGTCTTAGCGGTCGCGTCCTCCGCGATATACGCGGCGTGGTGTTCGTAACCGAGCAGTTTCGCGGCACGGGCACGCAACTTCACCGTCTCAAGGATGGTTGCCCGGGTATCGTTCTCGCCGCCCGTTGCACCACGGTTGATCGAGGAGTTGTACACCCGTTCGCGCACGTCACGTCGTGCGAAGCCTGAAAGCGCTGCCTGTTGGGTTGGCAGTTGCAGTTCCACGAGGTATTCACCCTCGCGGCCACGGTTCTTGGCGGCCGCCGCTGCGGCATCAATCGCGTCCTGCGGCAAACCTTCAAGGTCATCTGCGTTGGCGAAGAAAACACTCGCCTCGTTCGCGCCCGCCAGCAACTTACGACCAAACTGCGATTCCAGTTCAGTCAGGCGGGCGTTGATGGTGCGCAGTTCCTCCTGCGCCGCATCATCCAAGTCGATACCTGCGCGCTTGAAGTCCTTGAGTAGATTGGTCAACAGCCAACGGGATGCCTCGTCCGCCGGTTCCTCGCCCGCATCGATCCGCTGTTGCAACGACACAAATCGCTCGTAGAGTGCCTTGTTCATGAAGATCGCGTCGTGGTGCGCGGCGAGTTCTGGGGACAACTCCTCATCGATGTCCTCAAGTTCACTCGAAGCATCAGAGCTGATCTTGTTGTAGAAAACCGTGAGTGCTCGCCCAAGGACCTCGCCGCCAAGATCGAACGGCACAAGGGTGTTCGCCACCGACGCAGGCGCGTCATTGGCGATGATCGCGTCGATTTCCGCGAGTTCCTGCGCCATTCCAAAGCGGATAGCAGGCAGGTAGTGCTCGTTTGTGATGAGCGAAAAGTCGGGAAGGAAGTACGGAAGGGTGGAGGCTTGCGCAAATGGGTTGTTTGCGCCAAGCTCTGGTTGCACGTTTGACATGACTTCATTCATATCGCACATTTGCGGTTTGTCCACGGTAAAACACTTTTGTGGTTGCGCTCCCCACCGCTATCGGGCTTTGGAGGCGGGTTAGGTGTGGTCTGGGTTATCGCACTTCTATTGCACTGATTGGCGACGATCCCTCACGCCGCGATCTCAATCTCACGTTCCGTGTCCCACGGCTGGGTCCAGCCCGCCTGATCAAACACCGAATTGAGCAGGAGCCCAGTGAAACCCCACACGATACGCTCCCGGCCGAAAGTGTTGAACCGGAAGGCTGGGCCTTTGAACGTTATGCCCGCACGATGCATGACCGTGACACCGCGTGCGAGTGGATCGAGCAGTTGCGCGACGGGAACTCGGTACACCTCGGTCGTTTCCTGAAGATCGGCGACAGGGTCTTGCGGGGTGTGCCACCAGCCGAGCACCGGAGTCACCAGGTTGTTGGATACCGGAAGCGCGAGTTGCTGGAGAGAGCCGAGCACCTCGACTCCCCCGATGTCGATTCCCGTTTCTTCTGCGGTTTCACGCAGGGCTGCCGCTTCTGGTCCACGATCGGTTGGGTCAATCCCGCCGCCTGGGAAAGCGATTTGTCCAGGATGGTGGCGCAAGGTGTCGGAACGCTTGGTCAGTAGTACCTCAAGCCCTTGACCGCGATTTGACTCGTGTCCTTCGATTCCATTGAACAGGATCATGACCGCTGATTTACGTTGCCCTGTTGTGCGGGCTTCGCGGGTTGGGTCGTCGAGGTTTAAATTGAGCCCGGCCTTGAGTACCCGCTCAAGATCCTGCTTCGCTTCCATACCTGTCCAGTTCCTAACACTCTTGGCTTCTCACACGAGCACCTACAACGATGCTCCGTTATGTTCTCTTCCCATCAGTATGGCAGCGGTGTAGATCACAGCCTGGCGTGAGCGAACCACCTTGCTGATCAAGTACTATGGATGAGTTGCCACGGCACAAGCCAACACAACACCTGTCCGGGTGGCGGAATGGCAGACGCGCTAGCTTGAGGTGCTAGTGCCCGCATTAGGGCGTGGGGGTTCAAGTCCCCCTCCGGACACCACAACACATAAAGGCTCCCCACCAAACGGTCGGGAGCCTTTTACCTACCCCAAATCGTGCATCTCTAATCATTCGGCACATTCCCTCCACCGCCCCTATCTCCATCTTCGCTCTTTGCACCGGTCCGTGGGTTTTTCGTGGGTCTGTAGCAACAGATGACACATGCCCACGAAAAACCCACGGAGCGAAAGCCCTCCAGCAGACACAACACTGTCCGCTCATCGCCCGCATCCTGGGGCGTAGATCACAGCCTGGTGTGAGCGAACCACCTTGCTGATCAAGTACTATGGATGAGTTGCCACGGCATAACGCCGATACAACACCTGTCCGGGTGGCGGAATGGCAGACGCGCTAGCTTGAGGTGCTAGTGCCCGTATTAGGGCGTGGGGGTTCAAGTCCCCCTCCGGACACCACACAACAAAGGCTCCCCACCAAACGGTCGGGAGCCTTTTATTTGCTTTCGTGCGCCCACCACGCGAACTACAAGCCAGGGGCCATAATTACTTCACTCCAACACCTCACGAAGAGGCAACATGGTAATGTTCCGGAGTTAGGGCGTTTTTCTTAGGTATTAATTCCGGAAAATCACCATGTTGTGTTTGACGACGAGTTAGCCGCTTCCCACTCCCCTACTCGGTGGGCTGTTTTTGTTCCGGATGCATGGTATTTAGATGTGCACCCGGACGTTTTTCGGCCCATCGAGCACGAGGGCAACCCTAAACATATGGTCAACTGCACAGTTTGCGTCCCTTGCGTCGCCAAATGAACCGCCGGAACGCAAGAAATGCAGGGACCCGAGGACTCGTCGCCAATAATGAAAGTCAACCAACATTGACCACAGATCAGAAGTCAACTAAAGTTGACGTCATGGAAAATGTTACTCGTACCGCAATTGACGCGGATGGAACAGGCGTTCCACTCGCCGAACTGCGTCAAATCCGAGAACGACAGCGAGAACTCGCCCGAGAAGAGGCACGGTTGGTTCGCACTGCACGCGCCCAAAACTACTCATGGGTAGCAATCGCGGCTGCCCTTGAGGTCTCCAAGCAGGCCGTGCACAAGAAGTACGGTAGAAAATGAGTCAGAAAGGAATGAATCAGCCTGCTGACCCATCCATTGAGTGGCATGATTGCGCGGCATAAACAATAGATTTCATGGCAGTTCCCACGGCGCACAAGGCAAGCGGCACAGATCACAGCCTGGCGTGAGCGAACCACCTTGCTGATCAAGTACTATGGATGAGTTGCCACGGCATAACGCCGATACAACACCTGTCCGGGTGGCGGAATGGCAGACGCGCTAGCTTGAGGTGCTAGTGCCCGTATTAGGGCGTGGGGGTTCAAGTCCCCCTCCGGACACCACACAACAAAGGCTCCCCACCAAACGGTCGGGAGCCTTTCGCATGTCGGTCAAAGGATATCCGCGACCCTGGTAGCGATCGGGGAACTCGGGAATCCGCGGCGCGAGAACCACACGATCACGGCGGTGACGGCAAACAGGGCGGCCGCAAGCAGCGGAACAAATTCGAGCCCTGCACCAGCCAACACCCAGCCACCGATGATCGCACCAACGCTGATACCAATGTTGGAGGTTGCATTCACCCAGGCGCCAGTCATGTCCGGGGAGACCACCGCAGTGCGCACTCCACCGGTGGAGAAGAACGGCGGTGCCCCACCAAATGCCGCAGTCCATAGGAGCGCGAAGAACAGGGCGAGCCATAGGTTATTGATAGCAAGTGCAAAACCAACCAGGCCAACAATGAACACGACAAGGGTGACAAGCAGTGCGGCACGCGGGCGCACATCAAGGAATCGTCCAACAACAGCCAGTCCGATAAGCCCCGCACCTCCGAAGATGAGCAGTACAAGCGAGACGTACTCTTTGGCGACAGCTGCATGTTCGAGCAGCGGATTGATGTAGGTGTAGGCCGAATAATGCGCCAAGAAGACGGCCAGGTTAACCACGAGCACAGAAATGAATGGAACAGATCTATTCCACTTTTCCGCACGGCCAGAACTAGTAGTTTCCTGGGTGCCAACCTTCGTTTGAGCACTTCCAAACGACATCACATTCGGCACACTCGGCAGCCAGCGCCACACCGCCAAGGTCAACACCACCGCGACCGCGGCAACGATGCCAAATGACACCCGCCAGCTAAACGCGACCCCCAAAGCCGTGGCTGCAGGGACGCCAAGAACAAATCCCAGCGATACACCCGACGTCACAATCGCCATACCTTTGCCAAGGTCTGCGGGACGCAACAACCGCGCTGGATAGCCAATGGCAACAGCAAAGAACAAGGCATGCGCCGCCCCACCAAGAGCCCGGCCCACTGCCACAAGCCAAAAGTAAGGCGAGACGCTCACCACGATGCTCGATAGCGTGAAGGCCGCGAGGGTTGCCAACAGCACCGTCTTTCGTTCAAAACGTTTGGTCAAGATCGTCAACGGAACCGACAGGACTGCAACCATCGTGGCGTAGACCGTCACGATGATTCCCACCTCCGCGACTGACTTGCCAAAGTCTTCGGCCAGAAGAAGCAACAGACCAACAGGCATAAGCTCAGTGGTGATAGCAATGAAAATTGAGACTCCCAGCGCCACAAGAGCGGGTAGGACTTCGCGCAAAGGCCGTCCTTCTGGGGCCTGAGCAGGGGTGTTGCTCATGCGCTCAGTTGTCCATATTCGCTCAGTACCGCTTGGCTGAATAGCGGCCAGGCATCAACGGCCCATTCGCCAAAGTTCCGGTCAGTCAGTGCGACACACGCTAGTGCGGCGTCCGGGTCAACCCACAGGAATGTGCCGGACTGACCAAAGTGCCCGAATGTTTTGGGGCTATTGCCAGAAGCGGTCCAGTGCGGGGTCTTGGAGTCTTTGATCTCGAATCCAAGGCCCCAGTCGTTTGGCTTCTGCCGCCCGTAACCAGGGAGCAGCCCATCTACTCCAGGGAACTGCACCGACGTTGCCTCGTTCCAGGTGCTTGAGTGAACAAGCGTTGGCTTAAGCATCTCTGTGGCAAACAGGCCAAGGTCGTGTGCTGTCGAACGTCCGCCAGCCGCAGCGCTTGCGCTGATGTCCGTATTGGTCATGCCCAATGGTTCAAAAACTGCCTCGCGGGCGTATTGACCAAATTCGATCCCAGAGGCCTGCGCCACGTGATCCGCTAGTACCTCGAATCCAGTGTTGGAATACATGCGGCGCTGGCCTGGATTCCCACGAGTGACGTGCGAGTCGAACTCATAGCCCGCAGTGTGCGCAAGGAGATGTCTCACCGTGCTGCTCTGTGGTCCGGCGGGTTCATCGAGGTCTATCGCGCCTTCTTCGATTGCGATCAGCACCGCATATGCGGCGAGTGGTTTGGTCACCGAGGCGAGCGCATACTGCCGGTGCAGATCACCGTACTGCGTAAGGACACCGGACGGAGCGATGACTGCTGCGCTTGCGTTGTCTACAGGCCACTGAGCGAAGAGTTCTTGTGCACGCATACCTAGACACTACGACAACAGTGCTCTAGTTGGTGGGGCGTGCCCGCCGTGGAACATAGTTACTTCCGTCACCAGCAGGGTTAGGCGATACCTGGTCCGAGGGTGCGTCCTGTGCTCGTGTCGGAATCGGTGCGGTGATCCGCTCTAGGTTCACCCGCGTCTGATCGATTTCGGGGTCACCGGTGAGCAGAATGTTCTGGGCTGCCCGCGCCAGGTCGGAACGGTTTGCCTCATTGTAGAGGCGAGCCTTGGCGGACACTCGCGTAGGCGAGGTGGGTGTTGGTCCGGTTGCGTTTCTGCTTGGCGACGACCCTTCAAACGACCCCGTTGGTGGGACCGGCTGAGCGGCGGCGTTTGCCGCGCGCGTGGCACGCGTCTCCTGCACTGGCTGCTGGTGCGACTCGGTGTGCGTGGGTTGTCCGGGAACGGGGAGGCTTCCAAGGTTCACGGTCGGCGCGGGAGGGCCTGCATTGAAACCGGTAGCGGCTGTTCCCTCAGCCTCATCATAGATGTGCGAGTGTGGTGTCCTAGAGCGTCGAGTTGACTGTCCGCTGCCTGCTGCCGCGACCGCACCGTTTCCGGTTGAGGATGCAGACGGAGCGGACAACGCGGAACGGGTTGACACTGCAGAAACAGCAGATGCTGCGGTCAAGGCACGGATCGCAGCCCTGGTCTGTGGTTGATCGGCTGAGGGATGGGAGGCAGTGTACTCGACAGTGATCCCCGATGGTTCTCTCACTATCGCTGCAGGAGCCGCCTGAGGTGAAGATATGGAACGCCTTGAGGCAGCGGGCGCCTGATAACGTTCCAGGTCGCGTAGGGTGGGCGGATCGGACTCCACGACAGCGTTCTGCACTGCAGCGATTCCACCGATTTCGATCTGCTCCTGCAATGAGCGCAGGGACCGTTCAACGGATTGCAACGCAAGTTGCACCAGGCCTTGGACGGCTGGCGGCAATGGGCGAAGTGGCTGCGGCAGGTCACCGATGTCCAGTCCACGCAGTTGCGAGATTGTGTGGGTGACACGGATGCCCCCGTACTGGGTCATGATGACGGTGAGTGGATTGAGTGCGCTTTGCATGTGGTCTGCGAAAACGGCGATGTCCCTGTCACTGCGTCCAGCTACTGCCGCTTGAGCGAGTTCAACGCAGATGGAGGGCAAGACTCCAGCAAGGGCGGAGTGCCAGGTGTTCCCACCGTGACCAAGCACAAGGGAACCCTTGGTCTCGCCGGAGAATCCCCAGTTGAACGTTGTTGCCTTTTCGGCTGGCAGTGCGTTGTTGATGTGCTCGATGCGGTGTTTGATCTCCGCTGCATTTGCAGCCCTGTCTTTGAATCCCACAACGTTATCGAATGTGGCAATCGTGGCGAGTTCGTTGATGCTGAACACGTGGCGTGTGGTTGCCGGATTGTTGTAGACCCACAACGGAATCGGGGTCGCGATGCTTGCCTGCTCATAGAGGTAAAGCACCTCGTGTGAAAGCAGCGGCTGATAGGCCATGGGTTGCAGCAGTGCTCCAGCGGCTCCAGCGGCAGCGGCCTCCTCAAGGTTCATGGCGATCTCTGCGGTGGTGAGTGCACCCACCCCAGCGATGATGGGGATTCGATTCCCTGTTATCTGTGCAGCCGTGGCAATGACGCGTTTTCGCATGGATCGCGGCATGTAGGCTGCGCCGCCCACTGATCCGAGGACGGCTACCGCGTCGACTCCGGCGTTCACGGCGTTGTCAACGAGCGTTTCTAGCGTGCCTTCAAGAAGGCGTCCGGAAGCGCTACGTGGGGTTTGCACGTAGGCAACAAGTGGTCCTAGCACTGGCATTCGTCCAGACTACTCGCGTTTTGATTGGCTACAGAAGGCGACCCGTGGGGCATCAGTGAAAATCCCGTGAAGTCGTTTTTACTTGGAGGGATAGGGCGGAGAAATGCTCTGCCACAAGGTTTGTCGCGCCGTCTGCCTGCTCCACTCTACCGCGTACTATGGCCGCTGGCACTGTTCGTAGCAGTCTTCGATATTTATTCCACAATCCGACGGAGCACACGACGTTGACTATTCCTGTCTCATCCTCAAGGGACAGAAAGGTAATGCCCTGAGCGGTTCCGGGGCGTTGGCGGTGGGTGATAACACCAGCAGTGGTTATTCGTCGTTCCTTTTCACCGGTATTGACTTGGTAAGCGCTGAGAATGTTTTGCGAAGTCAACTGCTCGCGTACGAGTTCGGTGGGATAGATCCCGGGGTTGATTCCGGTGGACCATTGGTCAGCTTTGGCGCGTTCGACAACGCTCATTTCAGGTAGTGGTGGTGCTTCTACACCCAGGGACAGTCCTTCGAGTGTGTCTGGTTTTTCTTGGGTGAGGACTCCTGCCGCCCACAGTGCTTCCCTGCGGCTCACCCCGAGGACATCGAAAGCGCCAGCTGTTGCGAGCGCTTCAAACTGTTCGGCTCGCAGTTCGGTGCGACGGGCAAAGTCACGCAGGTCCGTGAACGGCCGTGCAGCCAAGATTTTTTCGGCTTCTTTCTCCCCTATTGTCCGCACGCTTGTCAGGCCAAGTCTGACGGCCAGATGCGTGGGCACAGGGACAGGAACCCCGTGTCGCGGCTTAGCCGATTCCTTTTTATTACCGACGATTCGATCGTTCTCCCCCACCTCACCTTGCGTATTGTCTGGGTTGGGTTCGACGGATGCATGGACTTCAGATACGTGAATACAGACTGGGAGGATGTTAAGCCCGTGTCGACGAGCATCGTTCATGAGGCTTTGCGGTGAATAGAAACCCATCGGTTGCGCGCCGAGCAGGCCTGCGAAGAAGGCTGCCGGGTGATAGGCCTTCAGCCAGGAACTTGCGTATACGAGCATCGCAAAGGAGAAAGCGTGAGATTCGGGGAACCCAAAATCAGAGAATGACTCAAGCTTTTGGTAGATTTCTTGAGCTACCTCCCTGCTGATTCCGTTGGCTGCCATACCATCGAAGAGTCGATCTCGCAGGGCTCGCATGCGTTCCCTTGAACGTTTGGCTCCCATGGCTCGGCGAAGTTGATCTGCCTCTGCCGCCGTGAAGCTTGCGGTGTCGATGGCCATTTGCATGAGTTGCTCTTGGAACAGTGGCACACCCAGGGTTTTACTCAGCGATTTTTCGAGTAGCGGATGTAAGTAGGTGACTTCCTGGATGCCACGTTTGCGCTGAATGTAGGGGTGCACCGAGCCACCTTGGATTGGTCCGGGGCGGATGAGCGCTACTTCCACAACTATGTCGTAGAACTCTTCAGGTTTGAGCCGGGGCAAAGTGGCGATCTGGGCTCGTGATTCCACTTGGAACACCCCGACCGTGTCTGCTGCTTGCAGTAGCTCATACACTTTTGGGTCTTCTTGAGGGATGGTGTGCAGCGTATGGGTTTGGCCTTCAACCCGTTCGATGTGCTCGAAGGCGAGCCGGAGTGCAGTGAGCATCCCAAGACCTAGCAGGTCGAACTTGACGAGTCCGGCATCTGCGCAGTCGTCTTTGTCCCATTGCAGGACCGTACGACCTTCCATGCGAGCCCATTCCACTGGACACACTTCGATGACTGGGCGGTCACACAACACCATGCCTCCGGGGTGAATGCCTAGATGACGCGGTAGTTTCCGTAACTGTTCCGCAAGGCTCAGTACATCGTGCGGGATATCGTCGCGACCATCACGTGGAAAGTTTTCAAGTTCCTTGGCAGTTGGTGAGAATCCATCCCTGCGCGCCTCTGTGTCCACGTCCGTTTCCATCTCGCTCAAGGAATTGTGTTCTGACGTTTCTTCTTCCGCCCGATCACCGTCAGACACTCTAGAACCTTGCGAATCCGGGGCTGAAGAGTTCGGCAGGCCTGGTACGCGGTGTTCGGTCAGTGAGCCCCACCGGTCCATGCCCTTCGACCAAGCATTCTGCTGACCCACGTCGTATCCGAGGACTCGCGCAGCGTCACGCACGGCAGAACGGGACCTGTACGAGATAACGTTTGCGACCAGAGCTGCATGCTCGCGGTCATAGCGTTCGTAAACGTATTGGATGGCTTCTTCGCGCCTACGTGATTCGATGTCCACGTCAATGTCCGGTGGCCCGTCTCGTTCGGGTGCCAGGAATCGCTCGAACAATAGTCCATGTCGAACCGCGTCCACAGCGGTGATGCCGAGTGCGTAGCAGACTGCAGAGTTGGCTGCTGATCCTCTCCCCTGCGCGAGGATTCCGTTGCGTCGGCAAAAGTCCACGATGTCGTAGACGATGAGGAAGTATCCGGGAAAGTTGAGGCCTTCGATGATCCGTAACTCGTGCGTGATCTTCTCGTAGGCTTCACGACTGTTCGGGTCGTCCGGGCTGCCATACCGTTCACGTGCTCCACGCATGGTCAGTTCACGCAGCCAGGTTGCTTCCGTATGACCGTCTGGGACTGGATACGGCGGCAGGTTTGGTGCCACGAGCGCGAGGTCGAACGCGTATTCACGTCCGAGATCCGCAGCCATTGTTACGGCGTGTGGGTGGGCGCGATGCAAATACATCATCTCTTGACCGGAACGCAGGTGACGTGCCGAGGTTGCTTCGAGCCATCCATCCATTTCTTCCAGCGTGCAGTTAGCTCGTAGTGCTGCGAGCGCTTGTCCGAGTGGTGCTGAGGCGGGCGTGGCGTAGTGGGCGTTTGTGGTGGCTACGAGTGGGATGTTAAGTGTGCTGGCGATGAGGGCTAGGCGTTCGTTCCTTTCGTCGCAGTGGGATGTTCCTTCCCAGGTGATCTCTATGGCGATGTTGTCTTTTCCGAAGATTTCTTTGAGCTGGCACGCGTAGGCGTGTGCAGCTTTGTGGCCTTTGGTTTCCAGGAGCGTGCGAAGGCGTCCCTTGCGACATCCGGTGAGGATGTGCCAGTTGTTTTTGGCTGCTGCTGCGAGGCTTTCGAGGGTGTGGTTGGCTTTGCCTTTTTCTCCGGTCTCTAGGTGTGCGCGGGCGATGGTTGCGGAGAGCGCTCGATAGCCTGTGGGGTTTTTGGTGAGGATGATGAGGTGGTCGCTTTGTGGGTCTTTGGTTCCGATTGGTTGTTCTAGGGTGCCGTGGGTTGTCGGTAGGTGGAGTTCGGCTCCGAAGTTGGTGGCCAGTCCGACTGTGCGGGCGGCTCGGGCGTAGTCGACGACTCCGTAGAGGCCATTGTGGTCTGTGAGTGCGA
Source organism: Populibacterium corticicola (assembly GCF_042683685.1). Lineage (NCBI taxonomy): Bacteria > Bacillati > Actinomycetota > Actinomycetes > Micrococcales > Jonesiaceae > Populibacterium > Populibacterium corticicola. Next base: position 567,758 of record NZ_JBHUOP010000001.1, on the reverse strand, counting down.
GTGAGGTGAGTTCTAGGCGCGCTGCTTCTGTTGCGAGTTCGGTGGGGGTGCTGGCTCCGTCGAGGAAGCTGAAGGCTGAGTGGGCGTGGAGTTCACTGTATGGGGGTGGGTTAGTCATAGATTCCCTCGCAGTACCATGTGCCGTTTGTGTAGGTGACGAGGAGTGGTTTGTGGTGTTCGGGGATGAGTTGGAGGTAGATGGATCGTTGTGGGGTGCGGCGCCACCATCCTGTGGTGATGGGCCAGGGGCCTGCCCAGTCGTGGATGTGCAGTGGTTGGGTTTGCGTGTCACTCCAGATGAGTGTGTGGGGTGGTTCGGACATTGTGGTGCGGTTGGTGAAGGTGATGTCGTGTCCGCTTGGGCCGTGCAGTTCGATGTGGCATGGCGGGTTGAGCAGCAGGGTGGGTGCTGGTGATGGGAGTGCGCCGGGCCAGGGTGCGGGTTCTGGTGGGGTTACGCGCGTTTCTTGTTCTTCCCAAGGTCGGTGTGTGGTGCGCCCAGTGTAGGTGCGTCCGCCGGTGTGTTCGATGGTGTGGACGTGTTGGGGGCCGATGAGGCTGGCGATGCGTTCTGCTGCGCGCTGGGCACGGAGGTCCCCTCCGGAGGATGTGCCCCAGAGGGATTCTTGGTGGGTGGCTGCTCCGATGATGTCGTGTGCGGTGAGTTGCAGCCGGGTGAGGGCGCTGGTGCGTTTGGTTGCGGTGTCGTCGTATTGTTCGGGTTCTGTGTGTGGTTCGTCCCGGGCTTGAGCACCTTCTCCTATCTGTCCGTTTCGGGAGGAGGAACCCGGTCCATGAAGTAACTCGCGCTCAGCTTGTTGGGCGCGTCGTTTGCGTACTGCTGCTTGTTCGCGCAGTGCACTGTTGGTGAGCCATCCTTCGAGTTGCCAGCGCACACGTTGGGTGAGTCGTTCTGGGCTCATGGCACCGAGTGCCGTGTCATCCATGCGCCAGTTTCGGCTGAGTTCGGTTCCGTCGCTCATGCGGGCTTCGATGGTGATGCGCCCGCAGGTTGCGGACGCGTTGATGAGTTCGTTGTGGATCTGTTCTGCTAGGCGACGAGCATAGAAGGCGGCTTCGTCGACTCGCGTTGCCGGATGGTCGAGTGAGGTGTGCACTGTGATCTCGGGGATATTGCGTGTATCTAGTGGAGTGTAGAGGTCTTTGCCGTGTGCGAGTTCGTGGATTCGTAGCCCGTCCGCTCCGAATCGGGTGTGTACGAGGTCGCGTGGGAGCTTCGCGATATCCCCGAAGGTTCGGATGCCCAGTCTGTCCCACAGTGCTACGAGTTCACGGATACGAGTGCGTTCGCTCGTGGATGCGAGTGCGTGGAGTGCATCGATGAGGGGTCGGGCTGACAGGAATGTTTGGCTCTCCCCCGCAGGGATCGGACGCATGGCTCGTGCGGACAAGATTGCGGCTAGTAGTCCTTCGGCAAAACCGACGTGAGCTTCGCATTGGGCTTGTTCTGCGATGAGGTCAACGATTTTGTCTGCGAGCGCGTCTTCGCTTGTGAAGTAGCGGGTGGGCCCTGTTGCGCCGAAGGTGATGAGTCCTGGGCGCAGGATGTCGAGGTATGGGATGAGGGTTTCGACCTCGTGGGCGATGTATTCGAATTCTTTGGCTTCGAGTGGTTCGTTGGCGTGGAGGACTTCTATGTCTGGGAGGAGTTCTTGGGCGTGGCGTAGGGGCATTCCGGTGCGAATGCCTGCTGTGCGGGCATAGCCGGATGCGACATGGACGCGTTTGTTGGCGATGAGGATGGCGGGTGTGGTTGCGGGGAGTTTGTTGACTGCGAGGGCAACGACGAGTGGCCAGTCTGGGATCCAGATGGTTCCGGTTCGGCTGCTCATATTACGTGTTCCAGGGGTGTGGTGTGGAGGGTGAGTTTCGGTGCGTGACTGATGCCTGGCGTTGGGTCTGTTGCAGCACTGCCAATGGAGGTGCTGCTGCCAGAGGCGTTGGCGTTGGCGCCGACGAACCTGCCGTTATGGGTGGTGAGCGTTGCAGTGGTGTTGCCATACTTGTTGGCGGCGTCCACGTTGTAGGTGCAGGAGGTGAGTCGGCCTAACCCATTTTTGGTTCCGGCCCATTGCTCGCGTGTGGTGTCGACGTAGGTGCGTGCGCCGGGCCAAGGACGCCCCGTGATGATGTGGGTTCCACGTTCTTTGGCTCGGGCAGCAAGCGTGCGTTGTTCTGCCGGGGTGAGGATTGTGTGCGGCCCGAGCAGGATGAGGTCGGTTCCGTCGATGAGCGTGGCGATGATCTGTGGGGTGTGGTCCGCGGGGTGTGGCACGACGAGTAGTTTGCTGAGGTCTACGCCAAGGTCGTGTGCTGCACTGTAGTTGAGCTCTGGTGCACCGACGATTCCAGCCCAGCCTCCTGCTTGAGTGTGTTGCACGAGTAGGGCTAGTGCCGTGTGGGTTGAGCCATGAGCTACGGTGATCGCACCTCGGTGTAGGCCGTTCGGGAAGAGCGCTGTGAGTGTTGGGTGCACAGGAATGGGTATGCGGTCTTCACGGGTCATGACCCGACCTGCGCTTGGATACTCTTCACTAACGTCCACGGAGTTCGACTGATTCAGTGCATGCTGGCTGTTCCCCGGGGCCAGGAACTCACGGTCCTGCGCGCGAGTGACGGCACGCAGTCCCTGTTTGGTTTCAGCTGCTGCGAGCGCCGCTTTGGCGGCGCGCAGCCGATCTCCATGTGCCCCTGGCCCTAGGGGGTGATTCTTCTGGGACGTGCCTGATCGTCGCGAATCAGCAAGGTTTTCTTCAGTGCGCGAGGCGTCTATTTCCACCGATATTGGGAGACTCATTTCAGACACCGCTTTTCGAACATGTGTTCGATTCTAATGATGCGTGGGGTGTCTGACAAACCTAGGGATAACGGTGCCAGGTCAGCACGAAATCGGGCCGCACGCTTCTCGACACCACTGCAGACCAGGAGCCTCCACCCGCGGTAACCAGCGCTTCCCCTAATCCACCGGGTCACGATGTGAATAGGTTCGTCGCTCCTGGACAACCGGCACTAGGGTGGTTTTATGTCTTTCGCAACACCTTCTTTGTCGCTTGGTCAGGTTCGTTGGGTGGGTGCGCTTGAGCATCCTGAGTTGCTCGGCCCGGTTGTGCATGAGCAATTACGCGCGTGGCAGACGGAGCACCCGAAACTGGTCCAACAGGTCATGGCCTGCGAGATTGATCCTGAGCTTTCGGATACCGCCGTCATGTCGGAGCATTACGACATTCCCATGGACACCTCGGTGAACTGTGTACTCGTTGCGGGTAAACGCGAGGGTGTGGAGCGCACCGCAGCCGTTGCGGTTCGGGCAAGCACCCGTGCGGACATCAACGGCACGATCAAACGCATGTTGGATGTGCGGAAGGCCTCGTTCGTCCCGATGGATCGCGCGGTTGAGGAATCATCGATGGAATATGGTGGCATCACCCCCATCGGCTTGCCCGAGAACTGGCGTTTTGTGGTGGATGGTTCGATTGATTCCGATGCGTGGATCGTGATCGGTTCGGGTATCCGCGCCTCAAAGATCGCGGTTCCGGGATCCGTTTTGGTGGCACTGACTGGCGCTGAGGTCATTGAAGGGCTTGGCCGATGATTACCGTACGTCCTGCACTGCCTGGCGACGAGTCGGCAATCGCCTATCTCGCCGCCCGCACATTCCCGCTCGCAAGCCCCGCTGGCACGAGCCAGGAGGACATTGATGCGTTTATCGTCGGTAATCTGAGCGCCGCGCATTTCGCGGCGCATATAGCCGCGCCAGCCACGCACGTTATTGTGGCGGTACGTGAGCTGATTGCCGACGATTCCCCAGCTTCCAGCCCCGTATCGCCCACAGCGGTGGCCGGGTTGAGCCCTGACCTTGCTGTTGTTGAACGCGATGGCAGGTTGGAGGAAGTTGTGGGGTACGGGCTGCTTGCGGGCGGCGATCACGGTGTGCCGGACGAGTCGTTTGGGGTTCAGGGTTCGCCGAGTATTTATCTGTCCAAGTTTTATGTGGATGCTCAGATGCACGGCGGGAGTGTCTCTGCGCCGCTCATGGAGGCCGTGCGCGCTGCCGTGCAGCAGGAGTTCTCAGCCTCAAGCGTGTGGCTTGCGGTGAACCAACTCAATGTTCGCGCCGCCAAGTTCTACGAGAAGTCTGGATTCCAGAGGGTTGGCACCAAAACCATGCAGGTTGGTTCACGCCTGTTCGCTGACTATGTCTATGAACTAACCCTGTAGTTGCCGTTCGCAAGGGTATACACTGCTGGAAATCAGAGAGGTCTACCATGAAGAACTGGTCCCCCAAACGCATGCTCCGCTTCGGTATCGCAGGCATTATCGTTGGACTCGCGATGTTCTTACTCGGCGTATTCCAGCCATGGGTGACCTGCCCCGACGAGCCTCTGCCTGTGGGATGCCCAGCACCCACCGAATCAGCAGTTCTCATGATCGTTGGCTTTCTCATTGCAGCACCCAGTTTCTTCGCCGCTGCAATCATTGCCCTACGCAAGCCACACAACAGTGAATAAAACTTGGATCCACAGGTATCACCTGATCATTTGTAGGTGAGGGGTGGAAGTTTCTCGCCCCTCGTTTTCTTGGCGATGAAGGCGAGGATGTGGTCTGCCTGTGACATGAACGGGTTATCTGTGACCATGTACGTCCAGGTGGATGATGGCCTACGCAGCCCAAGGTCAGCAAGCGAATCTGCGTTTGCTGGCGCAGCGTCCAATACCTCCCGAACAGCATCGCGTGCACGCGCCCCAAGCGTCAAAAAATCCTGGATTGCCACACGGTTGAACTCGTCCAACGGATTCAGTCGGCCCAGCACGCGCAAATGGATGCCCTCAAGCGTCGCAGTCAACAGATTCACGTGCCCCGACCATGCTCGGTCTAACTGGTGCAGTACAACCTCGACAGCAAGTGTCCGGTCCGGCTCATCGCGCCAACGAGCACCCTGTTCAGGACCGTTCAGCCACACCTGATCCAAATACTCGTCAAACGCCTCTTCCTCAACCAAGATGCGTTCGCGGGTCTTCAAGAAAATCTCACTGTGCGCATCAACAATCTTGTTGTATTTACGAGTCGTGCGATGCAACTGCGATAACTTACCCTCGGCGACACGCTGCGCATGCCCGTACAGATGCAGGAACCTCGGGTCAGTTATCCGCCCATCGTCTGCAACACTGATCGGCGGCTCATTGATCTCGATGTGCCGAGAAACAACCGCATCCTCAAGACTCGTGAAAAACACAGAAGTACCAGGATCACCCTGACGCCCAGAACGACCACGCAATTGCCGATCCAACCGAGTCGATTCGTACCTACTCAACCCCACAACCAGCAGACCACCCGCGTCACGGGCCTGCTGATCGAGTTGAATGTCCACGCCACGGCCAGCCATCTGCGTCGACACAGTCACCGCACCAAAACGACCAGCACGCGCAATGACCTCAGCTTCCTGCGCATCATTCCTAGCATTCAACACCGAAGCAGTCACGCCCCGCTCAGCAAGCAATTGGGCGAAACGTTCCGACTCCCCCACGTTCGCAGTGCCAACCAGCACGGGACGACCCACCTGATGAGCCGCACAAACAAACTCGGCTGCCGACTCGTCGCGAAGCACAACCGTTGAGAATAATCGGTCCGGCTCATCAACACGAACACACCGGCGATGCGTGGGAACCATCCCGGTACGCAACTGCAGGTCATCATGGAGGCGCTCCGCCGCCTCGCGGGCGGTACCACTCATACCCGTGAGTGACAGATAACTGCGAGCGACGCTCTCCACCAAGATCTGATCCAACACCTCAGACTGTCGTGTGACCACCAAACCTTCTTTGCGCTCAACGGCCGCGTGCAAGCCGTCGGGCCAACGCTGCCGGTCGGAGACCCGGCCACGAGCGTCGTTAATCAGTTGAATCTGGCCATCCACAATGATGTAGTGCACGTCCCGTTCAACCAAGGCTCGAGCATGCAGGGCAACATTCGCTGCGGTCAACAACTCAAACCGCTCCGGCGCATACAGGTCAGACACACCCAACGTCTGCTCAACCTTGGCGAGCCCTCCGTCCGTGAACGAAACGCCACGACGTTCACCGTCCACCTCAAAGTCAGCGCCCTCAACGAGTTCACCAACCACGGCGGTCAGTGCTGCCTCTTCTGGAGCAGGATCGGCCTCACCAGCCAGGACCAGAGGCACCATCGCATCGTCTAGAAGCACCGCGTCGATCTCATCAAACACTGCCGCGTCCAATTGAGGGAGCATCCGCGAAGTGCCCGGTGTGCGCTGACGATCCCGCAACATGTCGAACCCCACCTGATGGACCGTTGCATACACAACGTCACAGCCATACACCTGGGTCCGCTCACTCCGCGACATAGACTCAGCAACCGCGCCCGACTGCATATCGAACACCTCGAAGAAAACCGACCCATGGGCCGCATCCCTCGCTGCGAGATATTCGTTCGCAGACAACACGTGGACCTGGCGTCCCATTACGCCGAGACCCGCAGCAACGATGAACCCGACAAGGGTTTTCCCCTCACCGGTCGCCATATCCACAACCCTGCCACGTAGCATGCTCGCCGCTGCAAGTAGTTGCTCCTCGAAGGGGTCAAGACCAAGAGTTCGATATGCTGCCTCGCTAGCAAGCGCGAGATACCTCACCAGATCCCTGTCTTTTTCCAGGCTCGTTGAGGTGAGACTGGTTGCGGCTTGCTGAAGTTTCCTGTCGCTCAGTGCACGGAACTGCTCACGAGTCTTCATTGCTTCGTGAACTAATGGAACAAAACGCCGTAAGTTCTCCGCGCCTGGTTCCTGCCGTATCTGCTGAGCCCACAACACTGGACGTTCCCACCACGACACGGATTTCATCTTCAAAACTCCTGACCAGGATGATCGGCACCTTGGCTCCAGCCTATGACGAAATGGGAGGGTATCCGCGTTGTTACACATATCCAAGGTGGTGTGGCGGCTCAAGTCTCACGCGCGGGCTGAACCGGTACGCTTGAATACACTGATGTCCGGTTCTCTTGCCGCGCTACTCGCCCGTGCTGGTCGATCACAACGGAAGGTCCCCATGTCCCGCGATGAAGCAAACTTTTGGAATCTGATCCATGCCGAACGACGGAGACTGCTCGCACTACTCGAAACCCTCACCGATGATCAGTGGGCATATCCCTCACTCTGTGGCCGCTGGACCGTTGAGCAGGTCACCGCACACCTGACCGCAGCAGCCCACACAGGGACACTTGCGTGGATTTTCAGCATCGTTCGAGCAGGGTTCAACCCGGCGAAACACAATGATCGTTTACTCTCTCGCTACCTCGGGGAGACACCGGATCACACCCTGAACGAATACCGCGCAAGCGTTGAACTCACCGTGTCCCCTACCAAGGATTATGCGGCGTTCCTTGGCGAAACCATCGTGCACGGCCAAGACATCGCACAACCCTTAGGGCTCAATCTAACTCCTGATCCAACAGCTCTACTTGAGGTCGCACAGTTCTTCGCCGCTAAAGACTTTGCAGTGAACAGTAAAACCCTCGTCTCAGGATTGCGCCTTCACGCGACGGATGCAGATTTTATGACCGGCACCGGACCCTTAGTCGAAGGACCGCTACTAGCGCTTGTCATGGTCATGGCTGGACGCGAACGGTACCTAGATCACTTAACAGGAGACGGACTCAGTGAGCTGGGTGCGAGGCTGCGCAAGTAGAGGCACACGCGCGTCACATGCGAGTTGCGTAGAAAACCACGGCACTCGCTGCGGCCACGTTCAGAGAGTCGACTCCCCCGGCCATCGGAATCTTCACGACTCGCTGAGCGGCCTTGATCGCTCGCTCGGAGAGGCCGTGCCCCTCATTTCCGAAGATCACAGCCATTTTCTCGTGCTCCTCAGCCACAAAATCATCGAGTGTGATCGCATTGTCAGACAGCGCAAGAGCACCCGACACATACCCTGCATCGTGCAGCGGCCCGAGGGCTTCTGGCAGATTACCGATCCGCGTCCACGGAACCTGGAACACCGTCCCCATCGACACGCGCACCGCGCGCCGGTATAGCGGGTCCGCTGATGTCGGCGTGATCAGCACCGCGTCAACGCCGAGTCCCGCAGCGCCACGGAAGGCCGCTCCGATGTTCGTGTGGTCAACCACACCATCGAAGATTGCAACACGTCGGGCGCCTTGGCCGTCTCGCAGCGAGGCGAGCAGTTCACGCGCATCGGGCAGAGGCGGGCGGTGCATCGAGGCCAACGAGCCGCGGTGCACGTTGAATCCGGTGAGTTCTTCCAGCAGTGCGTCAGTGCCCGCAAATACGGGCACGTCAGGGAACTGCTCGATTACGTCGCTCAGCGATTCGACCCATTTGTGCGAGACCAGCAGCGACCGCGGCGTGTGTCCTGCGGCGATGGCCCGCCGCAGCACGATCGCGGATTCCGCGATATACAGCCCTTTTTCGGGTTCGCTTTTGGACCGCAGTTTCACGTCTGTGAGGTTGGTGTAGTCCGTGAGCCGGTCGTCGCTGAGGTCAGTTATCTCGATGAGCACGCTATATTCTCTCAAACCCCGTGCCTATTTCCGACGAGCCGGTCAGTCCCAGCCCACCTCACGCCTTGTTCACCCCCAGCTCACTTTGTTTACAGACGATCTGTTTCTTCCCACCCCTAACCCACGTATGCTCGGCCGGATCAGGTTCCAATGTTTCGGTGCTGTCGGCACTGTCCCCATTATTTATGGCAACACCGCCGACACAGCCGCAACATCGCCTCTGTATCCGGCGGTGTTGGTTTCGTCGCCAAGCCAGAAAAACTACGCCCTATCAGGCGTTCGCAGCAACTAGCCCATCCACTTCCCTGCTAACGCTAGGCAGCACAACGTCGGCCGCATACGCCTGATCGAAGAAATCACGCTCGTACTCGCACGAGGCCAGGAACGCATCGTACATGCGTGCGATCAGCCCTTCGTCGCCTCGCATGGCAGCCCGTTCAACATGGTGGGCCACGATCGCGCGGGCAGACAAGGTCGAGGTTTCAAATCTCGGGTCGCTGTATGCGGCCAACCAGTTGCGATACGGGTGATCCACTCGATTGTGTTCACGGTTCAGCCGGTCTCCCACGTCCTGATACACCCAGTAGCACGGCAGTACTGCGGCGATAAGCTCCTCGTATCGTCTGGCTCGCCCCGCGTTGAGGAAGTGTCTGGTATATGCCCGCGTGATCGCGGATGGCTCGATGTCTTCCACCTCAACTCCACGGGACACTAACCATGAGTCGTGTAGTTGTCGTTCCGCAATGAGGCAGGTATGCGCGCCCTGCATCCAGAATCGTTGCTCGGTGAGTGTCGGGGCAAGGTCTGCGGCCAACGCAAGCGCTTTTGAATATTCCCTCAGGTAGAGTGCGTCCTGTTGGAGGTAGTAGGCAAACCGTTCATCTGGGAGCGTACCCGTACCGAGTTCCATCACGAAACGCAATTCATCGATTTGAGCGCGCACACGAGTGCTGGCTTCCCACCACCCGGCGAGCGTTTGCCGAGGGTCGCGCCCTGCCAGCAATATCCGGGCAGGAGCGGTGACCGCTTCGTCGGTAATGTGTGCCGTGTGGTGGATCGGGCCGTTGCCCTTGCCAAAGGCAAGGGCATCCGCCTGTGCAATTGTGTGTTGCAGCCATGCGCGCGCTTCGGTGAAGGCTGCACCGAGTCCTGCCGGCTGGAAGGCCAGTTTTGTCGCGATTGCCGACGATAGGGCGCAGCCCGTCCCATGAGTTCGGTGGGTGGGTACTCGCGTGTGACTGGTGCGCTCGATGATAGTTCCGGATGACGAAATGATGGCGTCTTGTACGGGGTTCTCACCTAGGTGCCCACCTTTGACCACGACGTGTACGTCCAGTTCCTTTGCGAGATGGAGGCCCTGTTCAATAGCTTCAGCAAAGGTGTTGGCTTCCGGCTGCGCTGTGAGTGTGGCAAGCTCACTCGTGTTGGGGGTGACCACTGTGGCGAGTTTGATGAGGTTTTTAAGCGCATCTAGAGCACGTGGGTCAAAGAGTGAATCGCCGCTCGTAGCAACCATGACTGGGTCGATCACGATAGGCGGTTGGCAGGAAGGATCAAATTCTTCGATCCAGGAGTGAACGGTTTCGATAGCCGTGGTGGAACCAAGCATGCCGATTTTGATCGCGTTGATATGCGTGTCGTTGCGAACGGAATCTAGTTGAGCGCACAGAAGTTGGGCGTCCACCTGCTCGAAGGTACTGACGCCCTGGGTGTTTTGTGCGACCACGGCGGTGATTGCTGAGACGGCATAGCCGCCGAGTGTCGTGATGGTTTTGCAGTCGGCTTGCAGTCCAGCGCCCGAGGTTGGGTCGGTTCCTGCAATGGTGAGAACTACTGGAAATGTCATGGGGTACTCCATGCGGTCTGAAGTTCACGGGCGGCTAGGAATGGGTTGGATGCGGCGCAAATTGCTGAGACAATCGCCATTCCTGCGGCTCCGGCGCGTTTGATGGGTGAGGTGTCGCCAGCAGCGAGTCCACCAATCGCGACAACGGGTATGCGGCTGTGCGCGGTGAGTTCGGCTAGGCGGTCAAAACCGATTCCGGGTGGCGCATCATGCTTGGTTGAGGTGTCGTGGACGGGGCCAATGCCAAAGTAGTCAGCGGCGTGTTGCAGACGCTCGATGGTCTGTTTCTCCCTGGCTGAAACACCGATGATCGCTGTGGGGCCAAGCCTGTCCCTCAGCTCGATGGGGTCTGCGTCATGCAGGCCGACGTGTACTCCGGCAACGTGCAAGCCTGTCGCCAGCGCCTGTTCAAACACATCGACCCGGTCATTGATGATGAGGGGAACTCTGCGACCAATCGCCATATACACGGATTCGATCTCACGCAGGAACTCAGAATCGGTTGCATCCTTCATACGCAGTTGAACGCACGTAGCTCCGCCGCACACTGCATCCGATACCGTCTGGGCAACCGACCGTCCCGCTCGTTGGCACTGCTCACGATCGGTCACCAAATACGTTGCCAACTGTCGGGCGTCGATCCGCGGAGTGAGGGTCGCTGTCATGAGTTCTCTGGGTTTTTGGCTGCCATATCATCTGCGACGGTCACCCGTCCGTGCGCGGCGAAGGCCCCTCCATCGGCTGCAGCAAGCGCATCAACAAAGTGCACCGCGAAAGTCCCTGGCCCTGATGCCTGACGTTCGGCGTATTCGGCAGCCACTCCATACACACTGTGGGCAAGCACGGCGGCAAGGAACGGGTCTGTTCGAAGAATGCCAAGGTATGCGGCCACGACAGCTCCGAGGGCGCAACCTCCTCCCGTCACCTTCGTCAGCAGTTCGGAGCCGTTGTCCACGCATACGACCCGGTCAGTCCTCGGAGTCCCCACCTGTGCGATGCTCTCAGAATGCCCAGCCTGAACAATCAAGTCCCGTTCCCCCGACACGCACACAACTGCACCAGTATGTCGGCTCAACGAGAGGGCAGCATCAAAGGCCTCCTCGATATGCGCGGTTGAATCAGTTCCACGTCCGCCAACGCCTTGACCAGCCAGCGCCACGATTTCGGAGGCGTTGCCTCGGATTGCAGTTGGCCGGAACTCAAGCAGGTCACTGGCAAGAGCTGTACGAACCGGAAGGGCACCAACCGCTACCGGGTCGAGCACCCACGGTGTTCCACCCTGTTGAGCAGAGTGCGCAGCCTCAACCATCGCTTCGCGTCGGTTAGCGTACGGCGTCCCCACATTAATCAACACGCCGCTGGCGATCCGGGCGAACGGTCCCGCCTCGTCGGCAATGTCAACCATTGCCGGGGAACCGCCCGCAGCCAGGACAACGTTTGCGGTGAACTGCATGACCACGGCGTTGGTCAAGCATTGGACCAGCGGTGTTTTTGCGCGGACGGTATCAACCATGCCGCTCAGGGTGCTGATTTCGGGTAGGACAAAGTCAGGTAAAAGTATGCGCGGCATCTTCGCGACATCCCTTCGCTAGTACTAACTAGAGCAGGTTCAACGGGTGTGATCTCAGCCCAGTGCGGGCACCCCGTGTCAACGCCTCCACCCTAACGCTGCCCGCTCCCCAAAAGCGAGCGTCGTTTTGAACTGCGAGACTCATGGGGACATCTGCCTCACCTGATCCATGCCGCGCGCTTCTCTCCTCCTCCCCCCCCCGAGCACACCTACTCTGATCGGATGTTGCGCCGAACTCAGCCTTTTACCCACGAACTCAGCTCGGAGCGGGCTGAGTTCGTGGGTAAAAGGCTGAGTTCGATCCCGATGTGGATCAGGAAACTTTCTGCGACTCGTACCCATCGCGGCGTCGCCGGAACTCGCGTTCCTGCAGATTCGCGCCACCCGAACAAAAAAGGGACCGAACACCATTGGTGTTCGGTCCCTTGGAGCTAGAGACTAGCTAAACGTCACTGCTGCGTTGGCGGCAGATCTGCTGGTGGTTCCTGATAGACAGGTGGGTGCGGAGGCAGTGGAGCCTGCCCGGCAACAGCACCTGGATCTGCTGGAACGCCGGAACGAGTACCCGCGGAACTGGCGTCTGCGGATGCAGCCTCAGCCTGACGACGAGCCTCGGCAAGAGCCTCAGTCGGGTCAGTCAAACCTGCGGAACGCTCCATGCGCTCACGACGCTCACGACGGCTTTCTGCTGCCTCCTTGCTTGCGGCAAGAGCATCGAGGTCAACGCTCGGTGGCTGAACACCGGTGAAACCGCTGGCAATACCGCTGAGTGCAGCGGTGAATTCCGCTGGAACAACCCACATCTTCGACGACGATCCGTTTGCGATCTCTGGAAGCATCTGTAGGTACTGGTATGCGAGGAGCTTCGGGTCAGCGTCACCCTCGTGGATTGCGTCGAAGACCTGGAGGATAGCGCGTGCTTCACCTTCAGCCTTGAGGATCGCGGACTGTGCCTCACCTTCAGCGCGAAGGATCTGTGCCTGCTTCTCACCTTCAGCGGTAAGAATCTGGGACTGCTTGACACCCTCAGCGGTCAGGATAGCCGCACGACGGTCACGCTCTGCACGCATCTGCTGTTCCATCGAACCCTGAACCGATGCCGGTGGGTCAATCGCCTTGAGTTCGACACGGTTGACGCGGATACCCCAACGACCGGTGGCCTCATCGAGAACACCACGAAGCTGACCGTTGATCTGGTCACGCGAGGTCAGAGTCTGCTCAAGGTCCATCGAACCGATGACGTTACGCAGGGTGGTAACGGTCAACTGCTCGATAGCGGTGATGTAGTTCGCGATCTCGTAGACTGCGGACTTCGGGTCGGTGACCTGGAAGTAGATAACCGAGTCGATCGACACCACGAGGTTGTCGGAGGTGATCACCGGTTGTGGCGGGAAGGAGACGACCTGCTCACGAAGGTCCACTCCAGCGCGTACACGGTCCACGAATGGAACGAGGAAGTGCATACCTGCGTCCATGGTGCGCGAGTAGCGACCCAGACGCTCAACGATGAGTGCAACCGTTTGAGGAACAATACGAACGGACTTGAACAGCAACGTGATCACGAAGATCGCCAGGACGGCAATCACGATCACGATCAGGATGGTTCCACCATCCACAGTTGTTTCATTAGGCACTATAAGCCTCTCTTTCTCTTGGTTGCGAGATCCCGCGCCTTGCCGGCACGAGTGTTAAGCAATTAGACGCCGGGGGCCGGATCAACGACCGCAGTCGCGCCGTCAATCTGGACGACAACTACGTTCGCGCCTTCCACGATAGGCGCGCCGGACAGGGAACGCGCAGTCCACACTTCACCGTTGAACTTCACGCGGCCTGAGACTCCGTCAACGTGGGTGACGGCGATACCGGATTGTCCGACATAGCTGGCAGCGTTCGTCTCCGATCCACTTTGCCAGAAACGTAACTTCTCCAACGCCCATTTTCGGACGAAAACCAGCAACAGTATGGAGACAACAGCCCATATAAGAACTTGTGACAGAATCGATTCAACACCCAGCGCTGCAGCGATGCCTGCGGCCAGAGCACCACCGGCAAGCATGAGGAGCACGAGGTCGAGCGTCACGATTTGAACGATGACGAGCACAATCGCAATGATTAGCCAGATCCACCAAGCCATTAAAAGCTCCTTAAAGATTTGGGTTTGTTTGTGTCAATTTACCTGAAATGCGGGCAATAGCCTAGTGATTTTTCCGGCCAGCCTCGAACAGTTTGAGACATCACCCACTTGCTTCGTCCACGCTGGTGCGACTGTCATAAAAAGTGCCCCGAACCTACAGATCCGGGGCACTTCACAAACATCAGGTCATCCTCGCGGTACGTTTAGGCGCGCTGCGGCGCGTGCACTCCAGCGGTCACTGTCCTTGGTTACCTTCAACGGCAGTCCAAAGGCACCAGACAGGTTCTCGTCCGTGAGAGTTTCATCGATTGGCCCTGCGGCGTATGCGCCACCGTCCTTCAGAAGCAGCAGGTGCGTAAACCCTGGGGGGATTTCCTCCACGTGGTGGGTGACAAGCACGAGAACAGGCGCGGCCTCATACTCGGCAAGTTCGCTGAGCGCTGCGATCAGTTCCTCACGTCCACCAAGGTCGAGTCCGGCACCTGGCTCATCAAGCAGAAGAAGTTCCGGGTCAGTCATAAGTGCGCGGGCGATCTGCGTCCGCTTGCGTTCGCCTTCAGACAGGGTGCCGTAGTGGCGGTTCTTCAATTCCGATACGCCGAACGCAGCCATGAGGTCTTGAGCACGCTCAACGTCGAAGTCATCGTACTCTTCGTTCCAACGTCCGGTGCGCCCGTATGCTGCGGTCAACACGACATCCTGAACACGCTCATCACCGGGGATGCGTTCGGCCAGTGCGGCGCTTGCCAGTCCGACGCGCGGACGTAGTTCGAACACGTCCACTTTGCCCATTTGCTCGCCGAGTACCTTAACGGTTCCGCTGGTGGGGTGCATACGCGTGGATGCCAGTTGCATCAGCGTCGTCTTTCCCGCACCGTTACGCCCGAGGACGATCCAGCGCTCCCCTTCCTCAACCCGCCACGACAGGTCGTTCACAATGTTTTTCGTTCCGCGGCGAACATTTACATTTTCGAGGTCAAGCACCGAAGTCATGTCATAAACTCTAATCCGATTTGTTGTCCCGTGGCACCTGCCGCACGGACCTAATGAAGGTTTGAGTTTGTGAGTTCTTCCACAGGCGGCTTGCCCCGCCCGTTTCGTAGCAGCGATCCACGCGCGATCCTGCCCCGTTCCGTGTCATTGGCGCTCTGGCTGCCTCGCGCTGCAGGTGGGTATTGCTCCCCTGAAGTCGCTGTCGCACGTGTCCAACACGAGGATGAGCCGCACACCGTGAGCGTTCAGATCGATTCCGAGGAGAAGGTCATCTCGCTCATCGAGTTTGTGCGTTCACTGTCCGGTTCACTCATTTCCGCGGGGTGCGCTTTCCCTGTGCCTGGTGACATCGCCTCAGCTCCATATTTCGCCGCCCACGAAGGCGTTGAGGCCGAAGAGCTTGTGCTGCTGCGGTTACGGGAACGCGATGGAACCCAGCGGAATATTGCGCTGATTCCACAGATTGACCGGTTTGGGAACCACATCGAGGAAGGTTACCTTGTGCGCTGGCGACGCGTGGAGGTCAGCTCGTGGGAGTACCAAATCCTTGCAAGCGCCGGTTCAATCGCCGAGGCATCCCGTGAGGTCCGCAGTGGGCTCATCACCATCGCCGAGGAACTGATGAACCTGGACGTCGCAAAACCGTCCGATCGGTACGGTGATCTGGTCGATCTGCTCCGAGACTCCGTGGACATCACCACATTTGTTCCCGACGACACCCCAGCCCGTGTGGTCAGTCTCCTTGAGTTGTCGGCTAGGCTACGCGCGATAGTTGATATTGCGCGCTTCGATGACGGCGGCGCACTCTCCAGCGCAGTCGCTGACCGGCGGCTGGCGCTGCTGCGACAGGTGGACGCGACCGCTCGCCGTGCAATGGAAGCGGCCGCGCTCACCTCGCCACTCGTCACCGACTAGGAACATACCCCTGCCCTATCTACTTGGTGGCAGTTGATGCTTCTAAACTTTGAGCGGTGTGTGGGTTTACTCGCCAAAATGTGCCTAAACCCGCCACACGTTGGCGAGTAAACCCACACACTGGCGGAGAAAACTCGGCAGGAACTCGCTACACCACGCCCCTGCCTACGCTTCTCTACCCTGTTCTCTGCCCAGGGCTTTGAGACCCACGGTGCATCCAACAATCCCCACCAGGAACAGGATCTTGAGTGGGCTTGCTGTTTCGGTTCCAGTGATGATCGCGTAGGTCACCGTGAGCACGGCACCTAGCCCAGTCCACACCGCGTAGGCGGTACCAATCGAAATCTCATGCATCGCGATGGCCAGTCCGATCATCGAGACAGCAACGGCGAGAATAAACACAATGGTCGGTGCTGGTTTGGTAAATCCGTCTGACAGTCCAAGCGCAGTAGCCCAGACCGCCTCGAACACGGCGCTGACAATCAGGACAGCCCATGCAGCATTCGGGCTCATACGCGCATCCTGCAGGTTCTTGAGGCCGATCATGCGACCACCTTCAAGCCAATGACGCAGGCGACAATGCCCAGCAGGAGAAGTATCCGCGCAGTTGTAGCCTTTTCCTCGCCGCGAATCATCGCAATGGCGACCGTGAGCACCGCCCCGATTCCCACCCAGACCGCATATGCGGTTCCCGTGGGAATCTCTCGCATCGCATAGGCAAGCCCGGCCATCGAGGCAATCATCGCGATAAAGAACACGATGGTGGGAGCAGTTTTCTTGAATTTCTCTGATGCGCCCAATGCGGTGGCCCACACAGCCTCCAGCATTCCCGACGCAATGAGCACTAGCCAGTGCATGTTGGGTTCCTTTGGCCAGTCTTTTCGCTCACCGGGTACTGATCCGTCGTCCGGGGCCTCGTGTTGAGTGCCTACGTTCAAGGCTAGCAACGAATCTGAATCCCTGCCGGTGACCTTGACCACCACGTATGGCAGATCGATACAGCACGCGCCGCGAGCAGGATGTCTTCCTGCTCGCGGCGCGGTGGACTAACTACGCTGGAAGGCGGCTAACGGTCAGGACGCCGCAGACTCGTCGAGAATCTGGCGATACAAGGCCATCGTGCGCTCCCCGATCGCCTCCCACGAGAAGTGGTCCTCAACTCGCTTGCGTGCGGCGAGGCCCATCTCGGCTGCGCGTGCCGGATCGGCTAGAACCCTGTTCAGGGTGTCAGACAGATCGGCAACAAACTTGTCGGGGTCAATCGGGGTTCCGGTGCCGTCCTGAACCTGCTCGATGGGCACAAGATAACCGGTGACGCCATCGTCGATCACCTCGGGGATGCCACCGGTTGCGCTGCCAACGACTGGCAGGCCACAGGCCATAGCCTCAAGGTTGACGATGCCGAGAGGTTCGTAAATCGATGGGCAGACAAACACCGTCGAGGCAGCGAGAACGGCCACGAGTTCCTCCCGTGGAAGCATCTCCTCAATCCAGATGACACCACTGCGACGTTTACCCAACTCGGCAAAGGCGTCAGAAACTTCCTTGGCGATCTCTGGGGTGTCTGGGGCGCCCGCGCACATGATGAGTTGCACGTCCGCGGGCAGGTTCTCTGCTGCACGCAACAGGTACGGCAAACCCTTTTGGCGGGTGATTCGGCCAACAAAAACGACAGCGCGGCGCTCGGGGTCAATGCCAAGCCTGCGCACCACACCGTCCGCGGTCTCAGCCGCCTTGCCCATAGGACGCTGCCAACCCGACAGGTCGATACCGTTGTGGATCACATGAACCTTTGCCGGGTCCACGTTTGGGTACGAACGCAAGATGTCATCCCGCATACCACCCGAAACCGCGATAATGCCCGCAGCGGCCTCGTATGCGGTCTTCTCAATCCAACTCGAGACCGCATAGCCGCCGCCAAGTTGCTCCGCCTTCCACGGACGGAGCGGTTCAAGTGAATGCGCGGACAGCACATGCGGGACACCGTGCAGCAGCGAGGCAACATGACCGGCGAAGTTCGCGTACCACGTGTGCGAGTGCACCACATCGGCACCAGCAACCTTGTCCGCGATCTGCAGGTCCACGCCCATCGTCGCGAGCGTCGGATTTGCGCCTGCGAGTTCACTCGGAATGGAGTATCCCGTTACGCCCTCCATGCCCAGGTCATCTCGCGGCCCGTCAAAGCAATGTACCCGCACATCAGCGTGCTCACGCAGCACTGCAGAAAGCTCAGCGGCATGAACACCGGCACCCCCGTAGATAAACGGTGGGTATTCTCTAGTCAAAAGATCGATTCGCACACAGACACGGTACAACTTTTTATGCGAATTGCGTCACAACGACATAGAGTTCAGTCATGGCTAATCCAAAAGTTCTCGCGATTGTCCTCGCCGGTGGTGAAGGTAAGCGCCTGATGCCTCTCACGAAGCATCGCGCTAAGCCGGCTGTGCCTTTCGGTGGCATCTACCGCCTCGTTGACTTCGCCCTATCGAATCTCGTCAACTCGAACTACCTGCACATCGTCGTGCTCACGCAATACAAATCCCACTCGCTGGACCGTCACATCTCAAAGACCTGGCGCATGTCACCTCTGCTCGGTAATTTCGTGTCCTCGGTGCCTGCGCAACAGCGTGTGGGTAAGCGGTGGTATCTCGGTTCCGCGGACGCAATCTACCAGTGCCTGAACATCATTGAGGATGAACGTCCTGACATCGTGGTTGTGGTCGGCGCTGACCACGTCTACCGCATGGACTTCTCCCAGATGGTGGACGCACACATAGCATCCGGCGCCGAGATCACAGTCGCCGGTATCCGCCAGCCCATTGAACTCGCGCCGGAGTTCGGTGTCATAGACATCGACTCTGAGAATCCGAACCGAATCCGCGCGTTCCTAGAGAAGCCACAGAATCCTGTCGGTCTTCCGGATGCCCCACACGAGGTTCTCGCTTCAATGGGTAACTACGTCATGAACACGGACGCACTGGTGGAGGCCGTGTCCAGGGATGCTGACAACGATGATTCCAAGCACGACATGGGTGGGGACATCGTCCCTTACTTCGTGAACCGTGGAACCGCTGGCTTCTACGATTTCAAGGACAACGATGTCCCAGGATCGACCGACCGTGACCGTAACTACTGGCGCGACGTGGGTACCATCGAGTCCTACTATGAGGCAAACAAGGACCTTATCGCGGTCAACCCCGTGTTCAACATGTACAACGACGAGTGGCCACTGTACACGGGTTACACCGGTTTACCGCCTGCCAAGTTCGTGCACGCTGGTCCGGGTCGTCTCGGTCACGCCGCTGACTCGATTGTTTCACCCGGCGTAGTGATTTCTGGGGCGACCGTGGTTGGTTCGATTCTGTCTCCGGGTGTGCGGTTGCACTCGTGGTCGTCTGTGTCTGACTCTGTGCTCATGGATGACGTGGTTGTACACCGGCACGCGCAGGTGCACCGCGCAATCCTGGACAAGAACGTTGTGGTCAAAGAACGCGCCCGCATTGGAATTGATTCCGACGAGGATCGCCGCCGCGGTTTCACCGTCACTGAAGAGGGAATCACCGTGGTCCCGAAGGGCACCATCGTCGAGTAGGTTGCAGTAATCACTCCAAAAACGGGTGGGCACTCCAATATGGAGTGCCCACCCGTTTTTTCGCGCCATCCAGATGATCCTGCAAATTGCCGACGATACGGTTTACTCCTGTCTGCTCCGCGTCTTCCAGCACGGTTCAGTGAGGCGTATTTGCGCCCAGCATCTTCCAGCGGCATCGAACAAGAAAGAGTGCGTTTTCGGGAACTCAGGTTCAACTTCAACGAGAGCGCATTGTGAGCAAGGTTCTAGTCGCTCTCGCCCTGGCTACAGAGCCTGCTCGATGATGCGCTGACCCAAATACTCACCCTCGCGGCAACCCGGTAGGATCGCGCACACTGCCGAACCAATGGGAACCGTCCATTCGTTGAGCGCGTCAAGGTCAGCCAACCGCTGCTGGATCGGCATGTACTGATCCACGATACTTGCCTGGTACGACAAGAACACCAGACCGGTATTGTGCGCCTGACCAGACTCGGGAGCATTGTCATAGTTGTATGACCTTCGAAATATTCGCTCATTCGAGTTTTCCGAACGCGCCCGGCGCACATGCGAGTACGGTGCAATCTTCTCGAAGCCCAGCGGACCGCGCGCATCGAAGTCCGGTTCATCATGCTCATGGACTCCAGAAAGCGGCGCACCTGAGTCGATCCTGCGCCCTATCACGTCTTCGCGGGCCACACGGTCAACCTCTTCCCAGGTGTCCAGGATCATCATAATTCGTCTGATGACGAGCGTACTTCCGCCATTCCACACGCCTGCGTTCTCCATGAACACCTGGGGGTTGTCCTGGGTGACCGCCGGATTGACCGTGCCATCCACCTGCCCCATCAGATTGCGCGGAGTCTCACCCTCAGGCCGTGAATGCCGTGCCCCACTGAATCCGTCCTGCAGCCAGCGCAGGCTGGCCCACGAGCGTAGTTGACTCACGAACAACCTGCGGGAGTTGGACAGCGCAATCTGGTCGTCTCCGCAGATCTGGATGATCAGGTCTCCCCCGCACCAACGTTCCTGCAGTTGGTCAATCCGATATGCAGGCAGATCCTGTAACCAGTGGGGTTTTCGCTCAGGCATGCCGAACCGATCAAAGAAATGCGGTCCAACACCGACCGTCACGGTCAGTCCCGCTGGATACTGCGCGAGTTCTCGATCGTTATCCGCCAAGCCACCTTTCCCGGCCATGAGGCGTTCCGCGTCCTGCGTCAGCACCCGAAGCATACGTTGTGCGTCTTGTGGAGTTTGGCCCTCACGAACAGTGAAAGCCATCATGAGTAGATTAGCTTGGTGCCGGGACACAATCCCCGGCTGGACTACGCCATGGAACTCCGCAGTCTCAGAGCCAAACACGTTGAACGTGGGTTTCGCCTCCTGCACGCTTGGCGCGGCAGTGCGCCGCTCGGTCAGAAAACCGAGCGACGCACCCACTGCGGTGGTGGCTCCTACGATCAGCCCTGATTTCAGAAGCATCCGCCGCCCAACGAGAACATCGCGTGAGGCATCTTGCGGGTCATTGGGCTGTGGATCAGTGGTCGGAGTCATGATCCTCATGACCGTGTTCTCCCTGCTTCGCGGTTTCCTCGTGCGCGTATTCCTCCTGCGCACCAGAGAACTCCCGCACGGTCGCTGGAACCACGAGTTCCTCACCCGAAGCGAAACCGAGCGTGATGTCAACGACATCGCCCGCGACGAAGTCCGCGGACAACTCCATGAGCATGATGTGTTCTCCGCCCGGTTCCAGGATGCGTTCGCCCTGCGCGGGGATCTCGAATCCGCCATCTACCTTGCGCATGATCGTTGCTCCGTGGTCATCGGCAACGGTCTCGTGCAACTCGATCAGTTCAGCGCCTTCCACAGTCGCTGAAACCAATTCCACTGGGTCGTCCGTGCTGTTTTTGAGCGTCATGAACGCTGCCGTCATAGCATGCGTGTCGCCTGCGCCTGCGGCCTTGATCCAAGGATCAACCGCAGTGATTGCCTGACCGCGACTGGCCTCTCTGTGGGTTTCCTGGCTCGAAGCGTTGTCTTTGGCAGCTTCTGTGTTGCCGCCGCAGGCAGTCGCAGTGAAGGCCAGTGTCGCGGCACACAGGATCATGCCAGCGAGTCGTACGGAGTTGCGCATGGGCGCGCCAAAGTTGGTTGTGATGTTCATTTTTCCTCTGTGTGTGAGTTGTCGAAGGCTCGTGAGCGCGGCGCGGCTTACGGGCGCGCACGCGTAGCCCTACCTATTGATAGGAGGGCTGGGAACCGGAATTTCAGACGAATAGAGGAAGAGGTGGCCCGCGGCGTGGATGGAAACGGGAGAACAGACGCGAGCACAAGGAGGAAACGACGGTCGTGCCGCTGCGCATAGGCCGATATATTGGCACGACGGCGATGAGTTGCTGCGGTACGAATACCACCAGGAGACCGCTGAGGGCGCTCAGGAAATCATCGATCCGATGCAGAATCATGCTGAGTGCGATCGCAGATACGATGTGAGTTGCGAGCATTGCAGGAGTCAGATGGCCATGCACGCTGGCTTGGCCAATCTGCATCAGACCTGCGGACTCAAGATGGACCTGGTGAGCACCATGTAGGTCACCGCTCAGCGTGAAACTGGGAACCCCGAGTGAAAAGTGTGCGATGGCCTGGGCCATCACCGCAACGCCGATGGTCACGATGCGGCGATTCAACCGCGCTGCAACCGCCGCACATGGCATCAGGAGGACTACGGTGACAAGAAGCCCTGTAAGCGTGGGCAGGCTCTGCGCCACAAGTGCATGAGCGCTCATGGCGAGCGTGGCCAAGACTAGCCACATCGCTGCAAAACGCTGAATCATGCCTCTACCCTAGCGTGTTGTCGCCCTAGCGATGCGCGTCGATCACTTCAAGCGCACGCAGCATTGATCCGGTCACTGCGTAGTCGGCTTGTTCAGCCACGATGGGCTTGGCGTTGAAGGCGATGCCTATTCCAGCGGCATGGATCATGTCGAGGTCATTTGCTCCATCGCCGAGAGCTACGGTTCGGTTCATTGGGATTGCGAGCTTCGCCGCATTGGAGCGCAGAAACTGTTCTTTAAACGCCCGATCCACGACCTGCCCACTGGTGCGTCCGGTCAGGACACCGTTGTCCACCTCGAGAGCGTTGGCGTGGAAGCGAGTGACGTTGACCTCGGCGGCGAGTCCAGCGACGATCTCCTCAAATCCTCCGGAGACAAGGGCTACCTCCCAGCCGCGTTCTTGACAGGCACCAATGAATTCCTGGGCACCGTCAGAGAACGTTATTCGCGAGCGCACGGATTGGAGTTGCTCGGTGGTAACGCCTTTGAGAGTTGCCACGCGTTGCTCAAGTGACTGCGCGAAGTCGAGTTCCCCTCTCATCGCGGCCTCGGTGACCGCTGCAACCTGCTCCAGTGTCCCGGCATGCTGAGCTATCAGTTCGATGACTTCCTGCTGGATCAGGGTCGAGTCGACATCCATGACGATCAGTCTGCGTGCGGCGGGATCAGTTGTGTATGCAGTCACCGGAATAGGTTATCGCGCTAGGTGGTGGCTCGAGCGCGCGTCCACACCCTGAACCCTGCCCCAAGACGACAGGCACAAAACTATTGAGATGCCTCGTACAGTTCGTCTTCTGAGGGTTGCGGGCCGCGCGCGTCAAAGTGTGCGCAGATGATGGTGGCCACGCACAGGCCGATACCGATAATCCCCATGGGGTTGGAGAAACCGATGGCCAGACCGATCTGTCCTGGCGTGTCCCCTGTCGCCACGGCGTGCAGGGTACCGTCGATCCGGTCAGGAATCAGGAATCCAAGCAGAGTGAAGCACAACCAGGCACCGCTCATCACGATGAGGGTCCTGGGCTGTGTTGGATGGCCGCTGCGCGTGGTCCGTGAGATATTGCGTGCGATCAGAAGATGCAGTGTGATGATGGGCAGACCCAGTAGCAAAATGTACAGCCCTGTGAACGACCCGAGCAGACCAAACAGTCCACGGCCAAAGACAACCCACGCGGCAGACAACAGGCCAGCACCGCCGAACAGCAGATACGGATGCTTGATGTTCATGACCTGGAATGGAACCCTAGACCTGCGGGCGAGCGCTCAGCGTCAGACGCGCGGTTGCCTCAGCCCAGGCGCTCCAAGGCAGTGTGGATTCGAGGACGGCGAAGGCGCTGGTCTGTAGCCCGAAGCGAACTTTGTTGTATGCCTCTAGGTCCGAATCAGGCCCGCCAAGGTGTGCGGCGAGACCGGACATGGTGGGCTCGTGTCCCACGATCAAGGCGGTGGAACACGAGCCGTCAAGTTCACCGATCATGGACAGGACGTCCTGTGGATGCGCCAGATACAACGCATCGGTGATCTCAGCGAATGAAGCCTCTACGTCAAGACCGTTAGAAAGCAGTTCCCAGGTCTGTCGGGTGCGTAACGCTCCCGATACCATGACTCGATCTGGGGTCACGCCCAGTTCGACCAGGAGTGGCCCGGCGGCGTTCGCCTGCCTACGCCCGTTAAGGGCTAGGGGCCGCATCTCGTCTGACACGGAGCCTGCTGGCTCGGCCTTTGCATGCCGCATAAGCACGAGTCGGCGCGTTTCATTCGCTGAATTCACATCACTGTCCCATCGCGTGGACGCCTCCGTCCACGTGGACGATTTCGGCGGTCGTTGCTGGGAACCAGTCTGACAGCAGGGCGGCTACCGCGCGAGCGGCAGGCTCTGGATCAGTCTGATCCCACCCGAGCGGGGCGCGCTCAGGCCAGGACCCCTCCATCTGTTCGAAGCCTGGAATGGACTTCGCAGCGGTGGTTCGGATTGGTCCCGCAGATACGAGGTTAACCCGAATCTTGTCTGGACCGAGATCACGGGCGAGATAACGCGCCGTGGATTCGAATGCGGCCTTTGCCACACCCATCCAGTCATAAACAGGCCATGCGAACTGTGCATCGAAGGTCAGACCAACCACCGAACCACCGTTCCTCATGAGTGGTTTTGTGGCTACTGCCAGCGACTTTAGCGAGAACGCGGAGACTTCGAGAGCAGTCGCGACATCTGCCCATTCGCCGGCCAGGAAGTTGCCGCCCATAACGGACTGAGGGGCGAATCCGATGGAGTGAACTACCCCATCGAGAGAATCAACGTGTTCCAAGACACGTGCTTCCAACTGTGCGAGGTCGTCCTCGTTGGTGACGTCCAGTTGCAGAACCTCGGGGGTAACGGGCAAACGCTTGGCGATGGCTGCGGTCAATCGAGCCTGGCGGCCAAACGAGGTCAGGATGACCTGAGCGCCTTCCTGCTGCGCGAGTTTTGCAACGTGAAATGCGATTGAGCCATCGGTGAGCACACCGGTGACGAGGATTTTCTTGCCTTCGAGCAGACCCATGCTGTTTTCCTTAAGTCTTTTACAGGGAGATGGATAGAGATTGTGAGGCTCAGTGGCCCATGCCGAGTCCGCCATCAACGGGCACGACAGCACCTGAGATGTATCCGGACTCGTTGGATGCAAGGAATGCGACCGCGGCTGCCACTTCTTCAGGCTGCGCGAAGCGAGCAGCGGGGATGGATGCCTTGTACTTCTTTTGCGTGTCCTCTGGGAGCGCAGCAGTCATTGCGGTCTCGATGAAGCCTGGCGCAACGACGTTCGCGGTGATGCCTCGTGCACCGATCTCACGGGTGATGGAGCGGGCGAGGCCAACGAGTCCCGCCTTGGAGGCAGCGTAGTTGGCCTGGCCCGGACCGCCGTACAGGCCAATGACGGAGGAGATCATGACGATGCGACCAAAGCGAGCCTTGATCATGCCTTTGGATGCGCGGCGCACGCAGCGAAACGTTCCGCCCAGGTTGACGTCGAGAACGGACTCGAACTCATCATCGCTCATGCGCATGAGCAACTGGTCCTTGGTGATTCCTGCGTTTGCCACGAGCACCTCCACCGGACCGAGTTCCGCTTCGATCCTGCTGAATGCCTCATCGACTTGCTCGGTTGAGGTCATGTCACCGTGGACACCGAATACGCCATCGGGCAGGTCTCCACTGCGGTAGATTGTGGCGACTCTGTCGCCCTGGGCCACGAATCGCTCGGCGATAGCGCGCCCAATCCCCCGGTTCGCTCCGGTTACTAGAACAACTCGTCCGGTTGTCTCTGCCACAGTTACGCCTCTTTCGTCTTTCACCGTTAACCAGCGTCTCGCGTACAACTACGCCTCGCTCAAGCCAGCCCCGGCGCGCATGTATCTCCATCATCGCGTTCCGGGCATAAGCACGCCAGTTTCAACAGGCTATAGGATGAATCCCACTACGACATCACACGAATCGCCCTCCACTACCCCGCCAGATTTGTGAGATGCCTACAAACTTCACTTGAAGTCTCCACCTCGTATTGGACCGCTGCGGCCCCGTTCCCATCCACCAAGTGCGCAGAACGCAGCCCGGCCACCCACACACTTCACGGGAACCTGACAACTGGCCGGATCGTCGTCAATGAGTAGGGCGCGCATAGCGCCCACCCATCGTTATCGCACCGAAACACGGCGGCGGCGTAGACTGGATGAGGAAATTTCGCCGCGATCACTGGAGATATTTGTGATTGACCTGCTCGCCACGCCAGACCCCGTGGACTCACTGATCTGTTCGGGCAAGGGATGCCGGGCTGACGCCGCGTGGGGGCTGCTGTGGAACAACCCGAAGATCCACACCCCGCAGCGCCGGAAGGTGTGGCTTGCCTGCGATGACCACCTCGACCATCTGAACACGTTCCTCAGCGCGCGCGGTTTCCTCAAGGATGTCGTGCCAGTCTCAGAACTCGAAACCAAGGACGTGTAAGTGGGCATCGTGCCAAACGAGCAGATGCCGGAACTGCGCCAACCTACATCGGATGCTGCAGACCGTAAGCCACTCAGCACGCTTCAGTGGATCGGTGTCGCACTACTCGTAGCGCTGGCCGTAGTCGGATGCATCACAGCCGGTCGCTGGCAGTTTTCACGGTATGAACACCGTGAGGAGGCCATCAACACGGTCAAAGCAAACTACGAATCTGTTCCCGTCCCACTGGAGGCGCTCCTCTCGAGCCCAGATGCGGAACTCGAGCCAAGCCAGCCCTGGACCCGTGTGGAAGCCACAGGACGCTATGCCCCGCAGTACACTGCGCTGCTCCGTAACCGGCCGATCAACTCAACGCCCAGCGTCCATGTTCTCGTACCATTCGTGACCAACTCAGGGCACACGCTGCTGGTAAATCGTGGGTGGAGTGCACAGGACACGGACTTTGAACGTCCTTCCGTGCTACCTGATCCACCTGCCGGTGAGGTCACGATTGTTGTCCACCTGCGTCCATCAGAACCGAAACCCACGCGCGGCGCTCCGGTTGGGCAGGTGCAGATGATCCACGTTCCAGACGCGTTTGCGGCAGGACTCGAGTGGGGTTCCGGTACGGCTGGCGACCTGCCTGGGCAATACGAGAACGTGTACGGTTCACTCGATTCAGAATCCCCTGCGGCAACCGATTTCATCAATCCTCCGCCACGTCCCTCCACCGACCCCAAGAACCATCTGAGTTACGCACTGCAATGGTGGGTGTTTGCGATCGGCGCAGTCGCAGGGTTTGGTGTGCTGATCATTCGGGAGACCCGGTCGCGGCGTGCTCCGAACGCACAGAGTAATCCATTTGCGGAGCTCAATCGTCTTGAGCGCTCGTCCGGTGAGGGATCTTCCGCGACCTCCCGGCGCAGGAAGCAGGAACCAACCGAGGAGGACTACGAGGACTCGCTGTTCGAATAGTTCCCAGACTGGCGACGATTCCCCTGCCTGATCCGTCATCTCACGCTGTTGGGCCAGGCACTTTAGATGCGGCACATGGCCAGCCGGTAACCTTAAGCGAGCGTGATCAGATCACGGTAGTCATCCGACCACAGGTCCTCGTCACCGTCCGGCAGCAGAAGCACACGATCTGGGTGCAGGGCTTCCACCGCCCCCTCGTCGTGGGTGACCATGATGACCGCACCCTCATAGGTGGATAGTGCACCAAGGATCTCCGCGCGTGAAGCGGGGTCGAGGTTATTGGTTGGTTCGTCGAGCAGCAGCACGTTGGCGGAGGACACCACGAGCGTTGCGAGCGCGAGACGGGTCTTCTCACCACCAGACAGCACATGCGTGGGCTTGTCCGCGTCCTCCCCCGAGAACAGGAACGAGCCGAGGGTGGAACGCACCTCTGTATCCGTGAGGTCCGGTGCCGCGTGACGTAGATTCTCAACCACCGTGACCGATAGATCGAGTGTGTCGTGTTCCTGCGCATAGTAGCCAAGTTTGAGTCCGTGCCCTGGAACGACCTCGCCAGAGTCCGCCGATTCCACTCCGGCGAGTAGCCGCAGCAGCGTGGTCTTGCCCGCGCCGTTGAATCCGAGGATCACAACGCGTGCGCCACGGTCGATCGCGAGGTCCACACCAATGAACACCTCTTGCGACCCATACGACTTGGACAGCCCGTTGGCGGTGAGCGGAACCTTGCCACACGGAGCTGGCGTTGGGAAACGCAACTTCGCAACCTTCTCGGCTACACGTGGCCCTTCAAGTCCTTCGAGCATCTTCTCGGCACGCTTGATCATGTTTTGCGCGGCCACTGCTTTGCTCGCCTTGGCACGCATCTTGTCGGCCTGAGCCATGAGGGCCGATGCCTTCTTCTCGGCATTGGCGCGTTCCCTGCGGCGACGCTTCTCATCAGTTTCACGTTGCAGCAGATAGTCATCCCAGCCAAGGTTGTACTGGTCCATCTCGCCCCGGGTGGCATCGAGGAAGTACACCTTGTTCACGATGGCGCGCATGAACTCGTTGTCGTGCGAGATCACGATCAGCCCACCCTCGTAGGCACGTAGGTAGTCGCGCAGCCATGCGATCGAGTCAACGTCAAGGTGGTTTGTCGGCTCGTCGAGCATCAGGGTCTCCCCACCCGAGAACAGGATGCGCGCTAGCTCTACCCGACGGCGCTGGCCACCGGAGAGTTCACCGAGTTTGTGATCGAGCACATCCTTGTCCAACCCAAGGTTTGCCGCGATCCTCAGCGCTTCCGCTTCGGCACCATATCCTCCGGCAGCAATGAAACGCGCCTCGACCTTTGGGTAGCGTTCAAGTGCCCGCTCCATAACCTTCATGTCTTCCGAAGCCATCTCCGCTTCGGTCTTCGCCATGAGCTTGGCGAGTTTGTCGAGTTCCCGGATCGACAGGATGTGGTCCTTCGCGCTCATCTGTGGGTCTGATGGGCGTGGATCCTGCGGCAGATACCCCAGGATGCCCGAGACCGAAGTTGTGCCTGCGGTCGGTAGTGTTTCTCCTGCCAACACCTTGGTCAAGGTGGTTTTCCCCGCGCCGTTACGGCCCACGAGACCAATCCTGTCGCCCTTGCCAACCTTGAATGAGACGGGGTTGAGCAGAGTGCGTGCGCCGATTCGAATTTCGACACCCTGAGCGCTAATCAATGTGATTCCTTAGTGCAAGCCATACAAATCTGCGGGGAAAAGTTCTCGGCAGACACAAACGGGTTCAAGTTTACCGGTGGCCTAGGCTCAAAGTCTCCGTATTTTGTCCACTTAGGTCAGCATCACGTGTGAGAACGCACGCATCCACCTCACCCGTTGCAGCCTACCTACCCTTAGGGAAACCCGTGAACTCTACTGTGCCCACTGAAGATGCCGCCCCTGTTTCGACGGTTGGCCCGCGCCGCGCCACCGCTTCAGCAGGCAGGCTTGGCCAGGATATTGCTCTCGTTGCCTCGTTCGCCGCTCTGATCGCCGTGTGTGCCCTCATGCCCGCAATCATGGTTGCCGGTGTTCCCACTCCGATCACGCTGCAGACCTTCGGGGTCATGCTTGCGGGACTGGTCTTAGGATCACGACGCGGTGCGCTGGCCGTGCTGCTGTACCTGGCTATCGGTGCTGCGGGCGCTCCCGTCTTCGCGTCAGGTGCCAGCGGACTCGCTCCCTTCGTGGGTCCGACCTCCGGCTACCTGATCGGTTTCCCTCTGCTCGCATTCGGGGTTGGCTGGGGTGTACGGGCTATTCTTGCCCTTGGTGAGCAGGGTGCTGCGCTCAAAGGCTTCCGAATTGTGGTGACCGTTTCCCTGTCGCTACTGATTTCCTTGGTCACCGTGCACGCTCTGGGTATCACGGGTATGGCACTGCGGGTGCCGATGGCGCTTCAGGACGCCTTCATCGCGGACCTGATCTTCCTACCGGGAGACATCATCAAAACCACTGCCGCAGTGCTGGTAGCCAGCGCGGTTCTGCGAGCTTTCCCGGTTCTGCGAGAACTGCGCTAGTTCGCGTGCGCATTGAGTTTGATGGGGTTGTCGTTGAAGCCGATGGAACCCGAATTCTAGGGCCGCTTTCACTGACGCTCTCAGAGCGGAGGGTTGCGGTCCTCGGCGAGAACGGCTCTGGAAAGTCAACGTTCTTACGCTGTCTCAACGGGTTGGTAACCCCGTCTTACGGGTTTGTACGGGTGGGCGGTTTCGATACTGTCGACGAGCCGGCCACGATCCGTTCCCACGTCTCGTTGGTCCTGGCGAACCCCGATTCGCAGATCTTGATGCCCACAATCGGTGAGGATATTGACCTGTCATTGGCTACCGCACACAGGCTGCGTCACAAGAGACCGGACAGCAGGCCCATTCCCCGCGATGCGCGGCAAGTTCTCGGCGACTTCGGCATCCGCCTTGAACCTGATAGGGCTGTTTCCACACTTTCCGGAGGGCAAAAACAACTGGTAGGCATCGCCTCCGTGCTGGCGACCAAACCTCAGTTACTGCTGTGTGACGAGCCGACAACCCGCCTTGATCTGGGGTGGCGCGCGGCGATCTCGCGGTTGCTCCTCGAATTGCCTGTCCCCACGGTTATCGCTACGCATGACCTGGAGCTAGCCAGCCAGTGCGAACGTGCGCTCGTCATCCATGATGGTGTTGTCGCCTGGGATGGCAACCCCGCTGAGGCCATCGATTTCTATTCCGACCTGATGTCCCGGCGCAGAACAGTGCAGTATGGCTGAGCCTGCGCAACCGTACTTGGGTGCGGGGACATATCGAGGTACTTCACCAGGCTCTTCCACAGCAGTGATTGGCGCATATCTTCAACGTCCAACCTGGTTGCATCGGATACCAGTGGCGGTCAAGCTGTTCGTGCTGCTCTCCGTGTCGTTGACAGTGTCGCTGCTACGGGTCTGGCCTGTCTCAGGTGTGGCACTCTTGCTTGGCGCTCTTGCGCTGTGCACGTTACGCCCCACAAGGCCCGCCGTACAGGGACTTCTCACCGCCTGTTGCGTTGTTGTTCCCATGTTTGGCTACCACCTGTTCACCGGGAACATTGCGGCAGCAGTGGTATCTGCTCTGACGTTTCCCACGCTGATCGTGTGGGCAACGCTCGTATCGGCGACAACTACCGTGACCCAGGTGATGGGGCTCCTCGAGAGAATGCTGAGTAGGTGCGGTCTTCGCCGATATGCGGCACGGTGTGCCCTGTGCGTGGGCATCACACTGCGGTCGATACCCATCGTCCACGAGGTAGTGCAAGAAACAATCGATGTGTTGCGCAGTCGGTCCGTCCGACCATACCCGTGGCGAGTGTTCCTTCCCGCCTGCATCGGCGTAGTACGCTGCGCCCTCGAAACCGGTGAGGCGATTACCGCCCGTGGCTTGCTCGACGCTCCAGCACTATCCGGTGGTCCAATCCTCGACGACTCTCCGCTTCACGATTCTTCTGCAGGGACTCACGGCCCTACGTCCAACATCGACACCAACTAGTCTGCGTGAGACTCGGGAACCTGCGGGCGAGTATCTTCTGAGGGTTCTGTGGAGGCTTCGGGTGTCTTTCTACGGAACAAGACCATCCTGAGACTAGGCGCGCACCCGCAGGTTATCTCGCGTTATTCTGCTCGTATGACTTTTCAAGACGGTGGCAATTTCGAGTCTGGACGCATCAAGCGCCGTTCGGGTGGCGGCAAGGCGGTGGCCGGTGGTGGTTTGGGACTCATCGTGCTGTTCCTGATCAGCCAGTGGGCTGGCGTGGATCTCACCCAACTCGCTCCCCTGTTAGACGGTGGTTCCTCCACGTCAACGCAGGAGGAGGTGGCGGTTACCGGATGTGACACGGCCTCAGACGCCAACGAAAACGATCTGTGCCGTTATGACTGGACCGTGCAGTCGCTCGATGCTTTCTGGAGCCAGGAACTCGAACGCCAGACCGGTACCACGTTCACCGAACCAGGTGCGGCCACATTCTCCGGCACCGTGTCCACCGGTTGTGGCAGCGCCTCCTCGGCTTCGGGACCGTTCTACTGCCCAGCCGACCAGACCATCTACATCGACACTGGCTTCTACAAGACCCTGCGCACCGACTTCAACACAACGGGTGGTCCGCTTGCGCAGATGTATATCACCGCGCACGAGTACGGCCACCACATTGAGAACATCACAGGTGTTCTCGGCTCAGCCAACCGTCGAGATTCGGGTGCGGACTCCGATTCCGTCAAGGTGGAGCTCATGGCCGATTGTCTGGCCGGAATGTGGGCAGGTAACGCTGCTACCACGCCAAACCCTGCTACGGGTCAGCCGGATCTGAAACCGATCACTAAGGCACAGCTCAAGGATGCTCTCGATGCCGCGGCTGCCGTGGGCGATGACCGGATTCAGGAGGCCGCCTACGGCGAGGTGGATGAGCACTCGTTTACGCACGGCTCCTCAGAGCAACGCCAAGAGTGGTTCCTCACCGGATATAACGGCGGGGACTTCAACGCCTGCAACACCTTCACCACTGGGAACTAGGGAGTGTAGTGGAGGGTTGGGAACCTCGCGAAGCAGGTACCTACCGTAACGAAGCGGGTGCATCTTCCCTACGGCCAACCTGAGAGTCCAAGCCCCCTGCCTCACGCCATGCCTCTTTAACCCCTTTAAGTCGGTGGAACTTTTTTGTTCCGGGTACGCAACTATTGTGGGTGCAGGTGGATCAAAAAGGCCCCATCGACCACCAACTAAACGCAACAAAGGCGGTGGGCCCGAAACATGTGTTTCGGGCCCACCGCCTTCATTCATACTGATCGACGCCTCATCGGACGCTCAGATCAGGACTCCTTCTTGGGCTTGAAGTCAACGCCAGCTTCCTTGCGTTGCTCCGGGGTAATTGGAGCCGGAGCCTGCGTGAGCGGATCGAAACCGCCGCCGGACTTCGGGAACGCAATGACGTCGCGAATCGACTCGGACTTCGACAGCAGCGAGACGATACGGTCCCAACCGAACGCGATTCCACCGTGAGGTGGCGCACCGAACTTGAAGGCGTCAAGCAGGAAGCCGAACTTCTCCTGCGCTTCTTCCTCGCCGATACCCATGACCTTGAAGACACGCTCCTGCACGTCACGGCGATGGATACGGATCGATCCGCCACCGATCTCGTTACCGTTGCACACGATGTCGTATGCATAAGCGAGGGCTTCGCCGGGGTTCTCTTCGAAGTTGTCGAGCCACTCCGGGGTTGGACTCGTGAATGCATGGTGCACTGCGGTCCACGCCGAGTTTCCGAGGTCAACGTCGTCGTCCTGGCCAGTTGGCTTGAACAGCGGTGCGTCAACGACCCACACGAACGACCAGGCGTCCTCGTCGATCAGACCCGCGCGAGCACCGATCTCGTTACGCACGGCGCCAAGCAGTCCACGGCACTCATCGGTCTTGCCGGCAGCGAAGAAGATGCAGTCACCAGGTTGAGCCCCGGTTGCCGCGGCAAGTCCGTCGCGCTCAGCATCGGTGATGTTCTTGGCAACAGGGCCGCCAAGCTCGCCGGTCTCCGAGATCGTGACATATGCCAGACCCTTAGCGCCACGCTGCTTAGCCCAGTCCTGCCACGCATCGAATGCGCGACGTGGCTGCGAAGCACCGCCAGGCATGACGATCGCGCCAACGTACTCGTTCTGGAACACGCGGAATGGAGTGTCCTTGAAGTACTCTGCGAGCTCGGTGATTTCGAGGTCAAAGCGCAGGTCTGGCTTGTCCGAACCGTACTTGCGCATCGAATCCGCGTAGGTGATCCGCTGGATTGGTCCTTCGAGGTCCACGTCGATCAGCTTCCAGATCGCCTTGAGCAACTGCTCGGAAAGAGCGATCACATCGTCCTGCTCCACAAAGCTCATCTCGATGTCGAGCTGGGTGAACTCAGGCTGACGGTCCGCGCGGAAGTCCTCATCGCGGTAGCAGCGAGCCATCTGGTAGTAACGCTCCATGCCCGAAACCATCAGCAACTGCTTGAACAACTGCGGAGACTGCGGGAGTGCGTACCACGAACCCGGTGCCAGACGCGCTGGGACGAGGAAGTCACGCGCCCCTTCAGGGGTTGAACGGGTCAGCGTTGGAGTTTCAATCTCCACGAAGTCGTTGTCTTCCAGCACGGCACGAGCCGCCTGGGAAACCTTGGAACGCAACCGGATGGTCGACGCAGGCTTCGGACGACGCAGGTCCAAGTAACGGTGCTTCAGGCGAGCTTCCTCACCGATAACCTCGGTACCGTCCAACGCGGTAGACACCTGGAACGGCAGCGGAGCCGACTCGTTCAGGACTACAACCTCGGAGGTGATAACTTCGATCGCACCAGTGGCAAGGTTCGCATTGTCGTTACCGTCAGGGCGTGCTGCAACTTCTCCAGTCACCTGAAGAACGAACTCGGAGCGCAGCGGGTGCGCAACTTCCTCATCGCGGATAACGACCTGAGCAATACCGGAGGCATCGCGCAAGTCGATAAAGGCAACTCCACCGTGATCACGGCGGCGGTCTACCCATCCGGTCAGAGTTACAGTCTGGCCGATGTGCTCAGCTCGCAAAGAGCCGGCGTTGTGAGTGCGCAGCACGGTCTTCCCTTCTACGTGTCGCAAGTTTTTGTCTACCGAACGCTTATGTCCGCTAGACGCACTTCGTTCAAGTCTAGTCGTTAAACAGTGCGCAGATCGCCTAAATTACGCCTGCGCGAAAACCGTGGGTGTGAGGTCTGCGGCATCCTGAGGAACCCACGCGTTCGGATCGGCATCGACCTGCTCCCCCGAACGAATGTCCTTGACTTGGTGAGCAACAAACTCGCCGGCCTGGTTAGTACCCTCTGGGAACCACACGAACGGGATGCCTCGACGATCAGCGAACTTGATCTGCTTCCCAAACTTCGCTGCACTCGGAGCCACATCCGTGGCGATACCGCGAGCCCGCAAGGCCGCAGCGACGCGATCCGACGCGGCACGGTGTTCCTCGTCCAAGACGGCCACCAACACTGCGGTGGGAACCGAACGCGACGCAGTCACGATTCCCTTCGAGAGCAGCCGCGAGACCAAACGCGATACACCGATGGACAGGCCAACGCCCGGGTAGGTGTTCTTACCGTCCGAGGCTAGCGTGTCATAGCGTCCACCAGAACATATCGACCCCAAGTCCTCGTGCCCGATCAAGACCGACTCGTACACGCAGCCCGTGTAGTAGTCCAGACCACGCGCGATCTTCAGGTTCGCCTCAATCGTTCCGGGAGCCCGTACCGCAGCCGCATTCAACAGGGCCTCGAGTTCGTTCAACCCCTGCTCCAGCAACTCGTGCGCCACACCGTTACCTTCAGCAAGCGCACGGACCTGTCCGATCACGGAAGCATCGGTACCCGAAATCCCAGCGAGATCCAGACACAACTGAGCCTGCTGCTGGGACGCGCCCGTCTCGTCGACAAGCAATTCGCGGACCTTGTCCGCGCCAATCTTGTCCAACTTGTCGATATTGCGCAGAACACCCTCAATGTCATTCAGGCCAAGCCCACGGTAGAAGCCCTCGGACACCCGGCGATTGTTCACCAGAATCTTGAACTCCGGCACGCCCAGCGAACGCAGTCTGCCGAACGCCTCAGCCATCACCAACGGCAACTCGACCTCAAAGTGATACGGGAGCTCCCCCGCACCAACCACATCGATGTCCGCCTGATAGAACTCGCGGAACCGGCCATCCTGAGGGCGCTCACCGCGCCACACCTTCTGAATCTGATACCGCTTGAAAGGGAAAGCAAGGTGACCCGCGTTCTCCAGAACATACCGGGCAAACGGAACCGTCAGGTCAAAGTGCAGGCCCAACTGCTTGTCCCGCGACTGCTCCTCGCCCTCCGCCGCCTGCAAGCGGTTCAGCAGATAAACCTCCTTGGAGGTCTCCCCCTTGCTCAGCAACTGCTCCAACGGCTCGACCGCGCGCGTCTCAATGCTTGCAAACCCATGAAGTTCAAAGGTCTCCTGGACGATCTTGAGGATCTGCTGCTCCACAATGCGTTGCGCCGGGAGCCATTCTGGGAAGCCTGAAAGAGGAGTTGGTTTAGCCATAACTCAGTATTTTTCCACGAAGTGCGCGCGGGACCCGCATCAAAAAGAGTTTTGTTCACCACGTGACACGTTAAACCCACGCAAACCCAGACGTCTGTGAGTTTCCTGCCCATAATCGCTTCCAAAATGACCATGAGCGGGCGAAATTTCACCCATAAGGCAAAAATATGATTTCGATTCGGCAATATTGTGATGAAACAGCGGTCTCCGCCTCCGTTTGGCTCTACAGTTAGTAGAGTCGCGCCAACACGCGCATGAGCGCTTGCAACGAACACTTCGCCGCAAGCAGTCGCTGACGGATACCTTCACGCACTTGGGTATCCGCCACTACCTATAAGGAGTTAAGTGCCAATGACTGAGAACCCACAACCACAAGCCGCCGCCAACGATGGCGACGCAGAGGTTGCAGCAGAGCAGACAAACGTAGTGGAGTCCGCCGCACCGGAGCAGTCCGCGGCACCAACTCCGGTAAAGCCAAAGCCAACGGCGATCAAGCCCGCGGCTCCGGTGGCACCGGCTCCCGTACCCACCGCAGCCGAAGCCGCAGCAATCGCCGCTGCCTCGGCGTTTGGTCGCGTTGACGCAGACGGAACCGTTTACGTCACCGATGGTGGGACAGAACGCGTGGTCGGGCAGTTCCCAGACGCAACGGCAGAAGAGGCACTTAACCTCTACATTCGCCGCTACCTTGACCTCGATGCAAAGATCGGCCTGTTCGAGACCCGTCTGACCACGACCGAACTGCCAATCAAGGAAATCGACTCAACGCTCAAGAAGCTACAGGAGGAGACCTCAGAACCAGCCGCAGTCGGCG
The DNA here is from genome assembly GCF_042683685.1 of Populibacterium corticicola. Taxonomy (NCBI): domain Bacteria; kingdom Bacillati; phylum Actinomycetota; class Actinomycetes; order Micrococcales; family Jonesiaceae; genus Populibacterium; species Populibacterium corticicola. Next base: position 531,012 of record NZ_JBHUOP010000001.1, on the reverse strand, counting down.
ACCTCCCTCTCCTGCGCAACCGAGTCGCAGCACTAGAAGAGGTAGCCAAGACCCGGCGCGCTGAAATCGAGCAGGCCCGTGTCGCTGCCAAGGCTGTGGCACTTGAGTCACGGACCGCAATCGTTGAGGCGGCAGAGAAGATCGCGGCAACCGACCCGCAGAAGATCCAGTGGCGTCCAGCCGGTGAAGAACTACGGGGCCTGCTCGAGAAGTGGAAGGAAGCGCAACGCTCAGGACCACGGCTCGACAAGCCAGTCGAAGACGCACTGTGGAAGCGATTCAGCCACGCTCGCACGACTTTTGACCGCGAGCGTCGCCACTTCTTCGCTGAACTTGAGAAGCAGAATGCGGCGGCCAAAGCTGCCAAAGAAGCCCTCGTTGCAGAGGCCGAGGCCCTTTCGACCTCGACCGACTGGGGTGCGACCGCAGCAGCTTACCGAGACCTCATGGCGCGTTGGAAGCAGGCAGGCCGCGCAAACCGCAAGGATGACGATGCTCTATGGACACGTTTCCGTGGCGCACAGGATGTGTTCTTTGCTGCCCGCGAGCAGGCAAACGCCGCTGTGGATGCCGAGTACGCGGCAAACCTCACCATCAAGGAACAACTGGCCGCAAAGGCTGAGGCGATCCTCCCGGTGACCGACATCGTGGCGGCAAAGAACGCTCTGCGCGAGATCCAAGACGAATGGGAACAGGTCGGACACGTTCCACGTAACGACATGAACCGCATTGAGGGTCGCCTGCGGGCAGTCGAGAACGCTATCCGCGACGCCGAGCAGGAGAAGTGGGAGCGCACAAACCCAGAGACCCGTGCACGCGCTGAAGGTGCACTCGCCCAGCTCGAGGCCGCAATCGAGGGACTTGAGTCGGAACTCGCTGCCGCTCAGTCAGCAGGCAACGACCGCAAGGCCAAGGAACTCACCGAGTCCATCGCGGCACGCCGTGCCTGGCTCGAACAGGTCGCCAAGGCTGCTGAAGAAGCCCGAGGCTGATTCCTTCCCAGGAGGCGATGGCACCAGTTATCCACAGTTGGTGCCATCGCCTCCTTTTTGCTGCTCAATTACGGAAGACTTAGAGAACGCCAGTTAACCCACTGGTCCAGACCTGCACAGCGCCAGACACACTTCCGCGAGAGAACAATGAGCAGCATCTTCCACCTTGATACCAGCCTTCGGCCACTCCCCTGGAGCATCAGACATCCCGGTGCCGAGAAATCATGGGCTCAGATCAAAAAATGCATGAGCGTGAATACCTCGGGTGCACGCGAGCCAGAAAGTTGGGAGGTTCCGCTCTACACGCCAGAGGATGTCGGTGGGCGCATCAACTACCGTGCCATGATCGCACGTACCGAACTACGCGAGGTGGCATCAGGGCTTGCCTGCGCCCACGAAGAACCGGACTCATTCGAACTGCGGATCGCAATCGCGCTACAGCGCACCCGAGGCATGGGAGTAGTCGCACGTGAGGGCGCACGCTGGGTTTACGAAGGTGGACCACAACCCACTCGCTTCACGGTGTACTACCAGCGCTACGAACCTCGTCCACAGGGAAAACACCTTCGTGGACTCGTACGCCGAGTACACCCAAAGCAGGTCCTACACTACGGAAGGCTGCGGATCACCAGCCCAGAATACACATCAGAGGATCTTGGACTGAACTATCCGATCTTGGTGCCGGTAATACGGTAGACATCGAAGACACCCTCAATACGACGTACCGCATTGAGTACCGACTGAAGATGCGATGGCTCTGCCATCTCGAACGCGAAACGTGAGATAGCCAAACGATCCGAGGATGTGGACACGCTCGCCGACAGGATGTTCACGTGCGAATCCGAAAGGACGCGCGTTACATCCGATAGCAGTCGAGCACGGTCAATCGCCTCAACCTGAATCTGCACGAGGAACATTGTGTTGGCGCCGCTGGTCCACTCCACCTCGACCATGCGTTCCGGCTGCTGACGCAACTGTTCAACATTGATGCAGTCCTCTTGGTGCACAGAGACACCCTGACCGCGGGTAATGAAACCAACAATCTTGTCGCCTGGAACCGGCGTACAGCACTTGGCGAGTTTGACCCAGATGTCGTCGACGCCCTTGACTACTACGCCGGGGTCCCCGGAGCGGGTACGTCGCGGACTCTTGCCAGGTAGCGCGACCTCAGCGAGGTCTTCCTGATTGGCATCGGAGCCACCCATCGTCTGCACAAGCTTTGAGACAACGTTGGCCGCGGAGACCTGTCCCTCGCCCACAGCGGCATACAGTGCCGAGACATCGGCATAGCGCATGTCATTGGCTGTTGCGAGAATAGCCTCCTGCGAAAGCAGGCGTTGAAACGGCAGGTTCTGCTTACGCATAGCCTTGGCGATCTGCTCGCGACCCGTTTCAATTGCCTCCTCACGGCGTTCCTTCTGGAACCACTGACGGATCTTGTTCCGGGCGCGGCCGCTCTTGACAAAGGCGAGCCAGTCACGCGAAGGACCAGCAGATTGCGCCTTTGAGGTCAGAATGTCAACGACGTCGCCGTTTTCGAGTTTTGAGTCGAGCGGCACCAAACGTCCGTTGACGCGAGCGCCCATCGTACGGTGGCCAACCTCGGTGTGCACTGAGTACGCGAAGTCAACGGGGGTTGAGCCTTGAGGTAGTGCCTGCACATCACCCTTGGGAGTGAACACGAAGACCTCGTTGCCGCCGATCTCGTATCGCAGAGAGTCCAAGAACTCTGATGGATCCGAGGTCTCGCGCTGCCATTCAACCAGTTGGCGCAGCCACTGCATGTCATTGGCACCACCGGAAGGAGCGCTTGGTCCTTCCTTATACTTCCAGTGCGCCGCGACACCGTACTCTGCTCGGCGGTGCATCGCGTGGGTACGGATCTGGATCTCGACGGGTTTTCCGTTGGGACCGATGACGGTAGTGTGCAGGGACTGGTACATGTTGAACTTGGGCATCGCGATGTAGTCCTTGATGCGCCCAGGCACCGGATTCCAGCGCGAATGGATCGCACCAAGAACCGAGTAACAGTCTCCAACCGTATCCACCAGAATGCGGGTACCCACCAGGTCGTAGATGTCCGCGAACTCATGACCACGCACGATCATCTTCTGGTAGATCGAGTAGTAGTGCTTTGGCCGGCCCGTCACCGTCGCTTTGATCCTCGCCGCCTTCAGGTCAGCAATGATCTGCTCACGAACAACGCTCAAGAACTCTTCACGGGCGGGAGCGCGCTCCGCGACGAGATGAACGATCTCCTCATACACCTTCGGGTAAAGGGTTTGAAACGAGAGATCCTCGAGTTCCCACTTGATGGTGTTCATGCCGAGACGGTGAGCGAGTGGAGCGTAAATCTCAAGGGTCTCGCGAGCCTTCTTAGAGGCAGAGGCCTGCGGCACGAATTTCCAGGTGCGTGCGTTGTGCAGGCGGTCAGCAAGTTTGATCATGAGCACGCGGATGTCTTTGGCCATCGCGATGACCATCTTGCGGACGGTCTCTGACTGGGCAGCGTCCCCGTACTGGACCTTGTCCAATTTGGTGACCCCATCGACCAACAGGGCGATCTCCTCACCGTAGTCTTTGGTGAGTTGCGCAAGCGAATACGGGGTGTCCTCAACCGTGTCGTGCAGCAGTGCAGCCGCTAGGGTTGGAGGCGTCATGCCCAGTTCGGCAAGGATCGTGGCGACAGCCACCGGGTGGGTGATGTATGGATCGCCGCTTTTGCGCATCTGCCCACGGTGCGCTCGCTCCGCTGTGGAGTAAGCGCGCTCGATAATCGCGACATCGGCCTTGGGATGGTTCTTCTTCAGCGCGGAGAGAAGCGGTTCAAGCGCGGGAGTACCCACCGCGTGACGTGCCCCAAATCTTCCGAAGCGAGAACGCACACGTCCAGCACCGCTGACCGGGACGGTTGAAGAGTCAACGGTTTCAGTCACCGATGGAACAGGCGTCGATTCGGGAGTCTGAGTGGCCGTAGCACCCCCGGACGTGCTTGAGGGAGGCACCGCTGTCTTCTCGTTTTCCCCAGACATAAGTGCCTCCCTCAATCAAGATCTTTCAAGTTCACAGGCCAACACCTTACAGCCCGCGAATATTCCTAGGATCCCAATTCTAGGACTATACGGCCAGCAACGCTGACACGGCTCGCCCTTCCAGAACCTTTCGCCCACCCAGGCCATCAAGTTCCATCACAAAGATTAGGTCGGTGACCTGCGCTCCGTTATGTTCAAGAAGAGCTGCACCGGCCTGCGCGGTACCTCCGGTTGCGAGCACGTCATCGAGCAGAACCACCCGCGATCCTTCCGGCACAGTGCCGTCCCGAAGTTCAACGGTCGCCTGTCCATATTCCAGATCGTAGGTGTAGGACTTCACGGGTGGGGGAAGTTTTCCCGCCTTCCGGATTGGAACAAATCCAATTCCGAGATGGTGTGCGAGTGCCGCACCGAACATGAAACCGCGCGCCTCCATCCCGGCGATGAAGTCAGTATCGTCCGGCACCAAACCGGCCAGCCCTTCGATCGTGCGACTGAAGGCTGTCGGGTCGGCAAGCAACGGCGTGATGTCCCGGAACGTGATACCCGAGCTCGGATAGTCGGGTAGATCCCGAATGAACGGACGGATCTCAGCGGCCAAGGTGCTCGACTCTTGCGAGGTCATGTCAGTCTCCGCTCCTACTTGCGCTTCCGCTTCGGCTGCGCCCGATTGCCAAGATGCTGACCCGCCGTTACCTTACCGGTCGCTACCGCAACCTGAGCTGGGGTCTGCGGATCCGAGCCGACTGGGGTGGTGTGGCCGCTCGCACGGATGGCAAGGACTTCCTCGGTGTGCTGCGCGATTTTTGGATCACGCATGCGTAGCGACACTTCAAGCGGTGTGGCCAGGAAGATGGAGGACAGGGCGCCCACCGCCATACCGATAAACAGGGATAGCGCGATGTCACGCAGCGTGCCTGCTCCGAGCAGGAAGGCACCGATGAACAGAATTCCACCAACCGGCAATAGGCTCGTCAGCGACGTGGTGATCGAGCGAACCAGGGTCTGGTTCACCGCCAGGTTCGCCTGTTCACCGTAGGTGTGCAGGTGCTGCTCCGTGATGTTTTCGGTGTTCTCACGGACCTTGTCAAACACCACGACAGTGTCATAGATCGAGTACCCGAGAATGGTCAGCAGGCCGATCACGGTTGCCGGTGAGACTTCCCAGCCGACCAGCGCGTACAACCCGACCGTCACAATCAGATCGTGGAACAGCGCGATGATTGCAGCGGCTGCCATACGCCACGCACGGAAGTACAGCGACATCACGACCATGACGATCAGTAGGAAGACGACTAGACCGGTGGCTGCCTTCTTCGATACGTCCTGGCCCCAGGTCGGCCCGACGAAGGAGCTTGCAACGTCATCATCACTGACGTCGTAGGCATCGGCGAGGGCAGCGCGAGCCGCTGTCACCTCCTCATCGTTCAACTGTGCAGTCTGCACACGGATGCTAGATGATCCAAGCGCTGACACGCGGGGCACCTCGTCCGCCTTCACAGACTGAATCGCATCGATTGCGGGGTGCTGGTCAGTTGTCGAGGCGTTGGTCACGGTGAACTGCGATCCGCCACGGAACTCAATACCGAGGTTGATGCCTCGCACACCGATGACCGCGATACTCAGCACAACCGCAACAAGCGCGATGATGTAGTACCGACGGCGTCCACCAACGATGTTGTAGGACTTGTCGCCCGTGTAGAGGTCGTGCCCCCACTTTGCCCAGTTCCTTGCCATCAGGCTTCTCCATCCTTGCGCGCGGACTGCGATGCGGTCTCGGTGTTGGCGGCGGCGCGTTCGGCTGCCTTACGCTGTGCGAGCGTCATGCGTGTGCCGTCCTCGTTGTACTGGACTGGGGCTGACTTCTTTGCGGGAACAGCCACACGTCCGCGGCCCACATACCGCGGACCGTCGAGTCCAAGGCTGGAGTGGTGGAACCCGGACCACTTGTGGGCCTGGCCGAAGAACTTCGTGCGTGCAAGCAGACGCATGACCGGGTAGGTGAAGAAGAACACGACAACCAGGTCAATCAATGTGGTCAGACCCAGTGTGAACGCGAATCCACGCACGCCACCAACTGCCAAGAAGTACAGTACGACGGCGGCAATGATGTTCACTGCATCGGATGCAAGGATTGTCCGTCGTGCGCGATCCCAACCAACCTCGACCGCGCTTTCAAGGTTTCGGCCATCACGTAATTCATCGCGAATACGTTCGAAGTAGACGATGAACGAGTCCGCGGTGATACCGATAGCGACGATGATACCGGCGACACCGGGTAGCGAGAGCCTATAGCCCTGCAGCCAGGACAGCAGCATGAGCGACAGCAGCGTGAGAGCGGCGGCGATGGCAAGGGATGCAACGGTCACTGTGCCGAGGAAACGGTAGAGCACAAACATCGAGACCACGACGAGCAGCAGACCGATCAAACCGGCCAACAGGCCCTTCGCCAACTGCTCGGAACCGAGGGTTGCGGAGATTGTCTCCTCGCTCTGAACCTCGAAGGTCAGCGGCAGAGCACCGAAGTTCAACTGCGAGGCCAACTGATTGGCGGACTCGTTTGTGAAGTTTCCAGAGATCTCTGCCTGTCCATCAAGGATTGGGTTGCTCACGCTTGGTGCGGAGATGACAAGGTTGTCGAGCACCATCGCGAACATGTTCGGCGCGCTGGCCGTTGGGTTGGACAACCACGTGCTGTAGTCGGGAAGACTGGAGAGACGGGTGGTCACTTCCGCGAACCTGTCGCCACCCTCCTTGTTGAACTTGAGGTCGACCTTCCAGCCACCGATTGGCTGTCCCTGCTGGTTAAGTTGCATACCCGACGAGGCTGATGCGATGTCAGAGCCGGGAATTTCCATTGGACCGAGGATGTACTTGGCCTCACCATCCATGTCACAGGCGATGACGGGATTCTCTGGGTCTTTGAGACCACCGCCGCCGGTAAGGTTAGCAGGGTCGGTGCAGTCGAGTGCATAGAACTCTTCGAGCAACTCATCGGTGATCCAGGCTAAATCGGAGGCGTCCTGGGGTTCTGACTGTTCAACGGCGTCTTGGGTGTCCGTTCCGTCCTGTTCCTCTGCCGAGGCGTCTTCGGTCTCTACCGCGTCAGAGGTGGATTCGTCTTCAGCGTTTCCGCTTTCTTCAACTGAGTTGTCGTCTGATGGTGCCGAGTCTTCGCCTTCTGGCGATGTAGCCTCATCGGTTGGCTCTTCTACATCAACGTCAGCATCGCTCTCGGGGTCTTCAATATCCACTGCTTCTGGGGAGTCAAAGTAGAGAACGGGACGGAACTGCATTTGCGCGGCTTCACGGACAAGGTCGAGCGTGGCTTGGCTTGGTCGACCGGGTAGGGCGACAACGATGTTTTGACCGCCCTGGCTGGTGATCTCCGCCTCCGCAACACCAGAGGAGTCGACGCGCTGGCGAATGATCTCGATCGCCTGATTGATGTCCTCTGCGCTGACAGACTCGTTGTTGGTGGTGACCGCCTGGAGGATGACCTGTGTTCCACCCTCGAGGTCAAGGGCGAGTTTCGGGGTCCAGGTGGCGTCTGACCACTTGGTTCCCGCAAAGACCGATCCGAGCATGACCAGCATGACAACGAATAGACCGATGAGCGAGCGCCAACGGCCTCGTGTCTTCGTGTTGGTGGTAGCCAACTTTGTCTCTTCTCATAAATGTGGCCCTCAGTTGGAGGGCCACGGTCCGTAAAGTTCCGTACATGCGCAACGCGCCACAGAAATGCTACCTCTGTCGCGCGCTGCATTCATATTCCGAGAGCCGGTTTACTTGTTTTCGTCGGTTTTGTCTTCCCTGGTGGACTTCGAGTCGTTGAAGCCTGCTGCCGGGTCGTCACCTGGTTTGGTGATGAGCGAGGAAATGTTGTCAGGAACCACAAAGCCGGTTGTGGCAGATCCCTGAGGGGCATCCTCGGGGCTTGCCGCAGTCTCCACTGTTCCAACTGCAGGGCTTGCCTCGTATGGCTTGGCAATCGCGGCGGCTACCCACTTGGTGCGTGCGCCATCCTCTGATTCGAGGGTGACCAGGTCGCCGTCAACCGATACGACGGTTCCCACGTACCCCGATGCAGTCATGACCTGCAGCCCTGGCTGAAGAGATTCACGCAGGTCAGCCATCTCTTTCTGGCGTTTGCGCGCATTGCGCCCGGTGAACCAGAACATACCGACGACCAGGACCAGCATGATAATCAAAATCGGATCTGGCATTAAAACACACCTAACTTTCTGTCTGAGGACCTTTAGCGTGAACGTGCAGGAGGACGCGCAAGTTCCCATTATCGCGCAAACCCTGAGAACCGCGCAGTGAGGTCAGAGCCGCTGAGACTCCTGTGTCAGAAAACTTAGGTGGTCGTATCCGCCGGTGGTACGAGCCCAAGGTGTCGCCACGTTTCAAGAGTCGCAACACGGCCCCGTGGAGTTCGACCCATCAATCCCTCGCGGACAAGGAAGGGTTCGGCGACTGTCTCAACGGTCTCGGGTTCCTCACCCACCGTGATGGCCAGGGTGGACAACCCGACCGGTCCTCCCCCGAACCGGGTGCACAGTGCGGTGAGGACGGCGCGGTCAAGGCGGTCAAGGCCGCGTGGGTCCACCTCGTACACCTCAAGTGCGGCACGTGCGGCGGCGAGGTTGAGTTTGCCGTCTCCACGAACTTGCGCCCAGTCACGGACACGGCGCAGTAGACGGTTGGCGATGCGGGGTGTGCCGCGGGAACGCGAGGCGATCTCTGAGGCGGCTTCCGGCTCGATGTCCACCCCAAGCAGACCAGCCGATCGTGTCACGACCCGCACGAGATCGGTTGCCTCGTAGAAATCGAGGTGTCCGGTGAACCCGAAGCGATCGCGGAGCGGTGCGGGCAACAGCCCTGCACGGGTGGTCGCTCCCACTGCGGTGAAGCGTGGCAAAGACAACGGAATCGCGCTGGCACCCGCGCCCTTGCCCACAACTACATCGACACGAAAATCCTCCATGGCAACGTAGAGAAGTTCCTCGGCGGGACGGGCAAGACGGTGAATCTCATCAATGAACAGCACCTCGCCCTCGTCAAGCGACGAGAGCACGGCAGCGAGGTCACCGGCGTGTTGAATCGCGGGTCCAGAGGTCACGCGCAGTGATACGCCGAGTTCGGCGGCGATAATCATCGCGAGTGTTGTCTTCCCAAGTCCGGGTGGACCAGAGAGCAGCACGTGATCCGGTGCTGCGCCGCGACCTTTCGCCGCGTCGAGCACGAGCGAGAGTTGGTCTCGCACGACCCGTTGACCCACGAAGTCATCGAGTGATCGAGGGCGCAATGCGGCTTCGGCGGCCCGCTCGATGTCGGAAGCACCTGAGGAGGTCAGTCGGTCAAACCCGGATGCATCGAACTCCGAGGAGCCAACCGCGTATCCCTCGGCCCCGGTCTGCTCTGGGTCGAGCTGATCAGCCATGTTGTCCACCTAGCACTTTAAGAGCGCCACGCAGGGTTGCGGGCACAGCGGTTGCGACAACAACCGTCTCGCCACGATCCTTGAGCACAACGGCGACGGCGTCTTCTGCGGCTTTGACGCTCCACCCCAATGACACGAGAGCCTCGATGACCTGTGCGCGTTCATCAGTGACAGCCTCCGGAGCAGGCCCTCCCACATCGGCTATGGTGACCGGTGCGTGCATTTTTCCCTGCAGTTCCAGCAGGATACGCTGCGCGACCTTGGGTCCGATACCAGGGACGCGGGTCAGAACATTCACGTCCTGTGAGTTCACGGCAGAGCGAATGGTGTCGGCTGAGTGAGCGGCGAGCATGGCGAGGGCGAGACGTGGTCCAACGCCCGAAACCGTGGTGACGATCTCAAAGACCTCGCGCTCATCGGCGTCTTTGAAGCCGTAAAGCGTCATAGAGTCTTCGCGCACGACCATCTGCGTTGCAAGAGTCGCCTTCTCCCCGGTCCGCAGACTCATAAGCGTGTTCGGGGTCGCATGGACAAGGTATCCCACGCCGTTGACGTCGAGTACCGCGGAGTTGAGCCGTACCGTCGCAACGGTTCCGGTGAGCGAAGCAATCATCTAATGAACTCGAATCAGCCTTTTAGAACGTTTGTACGAATGACACTATCAAGTTTCCCGCTGGTTCTTGCGGCACGCCACACGCTATTCCAGCCGCCCTTCCAAGGCGTCCATTTCCGACGAACAGTCCAGTTCGTCGTCAATCAAACGTCCCAGCCGTCCCCAGCCACGTAATGCCGCACGAGAACTAGCGGACGCCGCGCGCCTTGCGCGCCGCCTGCTCGGCGGCTGCCCACTGCCGTTGAGCGGGCGTCATCTGGTAGCGTTCGGCCTTGTCGAGCATTCCGGCAGGCCGCCATAGCTGCGTGATGGCGATGGCCAGGGCATCTGCGGCATCCGCTGGCTTTGGGAGCTCGCCCAGGCCAAGGATGTTCGCCACCATCTTCTGTACCTGAGCCTTTTCAGCACCGCCGCTCCCGGTGACTGCTGCTTTGACCTCGGATGGCGTGTGCATCGCGACGGGCAGACCCCGCTTCGCTGCCGCGACCATCGCCAGTCCGGCGACTTGGGCGGTACCCATCACGGTCGAGACGTTGTTCTGCGCGAACACCCGCTCGATTGCGACAACGTCAGGGACATGGGCATCGAGCCACTGGTCGAGTTCCTGTGAAATCGTGAGTAGCCGCATGTCAACGGTGAGTTCTGGCGAGGAACGCAGGACGCCGACAGCCACGAGCGATGCGCGTCGACCGGGTGCGGAATCGACAATGCCGATTCCGCACCGGGTCAATCCCGGGTCTACCCCCAGTACGCGCATGGGTATTTCTTAGTCTTCTGCTTCGAGCTGAGTGGCAACGTCCTGCGGCACGTTGTAGTTTGCGTAGACGTTCTGGACATCATCGGAATCTTCAAGTGCGTCAATCAGGCGGAACACCTTCTTCGCGCCGTCAACGTCAACGTCGATTCGAGTCGCGGGATACCAGATAGACTCGTCGTCGTTTTCGATACCGGCTTCCCTGAGGGCTTCGCGTACTGCCACAGTGTCGCTTGGCTCGCAGATGATCTCGAAGCTCTCACCCTCATCGGTGATCTCTTCAGCGCCTGCGTCAAGCACGACCATCATGAGGTCGTCCTCGGTCATATCGCCCTTTGGCACGATGAACTGGCCTTTGCGGGAGAACATGTATGCGACCGAACCTGGGTCTGCCATCTGTCCGCCGGAACGGGTGAAGGCAACACGTACGTCTGCGGCGGAACGGTTCTTGTTGTCGGTGAGGCACTCTACGAGTACGGCGATTCCGCCCGGTGCGTAGCCCTCGTACATGATGGTCTGATAATCAGCGCCACCCTCAATGAGTCCAGCGCCACGCTTGATCGCCCGGTCGATATTGTCGTTGGGAACCGAAGTCTTCTTGGCCTTGGTAACAGCAAGATCGAGGGCTGGGTTTCCGCTGATGTCAGCACCGCCCAAACGCGCCGCTACTTCAATGTTCTTGATGAGCTTGGCAAAGGATTTGGCACGCTTTGCGTCGATTGCCGCTTTCTTGTGCTTGGTAGTGGCCCATTTGGAGTGACCTGACATGGACGTGGACTCCTTGTTGTGTTGACGTCGGTGGCTGGTGTGGGCGGTCTAACACCGGTCCAGTTTTAGGCTCGCCCCAACCCCATTTGGTTCAAGGGGCTGTTGAGCTTCGGCATGTCCCGCCAACACAATTGCTTAGAATTTTACCGGTTCTTGGGGCGTGCGGTTGCACTTTAGGCTCGCGGCTCACTGTGATGCGTGTGTGCTTGCACTTAATCTTGAGCCAAACTGGCCTGATCAACCTCAAGTCCCAGAGTGATAAGAGTGCCATCCCAGCCATTTTTTAGGTTGGCGACGAGCCGAGCCAATTCGCGCGGGAAAACCTCAATCTCAGCGTGATCGAGTTCGTCGATGGTGAGCCAACGCAGGTCGTCGACGAAGCTCTTCTCGAGTTCCGTCCAGCCAGCGCGTGACAGGGCTGCGCTTGAATGGATGCGCGCGAGATAGAACTCCTCGTGCTGCAGCACATGCTCAGCGTCAAAGTCGAAGATGGCTGAACGTTGCAGGACCGGACCGATGAGAGCCGACGGATGGATATTGAGGCCCGTTTCTTCACATGCTTCTCGTGCCGCAGCGGTGCGCGAGGTCTCACCGGGCTCTAAACCACCACCAATGGTGAACCACCACTGACGTTCCGGGCGATCAGCATCATGACCTTTGACAAGCAGAATACGGTCTAACTCATCAAGGATAAGAACCCGTGCTGCATGCCGTTCACGTGGCCGAGGGCTCACGATACGCCGCCCAGCGGAAGGGTCGCGTTCGGTTGCTTGAGCCCTGCGGGCCATCCGTCATCGAATTCGACGGTGTGCGGCATGGGTGCATAACCCGCGATCCGGAACAGACGAATCCAACGCTTCGAACGCACACGCTGTGCCTGCAGGACTGATTCGTTGTGGAATCGCCGCGCAATCTGCACTCGATACCAGGCACCAGAGATCGCCTCGAGCAGTTCGGCTGCGTAGGGGTCTTGATAGAGTCCCGCAGTATCCTCTGGTGACTCTAGGATCTCCTCCACGACTGCGGTCAGAGCACTCTCGCGCGCCTCGCGTTCAGTCCCAAGGCCCGCATCGAGCGCCTGCAAGACGGCAAGCCGGGGCGCTGGTTCGGAGGCCGTGCGCTGCCTGTGCGCGACAACGAGTTCCGAGAGATCTGGCACAGCGGTGAGCAGTTCCTGATCGCCGTCTGCGTCGGTTCCCATGACCGCCTTTGAGGTCTCCGCAAGTAGAACAGAACTCACGGGATCAAGCACGGCCGAGCTCGCGAGTTCGTGAGTGGCCGAGGCGCGGCGCAACAACTGTGAGTCGAGCGCTAGACGAGAGGAGACCACCTTGCGGTGGAGCCGGTCAAGTCGGCGCGCTGTCACGAGCGCGAACCATACGACGAGGGCGACGACGGCAATGACGATGATGGCGACTTCAGACCACAGCATCAGCTGGCCTCCCTGACCTGTTGGGACGAATCCACTTCGACCTGTCCAAGCGCGGCAGAGGCAGAGAGAACCATCTCGTACACGGTCAAAACCTTAGCCGTCACCTGCGACCAGTCGAACTGCTGCACAAACTCGGTTGCGGCAGCAGCCTTTGCAGCGCGCGCTTCGGGGTTCTCAAGGGCGAGAATGATCTGACGTGCCAGATCGTCGCCGTCACCGTTGGTGAACATGAAGCCTGCACGCCCGTAGTCGAGCACCCGTTCAAAGGCACCAAGATTGGATGCCACGACGACTGCCCCAGCGCTCATCGCTTCAACGAGCACGATACCAAAGCTCTCACCGCCCGTTTGCGGAGCTATGTACAGGTCAACGGAAGAGAGCAGCGCGGCCTTCTCCTCGTCGGAAATCCCACCCAGGAACTCCACGCTGGACGCCAACTCACCGAGCGTTTCGAGGGCGAGGGCCTTGCCCTCATCCCCCCGTCCCGCGACAAGGAAGCGAGCTCCAGGGAATCGTTTGAGCACACCCGGTATTGCGGCTGTGAGAACCTGCAACCCCTTGCGCGGTTCGTCAAGACGACCGAGGAACGCGATCGTGGGTGCTTCTTTGGTTCCCGTCCAACGGTCATCAGGTTGCGCAGACGCGAAAGCGTCCACATACACGCCGTTGGGGATGACAATTGCATCGCCGCCGAGGTGATCGATCAGCGTGCGGCGCGCATCCTCGGAGACAGCGATGCGGGCGGAAAACTTCTCAAGCGACGGACGAACCATCGGATACACAAACTGCAGGGCCCGCGAGCGAATCAAGGCGGTATGAAAAGTGCCCACAATCGGACCGCGGGCGTTCCACAGCGCAAGCATCGACAGCGATGGCGTCATCGGCTCGTGAAGGTGCAGGATATCGAATTGCCCCTCCTTGAGCCAGCGACGTACTCGCCCGGCTGCACGGGGACCAAAGGTCAGCCGCGCAACCGAACCGTTGTACTTAATGGGCAGCGCCTTGCCACCGGAAGTGATGTAATCGGGAATCTCAGTGCCCTCGTCGGCTGGCGCGAGCACAGACACGTGATGCCCCTGCTCCATGAGCGCTTCAGCCAGGTCGCGGATATGGAACTGCACACCGCCCGGTGCGTCGAATGAGTACGGGCAGACGATTCCAACGCGCAGTTTGCGCCTATCCATGAGATTCCTTCGCTAGCGTGCGGGCATAACGTTCTGGGTCGAGGTCTTCTATGAAAACCTTTTGCAGCATGTGCCAGTCCTGTGGGTGAGCGTGAATGGTCTGCGCGAGTGCATCGACCCAGCCCTGCGTTGCGGCCGCGACCTGCTCGGTTTTTGGAAGCGTCCGGTCTACCTCCACCTCAGGATGGAAAGTGATGACGATACCCCACGGGCTACCTGCATGTCTGCGCCGCTCCCCCGTGATTCTCTCGTAGTGAATGCTCGCCGGGATGAGCGGGGTCTTCGAGCCGACAGCGAGAGCAGCAGGACCAGCGGCGACCCGAGCTCGACGTCCAAACAGGTCAACCTCGATACCGGAAGCCGAGAGATCACGGTCCGCGAGAAGACAGATCAAGCGTCCCGGCCCATTGGCGGCCCTCAGCAGTTCCCGAAACACGCCAGAGTCACCAGCCGCAAGAATGGTCATGCCGAGAGCTTCCCGGAAGGTAACGAAGTCTTGGAACACCTCTTCCGGCTTAAGCCGTTCAGCCACGGTCAACACCGGGTTGAGGTGAGCGGAGGCCCACACCCCAGCGAGGTCCCAGTTACCCTGATGCGACAGTGCAAGGACAGGGCTCTTACCCGCCGCGATTGCAGCGACGACAGGCCCGTCATTCACGGCTCTCACGCGATGTCTCACCTGTTCCTCACTGGCGTGGGTGAGTACGAAGGCCTCACCGAAATAGCGCAGATAGGAACGCATTGCAGGACGCGAGAGGGCACGTACCTGCTTTGGTGTGAGGTCTGGACGGACCCGCTGGAGGTTCTTTTCCAGTTGGTGCACGCCACCGTTATGCAACAGCCAGGTCACATCGGCCGCAACGTTGAGCAAGCCTCGCAGGATAGGGCCAGGGATCTTATAGGCGTGCTTCCATGCAAAGCCGAACGCGTTGAAGGCCATCAGTTTGCCCCTTTGGATGCAACGTATGACTGCTTGCGCACATGCAGCATCCGCTGAACGAACGTGGCGAACGAACCGGCAACGACCAGCCACAGCGCAATGATCAGGATCAGGTCCTGGGCGAACAAACCTGCCGCACAGGTAGCGAGCAGGCCAATCAGGAGACGCTCGGAGCGTTCGACAAAGCCGACGTTCCCGTCAAGGCCAAGGCCTTCGGCCCGCGCGCGGGCGTACGAAACAAAGAAAGCGAAACTCAACGTTGCCAGGGCTGCCAATAGCCCCGCAGTGGAATTCGGGCCATCAACCTGGAAGACAAAGTAAAGTGCGAGCCCCCCGAAGATCGCGGCATCAGCGAGGCGGTCGAGCGTCGAGTCAAGATAGGCCCCCCACACCCCCTCGCGCCCCTGCATACGGGCCATCGTTCCGTCGAGTGAATCAGTGAAGACGAACAGACCGATAAGCAGCGACCCTGTCACGAGGTGTCCGGTTGGGAAGGCCCACAGAGCAGCGACCACAACCGCGATCGTCCCTGCGATGGTCACAGCGTCCGGGCCGACTCCGATTTTCAGCAGGAATCTCGCGAGCGGAGAAAACAACTTCCCCATTGCTCCACGCAGGTGACTGAGCACTACCGTCTCTCCCATCGATCGCGTGCCGGACTCGGCACCACTCTATCTTGCCTTATCCCACTGACGCCGAAACGCAAAGGACAGCCCAGCGCCCCAATTTCAGGGTTGAAAACGGCCAAAATCATTCTGTGGGATGACACCGCGGCATGGAGTTCACGGCGATGGTTGCACGCCCACACCCACCCAACCACGATGGGGCTGGGTTCTCATTGAACCCAGCCCCATCGTCGTCAATAAAGAGCCCCGGATCGACGACGTTCCCTCGGCACCCTGCGCCAACACGGTTACTCCCACACGTCCGCGAGTTGCACCCTCGTATTCGCAAGCAGCGCAGGCATGGCCTTGGTCTGCCCGATGATCGGAAAGAAGTTCGAGTCCCCGATCCATCGCGGAACCACATGCTGGTGCAGGTGCGCGGCGATTCCAGCACCACCGGCCTCGCCCTGATTCATACCGATGTTGAAACCACTCGGACTCATAGCGCGTTGCAAGGCGTGCATGGCCCGCTGCGTCAACTCCCCCATCTCCACCATGACCGCGTTCGAGATCTCGCTGTACATCGAGACATGCTCGAAGGGCACAATCATCAGATGCCCCGAGTTGTAGGGGTAGAGGTTCAACACAACATAGGCGAGATCACCCCGCGCAACCACGAGTCCGTCCTCGTCGCTCTTGGATGGGATGACACAGAACGGACACTGATCCTGCGAGGAGTCCTTGGGCTTGTTCTCGCCGCCCACATAGGCCATGCGGTGAGGTGTCCACAGGCGGTTTAGTCCATCCGGCTCGCCAACGTATCGTCCCGATTCCTGCACACCGTCCACGTGGGCCTCCTTGCTTGCTGCTTGTTGAGCGTCTCTTCAATTGTCGCAGGGTGTGACTCACTTCTGCGGCACTTTCTTGCCTCTACTTCCGGCGGGGAACAGATTCCCCAACATGATGCCGTTACCCACCCGAAAACTGACGTAATCACCCATCTTTTATCGCTAGTTTCGTCGGTTTTTGGGTGGGTAGCCTCAAGATAGTCGTCAGTTTTCAGGTGGGAAGCAAAAAGGTGGGGTCCGGCGTATGCCGAACCCCACCTGATGTACGACTAGACCTGTTCGCGCGTTTCGATCGCCTTCACGATCCGTGCGATGGCATCCGCAACCGGAATGCCGTTCTCCTGGCTTCCGTCACGGAAGCGGAACGATACCGCACCGGCTTCCGCATCCTCGCCACCAGCGATGATAGTGAATGGAACCTTGGACTTCGAAGCGTTACGGATCTTCTTGGGGAAACGCTCCGATCCGTCATCCAACTGAGCACGCACGCCCGCAGCCTTGAGTTGACGCACAACGTCAGCGAGGTAGTCGTTGAACGGCTCTGCAACCGGAATAGCAGTCACCTGGACCGGCGCGAGCCACACCGGGAAGTTGCCCGCGTAGTGCTCCACCAGGATGCCGAAGAACCGTTCGATCGAACCGAACAGTGCGCGGTGAATCATGACTGGACGCTGACGCGAACCATCAGCGGCGGTGTACTCGAGTTCGAACAGCTCTGGCTCGAAGAAGTCCAACTGGATGGTCGAGAGTTGCCAGGTACGGCCGATCGCATCCTTCGCCTGAACCGAGATCTTAGGGCCATAGAACGCAGCACCACCTGGATCGGCTATCAAATCAAGGCCAGATTCGGTGGCGACTTGACGCAGCACCTCGGTAGCCTCTTCCCAGGTTTCGTCGTCACCCACGGATTTCTCCGGGTCACGAGTCGACAGTTCAAGGTAGAAGTCGTTCAGACCGTAATCGCGCAGCAGATCAAGCACGAACGTGAGCAATGAACTCAGTTCCTCACGCATCTGCTCGCGAGTGGTGTAAATGTGGGCGTCGTCCTGAGTGAACCCGCGCGCACGGGTCAAGCCATGGACCACACCGGACTTCTCGTAGCGATACACAGTACCGAACTCGAACAAACGCAGCGGCAGTTCACGGTATGAGCGACCGCGGGAACGATACACCAGGTTGTGCATCGGGCAGTTCATCGGCTTGAGGTAGTAATCCTGGCCCGCACGCTTGATGTTGCCATCCTCGTCGCGTTCCTCGTCAAGGTGCATTGGAGGGTACATTCCGTCCGCATACCAGTCGAGGTGGCGCGAGGTCTCAAACAGGTTCTTCTTGGTGATGTGCGGGGTCGACACAAACGAATACCCGGCCTGGACGTGGCGCTTGCGCGAGTACTCTTCCATCTCCATACGAACCATCGCACCGTTCGGGTGGAACACCGGCAGGCCCGAACCGAGTTCATCTGGAAACGAGAACAGGTCCATCTCCGCACCAAGGCGACGGTGGTCACGGCGCTCCGCCTCAGCCAGACGATCAAGGTGAGCAGTCAGTTCGTCCTTGGTTGGCCACGCCGTACCGTACACACGCTGCAGCATCGGGTTCTTCTCGCTGCCACGCCAATACGCAGCAGCCGAACGCATGAGCTTGAAGCCATTACCGATCAGCTTGGTGCTCGGCAGGTGTGGACCGCGGCAAAGATCCTGCCACGCCACCTCGCCGTTTCGCTTCACGTTCTCGTAAATGGTGAGTTCACCCGCACCAACCTCGACCGAAGCGCCTTCGCCAGCGTTCTCCGAGTTGCCCTTCAAGCCAATGAGTTCGATCTTGTACGGCTCGTGCGCGAGTTCCTGTTGACCCTGCTCATCGGTGATGACGCGGCGACGGAAGGTCTGCCCCTCCTTGATGATGCGCATCATCTGCTTTTCAAGGTTCTTCAGGTCTTCTGGGGTGAAGGGATTCTCAACGTCGAAATCGTAGTAGAAGCCGTCACGGATTGGCGGGCCAATGCCCAATTTCGCGTCTGGGTTGACGTTCTGCACCGCCTGAGCAAGAACGTGCGCCGCAGAGTGACGCAACACGTCAAGGCCGTCTGGCTCGGAGATGAGCACGCCCTCAACGACATCGCCGTCTTCGGGTACGTGGAACAGGTCCTTGAGTTCACCGTTGACGCGAAGAACCACAACATCGCGCTGCTGCGAGAACAACTCGGTGCCGGTAGTTCCCTGCGTCACCGTAGTCTCCTGTCCATCCAGGCTGAATGTGACTTGCGGTGGCGATACAGAGACGTCCGACACGATCGTGTCCTCCTATGAGAAGTAGAAAAGGGAATGTCGCCTGATGCGACATTCCCTTATTCTATCGACTCATTCATGTTTTCCAGGCACACCAGCCGTGAGTTGCACCAACAACCCCGACCTGCCGGTTATCTCACCGAAGGGTGAGAAGCGGACAGTCATGCACCCAAGGCGCGCCGACAGCAAAACCTGGAAGAATCGTCGAAAAGCAGATTAGTCGTTGAGTTTCTTAGCCTGCTCCGCGAGTTGATCGACCTTCTCATCAATATTGTCCGGGGTGACCTTCTTGATGGCGTCAGCGACCTGATCGATACGCTCGTCGGTCAACTGCTCTTTTGCCTTCTCAATAAGGCCATCTTTGTCGTTGCCGCCAAGAGCGTCTTTTGCCTTGTTAACGAGGTCGTCGAGTCCCATGTGTTTCTCCATTCAGTCCAAGGTGCACGCAACACGTATGCACCACCAAAAGTTATCTCACTCCGTACGCGATTTCGGCAGGTCAGTGAGGTGAATTTTGCGATGTGCTCAGGTTCAACTTCCCAACTCGATCGACATCTTGAGGCACGTGCGTAGATACAGGAGGCCCATTCTGTGCCGCAACTCACAACAATGGGGGGATCTCCCCAAAGCCTTCGGTTGCCCTGCGGACTTTCGTTAGTAAGTATTACTTATGTAAGTGTAAGTATTACTTACTCCAGGATTGAGTCACTTACCTCGAGCTGGTTTTGCCACCCCCACCGTCTCAATGATGAGCGGAGGCACGTGACTAAGAACATTGAAGCAATCAACGTTCTTCCTTTGACGGTCATACCGGTCGCTCTCTCTGCGAGGGCTCCAGACCGGTTGTCAACGCGATCTACGTCCGTAGCGCCCGCGCTACTCACAACAGAAAGCAGTAACCCGTGAACATCAAATCCATGAAGTCCGCTGTGGCGGCAACCGCAGGCCTGCTCATCGCAGCGCCTCTGTTCCTGGCTGCACCAGCAGCCGCACACGGGTGGGTCACCGACCCACCAAGCCGCCAGGACAACTGTGCCAAGGGCGCCACATCCTTCGACTGTGGCTCCATCAAGTACGAGCCGCAGAGCGTTGAGGCACCCAAGGGCTCGCTCCAGTGCTCCGGTGGCTCCGGCTTCGACATTCTCGATGACGAGTCTCGTCCATGGCCAACGAAACAGGTCGGTTCATCCGTCAACATCCAGTGGAAACTCACCGCCGCGCACAACACCAGCACGTGGGAGTACTTCGTCGACGGACAACTCCACCAGGTCTACGAGCAGAACGGCCGTCCAGCGTCCGACATCTCGCACACTCTCACCAATCTCCCTGCGGGCAAGCACACTATCCTCGCTCGCTGGAACGTTGCCGACACTCCGATGGCGTTCTACAACTGCATCGACGTCCAGGTCGGCCCTGGCGGCGGTGACAACGGTGGAGGTGACGACGGCAACCCAGGTGGCGGCGACGACAACACCGGCGTTCCAGCCTACGATCCAGCAGCGGTCTACCTCGGCGGAGACCGTGTGACACACAACGGACGCCTGTGGGAAGCCAAGTGGTGGACCCAGGGTGCCGCACCGGGAACCACTGGCGAATGGGGACAGTGGGCTGATCTAGGTCCACTCAACTAACAGGCCAACATCTCGGTAAGTCCTGAGAGGTTGGGCCCGCTTCGGCGGGTCCAACCTCTTTCTCTTGCCACCCGGGAGGCCAGCCATCCAATGAACACTGCACCGCCACAGACGGGTACCTTAACCCACACAGTCTCTTTCCCCAGAGTGCACAAACCTCATGGGTAGATTGCATCCACACAACAGTTTGCCAGCGTAAACATCGGAAAAAGGGGAGACGAACGGCACGATAAGTCTCCTCAACCCGGTACCAACTACCCGCTTCACACTGTTGCGCTGAATGCTTTTTGTTAGCAAGCATTACTAACCGAAGTGCTCTCGTCTTCCCCTCCCTCACAGATGCCCGTCTCCCCCACCGGCTTCGCGCCGGACAGGCACAGCAATGGCAGTCCGCAAGGTCAACCCGTTGCACGACATCACTATGCCGTTCGAACCAGCACGGCATAAACGATCGTCGGCCACAAGCCGACAATGCGATCTACATCAGTAGCACTCGTGCTACACACACTAGAAAGCAGTAAGTATCTGTGAACATCACATCCAAGAAGTCCATTCTGGCGGCACTGACAGGATTCCTCATCGCCGCCCCGATGATCATTGCTGCCCCCGCAGCCGCGCATGGCTGGGTCACCGACCCACCAAGCCGCCAGGACAACTGCGCCAAGGGTGCCACTTCCTTCGACTGTGGCGACATCAAGTACGAGCCGCAGAGCGTTGAAGCACCCAAGGGCTCGCTCCAGTGCTCCGGCGGCTCCGGCTACGACATCCTGGACGACGACACAAAGCCATGGCCTGCCAAGAACGTAGGCTCGTCGATCAACGTGCAGTGGAAGCTCACCGCCGCGCACAACACCAGCACGTGGGAGTACTTCGTTGACGGACAACTCCACCAAACATACGAACAGAACGGCCGTCCAGCGTCCGACATCTCGCACACTCTCACCAACTTGCCTGCAGGAAAGCACACTATCCTCGCTCGCTGGAACGTTGCCGACACTCCGATGGCGTTCTACAACTGCATCGACATCAATGTAACCGGCGGAAACGACGGTGACACCACCCCGGGTGATGGTGACAACGGATCAACTCCCGGCAATGACGACACCAACCCAGGTGGAGACAACGGCTCCACCCCTGGTGACGGCGACAGCGGCAGCGCTACGTGCGCACCGGCATACGACCCGGCAGCGGTCTACACCTCTGGAGACCAGGTGAGCTACAAGGGTCACCTATGGCAGGCCAAATGGTGGACCCAGGGTGCCGCTCCCGACACGACAGGCCCGTGGGGCCAGTGGGTTGACCTTGGACCATGCGAAGACTCACCGACGACTCCCGGGGACGGTGACACCACTCCGGGTGATGGTGACAACGGATCAACTCCCGGCGATGACGACACCAACCCAGGTGGAGACAACGGCTCCACCCCTGGAGCAACCGAAGATCGCATTGTCGGCTACTTCACCAACTGGGGTGTTTACCAGCGTAACTACCATGTGAAGAACATCAAGACCTCCGGTTCGGCCGACAAGCTCACGCACATCCTCTACGCATTCGGTAACGTAAAGAACGGTGAGTGCGTCATTGGTGACGCATATGCTGACTATGAGAAGGCATACACGGCTGCCGAGTCGATTGACGGAGTTGCCGACACCTGGGACCAACCACTCCGTGGAAACTTCAACCAACTTCGCAAGTTGAAGGCCGAATACCCCAACATCAAGGTTCTGTGGTCGTTCGGTGGCTGGACTTGGTCCGGTGGTTTCAGTGAGGCCTCAAAGAACCCCGAGAAATTCGCGAAGTCCTGCCGCGACCTCGTTGAGGACCCACGCTGGTCCGATGTATTCGATGGCATCGACATCGACTGGGAGTACCCAAACGCTTGCGGTGAAACTTGCGACGACTCTGGTTTCGACTCGTACCGCAAACTCCTCCAAGCACTCCGCGCTGAGTTCGGCGACGACATTGTCACCTCGGCCATCGCGGCTGACGCAACCCCTGGTGGAAAGATCGAAGCCGCGGACTACGCGGGCGGTGCAGAGTATCTCGACTTCATCATGCCCATGACGTACGACTACTTCGGCGCGTGGAACAAGAATGGCCCGACAGCACCGCACTCGCCGCTGACCGGGTATGACGGAATCCCTCAACAGGGCTTTGACACCACGACCACCATCAACAAGCTGACTTCGTTGGGTATCCCATCCGAGAAGATCCTGCTTGGCGTTGGATTCTATGGACGCGGTTGGACGGGCGTAACCCAGGCTGCTCCAGGCGGTAGCGCCACTGGAGCCGCCCAGGGTTCCGATGAGGCCGGCATTGAGGACTATAAGGTTCTCAAGACCAAGTGCCCTGTTACCGGCTCCATTGCCGGAACGTCTTACGGCTTCTGCAACGGTGAGTGGTGGAACTATGACACGCCTGCTGACATCACCAACAAGGCGAAGTTCGCAAGCGACAAGAACCTTGGTGGAGCATTCTTCTGGGAACTCTCGGGAGACACTGCGAATGGTGAACTCATCAGCGCAATCCACAATGGTCTCAAGTGACATCTGAAACCGTCTGAAGGCTTGTTGTCCACGCATGCGTGGACAACAAGCCTTCTGTTCTATCCGGAGACCGACAAACGGAACGAGTCTGGGCGGATGGGGTTTCGTCGCCAATCAGCAAAAAGACCAAGACCCACATCGCTGGGGCGCAAACCACACAGATCGTTGGGAATCTGCCGCAGGTCTGGATCATCCACATGCTCTAGGCCATGTTCATCCCAGATATGGAAAAGGCCCGTGTATTAATGCACGGGCCTTTTAACTGGAGCGGATGACGGGATTCGAACCCGCGACCCTCACCTTGGCAAGGTGATGCTCTACCCCTGAGCCACATCCGCAGACTGCGCTTCAAACGCCTCAATCAATCTACTAGGTTTCGGACACCAGTCCAAAACACAAGCACCTGGCAAGATGCCTGCAAGGCATCATTTCAACGCACAAACCGCTATTTTCCGCTGGTCTTGAACACTACAGATTGACATGGTGACCTCCATCACCGAGGCACTATTGAGAACTCTTCTCATTATGATGTAAGGTCGTATCGATCGTGTCGGACATTCTTGTCCCTCACTAACGATAATGATTCCTATTCTACAAGGGAGAGTTGTGGGAAAGAAAAACACCACTCGTCGCGCAGGCTCCGCCTTGGCCGTCCTCATCGCAATCGCCTTGAGCGCCTCCGCCTGCTCCGGCACCAGCCCTGAACAAGTCGAAGCCAACACCAACGACCCGGCACCAACCACTACCGAGCCTGCACCGGAACAAACCACCACCGCTCGAGAAGAATCGGCAACCCTCAAGGCCAGACTCGCAGTCACCTATGACGGCGGCATCAAGATCTACGACGCCGCAACCCTCGACGAGGTCGCGGACATCGAGGCCGCAGGTTTCCTTCGGCTCAACGACACGGGGACAGGGCGGCACCTAGCCGTCTCAGGCCCACAGGGCTTCTCAACGCTCGACCTTGGGACCTGGGCAGAAGCACACGGCGATCACTCCCACTATTACGTTCAGGAACCCAGTCTCAGCGATGTCGTGCTTGAGGCAGGTGCGCCTGGACACGTGATCAACCATGCTGGACTCGTCGCCTTCTTCGATGACGCGAGCGGAACGACAACCGCATTCGAACCGTCAGAATTTGGTGACGGCGACCCTGAGTTCACCTACACCGCTGCTGCACCGCACCACGGCCTCACCGTGCCCCTAGGCGGTGGGCGCATCGTCACCACTGAAGGCACCTCTGACCAGCGCAACACCGTCAAGGTCGCAACCATTGACGGCGAGACCCTCGCAGAGACCAACGAATGCCCCAATGTTCACGGAGAAGCAACCGCCGCAGATGACATCGTGAGCGTTGGCTGTGGTGACGGGACAGTCATTCTCAACGGCACCGACATCACGAAGGTGAAAAGCCCCGATGTGGACGGACGAATCGGCACCCAGAGCGGTTCACACGCGTCACACATCGTTCTTGGCGACTACAAGACCGAAGCTGAAGCAGAATCTGGAGAAGTGAAGCGCGTCAGCCTTCTCGACACCGTTTCCAAGTCGCTCAAGATCGTTGAGTTGCCTGCGAGTTACACCTTCCGATCCTTCGCTCGTGACGCCGATAGCACTCCCCTTGTTCTGGGCACTGACGGAGCAATCCACGTACTCGATATCGAGTCTGGAACGGTGGCGAAGTCCATTCCGGTAATACCAGCATGGGAGGCACCCGAGGATTGGCAGGCACCACGTCCAACCATCTTCGCGCTCGACGGCTCCGTCTACGTCACCTCGCCGGGCGAAAAGAAGATCTATGCGGTCGACATCGAAACCGAGCGCGTGTGGAAGGAAGCCGAGATTGATGTCGTGCCGAATGAACTGAGCGGTGTCTCCGGTCAGGCAGCGGACAGCGAGGACGCGGACCACGGTCATGATCACTCAGAGGAAGAGGGCGACGACCACGACCACGACCACGACCACGACCACGACCACGACCACGACCACGACCACGACCACGACCACGACCACGACCACGACCACGACCACGACCACGAGGATGATAACGAGTAGGGTCCTAACCATCCCTCTGAACGGCGGTTTCACCGTTCCAGTTGCGTCCTTCCGTCAGGATTGAAAAGGTTGAAAGCAGCCCCTCGGGGCTGCTTTTGATCATCCGGTACAGGAGGAAAGATGACGGCACCACACGAGCACGACAGTGTCTCTGACCCCGCACACAGCGACGAGACTGGACACGATTGGTCCGATGAGGGTGGAGCGCTTCCCGATGGTCCCGCAACACTGGGAGCCCATACTCGCGGAGGGCCTCACCCACCGAACCGCAATCATGTGCACGGAGGACTCGTCGACCCGCGGACGGCATTTCCCAAAATCGAACCTCCCGAGCAACAACAGCCAGAACCGGGTCTCGATCAGAAACTCGAACCACGGGCCTACCGAGGCGAACACACCTATCGAGGTTCCGGCAGGCTACGTGGGCGCAACGCACTAATCACCGGTGCCGACTCTGGGATTGGCGCTGCTGTGGCCATCGCATTCGCACGTGAGGGCGCCAACGTTGCGTTGGCGTACCTACCCGCTGAGCAACCCGATGCAGTGGAGATCGACAAGATCCTGGACGAGACAGGCGTAAAGGTCCTACATCTTCCCGGTGACCTCGCGGATGTCTCCTACCGCAACACACTCGTGCACAAAACGCTTGGGGCATTTGGCGGTCTCGACATCCTCGTAAACAATGCGGGGAAGCAGTTGAGTGTTGAGGACATAGACGAACTGTCTGATGAGCAGATTGAGCAGACGTTCGCGGTGAACGTGTTTGCGACCTTTGCACTGTCAAGGGATGCGGCTCGCGTGATGGAGCCAGGTTCAACGATCATCAACACCACGTCGATTCAGGCGTATTCACCGTCGCCGCACCTGTTGGATTACGCCTCCACGAAGGCCGCGATCAACAATTTCACCAAGGGCCTTGCCGCGCAGTTGGGTCCGAAGGGTATTCGCGTGAACGCCGTGGCGCCGGGACCGATTTGGACGCCGTTGCAACCTTCGCACGGTCAGCCGCCGGAGAAGTTGACGTCATTCGGTCACGACACCTGGCTTGGCCGCGCAGGCCAGCCTGCCGAGTTGGCACCGACTTACGTGTTCCTGGCATCGAACGAGTCCAGTTATATTCTCGGCGAGACCTTGAACGTCAACGGCGGTCGCGCAACTCCGTAGCGTTCTTATGCTTGTGGCCCCATCGCTTGAGCGGTGGGGCCACTTTTTGTACGTTTTCATTGACGACGACACCGCAGCTAGGACACGCCCTCACCTACCAGCGCGAGGACTCGTGAAACTACCGTTCCCCTATGCCCGCTGAATCAATCGTCGAACGGTGCTAGGCAAGTTCATTCAGCGTGGCACGCGATGCTCTGAGCCACTCGTCAAGTTCGTCTGTTTCCTCCCATAACTCATAGAGTTCGGAGTGTTCTGCATCTGAGAGTGTGCGTTGCACCTGCTCGCGTATGAATCCAATTGCCTCTGGTGTGAAGTGTTGCGCAACGGTCGAGAGTTCAAGTTCTTCAACCGGCGATGGTTGACCCTTGCGAATCGCCACGGCTATTTCAGCCAGCGCCAACGCCATCTGTCCGCCGTCTACTTCTAGGTAGTTTTTGTCTTCGAAAGCCCACTGGATTTCGTCAAAACTGAAGTTTCCGTGTCGTAGGTCTGCGATCAGATCCAATGCGCCGTCATTCTCGAATGCACCGTTTCCCCATGCTCCCATAAGCAGAAGTTACCACGTCTCATTTCCCTCTGAACATGGGTCGCGCTCATCTCGGTGGTGCCAAAAGAGCCCGGGTGCGCGCACAAAAACTAGGTACCCGGAACAATTCCACCCCACCGATAGGTGGTGAGGTTCTCGCGACAGCACGCCGCAAATCATATTAGGGCCTGACAGTTGTCGCAGAAACACAGAAAACCCCTGAATCATCAGGGGTTTTACTCTGTGCGCGATACTGGGATCGAACCAGTGACCTCTTCCGTGTCAGGGAAGCGCGCTACCGCTGCGCCAATCGCGCAAGAACTTGAGTGAAGTTCTTGGAGGTGGAAACGGGATTCGAACCCGTGTGGACGGCTTTGCAGGCCGCTGCCTATCCTCTCGGCCATTCCACCGTGAGAGATGAACTGGCCTACCAGTGTTTCTCCGAGCGGATGACGGGATTCGAACCCGCGACCCTCACCTTGGCAAGGTGATGCTCTACCCCTGAGCCACATCCGCATGTGTTGTGTAGGAGAACCTACACGGCAAACAAAAGGCACTCTGTGAAGAGCGCCAAGGCACGTTTGCCTGTGCGCGATACTGGGATCGAACCAGTGACCTCTTCCGTGTCAGGGAAGCGCGCTACCGCTGCGCCAATCGCGCAAGAACTCATAAAAGATCTGTGAGTCTTGGAGGTGGAGACGGGATTCGAACCCGTGTGGACGGCTTTGCAGGCCGCTGCCTATCCTCTCGGCCACTCCACCATGAGGCTGGAACTGAGTGTTCAGCACCTTGTCTCCGAGCGGATGACGGGATTCGAACCCGCGACCCTCACCTTGGCAAGGTGATGCTCTACCCCTGAGCCACATCCGCATTTCGCTGCCGAGCCATACAGGATTAACCCGTTGCTCGCGGCGACATGTAAAACCTTAATACGACTGACCTCGTATTTCCAAATCGCGTTGAACCGCTCTGGACCGTATAACTGCTCGAGGTATGAGGCAGTTACAACCGTTCGGTGCCCCAATCACCTCGCCCACTCCCTACCCACAAAACAGTTTCAACGCTCAAGCACTTGCGTGTGGACACCGGCTATGGTTGATGCCACTTGTTGGGTAGTTTTGTATGCGTGCATGGTGAGGTTCAGTTTCGTGGGTTGAGCAGTGGGTCGGTCGCGGAGTTCGCTTCGGGCTCGGCGCTGCTGTCCCGTCTGCAGGCTGGCGGTCAGTGGTTTGTGATTGCGGATTTTGAGGGGCGGCTACGCGGCTGGCGCTTTGAGGACGTGACCTCAGCACCGCGAGATCTCCCAGCCACACCGGCATGGCGCGGCCCAGACGCTGATGCCTGGGTTTCCTCGCACACCGCCGAACAGTATCAACAGGCAGTGGCGCGCACGCGTGAGCATGTTGCTGATGGCACGGTCTATCAGGCGAATATCTGCAGGGTCCTGAGTGCTTCACTGGACAAACCGCACAGCCCTGCGGCTCTCACGGACATTTTTGCGCACGGCAATCCGGCACCGTTCCTCGGGTACATCCGAGTCACGAGCACCGTCCCGGAAGAACAGGTCTGGCTGGCTTCTGCCTCACCTGAACTGTTCATTCGCATTTCGCCTGACGCGGGCGGCGCACTGATCGAGTCAAGCCCCATCAAGGGCACGGCGGTGAATCGTGATGGCCTCACGGACAAGGACACCGCCGAGAACGTCATGATCACTGACCTTGTCCGCAACGATGTGTCGCCCGTCTGCGAGCCTGGGACGGTCGCGGTAAGGAACTTCCTCAATGTCGAAGAGCATCCGGGTCTCGTGCATCTTGTCTCAACGGTTGAGGGGCGTGTCTCCCCCGAAACGTTCGCGTCTGACGATTTCTGGCAGCGAGTATTCGACGCCACATTCCCGCCGGGTTCTGTGTCCGGAGCACCCAAGTCGAGTGCGCTGCGCATCATCTCCGAGTTGGAGTCTCATCCGCGTGGCCCGTACTGCGGCGGTTTCGGCTGGGTCGATGGCGACACCGGTCGGGCAGAGTTGGCGGTTGGTATCCGTTCGTTCTGGTGGGAACGGCACTGCGCGTCGTGCGGCGGCCCCGCCCTACATTTCGGCACGGGCGCTGGCATCACATGGGGTTCTGACCCCGTACGCGAGTGGGAGGAAACGCAGTTGAAGGCTTCGCGCTTGATCGCGCTCGCTTCGGGAGGTTCCGTATGACAGTCACGTGGGTTGATGGTTTCATTGCCGACGAGCCCTCACCATCCCCCTCGCCTCTCGACCCAGGGCTGCTGGTTGGGGACGGACTGTTTGAGACGCTCGCTGTTTATGGCGGTGTCCCCTTTGCGCTCACCGAACATGTGGAGCGGCTGGAATCGTCGATGGCTGCGCTCGGGTTCGAAAGTCTTGACCGCAAGCACGTCAGCGAAGGTATTGCGGCGGTTGTTGCACGCGCGGGTGATTCGATCACAGGTGTTGGGCGACTGCGCATAACCGTGTGGCGGACTGGACGTGCGCTGGGTGGTGGGGGCTCGTCGCCAATGTCGATGTCTGTGACATTGTCCGCAGGAAGCGGCCCCGCGCTGGGTCTTGTGAATACGAGCGAAGCGACCGTGTTGACGTCGCGGTTTGTGCGTAATGAGCGTTCGGCGCTTACCGGGCATAAGTCGACGTCCTATGCCGAGAACGCGTATGCACTGCGCGAGGCTGTCGCGGTGGGAGCAACCGAGGCGTTGCTGTTCAATACCTCGGGCGATGTGGCGGAGGGAACCATGACCAATGTCGTGGTTGACCTTGGCGATGGGCTGGTCACTCCTGCCCTATCCTCGGGGTGTTTGCCAGGTGTGACGCGGCGCCTCGTACTTGACTGGGCCGCCGAGGCGGGACTTGCGCTGCGCGAAGCCGAACCAGGCGAACTGACTCGGGGTATCGTCGGCAAGCCAATCGCGCTGCTCGGAACGCTGCGGAACGTGCAGCAGGTGAGCCGCTGGGACGGAATCAACCTGCCACACAGCGAGGCATTGCTGGAGCTTGCCCGCGTCTTTGCGGGCAACATGCACCACGCACTGAGGGCATAATCACGCAGTCTGGCATCACCTTGACCGCACTTGAGAAATTGGAGAACC
Organism: Populibacterium corticicola; assembly: GCF_042683685.1. NCBI lineage: Bacteria > Bacillati > Actinomycetota > Actinomycetes > Micrococcales > Jonesiaceae > Populibacterium > Populibacterium corticicola. The sequence goes on along the minus strand of NZ_JBHUOP010000001.1, from coordinate 501,080 downwards.
CCGATGACGCACACAGCGATAGTGGTTGGCGGCGGTATCGCCGGTTTAGCGGCAGCGGCATCGTTAGCCCAGCAGGGCTGGCAGGTGACCGTTCTCGAACAAGCACCTGAACTCAAAGAAGTCGGTGCAGGTGTCTCCATGTCCCGCAATGCCGTAGCGGCGTTCTGCGGTCTTGGTTTCACCGAAGATCAACTACTGTCTCTCGGGTTTCAAACACGTGCCGCGGGAACCTGGACCTCCACCGGGCAGCCGATTCTCACGATCCCCGACTCTTCATCGACCACGACAAACATCAGCCTCATTGGAATCCATCGTGGCAGGCTCCACGCAGCGCTCCTACAACGTTGCCGTGACCTCGATGTAGAGATTGTCACCGGAACCCCAGTGAACTCAGTAGAACCTGGAGAGCCCGACGGAGCCCTCGCGGTGGTGGCAGGTCGCACCGCTGACCTCGTCGTTGGGGCAGACGGAATGCGCAGTGCGTTGCGGAATGTCTTGTCCCCACAGTCCCGTACCCTCTATAGCGGGTATTCCAGTTGGCGCGCGATAATCCCACGCCTCCCGGGAGAAACCACACTGCAACAGTTCTGGGGACCCCACGCCGAGTTCGGTGTGATGCCCGTGTCCGAGGAACAAACCTACTGGTACGGATACATCAAACTGCCGGAAGGAACCACTTTCCTTGACGAACTGGCAGCGGCCCGTAGGCGATTCGCGGGATGGGCACCATCCGTTCAAGGGTTGCTTGAACGCACGGATCCCTCCGCGCTGATGCGTCACGATGTCCATCGTCTCCCAGGTGGCTTGCCCAGTTACGCGAGTGGTCGAGTTGTCATGATTGGCGACGCCGCCCACGGTTTTCTGCCCACGATGGGCCAGGGTGCGGCAACAGCTTTGGAAGACGGTCTGTGTGTCGGTTTGCTGGTTGGCCATCCCGTTGCCGCAGGAGGCTCCCTTCGGCTAGCGCTTGACCAGTTTGATCGGGAGCGCCGTCCACGCTGCCGCACTCTTGGTCGCGCGGCATTCATGTCTGGGCAAGCCGGAGCACACTTGGGTGGAGGCTGGCTACAAACCGTGCGTAACTCGCTCATGCGTCTAACGCCTGCCAGCCTTGTCAGCCGGGGCGCAGACGCCGCAATGGGCTGGACGCCTCCCGCTCCGGCCGCACCACGCAACTAGCTTAGCTTTGGAGATATCCATGACGGCACTCATCACCTACATCGACGCTTGGGTAGCGAACGACGTGGAGCGAATCACGAACGCGGTCAACTCCGATTGCGTCATCATAGAGTGCTACGGCCCGCGCTATGTGGGCCGTGAGCGGGTCAAACAGTGGGCTGAGACTTGGCTTGACGCGGGTGGAATCGTGCACCAGTAGGAAGTGCACGACCACATCGTTACAGGTGACCGGGAGGTGTCCACGTGGACTTTCGAATGCACGTGGCAAGGAGTCCGGTCCTCATTTGATGGCGTTACTGTCGCTCGAGTATGCAACGGTCGAATCATTGAACTCCGCGAGTATCAGACCAATGGTGACATCTACGACTGGACGGGCACCTGGCGCTAACCCACGCTAATTCAGTCTCGTTGATGAGTGGAGCGCCACGATGCCGCCACCCCGCAAACGAGCCGACAGTACCGGAACCTAGGCGATGTTGCGGTTGTTTATCGTCACGCCGCCGACATCAGCGCAAGACTGAGCGCCGCCCTCTGAGGCGTCCTTGAGTGACGGTGCTGGATAGTCAAGAAATGGTAAAAACAGCCGCACGTGTGCACCTAGTCGATTTTCGCAAGCAGCACTTGAGGGAAATACATCTTGAACAGTATGTTTACTGTGGGCGATGCGGGTATCGAACCCACGACCTCTTCCGTGTGAAGGAAGCGCGCTACCACTGCGCCAATCGCCCGTTAGGCCATAATCACCACGATCATATGAGGTGGCGTGGCCGATATTTAAGAATACTACTCCCCACTGACACGTAAGCCTAATGCTTAAGTCCCATCTCGTCGAAAAACGGGAAGCTGTTCAGAAAACAACCGGACAAAACTAGTGGATTGACGTATCTGGGCTACCTACCCGCCATCCATAGAATGGCACTTCTAACCCAGCATGAGTTGGCCCACATACAAAGGGACCTGCAGTTACACCGTCTTGTTCGGTCAGCGGCAGGACGCGCAGTAGTTGCCAGTCAGTGCCGGTTCGCCGAGCCCGGAAAGTCAAGGCATCGTTCCTCCAACTAACTCGAATACTGACGCGGGTGTTGCCCCATTCTGGAGCTTGTGCGGAAGACCAGTCGGAGGTTCCGCGGGTGACAACGGCCCCAAGTTGTGGGGCACCGTCAGCAAACTCGACACCAGCCTTCACCCAGTGTTCGTTCGATACCCGTACGTAAAGGCCAGCTTGATCGAATTCGCCCGTGAAGTTGGTACCGAAATCAACTTCCATGGATGTTCCTGGGGCGAAAGTAACACCCAACGCATGTTCGCTTTCGTGCACAAACCCGTAGGCCGTATGCCGCCATGCGTCGCTACCTTCAACTGCGGTGACATGCAAAACTCCATCATCGGTGATGTGCGTGATCGCAGGCTCATTAGTCCATGTTCCTTCAGACCAGTTAATGCGTGTGTTTTGTAGTTCAGGATCGTTCATACGCTCGATCATATCCTCGCTTCACATAAATAACGTGCGCTGCCCCACGCTCCTTCCCTACTGTTGACGAGCACAGAAAGGAAGGAAAATGGTTTTCCCAGTGACTCTTTCGGGCACATCCACGCTGATGTGGGCCCGTGAGAGTGAAATCGAGCCAGAAGCACTGGCTCAGTTGCGTAACATTTCGGCGCTGCCGTGGGTACATGGCGTTCGCGTGATGCCGGATGTGCACCTCGGAAAGGGCGCAACCATCGGATCGGTAATCGCGATGAAGGACGCCGTCTCCCCAAACGCAGTGGGCGTGGACATCGGCTGCGGCATGATAGGTGTGCTCACATCGTTGACTGCAACAGATCTTCCCGACGATTTGGCCGGGTTGCGTCACGACATCGAGCGGGCAATCCCCACCGGATGGCATGGACACCGCGACCCGCTCGACGCGGGTGCTGACCTGTGGCAGGAATTTGATTCGCTGCACGCAGGCGTGCAGCGCAATGAGTCGAAGATCCGTAAGCAACTAGGTTCGCTTGGCGGTGGCAACCACTTTGTTGAGGTGTGCCTCGACGACAATGACCGGGTGTGGCTGCAGCTTCACTCAGGTTCGCGTGCAGTGGGCAAGATGATCGCCGAATGGCACGTGTCCAAGGCTAAGGACCTCGAGCACAACCTCACCCTGCCGGACCGTGACCTGGCTGTGTTCTTGTCTGGAACGTCCGAGATGGATGCGTACATGCATGACCTTCAGTGGGCGCAACGTTATGCGGCACAGTCTCGTGCCCAGATGATGCGTTTGCTTCAGGATGTAGTGCGCCGCCACTTCGCGGACTTGGACCCGACGTTTGAGCAAGTCGCTAACGTGCACCACAACTATGTTCAGCACGAGAACGTCGATGGCCAAGACCTGATTGTCACGCGTAAGGGAGCGATCCGCGCAACTGAAGGAATGTACGGCCTGATCCCAGGTTCTATGGGAACGGGTTCGTACATTGTGAAGGGACTGGGAAACCCGTTGTCCTACTACTCCGCATCCCACGGCGCTGGCCGAAAGATGTCGCGTAACGCTGCGAAGCGCACGTACACCACGGCTGACCTTGCGGCTCAGACTGCCGGTGTTGAATGCCGTAAGGACGAGGGCGTGCTCGACGAAATCCCAGGTGCGTACAAGAACCTGGAGGACGTGATTGCCGCGCAAACGGACCTCATTGAGGTCGTGGTGCGACTGCGCACGATCCTGTGCGTCAAGGGCTGAGCGTACTGTTTCGTCGCTACGCTCAGTAGACCTGACGCACGCTTATAGGGCGTGACCCGAACCTGGTGTTTCATCCACCATTGGTTCAGATCACGCCCTACACTTATGCTCAGAACTGCTCCACAGACTCGCCCGCTGACAAGACAACGAGGTCACGATGTCAAAGAAACCTAAGAAGTCAAAGAAATCCGCGAAACTCAACAAGAAGTCCGCTGCGGGCAAGGCAGCGAAGAACACCAAGAAGCTCAAGCACGCCCAGAAAACCGCAGGACGTGCCACGAAGTTCAAAGAGACGATCCAAGAAACCACCGTGTTCACGCAGGGTGTGGCGCTCGCGGACATTGATGCTTCGAGCACACCCGGTTGGAAGCACGGACGTAAGGAGGCCGAATCTCTTCTCGCTGAGACGGGTCGCCAGCTCTCCGAACTTCAGGAACGTTTGTTCGCGGATGGTCGCAGCGGTGGGTCTCGTTCTATTCTGCTGATCTTGCAGGGCATGGATACGGCCGGAAAGGGCGGGATCGTACGCCACGTGATCGGGCTCGTGGACCCGCAGGGCGTACAGCATGCTTCATTTGGCAAACCCACTGCCGAGGAACTTGAACACCACTTCCTCTGGCGCATCAAGAACAAAACTCCACGTCCGGGACACATTGGCGTGTTCGATCGCTCCCACTATGAGGACGTGCTCGTTGCGCGAGTCAACGAACTAGCCCCGCTGGAGGAGATTGAAGGTCGCTACGACGACATCCTCCAGTTCGAACGCGAACTCGCCGATTCTGGCACCACGATCATCAAGGTGCTGCTACACATCAACCCTGATGAGCAGAAAGCCCGGCTTGGTGAACGCCTAAGCCGTCCCGATAAGTACTGGAAGTACGATCCGAGCGACATTGATGGGCGTCTTATGTGGCCGGATTATCAAGAAGCTTTCGAGATCATGCTGGAACGCACCTCAACTGAGACTGCGCCGTGGCATATCATTCCCGCAAACAACAAGTGGTTTGCTCGCCTCGCGGTCTCCCAACTGCTGTTGCATGCCCTCGAAGACCTCAATCTCGAATGGCCTCCGCCTAGTTTCGACATCGAGGAAGAAAAACGTCGGCTCGCAGAGGCCTGACGCATCCCCGCATAGTGGTGTTCCGGAGTCAACAACCACAAAAAACCACCCTCACACCGGAAAACCACCATGAGAGGGCATCGATTGGATACTTCAGTGAACACCGCACCCGAGTTACCGGTCTGGTCTCAAACAACCTCCGAGGGCTTTCGCCGCACCGAGGTTTCCACCGTCATTGGCCACGGCGAACAGTGCTGGGAGCAGGCAACTCACGATGTGTTGCGCTGGGCGATCAAGACTCGTAGCGGCTTTCAGGTGAGCAACTCAAGCAAGGTTTCACCAGGAACGCAGTTGACGGTGACGGCACGAGTCGCAGGTATCACGGTCGTCGAACCAATCACGGTGGTTCGAGTTGTTGAAGAACCTGACCGTGTTGGATTCTCGTACCGCACCCGTCCCGGGCATCCGGTCACTGGTGAAGAGGCGTTCATCGTGCACAGGACGGACACTGATGTGATCCTCACAGTCCGTTCGCTCACGGCACCGTCAGACACCCAACCGTGGCGTGCGATCTATCCTTTTCTGCGCATCGTCCAGATTGTTGCTCGTAACCGGTATCTTCGCGCCCTACGTTAAGGCCAACCGCCTACAGCGAGTCAGTTGTTAGGGCGCTACGAGCCAAGCGCCCGAATCAGCGGCACAGCCAACGCTCTCGTAGTCAACCCCCATAGCTGATCCACCGCCAATCAAAATGGTGCCCAGCGAATAGGTTTCACCCGCAGTGACGCTAGCAGAACCCGGCATTGTGCTGGGAGCCGGGGAATCGTCGGCAATCAGAACAGAAAAACCTACGCGACCTCGCGGCCTACGAGCAGACGGCCCTCCTGAGCCAGCGCACCCAAACGCGACAGCGCCCGGAAGTACTTCTTGCGATACCCGCCGTTGAGCATCGTCTCGGAGAACAAGCAGTCCAGGCCCGAACCGCCCAAAAGCACCGGAACCTCACGGTCATACAGGCGGTCCACAAGCACCACGAAACGCAAGCCTGTGGACTGGTCCTCAATCGGATGCACGCCGGTCAACCCAACCAGGGCAATGCCGTCGAGCATCGCACCGTACTGGCTCGGGTGCACGAACGCCAGATGACGCAGCACCTCATCGAACCCATCAACCGTGGTCAGGCCGTCAACCGAAACGCCCTCGGCCAGATCGAGCACATCTTCATCGGGCAGGCCAGGCATGGAACTTGGAACCGAACGACGCCGGTAGTCCTCGCCATCAACGCGCAGCACCTCAAACCGGGCTGCGAGCGCCTGGATTTCGCGCAGGAAGTCTTCGGCAGCGAACCTGCCTTCACCGAGGGAGTCGGGCAGGGTGTTCGAGGTCGCGGCGATCGCCACTCCCCTGTCTGCGAGCTCACGCAGGAGCCGGGACATCAGGACAGTGTCACCCGGATCGTCGAGCTCGAACTCGTCGATACATACGAGTACTTTTTCGGCGAGCGCCTCAACCGTTTTGGCGAATCCTAGCGCGCCGACCAGGTTGGTGTATTCGACGAATGTTCCGTACGCGGTGCGTTCGATTCCAACCTCGTGTGCGAGGGATGCGAGGAGGTGGGTTTTTCCGACTCCGAAGCCGCCATCCATGTAGATGGCTGGGGCTTTTTTGGAGTTTTGGAGGAATTTGGTGAGCCAGCCTTTTGAGCCGCTGATCTGCTTGGCGGCTTCGCGCAGGCGCTCGCGGGTGGTTTCTTGGCTGGGGTATTGCGAGTTGGCACGGTAGGTGTCGAATCGCGCTGTGTGGAAGTGTCGTGGGGGCACGAACTCTGCGAGCAGACGGTCGGCGGAGACGTGCGGTGTGATGTCGGCCAGTTGTTGTGCGTGGCCGATGCGGGACTTGGGACTCACAAGCCACCATCTTACAGCGGGTTGGGTGGTCTGATTATTTGGTGATAATTACGGCTTCGAGTCTTGGGGCTCCAAAACCTGTGTCGATGATTTCGAAGGTTCCGTCGGTATAGCAGACGACTTCACCAGCGAAGTCGAGTTCTTTGAAGGTTGGGTCGCATTCTGTGATCGCGACTGGTTCGGGCGCTTTGATGTGGTCCACAAAGAACACGCTGATGGTTGCGGCACCTGCGGTGACCGCGAGTATGGCGGCAATCAGGAGGCGCGCTTTGGTGGGCATGCGGTTTTCTGCTTTCCGACGAGCTGGGTCGTTATTCCGTCATCTTACGCTCTGCTACTGGTCAGGGACGGATACAGTTCATGTTTAGCCGGTGACGATGTTGATTTCGGTGCTGGCTGCTGCGTCTTGAACTGATCCGAGGTCGATGACGTTGGTGATTCCTGCATCTTCCATGAGTTGTTTGGATTGGGCGGATCGGTTGCCGGAGCGGCAGTACACGGCATACTGCGTATTCTGGTCGAGGCTGTCGAGTTCAGCGGCGAGTTGTCCGGCGTTGTAGTCGAGTAGCGTTGCGCCTTCGAGGTGTCCTTCGGCATATTCTGCTGGCGTGCGGACGTCTATGATGATCGTGTCTTCGGTGAGGGCCACGTTCTGGGTGGGATCGTTTGAGCATCCCGTGAATGCGAGAAGTGTGAGTGCCGCGAGTGCGGCAATGGTGGCTTTACGCATGTGGTGTGTCCTTGTGGGTGTGGTTGATTGGGCAGACCTCGCCCGGGCAGTGTTGCGGTGCTGTCCTACTGAAAAGTCGTTGTAGTTGGCATCCCGCGCAGATACCGAACGAGGCTTCGATAAACAGCAGGGTGAGGCACACTCCGCACAGCGCCATGACGGCTGCGAGCGGCAGGTTGAGCGTTCCCATGGCGAGGCAACTGGTGACCGCAAGGACGATACCCAGCCCCCAGGCGAATCCCTTTTGCGGTGCACCGACCCATTCGGGGGCTTGGCCGCGCACGATGAGTCCACCAAGGGCCAGCGACGGTGACCAGCGGTCACTGACAATCACTCGGATAAGCATGTCGATCAGGAAGAACATTCCAAAGGGTCGCAGTGGCACGCTCGAGCCAGTGTTGAAGGCGGACACTGCCGCGAATGCCCCTCCGAGAAACAGTAGGCCCGCGGCTGCACGTACCGTCCGTTCGTTGATGACTGGGACACCGTATCCGTCCCGCCACTCGCCTATCGTTGGGCGTTCTTGCGCCCGGTTAACGCTCAGTTGATTCATGAGCAGGTGCAGCGATCCGTCTCAGCCACGCCGTACAGGGCGTCCTCGATGTGCTGGCCGCAGCCGGTCCAGGTCGCCTTTCCACAGTTACCGCAGGTTACTCGAGCGCACATGGCGTGGTCCTTTCCTTGAGGGTAGGTGAGCCTGCCGCTCACAACCTCAAGAATAATACCCCTGGGGGTATATTTCAAACCAAACTATCCGTCGCTGGATGGGTAGATATTTTCAGTGGTGGCTGTTAGGCGCGAACAGGGTAACCAGCATGCTCGATCGTGGCTCGAACAAGTTCGTCCATCGAGTCGAGGAATGGCTCCTCATCAAGGAGATCATGGTCAACAGCGGCAACAGATAGTTCTGTGCATCCCAATACAACAACCGATGCCCCACGGTCCACGAGACGAGCCGCCACCCTACGCAATGCATCGGGATCAGCCGGCAGGCCAGCCTTTACCTGCTCATAGATCACGGAGTTCACAACAGCCTGGTCCTCATCGTCCGGCGTGATGATGTCAACCCCATGCGCACCGAACGCATCGTGATAGACGTGAGACTGGGCAGTTCCCTCGGTTGCGAGCAAACCAACTCTGCCAGCGTGTGGGGCTCGGCGCAGGGCAGCGGAAACGGTGACGTCAATGATCGATAGAAAATCACCGTCAATCGCATCGATCACCTGCTGCGTGAAGAAGTGCGCTGTATTGCATGGCATGACCAGAAAGGACACACCGAATTTCTCGAGTTTCTTGGCGTCCGCCGCAAGAACTGGACCAGGATCCTCGGTGGATCTCCCCAAAATATAGTCAGTTCGATCCGGGATGGTCGAGTGATTCAGCACGACGAGGTCTAGGTGGTCTTGATCCCGTTCAGCAGCGGTTCTCTGCACAACACGTTGTAGAAAATATGCGGTCGCCAGCGGTCCAACGCCGCCGATAACGCCTACAGGTAAACCAGTATCTCCGTGCTTCACATCCACCATCCTATTCCCACCGCCCCACCAGATGCCCAAGCACCACGAGGTCTTTACACAAAACGTCAAAACACGCCGGACTGGAGCGGTAACATGGCGAGCGGACTTGAGCATCAGCGCCGTCCACCACCACAACGAAGGGAATTGCGGCATCATGCCATTCGCGGATCAGGACTTCATCCCGGTTGTCTTGGGTACAGGACTCAACGCATACGGGATCGCCCGTTCCCTGCACGAGGCCTTCGGCGTACGCACCCTCGCGTTGGGTAGGTTTCCCCTCCCCGAAACCTCGCACTCCGCGATCATCGAGGTACGCACCTCCCCCAAACTCGATGATGAACACCTTGTTGCCGCACTCACGGAAGTCGCCGCACAATACCCCGGCAAGAAGCTCCTGCTCCTACCCACCATCGAGGCGTACACCAACGCAGTCATCCGCCACCGCGTCGAGCTGGAACGTTCCTTCATCATCCCTGTTGTCGATTCGCAACTCGCGCAGGAATTGGTGAACAAGGCTGAGTTCTATCAGACCTGCGCACGCCTGGGCATCGATCACCCTCGATCCGTCATCATTGATGAATCAGGCGCTCAGGATGCTCACCTTGGCGAGAACCTGCCGTTCACCTACCCGGTCATTCTCAAGCCCTCAGACACCGAACTGTATCCGAGCCTAAAGTTCGAAGGCCAGAAAAAGATCTACCTGGTCAGCAGTCCCGCCGAGGTTCGGCAGACCGCGCAGTTGATTTACGCAGGCGGTTACACCGGCGATCTGATCCTTCAGGAATACCTGGCCGGGGACGAGAGGGTCATGCGAGTCGCCAACACATACAGCGACCACCGAGGAAATACCCGATTCGTCTCGATCGCGCAGATCGTGTTGGGTGAACACAACCCCAAACTCGTAGGCAATATGAACGCCGTGGTCACGATTGATGAGCCGGAGTTAGCCGCGACGCTCACCCGCCTACTCGACTCGCTTGGATATGTGGGAGCCGCAAACTTCGACATCATGTTCGACCGCGCCACGCAGTCCAACAAACTCCTTGAACTCAATGTGCGCCAGGGAGCAGCCAGTTACTACGCGACTGCGAGTGGCCACAATCTTCCCGCACAGTACGTGCGTGACCTCATTTACGGTGAAGAACTCCCCTACACGGTCACGACCACACCAGTCTTGTGGCGAAACGCCCCGCTATCAGTGATCCGTCGATTCGTCCCCACACCGCTCAGGGGTCTGGTCAAGACCGGCCGCCGCAATCGCACCGCACACACCCTGTGGTACCGCAAGGACCTAAACCCCAAGCGGATCATCGCGAACCTCAAGCATGAACTGCGCACTGGCCGCAACGTGATCGCAAACGAGAAGTTCCGCATCAACAAGTAGTCCACCCGGAACGCTGTGTAACTGTGTAGGTTTTACTTCAGGGCGCGAGTGAAAACTCGCGCCCTGAAGCACTTTCGGACGCGTTCACTTCATGGTCCGATTGACGACGAGTTGGTTGCGCTGGCCCGACAACGTCACATTGGCCTAGTAGCCTGTGCGCGGTGACGAGCTAGCGGTGTTGACCCGTATGGCAGCCACCAGATGGTGGGTTCAGGAAGCCAGGAACCGGCGCACGAGTTGCACGATCTCCAGCGCACGCTGCTCAGAAACGTTGGTCGGCAGATTCACGACCCTCGCAATAGCGTCCTCTGACACTCGTAGCTCCGAAGAGCCAGGCGCATAGTTGTATGCCTGCGGATCGTGGGCACCAGGGAACAACGCCGGACGATACCACCGTCCCGCTGGAACTCCCGCACGGCTCAGATCGGTGATCATCTCCTCTGCCTGCTGGGCGCTCGACACATAGAACGGGAATCGCACGAATGCCCCACCCCGAGAAACCGCTGCAGGAATGGTGACGACACCCTCAAGTTCCCGGACATACACCTGAACCGCACTCTCGCGCTGAGATTCGATGTCAGCCACCGACTCCAACGCCGCGACGGCCTGCTGCGCCACCCACGGCGATATACCGACCGGTTGCCCCTGCCGCCCACGGCTCTCCTGTTCGGAGATCGGTGGATCAAACAACCCAGCGTTCACGAGCATCGTGCGCAACCCACGCCCAAGGCCCCCCGGGACTCTGGTGAGGATACGCAACTGGTTCCGGTAACTCTTCGCGGCGAACGCCTGCTTACCGCTAGGCGCGGGTAGACCAGTCAGCGCCGAAACCATCGCGGCGCGCACTTCAGTGGTGTATCCCTCATCGCGGGTATGTGGGTTCAGCCAGATCGCACCACCAAACTTTGTGGGTAAAAGCTTCTCCACCCCAAACGAGTGCACCGACACATCGGCCACAGGCCGACCGTCCACACCGCGAGCAAACCGCCCAACGGCGTGTGCGGAATCCTCGACGACAATCAGCCCATTGGTACGCGCAACCTCGCCGAGAACCCTGGCAGACTCGTCGTCAATCACACCGAATGTGTTCTGAATGACCGCGGCGCGGTCATCGACCCCCACACCAAACGCCGTGGGCGCGAGCGCAAACGTATCGGGGTCGATCTCGCTATAGCGGGGCGTCAACCCCGCGGCCAAAATCGGGTTGACCGCAGTCGCACACGTGAAGATCTGGGTCGCCACATTTCCCGGACCCACGGTAGCCCGCACCGCAGAGAACACTGCTTCCATGCCATACCGGGCCTTAAACACAAGGAACCAGTCCTCAGCCGACGTACCAGAACGGCTCGCCAGAAGATCCTTCAGGGCAGCGGACGCGCTCACGAACACACCTCTCAGTTGAGAAACAACCTTCGCGCAGAACAGGACGTCACAGCGCGTCGAACGTCTCGCAGGTCTCAAAACGGTAATGTCGCGCGAGTCGCCCTCCTCAGACTACCAATGCTGGTTAATCTAGCCATATGACCAGCCCGCACGTAGAGCTCCCTGCCGCCTTCCATGCGGCATTGCGTGCGCTACGCCCAGACGTCATCCCCCGCCACCTCACCCTTGAGGAGATCCGGGCACCGCGCTCGCTTACCCCGTATTCCGCAGCGCTGGCGGGAGAAATCACGCAATCACGCAATGAACCTGGCATCCTCGCGGACGGTTCGTTGACGCTGCTGTACACCGAGGAATTTCAGAAAGACTGGGGCGGACACTTCCGATTCGCAGTGATCGTGCGCACAACCATCGATGAGGTCATGGGACAAGACCCTCTCATCTATGAGGTGACCCGTGCTTGGGTCCGTGACTCACTGTCAAGCACCAACGCCCAGTACAGTCACCTGCGAGGAACCGTCACCGTGCTCAACCAGGAGTCGTTCGACGAGACCACCAACTCCGAAGCCACGAGCACACTTGAGTTGCGCGCATCGTGGACCCCAGATGCGCTCGATCCCGACGCGATATACTTGGAATTCAAACGCCACCTCGAGTCCTGGATGAATCTGCTGTTTACCACCGCAGGTTCGCCAATGCTGTTTGTCCAGCGATAACCGCCATGGGCACAACGGCAGGTACACGAACTCGGGACACCTGAACCAGAACGTACATGAGTATCAGTCCTCCCACCGACATCACCATGCTCACTGAGCCACGCGACGGAGCCGCACAACTCGTCGCCAATCAGATGGGCTACCATAACGCACTTGTGCGGCTCGCCCAGGGCACCGGGGCTTTCGCTGTCGACGCGGAACGCGCGTCGGGCTTTCGGTACGGCAACCGCAACTACCTGGTGCAGGTGCGGCGCGAAGGCGCCGGGACGTTCCTGTTCGACCCCACGGGGATCGAAGACTTCACGGAACTCAACGCCATCATGCAATCCGATACCTGGATTTTTCACGCCGCGACGCAGGATCTCATCCCGCTGGCCGACCAGGGTTTAACTCCTCCGGCAATCTTCGACACCGAAGTCGCGGCGCGCCTGCTCGGTATTGAGCGCGTGAACCTTGCCAACGTCACCTCGCACTTCCTCGGGTTGACCCTCGCCAAGGAGCATTCCCACCAGGACTGGTCCACCCGGCCGCTTCCCGATAGCTGGTTGACGTATGCCGCGCTCGACGTGGAACTGCTTACTGAACTCGCTGAGCACGAAATCGAACAGCTCAAGGAGGAGGGCAAGTACGAATGGGCGCTTGAGGAGTTTGAGCACCTGCGTGTGGCCCCCGTTACGGTCCGCGTTGATCCGTGGCGCCGTACCTCCGGAATCCAGACGATCCGGGACCGCCGCAAACTCGCTGTTCTACGGGAGTTGTGGAGCGAGCGGGAGAAGATCGCCCGAGCTCGGGACATCTCCCCTTCGCGTATTCTTCCTGATCGCGGTATTGTTCAGGCGGCGACCGTTGTGCCTCGTTCTGTTGGGGCATTACTGTCGTTGCACGACTTCGGTGGAACCACCAACCGTAGGCGTGCCCACCAGTGGGAGCGCGCAATCCAACGCGCGCTCGCGCTACCCGCTGAGGAACTGCCCCCACTGCGGCTCCCCACCGCGCCGAAGGCTCCACCCATCAACCGGTGGGAGGAGAAGTCCCCCCTCGCTCTCAAGCGCTACGAACCCGCCAAGGAATTTGTGGACTCGCTTGCCGAGCGGTTCAACATGCCGGTCGAGAACGTGCTGCAGCCCAAACTGCTGCGCCAACTGGTGTGGGACTCCACGAATCGTGCAATCAATGTGCGGCAGTACCTGAGCGAGAACGGTGCCCGCGAGTGGCAGATCACACTCGTGGACAAGCACCTGCAAGAACTCATAACTCCTTAAGGACAGGAACCACTTCGTGTACACGATCACCCCAGTTACGCAGTCGCTCACCTGGAACGAACAGGTTGAAAGCCTCGGCGGACACCCGCTACAAAAGTGGGGTTGGGGTGAACTCAAGTCCGCACACAACTGGTCCGCCACGAGGCTCACGGTCACGATTGACGACGAGTTGGTTGCGCTGGCACAGGTCCTGCACCGTTCGTTGCCCGCACCCTTCAAGTCTCTGTCGCATGTTCCGCGTGGCCCGGTCTTTGCCGCTTCCCTCGATGCGGCTGGCCGCACGGCGGCCACCGACGCGATTGTGGCGTGGGTGAAGAAGAACGTCGGTGGTGTGGGAATCACCATTGAAACCGACCTCGATGCGGTTGATTCGGTTGCTGTGACTGGAGCGAAGCCCAGCCCTAATCCGATTTTGTACCCGACAACGCTCATCTTGGACACCCGCCTGCCTGCTGACGAACTGCTGGGTGCCTGCTCGAAGAGCACCCGCTACGACATCCGTAAGGGCGCGAAGAACAACCTGGACATTCGCCGGGTAGTGACCGATGAAGAACTTGAACAGGTGCTGCGCACCTATCGTGAGAATGCGGCGCGGGCCGGTTTTGCGATCCACTCCGATGGCTACTACCGCGACATCCACCACCTACTCGGTGAGGACTCGTTCATCGCCGCGTGCTTTGCAGACGGGGAAGTCGCATCGTTTGTGTGGCTCGCTCGTTCTGGACAAACCTGGTTTGAACTATATGCCTCGGCGAACGACACCGGACGCAGACTGCGTGCAAACGCACCCGTGAAGTGGTTCGCAATCCAGGCCGCCAAGGAGGCCGGAGCGCCGCGCTACGACATGAACGGTCTGCTCAACGACGGCATCTCCGAGTTCAAGCGGTCGTTTTCGAAGCACGAGAACCAGTTGCAGCCATCGGTTGACGTAGCGTTCTCATTCCTGCACGGAGCATGGAACACATTGCTTCCATCTGCGAAGGCTGTGCTGCGTAAGCTCCGCCGCTAGTCGTCGTCTTCAGCGCGTTTACGCTGGTGCGCGCGAAACTTCAAGACAATAAATACAGCAACGATGCCGACAATCACTCCAGCAATCATTCCGATACTTTCACTGGTCGTGTCCGGAGTGACTTGAATGACCCCGTAGTCTCCGAATACCGGGTGGCCCATGCGCAGTTGATAAAATCTCGCGCCTAGGAGAACCGCGACCGTAGCAAGGTAGCCGATCAGAGAAGCAATCTTGCGGTTGCGTGCACTACGATCCGTAAGTCCATAGATCGAAACGCCATGTGCAGCCGCATAGCCAATCGTCAGATAGCTTTGCAAGCCCCCAAGTAGGATCGCACCGAGGGCCACGTACCAAAAACCGAACAGTGCGAAACCGGCTCCAGCAATCGTGAGTGTGCCCGAACTGACGACAAGCGCAAATGTGTGACCCTTCATGATGACGTTGGCTTCTCGCTCATCGCCCATCGAAGGGTCGTCGAACCCCGAGACTCGATCAGCAAAAGCGATCATCAGGTCTTTCAAACTCTTATCCGACATGATTTAGCCGTCCCCCTGCTTCAGCGGGAAAAGATGCTCCACGGTATCCTCCAGTTCGCGGGCGATGCGCAATGCGAGATAGACGCTCGGTGCGTAGTCGCCTCGCTCAATCGAGATAATCGTCTGACGCGACACGCCCACCGCCTTGGCGAGTTCCGCCTGGGTAAGGCCGCGCGACTTACGGGTTTCGCGCACTTGCACGACCCCTGCGAGCGCGTCAGCCATACGACCTCCAGATCCAGCGAAAACGAACCCTACCAATGTAAAGGTTTGTTGACACTTTGCGCCAGTGCCACGCGCACGAACTGAAACCAAAACAGAACTTCCCACAGTGCGCGATTTACTAGAACCGCCAGTATCATGTAACTTGTATGACGTTGATCACCCGCAGATCATGAGGACGACGCTGTCCTCAATTCAAGGAGCAGTTCATGACCACACGCTCGTCGCACTACTCAACCCGGAACGTAGTGTTTGTCGATGGGGTACGCACCCCCTTTGGTAAAGCCAAACCAGATGGCTACTACGCCCACACCAGAGCAGATGACCTCGCAGTCAAAACGCTGCGCGAACTTCTGCGCCGCTACCCCGAGCTTCCACCAGAACGAATCGACGACGTTGCAATCGCCGCCACCACCCAGCAGGGCGATCAGGGTCTGACGCTTGGCCGTACTGTGGCACTTCTGGCTGGACTTCCCCAGTCCGTTCCCGGTTTTGCGATAGACCGCATGTGCGCCGGAGCGATGACAGCAGTCACCACGGCTGCGGGATCCATCGGCATCGGCCAGCAGGACATCGTCGCCGCTGGAGGCGTCGAACACATGGGTGGTCACCCGATGGGATTCGACGCTGACCCCAACCCTCGTTTCCTGTCCGAGAAGATCGTGGCTCCTGACGCACTCAACATGGGAGTCACCGCAGAAAACCTACACGACCGTCTTCCTCACCTGACCAAAGAGCGAGCAGACGCCTACGCAGTGGCTTCACAGAACAAGTACGCGCAGGCCCTCGCGGATGGCAATATTTCACCAGACCTTGTTCCGGTTGCCACCCGGAACCCTGAATCTGGATGGGGCCTGGCAACCACCGATGAACTCGCCCGTCCGGGCACCACGGTGGAGGGCATCGCCAACCTCAAGACTCCGTTCCGCCCAGGTGGCCGCGTCACCGCTGGTAACGCCTCCCCGCTCACCGATGGCGCGACCATGTCCCTCATCGCGGGCGAAGACACCGCTCGGGAACTTGGACTACCCATTGGGATGCGCTTGGTCTCGTTCGCTTATGCGGGCGTCGAGCCCGAGATCATGGGATACGGTCCCGTCCCCTCCACGCAAAAGGCTCTCGAACGAGCAGGCCTCAGCATCGACGATATCGGCCTGTTTGAAATCAACGAAGCGTTTGCCGTGCAGGTGCTGTCCTTCCTCGACTTCTTCGGAATCGCCGATGACGATCCTCGTGTCAATCAGTACGGTGGCGCCATCGCGATGGGACACCCACTCGCGTCCTCCGGTGTTCGCCTCATGATCCAACTCGCCCGCCAGTTCGCTGCCAACCCGCAGGTCCGTTACGGCATGACCACGATGTGCATCGGCTTGGGTATGGGCGGCACCGTGATCTGGGAGAACCCACACCACCCCGATTTCGCACCATCCCCATCGCACCCAGTTGGAGCAGACGCATGAGCACCTTTGAAGAAGTAGTGACCCAGGCGTACGTCAACGACGTCACCCTGCCCGACGGCAAGATTCTCGCACTGGTCACGATTGATAACGGCTTCGACCACACCAAGCCAACAACGCTTGGGCCGAAGTCCATGGCGAACATCGAGGCGGCGCTGCGGGAGGTTTCTGAGCGTGCAGATCGTGGTGAGATCGTCGCCGCCGCTGTGACCGGTAAGCCGTACTACCTTGCGGCGGGGGCCGACCTCAAGGCCGTCACCACGGTCTCGAACAACGAACAGGCTCGTGAGCTCGGAGTTTCGGGACACCGCACCTATGCGCTCCTCGCGGACATGTCGGTGCCAACCTTTGGTTTCATCAACGGTGCCGCCATTGGCGGTGGCTTCGAGATCGCTCTGAACTGCACGTACCGCACCATCGCCTCGGATGCGAACGCTGCTGCGCTGCCGGAGGTTTCCCTCGGCTTGATTCCTGGCTGGGGCGGCGCCTACTGGGTGCCACGGCTTGCAGGCTTGCAAGCAGCGATCGATGTCATGCTGACACGCCCTGCAGCGAATAAGCCGTTCAAGCCTGCTGAGATAGCAAAACTTGGCCTAGCCGACGTACTGCTTGATTCGGCTGACTTCCTTGAGCAGTCCATCGTGTGGGCCGCTCAGGTTTTGGCAGGTGAAGTATCCGTGTCCCGGCCAGAACTTCCATCGTCCAGCGAATGGCAGGCCACTGTTGCTGCGGCACGCAGGCAGGTTGACGCCCTCGTACACGGCTCGCGCCCAGCACCGTACAAGCTCCTTGAGTTGCTTGAACTAGGACCGGATGTCACCCGCGACGAAGCGTTTGCGGCGGAAGACCAAGCACTCGAAGAACTCATCATGTCCGAGGAGTTCCGGGCATCGATCTACACATTCCACGCAGTCAACGCGGCCAAGCGTCCGACCGGTGCTCCAGACCCTAAGTTGGCTCAGCCAGTGACTCGCGTGGGAATCATCGGTGCTGGACTCATGGCCGCGCAGATGGCTCTGCTGTTCAGCCAGCGCCTCGGCGTTCCCGTCATCATGCGCGATCTTGACCAAGAGCGTGTGGACAAGGGCTTGGAGTACGTGCGCACGACAGTTGAGAAACTGGTGAGTGCGGGCAAGATCTCTCAGCCTGCTGCGGCGAAGATCCTCGGTGGCATTCATGGCACCACGGACCTGGATGACTTCGCTGGCTGCGACTTCGTGATCGAGGCGGTCACTGAGATCCTTGGCCTCAAGAAGAAGGTGTTCGCGGAGGTTGAGGCCGTCATCGATCCATCGACTGTCCTCGCCACGAACACCTCCGCGCTGTCCATCACGGATATGGCTGCCGACCTCAAGCATCCAGAACGCGTGGTCGGGTTGCACTTCTTCAACCCTGTCGCGCAGATGCCGCTCGTCGAGGTCATCCACGCGGAGAAGACATCCACGGAGGCCCTTGCCACGGCGTTCAAGGTTGCTAAGAACCTGCGTAAAACCGCGGTTCTGTCCGCAGACCGTCCTGGGTTTGTGGTCAACCGTCTCCTCATTTTGCTCATGGGCAAGGTGGTCGAGGCCATCGAAAAGGGTACCGACCCGGTTGTCGCCGACCGCGCGTTGCGCCCACTCGGACTCCCGATGGGTCCGTTCGCGCTGTTCGACCTGGTTGGTCCGGCGGTGGGTCTGCACGTGCTGACCTCGCTGCGCGAGGATCTCGGTGACAGGTTCCCGCAATCCCCTGGTTTGCAGCAGATTGTCGACGAGTCGGTCAAGGTTTCGCTGCCACCTGCGGCTAAGGGCATCCCGGCTGAGGTGGACCCTGGGATCGCGAAGTATTTTGGTTCGCAGACCCCGCAGGATCAAAAGGTCGCACTCACCGAGGCCGAGGTTCTTGATGAGGTGCTGACTGCTCTGACCACTGAAATCGGCCTGATGCTCGATGAAAAGGTTGTGGAAACCGCAACCCAAATCGATGTGTGCATGATTCTCGGTGCGGGCTGGGCTTTCGCCGCGGGCGGCATCACACCGTATCTCGACCGGACCGGCTACTCCGAGAAGGTTCTCGGCAAACGGTTCCATGCTTTGGGCGTCGCCAACGTTCCCGCCTAAACCCGCTCCCCACCTGAAAACTGACGAGACCACCCACTTTTTGTGGGTGGTCTCGTCAGTTTTCAGGTGGGGAGCAAAATGCCTAGTCACAAGATCTGACCGTCCCCTATGATCAGGGAGGACAAACCATACAAGAAGGAGTAAAACATGGCTGATATAGCCGGCGTATTAGTTGGATTGATCTGGGTCGCCATTGCCGTCGGTGGTCTCGTACTGTTCATCTGGGCACTCGTAGACGTACTCAAAACCAACTTCCGCAACGACACCCACAAGATCCTCTGGATCCTCGTGGTTCTCCTCGCAACGTTCATTGGCCCGGTCCTGTGGCTGGTCTGGGGACGCAAGAACGCCTGACCCGCACGTAGCGAAAGTGACCTGTCATGCTCAACGTAAATCTTGAAGACGTCTTCGCTGGGGACCTTGGAATCTTCCTCTTCATCATCCCAATAGTCTGTTTCCTCCTCATGGTGGCAGCACTGGTCTCTATCGCAAAGGCCCCGATCACCGTGCCCAACGCACGATTACTCTGGTTCCTCATAGTGCTCGTGGCTAACTTCATCGGCGCGATCCTCTGGTTCGTGTGGGGTCATTCACACCCCAACGATCTGGCACCCCAGCAGCACCAGCCGCGTAACGACTAGTTCGGGGACTTCCGATAAGAACGTACAAAAGCGTGGGACCCACAACTTAGTTGTGGGTCCCACGCCCTTTCCCAACCCGGACACGCAGAGGAATGCGATGACAGATCACCTGCCGGATCGTCGGAAATCTAAGAACTACTAGTAGACGTCGAGACCCTTCTCACGGAACTGGTCGCGCACCCGCTCAACGACCTCCTTCGACGGAGGCTGGACATCGTCGAGCTCGTACTTCATACCCAAGTTGGCCCACTTGTCACGCCCCATCTGATGGAACGGAAGCACCTCGACACGGGCCACGGCACCCTTCCAGCGAGCAACGATGTTTGCCACATTGGCCACGTTCTCAACCGAGTCCGTCAGGCCTGGCACGACCACGAAACGGATCCAGATCTCTTTGCCCTTAGCCGCGAGCCGGTCACCGAAATCGATCGTGGGTTGCAGAACTCGGCCCGTGACCTTCTTGTAGGTCTGCTCATCACCCGACTTCACATCAAGCAGAACCATGTCGATGTCATCGAGCATCTCATCGGTGCACGAAGCACCCAAGAAACCGGAGGTGTCGATGCAGGTGTGAATACCCATCTCCTTGGCACCGTGCAGGATACGCGCAGCGAACTTCGGTTGCATGAGCACCTCACCACCCGAAAGAGTGAGACCGCCTCCCGAGGCCTTGAAGACCGTGCGGTACCGCCTGATCTTCTTTAAGATCTCGTCCGAGGTGACGGGTTCGCCGTCCTTCATCTTCATGGTGTCGGGGTTGTGGCAGTACAGGCACCGCAGCGGACATCCGGCCAAGAACACCGTCATTCGGGTTCCAGGACCATCCACCGCCGTCACAAGTTCCCACGAGTGGACGGAACCGAGTGTGCCCTGGCGCATCTGCTCAATACGCTCGGAGTGGGTCACATCAGCCTCAACGACACCCGAAAGACCAGCACCCTTCGTGCGATTCTCAGGAGCCTCGAACCCGGTGTCTCCGACTACATCGTCTTCGTTGGCCGCGCGGCACGTCAGCACCGGCATCCCTAGTTCAATCGTGTTGCTCATGATTCCTTTATCCCCTCTGGTGTATCCACCGCTGTCGCGTGACCCATTGCTCTGTGGGTGATGCGGCAAAATGTTGATGCAGGGTCGTCGGCAGCACGACTACCAGGCGCAACGCCGACGGCCCGACATCGTAGCCGAGTCAGGCAGACTCGTGGAAGGTGCGGGACAGCACGTCAAGCTGCTGCTCGCGGGTCAGACGGACGAAGTTCACGGCGTAACCGGAAACACGAACCGTCAGGTTTGGGTAGTTCTCTGGGTTCTCCATGGCATCTACAAGGGTGTCCTTGTTGAGAACGTTGACGTTGGCGTGGAAGAGACCCTTCTCTCCACCCTGGCTCTCCTTCGAGGCCAGCATTGCCTGGCGACGCTCTTCAAAGGTCTGTGCGCTCATTGTTCTTCCTTCGATCGTTGTCTAAAAACCTGTGTTGTGTGTCCTGCGGGGCCTCAAGACTCAAAAGCCCCGCAGGTTCACGCTGCGTTACCGTGACTCAGCCGCGGAAGCCGAATCCGGAGTCCAGAACACCAACCAGGTTGGTGACCTGCTCATCCTTTGTGCGTCCCATACCCGAAGGGGTGATGGTGTTGGTCAGCGAGATACCGTCCAGTGCGGAGTCGTATGGCAGCTTTGCTACCGACAGCATTGATGCGACCATGCCGTGCGTGTCGCGGCCATTCTCAGGGTTTGCACCCGGAGCGAATGGGGTTCCGGCCTGGTGTCCGCATGGGAACGATCCGGTTGCCTTGCCGTAGACCACGTTGGAGGTGATGGTCAGAACCGACTGGGTTGGCACTGCGTCGCGGTACATCGGGATGGCCTTGATCTTCTCCATCACGGTGTGGACAACGGTTGCTGCGATCTCGTCAACGCTGTCGTCGTCGTTTCCGTAGAGCGGGAACTCGCCTTCGGTGATGTAGTCGACGATCAGTCCGGTCTCGTCGCGTACCGGGGTGACCTTCGCGTACTTGATCGCGGAGAGCGAGTCAGCCACGATCGACAGACCGGCGATTCCACAACCCATCGTGCGAACGATCTCTGGGTCGTGCAGCGCCATCTCGACCGACTCGTAGGCGTACTTGTCGTGTGCGTAGTGGATGATGTTGAGCGCTTCAACATAGGTTCCCACCACCCAGTCGAGCATGTTCTCGTACTTTTCCCAGACCTCGTCGAAGTCCAGTGGGCCGTCGCCCTCAACGGGTGCGTAGCCGTTCACGATCTGCTTGCCGGACATTTCGTCGCGGCCACCGTTGAGCGCGTACAGCAGAGCCTTGGCGGAGTTGACGCGAGCTCCGAAGAACTGCATCTGCTTGCCCACCTTCATTGGGGACACGCAGCAGGCGATTGCCGCGTCGTCACCCCAGTGGTCACGGATCTGTTCATCGGACTCGTACTGGATCGAGGAGGTTTCGATCGAGATTGCCGCGCACAAGTCCTTGTATCCCTGTGGCAGGTTCTCATCCCAGAAGATCGTGATGTTTGGCTCGGGTGCTGGACCAAGATTGCGCAACGTCTGCAGGAGTCGGTGCGAGGTCTTGGTGACTAGGGTGCGGCCGTCTTCACCGATTCCAGCGTCGGACCAGGTTGCCCAGTATGGGTCACCGGAGAAGATCTGGTCGTAGTCGATGGTGCGCAGGAAGCGAACGATACGCAGTTTGATCACGAGGTGGTCGATGATCTCCTGCGCCTCTGTCTCAGTGAGGGTGCCTTCCGCGAAGTCACGCTCCGAGTAGATGTCGAAGAACGAGGACAACCGGCCAATCGACATTGCCGCGCCGTCCTGCGACTTCACCGATGCAAGGTAACCGAAGTAGGTCCACTGTACGGCTTCCTTGAAGTTACCGGCGGGGCGGGACAGGTCGAATCCGTAGAACTCACCGAGGCGCTTGAGCTTCTTGAGCGACTTGATCTGTTCCGAGTGCTCCTCACGGAAACGTGCCCAGTGCTCGGTGAATGGCTGGTCAGCAACCGAGTCCTTGTCCTTCATCTTCTCGGCGATGAGGAAGTCCAGTCCGTAGAGCGCCACGCGACGGTAGTCACCGATGATGCGGCCGCGACCGTAAGCGTCCGGCAGGCCGGTGATGATGTGGCTCGAACGTGCCGCACGGATACGTGGGGTGTAGATGTCGAAGACCGCGTCGTTGTGGGTCTTGCGGTACTGGGTGAAGATCCGCTTGACCTCGGGGTCTGGCTCCTTGCCGGCTTCCTTGATTGCGGTCTCCACCATGCGCCATCCGCCATTCGGCATCATTGCGCGCTTGAGCGGAACGTCGGTTTGGAGGCCAACGCAGACATCGTCGTCCCCGCTAATGTATCCGGCTGGGAATGCGTCGATGTCGGCTGGGATCTTGGTGTCCACGTCGTAGACGCGCTGCTTGCGCTCTACCGACAGGTACTCCTTCTCGAGGGTGTCCCAGACCCGCAACGTCTTTTCGGTCGGGCCCGCCAGGAAGCTCGCGTCCCCTTCGTAAGGGGTGTAGTTGCGCTGGATGAAGTCGCGCACGTCGACGGCCTCGGTCCATGGGCCGGTTTCAAAACCACGCCATTGTTGGGTGGTGGCGTTCTCGGTGGTAGTCATCGCCATTTCCTCTTTTTCTGATCTGTTTCGATCTTGGTTCAAGCCTAGAAAAGAAATGATGGGATGAGTTGGGACCTCGGTCCCGAAGGGGGATTTTGGAGCGTCTACTGGGTCACATCTTTAGTTTTTACCTGCTTTAAAGCAGGTTTTATTGTCGACGAGTCGGACAGCACCAGCCGCCGCTCGCGCAACATGAACTTCTGTTAGCGCAGATAGCAGTCCAAGTTGAACTTACTTTTCCCTTTGAACCCAATAAACCTTCATGACATTTTTGGGAATTTGTTCAGCATGAAAAATTGGTTCTGGAATTCCGGGTGAAAACACATCCCTCGTGTCGCAGGATGCCTTGAAGTCCAGAATCTTGACATCAAGATTCATGCGACAAAAGTCCCTAGATTCCCATCCTTAACTATGCATACCACGCCCTCACCCCACCGCCTCCCGCTCGATGGGCCGAAATCGGTCCGGATACACACGCAAACACTATGCATCCGGACCAATTTCAACCCATCGACTTTAGGTGCGCGACGTGACTTGGCCGAACGTCTGGGTGTCACGCAACGGTGGCTGTCCGAACTCGAGGCAGGCAAGGGAAAGCAAGCCAACGAACGATACTTCAAGGTTCTACACCTACTCGGCGTACGGGTGATGGGGATAGTCGATGACCACTGAAGCGCTCGAAGTCCGCCTCTCAGTGGTAGAGATTGGCAGCCTCACAACAGGCGGTGGGCTCTCTTGGCACTTCCCCGTCACTGGCTGAGTTCCTGGTCAATCAGGCCATCACCTGTTACGCGGTGCTCCCGACTGGGTGGGGCCGCTGCCACCAGCGCTCACCTACCGCAAGTAAACTCGCGTACTCGACGCAGCAACCTGCGTTCGAGGACTCAGCGTTCGAGAACGGAGTGCGCAATCTGCTCGGCGGTCAAACCGTACTCTTCTACGACCTGGGCACGTGATGCGTGGTCGAGGAATTCGGTGGGCAGACCAAAGGTTTGCACCGGAACGTGGTGTCCCACGGATGCAAGGTCCTCAGCAAGAAGCGCACCAACGCCGCCCTTAGCCAAGCCATCCTCTAGGGTGACAATACGGTCGTACGCGCCCGCCTCGTCGACAAGCGACTGCGAGGTGGGGAGCACCCACACCGGCGAGACAACGGTGACGCGGAAGCCCTGCCCGGCGACTTTCTCGGCTGCGGTCAGCGCGGTCGGAACCATAGCGCCAACAGCAACGAACAGGATGCTCTGCGCGCTCTCATTCTCAACCCCGAACCGGCCCACAACATCGAGATCGCCAACGGTTTCGAGAGCCGGGATCGGCTCCCCCATCGCGCCCTTCGGATAGCGGACAACGGTCGGGGCGTCAGAGACTTCAACGGCTTCGTTGAGCGCTTGGCGCAGGGTGTCCTCGTCGCGCGGTGCCGCAAGCTGCAGCCCTGGCACGATTCGCATGAGCGCCATGTCCCACATACCGTTGTGGCTCGCGCCGTCGTCACCGGTGATACCTGCGCGGTCGAGCATGAACGTGACGCCCGCCTTGTGCAGGGCAACATCCATGAGGACCTGGTCGAAGGCTCGGTTCAGGAAGGTGGCATAGAGCGCCACCACGGGGTGTAACCCGGAGAATGCCATACCCGCCGCAGAGGTTGCAGCGTGCTGCTCCGCGATACCCACGTCAAAGGTCCGGTGCGGGAATGCCCGCTGGAACGGTGCCAACCCAACAGGCTCGAGCATCGCCGCCGTGATGGCCACGACATCGTGACGCTTGCGACCGATCTTCACAATCTCGTCAGCGAAAACAGAGGTCCAACCAAAACGAGAGGGAGCCACTGGCAAGCCAGTCTCGGGATGGATCTGTCCCACTGCATGGAAGCGGTCTGCGATGTCCTGCTCGGCGGGTTTGTATCCGCGGCCCTTCTCCGTGATCGCATGTACGAGGACTGGGCCGTTGAACTGCTTCGCCAGGTTGAGAGCATGCTCGACCTGCTCAAGGTCATGCCCGTCCACGGGGCCGATGTACTTGATGCCAAGATCCTCAAACCAGCCTTGTGGGCGGATGATGTTCTTGACGCCCTTCTTGAAGCCGTGCAGTCCGTCATAGAGCATTTGTCCGGGGACGCCGAACCTCGGGAGCGTCTTCTTGCCCCACGAAAGCATGCCCTCATATTGACGGGACGTGCGCAGAGCGTCAAGGTGCCGCGCCAACCCGCCGATGGTTGGCGAATACGAACGTCCGTTGTCGTTCACAATCACCACGAGACGGCGATCATCGTTCTCCGACACGTTGTTCAGCGCTTCCCAGGCCATGCCGCCGGTCAGCGCACCGTCTCCGATCACGGCGACCGCGTGGCGGTCATCCGCTCCCTGAAGCGCGTTGGCTTTGGCGATTCCATCCGCCCACGAGATCGCGGTCGACGCGTGCGAGTTTTCGACGACATCGTGTTCAGACTCAGTGCGTGACGGGTAGCCAGACAGGCCACCCTTCTTGCGCAGGTCGGTGAAGTCAGTGCGCCCGGTCAGGAGTTTGTGCACATAGGACTGGTGTCCGGTGTCGAAGATGAAGGTGTCTTTAGGCGAGTTGAACACGCGATGCATCGCGATGCTGAGTTCGACGACTCCCAGATTCGGCCCGAGGTGCCCGCCTGTCTTGGACACGGAGTGTACGAGGTACTCGCGAATCTCCTGGGCAAGCTGCACTGCCTGCTCACGAGATAGCTTTTTCACGTCCTCTGGGGAGTTCACGTGCTCAAGCAAGCTCAAAATCCTGCCCCTCTCAAAGCGCACCGTTGCTGGTACACCCTTGTGCACCGAAACCCTTAACACTCAACTTTAGGATGCTGCACCCTCAAGTGACGAACCGAACGTACCGCCTCACCCAACTCGTTGCGCAAAATCGCTTTACTTCACACAACTCTCCCCCATTTAGACATGCTCCGCACTCGCTGAGCCTCTGCCCGAGCGCCTTTTGACGGCCCGCGTTAGTCTCGGATCAGAACGTACAGCTTGATGAGAGGAATCGGTTATGACAGGTTCACACCGCGGTGATGCCCTTCGACCTTCTGTTCTGGCACAGGTGGGAGTGCTGGTGTTGCTGGTCGCGATACCTTTGGGCATTGGGTTTGCGGGGTCGATGGTCACTGTCGATAACGTGGACGGCTGGTATGCGAACGCAGACAAAGCGCCGTGGACCCCTCCGAACGAGGTGTTTGGCCCCACGTGGAGTGCCCTCTACATCATCATGGGCGTTGCGTCATGGCTGGTATGGCGTTTGTATCGTAGCGAAGAGGTCCGTAGGCCGCTGGGCCTGTATGCAACTCAGTTGATTCTCAATGGGCTGTGGACTCCGGTGTTCTTTGGCCTGTATCCATCGCTTGGTTCAGCAGCGCTGTGGGTTGCATGCGCGATTATGGCGGCTTTGATTGTTGCCCTATTGGCGACGATCCGGTCCTTTAAGCCCGTATCTTCCGTTGCTGCATGGCTGCTTGTGCCCTATCTGCTCTGGCTGGTGTATGCCTCGACACTGAACGTGTACGCGGCAATCTTCAATTGAACGGTTTCGTTTATCTGGGGTGTTGTAGGCGCTGCATAGCATGGTCGGTGTGAGCACGGTAGCCACTAGACTTGTCGGGTGCCTCGAACCTTCCTGATCTCCCACTCGGACCTGCCCGAAATCTCCGCTGCGATAGCCGAGCAGTTCCCTGACCTACCCCGCGAGTATTCGGTTGAGGGGTTCGGTTGGGACAACCTCATGGTTCGTGTTGGTACCGATCATGTTGCTCGGCTACCCAGACGCCCTGAAGCGATCAGCGCAATAGAGTTCGAGTTGGCGTGGCTTGAACAGGCTGCACAGTCACTGACCGTTCCGGTGCCTCATATCGTAGGAAAGGGCTCGCCATTTTCTGATTATTCAGTGCCCTGGACCATTAACACGTGGACTGCGGGGATTCGCGGTTTGAGTGTGCCGCCTGAACAGCGTCGATCTTCCGCTGCGGAACTGGGCCGACAGTTGGCTCTCCTACATCGCCCTGCCCCACGCGATGCACCGGAGAAACCTCATCGAGGCGGCACCTTGGCGCAGCGCACCTATCTGACGCAGCCACAGATTGAACGCCTACCCGGGCAATATTCTGCGGTTGTTCCAGTCTGGGAACAAGGGCTTGCGACACGACCCTATGGCGGCACTCCCCTGTGGCTGCACGGGGACATTCACCCGGGAAACTACCTCTTGCAGGATGACCACACGCTTGCGGGAATCATTGACTTCGGCGACGTATGTCAGGGTGATCCAGCCTTTGATCTAGCGACAGCTTGGGTGTCGTTCGATGCCGCTGGCCGCGAAGATTTCTTCGGAGCCTACTTTGAGTCCTGCCGCGAAGAAACACGCCTAGACCAAGACCTCGTACCTCGCGCAAAGGGTTGGGCCGCATCCGCCTACGTTATTGCCGTACTCAGTTCAGATCTCTCCACGCCGGACTTTGTCGACATGGCGCAGTGGACAATGGGCCAGCTGCTTCACGAGCCCTAACCACTCATTAAGACGCCACTCCAAGCCACATCTGCGGTGAACGTGTAGAAAATTTCTTGTGTGTGAGTATCAGCAACCCTCACACACAAGTGATTTCTACACACTCAGACCTCAGCACTGCCAGAAACGCGCCGCGTTCTCAGCGGACTAGAACCTCAACGGGCGTCGAGGTGTTCCTTGGTAAACCGATACGACTTCTCGATGATCTGACGCAGCACATCCACATCAACGTCCGCGAGCTTATTGATGTACAGGCACGCCTTGGACAGCTTGTGCTTGCCCAAGTTTGCGATCAGATCATCAAACCCCTCGAACTCATCCGTGTTGTAGACGACCAGATTGGCGGAACGCGGCGAAAACGCAGCAGCAGGGGCATCGCCCTCGCGACCTGAGGCGTACACGTAATGGTAGGAATCGAAGCCAATGATGCTCGGACCCCACATCACGGGTTCGTGCCCGGTGATCTCCTTGAACAGGTCGAGTAGCACCCAAGCGTCTTCGCGTCGGCGGGCGTTGGCCACCTGTTCGATGAATGCTTCGGCGGACACATCGGTAGGTTGCATCTTGTTCTCGCTCATGCGTCACACAGTAACACCGGCCATTCCCACACGACTGGCAAGCCAAGGACAACAGTCCTGACCGTGTCCTGGCACCGCACACGCACACTGCACCACCCGGGCACGCGGGATGCGACTGGCGGGTAACCGTATCGTCGGCAAGCAGCTCTCTTGCCTACTACATCATTCGGACGAGAGCCGCCGCTGCCGCACCCACCAACAGGACAACCAAGAACGGCGCCCGCAACATCAGTGCGATCAGTGCCGCAACGAGCGCGGCAAGGCGTGCATCTATTGCGAGAGAACCTGAGTCTGCAAAAGTATTTGTTGCCACGAGCGCCGCAAGCATCCCGATCGTCACGAAGTTGGCCGTTGTCACGACCTTGGGATTGTCAAAGATGGATTCGGGTAGCAGATAGCCCAGCAACTTCACCCCAAATGAAATGACGCTGGCGAGAATGACCCACATCCACAAATCGGTACTCAACACGTCACCCACGCCATTCGGCCCGAACCTTGCTCCACGACGCCCTCACACTCCACACTGCTCACGATTCAGTGCCCTCCTCCGGCTTCGAGGCACGGCCAGAAAGATGACGTGAGGCTAGCCGCCACCCCGCAACGGCAGACACACCCGCCGCAATAATGATCGGAACACCCGCTGGAACGATCGGTATCAAAAGCACAGTCACCAGTGCGCCAAGCACGGCAATAGCTGCGTGATCTCGTGTCTTCAGCCGCGGCCACAGCAACGCTGCAAAAGCCGCGACCGCTGCCCCATCCAGACCCCACGCCGCCGGATCGAGTGTGGCACCCAACTGTGTGCCGACAAACGTGAAAAGGTTCCACAGCAGTAAAATCGCCAGGCCTGTCACCCAGAAGGCGCGACGCTGCTCCGCTGGGTCTGACTGCAGCGAGGCCATCCCTGCCGACTCGTCGATAGTCACCTGCGCAGCAACATACTTGCGCACACCACCCGGCCCGATCAGCGCATTCATTTGCGCGCCGTAAATTCCGTTACGTACGAACAGCAAAGAAGCAGCGGCAGTAGCCGCCGCTCCCGTACCTCCGGTTGCGATCACGCCGATGAAAGCGAACTGCGAGCCACCCGAGAACATCACCAGACTCAACACCATCGCCTGCCATGTGTTCAGCCCTGAAGCAACGGCGAGCGCACCAAACGAAATCCCGTACAGACCAGTGGCAAACGATAACGACAAACTCGTCACTACCGCCGGGGTGAATCTGTCTCGCATGTCTCGACCATAACTCACCGTGCGATGCCACAGCCGAACCGTCCACCCCAGCGGACATTCAACCAAAGGAGAGCCCCGCACCTTTTGGTGCAGGGCTCTCCGATCGTTCTTGCTTCAGTGGCTAAACAGCAACTGACAAACAGTGGTTAACCGATCTCAGTCAACGAGCGAACGAAGCACGTACTGCAGGATTCCACCGTTGCGGTAGTAGTCTGCTTCACCCGGGGTGTCGATGCGGACGACAGCATCGAACGCAACGATCGATCCGTCGGCCTTGGTCGCGGTGACCTTGACTGTTGATGGGGTGGTTCCCTCGTTCAACTCGGTGATGCCTTCGATATCGAACACCTCGGTGCCGTCCAGGCCGAGCGAGTCAGCGGACTCACCCTGTGGGAACTGGAGTGGCAGCACGCCCATGCCGATCAGGTTTGAACGGTGGATACGCTCGAAGGACTCAGTGATGACGGCCTTCACGCCGAGCAGTGCGGTTCCCTTTGCCGCCCAGTCACGGGACGAACCTGAACCGTATTCCTTACCACCAAGAACAACCAGTGGGATTCCAGCGTTCTGGTAGTCCTGCGACGCATCGTAGATAAACGACTGCTCGCCAGTCAGGAAGTTGAAGGTGTAGCCACCCTCAACGTCTTCCAGGAGTTGGTTACGCAGGCGAATGTTCGCGAAGGTTCCGCGGATCATGACCTCGTGGTTTCCACGGCGCGAACCGTAGGAGTTGAAGTCGCGGCGCTCTACACCGTTTTCGGTGAGGTACTGAGCGGCTGGGGTGCCTGGCTTGATCGCACCAGCGGGGCTGATGTGGTCGGTTGTGACCGAGTCGCCGAGCTTGGCGAGTACGCGTGCACCGTTGATGTCACCCACTGGTGCTGGGGTGAGGCCCATGCCTTCGAAGTATGGGGGCTTACGCACGTAGGTGGATTCGCCGTCCCACGAGAAGGTGTTTCCAACGGGGGTTGGCAGTTCCTGCCAGCGCTTGTCACCAGCGAATACGTCCGCATAGTCGGCCTCGAACATCTCGCGGTCGATGGTGGCATCGATGGTTTCCTGGACCTCGTCTGGTGTTGGCCAGATGTCCTTGAGGAATACGTCGTTCCCCTCGGAGTCGGTTCCGAGTGGCTCGGTGTCAAAGTCGAACTCCATGGTCCCGGCGAGCGCGTAGGCCACAACGAGTGGCGGCGATGCCAGGTAGTTCATCTTGACGTCAGGGTTGATACGACCCTCGAAGTTACGGTTACCGGAGAGCACCGAGACTACGGAGAGGTCGTACTCGTTGACGGCAGCCGAGACCTTCTCATCGAGAGGACCGGAGTTACCGATACAGGTTGCGCAACCATATCCGACGAGGTGGAATCCTAGGTCCTCAAGGTATGGCCACAGGCCAGCCTTCTCGTAGTAGTTGGTGACGACCTGGGAGCCTGGTGCCATCGAGGTCTTGACCCATGGCTTTGCCCTGAGGCCCTTTTCGGATGCCTTCTTGGCCAGGATACCTGCGGCCATCATGACCGATGGGTTCGAGGTGTTGGTGCATGAGGTGATCGAGGCGATTGCGACAGCACCGTTGAACAGCTCGAACTCTTTACCTTCGGTATCGGTCACTGCAACGCGCTCGCGCGAGTCGGCGTTACCCGATACGTAGTTCTTGAGGTCGTGCTCGAACTGGCTCTTTGCGTTGCCGAGCTCAATGCGGTCCTGTGGACGCTTTGGTCCGGCGATGGACGGCACGACGGTCGCGAGGTCGAGTTCGAGGTATTCGGAGAACGAGGGCTCGAAGGTTGGGTCAAGCCACAGACCCTGTTCCTTGGCGTATGCCTCGACGAGTGCGAGCTGGTCTTCGGAGCGACCGGTCAGACGCAGGTAGTCGATCGTGACAGAGTCGATTGGGAAGATCGCCGCGGTCGAACCGAACTCTGGGCTCATGTTACCGATGGTGGCACGGTTTGCCAGTGGCACCGAGGCAACACCTTCACCGTAGAACTCAACGAACTTTCCAACGACACCATGCTGACGGAGCATCTGGGTGATGGTCAACACGACGTCGGTTGCGGTCACGCCGGATGGGATCGAACCCTTGAGCTTGAAACCGACAACGCGTGGGATGAGCATCGACACTGGCTGGCCGAGCATTGCTGCTTCTGCCTCGATACCACCAACACCCCAACCGAGTACACCGAGGCCGTTGACCATGGTGGTGTGGGAGTCGGTTCCAACACAGGTGTCTGGGTATGCACGCACGACACCGCCTACCTCGCGGGTCATCACAGTGCGGGCAAGGTATTCAATATTGACCTGGTGGACGATACCGGTTCCCGGTGGGACTACCTTGAAGTCGTCGAATGCGGTCTGGCCCCAGCGGAGGAACTGGTACCGCTCGCGGTTGCGCTCGTATTCGAGTTCCACGTTGCGCTCGAATGCGTCGCGGCGTCCTGCCACGTCGATTTGCACGGAGTGGTCGATAACGAGTTCGGCTGGTGCGAGCGGGTTGATACGCTCTGGATCTCCGCCGAGTTCTGCGACTGCTTCACGCATGGTGGCAAGGTCTACAACACAGGGCACACCGGTGAAGTCCTGCATGATGACACGGGCCGGGGTGAACTGGATTTCAGTGTTGGGCTGGGCGTTTGGGTCCCAGTTGGCGAGAGCCTGAATGTGCTCTTCGGTGATGTTCGCACCATCTTCGGTACGCAGCAGGTTCTCTGCAAGAACCTTGAGGCTGTATGGAAGCTTCTCTAGACCTGGCACTGCCGAAAGGCGGAAGATCTCGTACGAGGTACCGTTGACCTCGAGGTTTCCCTTCGCACCAAACGTGTCGACGTTGCTCACGGACACTCCTTATCGTGTTGGCGAGTTGCTGGCTTGTCGGCTTGTGTCACCGAGAACCACTGCTGGGGGCGAGACTCGCGCACCGCGCAAGCCTCGTGTCGCTGACCCCCTCGTCGCCCCGTCAAGAGGCCGGGATCAGTTTTCACATTCACACCCATCATACACTAAGTATCTTGACGTCAAGATAAATCACGGACGCGTTGCGTAAAGCCCAGTCACGATAGCGGGCGCAGTAGCGCCCGAGGTCACAGCATTTATTCGTGGCGATAGTTGGTGAAGGCTTGGATGGTTTCCCAGGCGTGTGGCGCATATGACTTAAACACTGTGATACGCCCGTTGGTGGTCAGGTGCACACTGAGCACGCCGTGGTTGAGGTCGTAGCCCCAGCGCGAGCCGTTCGCCGCGATGTCCGGGTCGAATGGCTCGTAGAAGCATTCGATCAGATCGTCAGGCCGCACGACTTTGAACATCTGAATCTGTGGTCCGTCCGGCAGCGCGCCTTTGAACAGGGTGGGCATACCCACTTCGGGGTCGATTCCGTAGGTGCGGACTTCGGGTTGCTCTGCGTGCGTCACGATTATGCCCCTATTTCTGCTTGGCGACGATCCGGCAAGCCCCAGCCTCGGCGCACCTTCCGTCCACCTTACGCAAGGCGGACCCTGCGCCCACCGCCCTTTAGTCCCGACTCTCAATAGTGGAACAGACCCAACGCCACCGATCCAGATTAGGGGTATAGGTTTTGTCTGGTGTGTGAGTGGTCTGGCCACTCACACACCAGACAAAACCTATACCCCTAACCACTAAAGAGTGAAGTCTAGCGGGTCAGCAGCGCCACGCACTCCACATGGTGGGTCATTGGGAACATAGCACCCAGATATAGGCGCTGATTAGGGGTTATTTTCTGGAATTTGGTGGCCTGCTGTGCGCCACTGATGCGCCAAGCCTTCCCACGCGCCACGCACAGGATCATGCAGTTCAGGAGACAAATGCGCGTACCGTTCCGTTGTCTGAATACTCGCGTGCCGCAGTTGGCGCTTGACCTCATACAACGGTACACCGGCTTGAACGAGCCACGACGCGCACGTATGCCGACACACGTGCGGATGATAGGGAGAAACCTTTGCTGCTAGCAGAACGTCATCCCAATCACGCCGCCAGTTTCCACCAGACAGATTCCGTGCCTGGCGCCGAGTGGTGAAGAGCCTGCCGGTGGTCCTCTCCCCTACGAGCTCACGAATCTCTGCGATGACCCACGATGGGCATGGAACCTCACCGACAGATGCATCATTCTTGGGGTAGTCCTTATCCTTGCCGCCCTGTGTCAGCGTGTGAGTGATTGATACGGTGTTGCGGTCGAAGTCGATGTCCTCGATGTTCAATGCGGCGGCTTCACCCCAGCGCAGGCCACTCCACACCATGACACTAGTCATTACTGCCATGGCTTCCCAGCCACGCTTGCGCATCTCTTTGACTATCGCGACGACCTCGTGCGGTTCGAACCATTCCGGCGGGCCGTTGACCCCTGCTGGTGGTTGAACCTTGCGTGCGACGTTTTTGTCCACATACTCGTTGTCTACCGCGGCTTCGATACCTGCCTTAAGTAGGTTGAGTGCGCGGCGGATCGCGGCATGGCCGATGCCCGCGTCGATGCGTTCTTTCACCCACGCCTCAACCTCCACCTTTGTGAGGTCGTCGAGTTCGATGTCTTGGAAGGTGTTTTTGAGGTGGAGCCGCCA
The DNA here is from genome assembly GCF_042683685.1 of Populibacterium corticicola. Classification (NCBI taxonomy): domain Bacteria; kingdom Bacillati; phylum Actinomycetota; class Actinomycetes; order Micrococcales; family Jonesiaceae; genus Populibacterium; species Populibacterium corticicola. Next base: position 466,733 of record NZ_JBHUOP010000001.1, on the reverse strand, counting down.
CGAGCCTTCATTGGCCCGTTCTGTTTCTGCTTCCACGCGGTGGACTGGCAGCCAGGTGTCGAACCACTGCCCTACCGTCATATGGGTTTTGCGTGGGTCTCGCCATTTACCGCGTGCGATAGCGGCTTCGGTGTCTGTCGCCCATTTCTTGACAACGGTTTTGAGTGGGTCTGTTCGAGTGATTTTGCGCCCGTCAGTGGTACGGACTGTTGCCTGCCATTTACCTGATGGGAGTTTACGGAAGTATGCCATCAGATCGCTTCCTGCCTGCCGATGAGTTGGAGATATGGCGTCGGCGGTGCAGTCTTCCATGCGTCGATGATGTAAGAGGCGACACCGAGTTCTTTGGCGAGGGCTCCGGTGTGGTGTCCGACGAGTTGTTCAGCGACAGCGTATTCGAGTGGGCTGATGAGCAGGCGTGCAGCGTACAGGTTGGCGCGTTCTTCACGCAGCTGCTTGATGTGTGGGTTATCGGTCCAGGCGTCCCCGTGGTGTGCGTGGCCGAGTTCGTGTGCAAGCGTGGAGCGTTGCAGCACCTCGGACATGCGGGGGTTGAGTCTGATGAGGCGTGCACCATGCACGTATTCGCCTCGACGTTTACCGAGATTACGCCATACGACTCGCACGTCTTCGTTGTGTGCGAGTGCTAGAAGTCTGTCCAATAGAGTCCATCCGAGTCTGCTGTGCCGCGGCAGTTCTGATGGGGACTATTACACATCAACACTCTGACATTGCTACGCGTTCTTCTTCGAGTCACCGTTGTCTTTATCTTTACTTCTATCTTTTTGGGGAAACAGTGACCGTGTGATCACCACGAGTATGCCAATAACTTCGATGACGCAGGCAGATAGCCACGCGATCATGACTTCAGGATGGATACTGAAGTCCCGACCATCTAGGTACCTCCAGAAAAAGTAATTTGAACAGGCAAGTTGCAATACAACGAAGAAGATCGCCCACTTTGCGACCGTACGTCGTAATTGCAAGATCTGACTACGCTTAGCCAAGCGAAGTTGCTCAAGCCTTTCGCCCTCAGTTAGTTCAGTTTCGAAACTGAAAGCGAGCGGATCTTTCCTGTTAACGGCACCTAAAGCGCGCCTTTTCGAGGCCTTCCACAACTGAACGAGAAATAATCCATGCCACCATTTGGCGAGTTTCTGCCGCTTGGTAAGTTTTGCCGGCTGCTTATGCAGAGCGGTGCTCCTGGCCCAACGACGTGCAGCCTCATCAGCGTTCGCTCTAACGAGCTTATAAACGACGCGGAGCGAATCCGGGTCGTTCTCAACCACAACAGGCTCGTCGGCAGGTTCTGTTGCTTCAGACTCTTTGGTCTCTTCCGTCAATTAGGAAGCCCCAGGTTTGAGAGTCTATATGACATTGCAGCCTCCGAGACATCGAACGTGCTAGCCAATTCGGGCAGTGTTTCGCCCTGGGCAACTAGAGTCTGAAGTGGTCCACCAGGCATAAGTAACGCTGCTGCGAACTTATTTGCCCACCGCTCCTTAGGATCGGTACCCAGATTAGCATGTCCATCTTCACGGTTAAGCGAATCGAAGCACTCGTTCCCTTGAAGCGTTTCGTAGAAGTAATGCCCCAGTTCGTGAGCCAGCGTGAAGCGCTGGCGCACCGGACTGTGCCGATGATTGATGTAAACCTTTGCCTGATCGTCAGGAGTCTTCTTCTCAATGAATCCTGATTTTTTGTCAGGCATGACAGCGAGATAGACATCGATGCCCATTTGCTCAGCGATGTCGTACGGGTCGATGGGAGGGACAAACGCACCTTCATCATCGACTATGAGGGTTTTTAGGATTGCTTCGGCTGCACGTGTAGCTGAAGCGATTCGCCGTGGGACTGCGGGTGTTTTGGCTACTGTTGGAGTTTCTACCTTGACCAAGATGTCACCTCCTGAATTATGGGGTGCAGTGAGACTGCATGTAGTGGAGTCACTACTAACGCTACTAGTTAAAGTACTTGTACTCATAGTACATACTCCATCGGCATGCGTACGGTAGTTATTCAGTCCGCGAACTGTGTTTCCGATGACTTTGTTAAACGATCGTCTAGAACGGATCGTTACGGTGGAGGGAAATATTCCACAAGAGCACGTTCAGATGCGTTTGCGCTGTTCAGGGCGGTTGTGAAAGTCGTCAATCATCGTAGGTTGACGATACCCGTACGGGTTTGCGGTTTCGCATGGGGAGAAGTCTCTTTGGATGGACGCAAAAGTTAACCCCATAGGGTTGATTACAGTAAATCAACCCTATGGGGTTAACAAGTGCTCGTACGCTGATTTCATTGCCGGTCCCAGACGCCGCATCCCTGCGTACGGAAATCCTGGCCGGTCTTCAACACCACCGATGGACGGATTACCGCTTCTGGGCTTTCTTCGCTTTCGCGTTCGCAGCTTTGAGTGCGCTCTTCGCTGCCTTCTTCTTCGCGGCAGCCTTGGCCTTCTTCTTAGCCTGAGCGTTCGCTTTCTTCTTCACCGACTTGGTGAGCTTCTTCTCCGCAAGCTGCTTAGCTTTGGCTTTTGCTTCCTTGCGTTCGCTCTTGATGGCCTGGGTTAGTGCCGCACTTTGTGCTGCATCCTGCGCATTCTCCTGCGCATCTTCTCGAGCAAGTTCTAGCGTCCAGCCTGTGCCCGAAGCGGTGCGTGTTGCAGATGCTGTCGCCTCATAGTCGCGCACCGTCACGGTCTTCTTCACCGTGTGAGTCGCGGTAGCCTTCGCAGACCGCTTCGCACTGAACTTACGTTTGCTCTTCTTCACCGTCTTCTTAACGGTGGCCTTCTGCGTGGACTTCGCAGTGTACCTAGCCGTATAAGAGGCGTCTACCCCATAACTGTATTCAGTGGCTTTTGCCGTTGCTGAAGCAGTGTACTTGTAAGGGGCCGCGACTACCTTGGAGCCAGACCACTTGAATTTGTAATCACGCTGGTCACTGTACCCTTTGAACCATCTACAACCGTCAGAGAAGTACACTGAGCACTTCCATTGGCTTACCTCGCCGACTGTTACCGTAAGTGTGTACTCGCCATGCGGAAGGTTGGTTGGAGTACGCGCTGTAACGTTTATGTTCCAGGCTCCAGCGTTGGCTTTGACGATGCTGTCCAACTGCTTCTCGCCGCCAGGACCACGCAGTGAAAGTTCTAGATTGTCGGTGCCTTCTAGTGTGTCTTTTTTGTCGTAGTGGTCGCTGAGAGCAATGTGCAGACCAGGCCCACAGAATTCTGGATCCTCCCACTCCTCGCATGCTTGAGGTGCGACGGTGAGCTTCATGTCACCAGTGGCAGCGGCGGCAGGACCACCAACAGCAATCATCGTTGACGAGGCTAGGGCCACAGAAACCAGAATCCCAATCCATCGCCTCATTGCAGATGTTCCTCTACTCACGGTTCCATCTCCCGTTGTTCGTCTTCGTCCTCGTGTGACCAGCCGTCTGCGTCGTCGGCTACGAGGTCGTACTCATCTTGGGAGCCGTAGTGTTCGTCCTCTGGCTGCTCAAACTCTATATCGGCAGCCTCGAACCCAGGCATGAGCGTCTCAGCGCGCTGATCTGTGGTTTTTTCAGCTAGGAGTGCGTCGGCAGTCTCGACTCGCTTTCTGAGCTCGTTGACACGCAACTGAATACCAGAGACAAGTTGCTCCGTTGACTCCGAGCTGACTTCTAACTGTGCACGTGCGTCCCGCTCGGATTCTTCTTGCAGTCGCGACGACTTCACCATCTTTTGTTGTTCAACAAGCGTCGCTTGCCCTCCTCCAAGCAAGGCGTAAAGACTTTGGCTGCCCCAACCAAGAGCTTTTTCCAGGTTGACCAAGGTTGCAGGTCCATAGTTCGTACGGCGCCCATTCTCTAAGTCCCCTATGACGCGCGGAGTGACACCGACCGCTTCTGCTAGATCTTTCGCAGTGAGATAGCCACAGGCGATTCGCCTGCGAACAATCTCTTGTCCTAGGCGCTTCCAGTCATCTTCCGTATATACGTTCACACCTTCAATGGTTACAGGAACTTGCAGGAACGACAACATTCACCCAGTTCCCGTTTCACCTGCATCAAGCGGAAACACAGCATTGAAATTACGTTCCTGTGCTTCTCTCCTCACCTGCACAAACGAACTGATTCCGCTCTGTTTCCTATCAAGGCTTGACATGGTTCCTTTTTGTTTCCTATTGTTGTCACATGAGAACGAAACAAGGAGAAATGAAGCGGATCGGCGCGACGATTCGCGCTCTACGTGAAGCACATGGTTGGCGGTTAGGAAAGTTCGCTACCGCTATCGAGGTGTCGCATTCCTACCTCGCGAACATCGAAGCGGGACGCAAGCCGCTGACTCCAGAACTGGCGCGACGTGTTGCAGACAGGTTGCAGGTTCCACTGGCCGCGATCACGACCGAGTACACGCTCGAGGAGATCGCGGGATGAGCCAGACAGCGCAGCACAGTGAACTGCTGTCAGTCGTGAAGGTCGCGGAGATTTTGGGCTGCTCGAAGTCCCACGTCTACCGCCTCATCGCAGACAGGCAACTACCCAGTCTGAACATCGGGCTTGGCACACGAGCGAAAACCCGTATCCCCCGCGTCAACGTCGAGAAGTACATCGACGAACGCCTCACTACCCCAACAAAAAAGTGAAGGCCCTCGCCTGCAAGCAACAGAGCCTTCACTTCACAAAGAACACAACGTCCTTGAAAGGAAACCTTACCAAATGACCACCCCAACACACCCGAAAAGCCCAGTCGACGAACTCATCGATGAGCTCGACCTGCTCGCCGTCGCAATCAGCGTCGGAGTCCTTTCCACCACCAGACCAGAACCCGCCGGCAGGCACCGCGGCGACCGCGTACCCACCGTCCACAACACGCTCATCCTCATCACCCGTCTGCACGGACACGACTGCCATCTGCCAGCGGTCTACAACGAGACCGTGGGCAGCTACCAAATCCTTGTAGACCGTGCCAACAGCATCGACGGCTGCCACTGGGTAGGCCCAGACGAAATCCAGGCATTCACGCCCGCACAGGTGGTGCCCGCATGAGCACCTACACCCTGTATCCCACAAACGTCCACATCGACGCGAAAACCGGGCAGCAAGTCGCCGCAAACGGAACCCGCTCACACATCAAGCTCATCGGCTTCCACGACGGCACCGACCCGTTGCACAGCCCTGTTGTGCTGACGTTCCCGCAATTCCAAGCAGCACCTTCTCTCGCCATCGGTTTGTTCCCGGTCTTCCAAGACGGGTACGGCGACAAGTCCACCCAGTCGGCACCCGTCAGCGACGTGCGACAGCCAACACCACCGCACATCGTGCACATCACCAACCCGCGAGTACCCATCACCAAACTCGCCAAAGGCTACGAGGCCCGCTGCCACCACTGCGAATGGACCATGGCGGGCACGATCCGCGCCTACCTCGATGAGCAGGCCAAGTATCACCGTCACCAGCATCGAACAGCCCCAGCCCATGCAGCCAGCCACTCGTGACCTGTTTGAGGACATCGACTGGATGCTCGAGACCGGTGAAGCACCACACCGCATCGCTGACCGTGTAGGCCGCAACCCCGAAGCAATCGCACGGCTTGCGGCCCGTCACGGGCGAACCGACATCGCCCGCACATTTCAAGCTCTCTACGAATCCATCAGGCGCCACGCCACACCAGCAAGGAAGAAGGAACCAGCATGACCACCCCAACCGCAACAGAGCAGGCTCCAGAAGCATCGGAAGCGACTATTCGCCGCGAACAACTCGTGCGTGAAGCCGTCAAACTCCAAGCCGAGCAAGAAGCGATCAAGGAACGCCTTGACACGATCAAGACGATCCTCGTCACCGATCTTGGCTCCGGAACCCACGAGGTCGGTGAGCACAAGGTGCAAGTGCGTGAAGGCACCCGCCGACTGTCCTCCACACGGCTCACCAAAGCCTACCCAGCAGATCAGTACCCGCAGTTGTACAAGACCGCCATTGACACCGCAGCGGTGAAAGCGAACTTCGCTCCCGTCGCGCTCGAGGACTTCTACGACGTGGGTGCAGCGACGGTGACGTTTAAGTGAGCCGCACCTTCACGCCTGAGTACATCCATCGCACCCATGCCCCTTTCTTGGGCTTGGATCCGGTGGCGTCACTCAAGCAGGCACGCCACGTCATCGAACATGCGATCACCCACCAGCCCCGCTCTCTACAAAAGCGCATCGGCCCCAGCGAACTGGGCACGCCGTGCGATCACTGTCTGGCAGCGAAGCTCGCGGGATGGCAGCAAACCGAACGTGGCGTGCCATGGCTCCCCTACATCGGAACCTCTGTGCACGAAAAGTTGGAGGCCGTCTTCGTTGAACGCAACTTCCAGCTCGAAGCAGAAGGCAAACCCCTGCGATACCTCATGGAACAGAAAACCATGGTCGGCACAGTTGGCGGGCAAGAGATTTGGGGATCCACAGACCTCGTGGACCTTGAAGCCGGGATGACCGTGGACTGGAAGATCGTCGGAGCGTCCACCCTCAAGCAAGCCAAATCTGGGCCGTCCCCGGTCTACCACGCTCAAGCGGACCTGTACGCCAAGGGCTGGAACGACGCCGGGATCCGCATCGACCACGTCGCTATCGCCTACCTGCCCAGGAACGCCGTCTCACTCGATCAAGCGGTCTGGTGGACTGCCCCTCACGACCGAGCCCGCGCCGAACACGTCCTTCAGCGGGCAAACAACCTCGCACTCAACCTCACGGTCCTCGAATCCATCTCAATTGAGGCCCGCGACACCTGGATCACCGCACTCACGCGTGACTCCCACTGCTATGACTGCGCCCGCTTTCCGGACGCACCACCTGCAAGGCCGAGGGACACATTCTTCGACCTTCCCACCCAGTAAAGGAACAAGATACCATGACCGCTTTCAACGACATCGACGCCCTCTTCGCGTCCGGTGCACCCTCGTTCTTCACCAAGGAAACTCCAGTAGGTGGCTCCATCTCTGGACCTATCGTCTCCGCGTCACCGATCCAAGCCACCGACTTCGCCACCAAGCAACTAGAGACGTGGGACGACGGACGACCCAAGATGCTCCTAGCTGTCACCGTTGCCTCGAATCTGCACACCACACCAGATGACAACGGCCACCGCACGATCTACATCAAGACGTGGGGTGAACAGGCTAAAGCGTTCAAGATGGCTGTACAAAACGCGTGCGGCCCTACTGCATCAGCATCCCAAGCCCTGGCAGTCGGGAACCTTTTCGCAGCCCAGTACACCGGTGAGATTCCGTCCCAGAAGGGCTCTCCCACGAAGTTGTACGCCTACCAGATCCAGCCGGTCAACGCTGGTATCGACCAGAGCTTTGGTGGGCAGCAGCAGTACACCCAGCCGCCCGTCCAGCAGCAGCCGCAGCAGTTTGGGCAGAACCAGGGTCCAGCGCCCTCGTGGGCGACCGGACAGCCACAGCAGCCGACACCACCAGCCCCATCGGCTCCGCAGCAGGGCTACCCACAACAGCCGGGACAGTTCCAACAGGTACCTGCCGCTCCTGCACCCATCCAGCAGGCTCCATTACCCCAAGCGCCACAGCCTGCCCAGCCAGTCCAGCAGGCGCCGGTCGCTCAGCCAGTCCAGCAGCAGCCAGCACCAGCCCCACCGCAGCAGGCAGCTGCGAACCCGGCTGACGTAGCCCGCAGCCTCATCGCAGTCGGCCAGCCAGACGAGCTGATCGCACAAGCAACCGGCCTTGACGTGGCTGTCATCGCCCAACTACGGGCAGCAGCCTAACCCCAAACCGTGGTGGGGACACGCTTCCCTGGTGTCCCCACTCAACAAAGTCCACGCCACCATGCGGTGCAGCCCGATCACGTCAGGGCCGTGGGCACCATCCCAAACCACCAGACACATCACCTGAAGGGAAGCACGTTGTCACACCGCCCGAACAACCTCAGCTTTATCAATCCAACGTGCCAACAAACTAAAAGCGGCCAACTGCTCCAATGCCTCGTTTTCAGTGAGTTCTGGGAGAACGTCGTGGTTCGACGGATTCCTAATTCCACGAAAAAGACCTTGGGCCAGGAAGCCAGCTCCTTCGTGGAGGTTTTTGAAGGTATCCCCTCCATCATCCGGTGTAAGTCGGAGTCTAGGTTTGCGTTCTTCTGGATGTTTCAGAGAAAAGCTCTCTTGGATGAGGTTCCATTCACTCTTATCTCTACGATCCACCTTTTGTTGGGTCCTGTTACTCACCACACGAGCCGCAGCGCTGACCGCATCGCGGAAATGTCCACTCGCCCATTGGCTTCTGGCCGCGTCCCAGACCCACTGATGCAACGTACTCGCAGAGAGTTGCGGGGCTTCTGGTTCCAACAATCTTTCAATCATTTCCTGTTTCTCAAGCCATTTAATGGCTCTCCGACAACCACGGCGTTGCAGTTCAAACGGTGGCGAGTTGGAGTCGGTCAATTCCCCCTTTTGCCAAGACGGCAGCGCACGGTCAAGCAACAACTCTACGATCTGAACTTCTGCTTCGATTTCTTCGTAGTCGAACTGGAAGAACCAATCTCCTCCATCACCCCATTCGTCCTCCATCCACTTAGATTTGCTTATCTCCAGAAACTCTTTGAGTTCCTTAACAATTCCTTGTTTCCGCTGGTCTTCCACGGAAAAACCTCCTGTTTCTTCCCTTCAGTCTTGCACCCATTTGGAGTTTACCGGTGACCCGCACTGCTTTCGACACAGCCCTCGAACTCCACGCACACGGCTATTCCGTCCTACCTATCCGCACTGACGGCTCCAAAGCCCCAGCCATCAGCACCTGGAAGCAGTACACCCAGCACGCCGCAGACGAAACCACCCTCCAGGCATGGTTCACCGACCCCGCCGGCTACGACCTCGGCATCGTCCAAGGCACCGTCTCCGGACACGCGGAACTCACCGAGATTGAAGGCCGCGCCTCCGACCACATGCCCGAACTGCGCGACCTCGCCATCGCATCCGGACTCGAAAACATCTGGACCAAAGTCACCACCGGATGGGTCGAACAATCGCCCTCTGGTGGCTTGCACTTCCACTACCGCCTCACGGGCATGGACGTGCCCGGAAACACCAAACTCGCACGCCGTCCATCGACGCCAGAAGAACTCGCAGCCAACCCCAAAACGAAAATCCAAGTTCTTGCCGAGACCCGCGGCGAAGGCGGACAAGTCGTCGCCTGGCCCTCACGCCACCACACCAGCGGCAAACCTTGGGTGCGCATCCTCGGCGGCCCAGCAACCGCACCAGTCTTGACCCCGGAAGAACGCGACGCCTTCCACTCCGTCCTACGCACCCTCGACACACCCGCCATCAAACCCGCCCCACAGCCCATCCAGGCACCCACCGACAGCGAATGGATCGGCGGCGTCACCCCCGGCGACGACTTCGAAGCGAAAACCTCCTGGGCAGACATCCTCACACCCGCAGGCTGGACATTCCTGTACACAGACGGATCCGGAACAAGCTACTGGCGCCGCCCCGGCAAAAACCAAGGCATCTCCGCCACCACCGGACACGCAGACGACCGCAACCGCCTCTACGTCTTCACAAGCTCAACCGAGTTCGACCAGGAAGTGCCCTACACCAAACTCGGCGCCCACGCACTCCTCAACTTTGGCGGCGACCACAGTGCTGCCGCCAAAGCGCTCTACGCCAAAGGCTACGGACAACGAGCCGAACAACAACGCATCACCGGCCCAGACCCCATCTTCGACGACATCTTGAACGGAACACACTCATGGACGACTTCAACGAACCCTGCTGCACCCACTGCACAATCTGCGACCACCGCACCATCGACACAGAATGCTGCCAATACTGCATCTACTGCGAACACTGTCGCCGCGATCACAACCTATGAGCGCGGACCAGCCACCTACACCGAAACCGACGACGGCAACGCCCTACGCTTCATCGACACCCACAAAGAACACATCCGCTACGTCCCACAACGCGGCGAATGGCTCACCTGGAACGGCCACACCTGGCAATGGGACGAAGCAGGCCACGTCTTCGAACTCGCCCGCGACATAGCCCGCAACCTCCCCACACACGACAAAGAAGCCACCAAACACCGCAAAGGCTCCCTCTCCGCATCAGGACTCGGAGCCATGGTCAAAATCGCACGCTCAGACGCCCGCACCGTCGCACACCTCACCGACCTAGACGCCAACCCCTACGAACTCAACACCCCCAGTGGTGTCGTCAACCTACGCACCGGACAGATCACCCCACCATCCCCAAAACTCCTACACACCCGCACCACCACCGTCCCCATCGACCCCACACTCCCAACACCACGCTGGACCAGCTTCCTCGCAGACACCTTCGCCGGCGACCCAGAACTAACCACCTACATCCAACGACTCCTCGGCGTCTCCCTCGTCGGAAAAGTCCTCGAACAAATGCTGCCATTCGCCTTCGGATCCGGAGCCAACGGTAAAAGTGTCCTGTTCGAAACCGTCCAGAAAATCGCAGGCATCGGCCCCAACGGCTACGCCGCCACCATCCCAGCAGACCTCCTCGTCCAACGAGCCCGCGAAGACCACCCAGCCACCATCGCCCAACTCTCCGGAGTCCGCATCGCCATCGGCGGAGAACTCGAACAAGGCGCACGATTCGCCGAAGCCAAAGTCAAAGCCCTCACCGGTGGAGACCCCATCAACGCCCGCTTCATGGCCCAAAACCCCTTCACATTCGTCCCAACCCACACCCTGTGGCTCCACGCCAACCACCGCCCCGAGGTCAAAGCAGGAGGCCCCGCATTCTGGCGGCGAATCAAACAGATCCCATTCATCCACACCGTCCCCGAAGACAAGCGCATCGAAGGACTCGAAGACATCCTGCTCACCGAAGAAGGCCCCGGCATTCTCGCCTGGCTCGTCCACGGCGCAGCAGACTACTTCACCCTCGGCCTGACAACACCCGCCTCGGTCGTCGCAGCCACCGAAGAGTACAAGCAGGAGACCGACACCATCGCCCAATTCGTTGAAGACAGATGCGAACTCGGTTCCCCGAACGCACAACACATGCATGTGCAGATCGCGAAACTCCGGGCAGTCTACGAGTCCTGGTGCCGTGAAGAGGGTGTCGAGCCGGCCACTGCTAAGGCTCTGTCCATGCAATTGAAATCCCGATTCGGTATCGAAACAAGCCGCTCAATGAATGCTCGGTTTTACGACGGAATCAGGCTCGTAGATATGACAGATAGCGGAAACGATCTGTCATCGGACTCATCAGATCTGTCATTACCGGAACCGCCAGCGGACGAAGAATGGTGGCAATCATGACCGATCAGCTAACTGACCTAGCACAGGCGAGAACCTGTCACACAATCTGTCATGGATGTAACCGCAGGTCAGAGCAATGCCATGACAGGTATGACAGATATGACAGATTTTTACACCCTACGCGCACACGCGCCCGTGCATGCGCGCACATGCACACGCACAAAACCACAAGGTCGCAAAAACCTGTCATATCTGTCATTGCGTCATTTCGAGGAACCAGACCCCAACCATGAACACACTCTTCGACCACCCATCCACGCCATTCTGGCTCCAACTCATCGAAATCAAGTTGGGTGCCAACCCAGCACTCTCCACTCACCTACGCCCCACCCGCTGCCGCACCTGCCACGCCTGGACCCTCGAAGGCTACGACTCACACACCCTCGCCGCACACGTCCACATTCATCCAGCCCTGTGCACCACACACGACGAAACCGCCGCAATCATCTTGAACATCCCCACCTACAAGCTGACCGGCACACCCGGCAACTGGCAGCTCACACCCCGCTACCATCCCGGCCTCGGCGTCGAAGCCCCAACAGCAAACGCCGACACCACACCGGTAGTCCACGCACACCGATGCGGCCTACCAATCGCACAAAAACCACTCCCACAACCAGCCATCCGCACAACCGACTTCAACCAACCACCACCCTTCTAAGGAGCCCGACATGCCACGTATCGCCTACGAGGACTGGAACCCCTCGCAACAATCACTCAACATCGTCCAAATCGCTAGCGCTATCTGCGCCGAATACGCCCAACAGGGCTACGACCTCACCCTGCGCCAGCTCTACTACCAGTTCGTCGCCCGCGACTACCTACCAAACAACCAGCGCAGCTACAAAAACCTTGGCGCAGTCATCGACCGTGCTCGCAAAGCCGGGCTGCTCGACTGGGACTACATCACCGATCGCACCCGCAACCTCAGCGGCCTGTACACCTACACCGACCCATCAGACCTCATCGAGCAATCGGTCAACGACTACCACGTTGACCTTTGGCAACACCAAGACCAACGCATCGAGGTATGGGTCGAAAAAGAAGCACTCGCCGGAGTAATCGCCCGTTCCGCACTCAAGTTGGGTGTCAACTACTTCTCCTGCCGCGGCTACGTCTCCCAATCCGAACTCCACCAAGCCGCCCTACGCCACCGTGCATACGAAGACTCTGGACAGGAAGTCACGGTCATTCACCTCGGGGACCACGACCCGAGCGGTATCGACATGACCCGCGACATCGCGGATCGCCTAGCACTGTTCGGGGCCTCAACAACGGTCAAACGAATTGCCCTCAACCGCGACCAGATAGACGAGTTCAACCCGCCACCAAACCCTGCAAAACTCACCGATTCACGAGCACGTAACTACATCAACGAGTTCGGGAAATCCTCGTGGGAACTCGACGCACTCAACCCCGACACCCTGGCTGGTCTCATCGAAAACGAGATCCTCACACACATGGATGCTGACCTGTTCAACCTTCGCACCAGGTATCGAGAAGAGGGACGCAACGCCCTGCAGGCGGTCTCAGACAACTGGCACACAGTCAAAGACTTCGCGGAAGGAATCTAAGTCCATGTTCGAAATACTCGCTCTCGCAGCACTCCTCCACCTCGGCGGATCAGACGCCCCAACCCCATACACCGTCGATCCCTCAGGTATCACACTGCCCGCAGGCCGCACATTCGACGCCTACGACGTACAAGACGCCAACATTCGCACCACCACAGGCGACACCATCAACATCCACTTCGAACCAGGAAAATCCCACGCCCTCGCAGGATCCACCACCATCACGTGGACTCAGTTAGGCCTCCAGCCCGGTGACTGCATCGCCTGGATTCAACTCCACGGCTTCAACGAGCACTACGGCGAAGGCGGACAGGAACCCGTCTGCATCCCCACGCCCGAACCAGAACCGTGGGAACCACCCTACGAATGCCCCCTCAACGAAGACGGCATCCCGCTATCGCCTCGCGGTTGCGACTGGCCCATCGAAATCTGCAACTGGGACAACTGCACCGGCGTCGAACCACCCGAACCCGAAACAACCGAAACTCCCGAAGACTCCGACACCCCTGAAATCCCTGAACAACCCGTGATCGACATCCACACCCCACACACCACCGAACAACCTGTCCTCGAAGTCGCCACAGACACCATCACCATCCAAGAACCACCAACAAGCGAACTAGCCAACACCGGCACCACAACGAGCGCCCTCGCCATCCTCATGGCCGCCAGCATCACCACAGGACTCACCCTCACCACCCACAACCACAGGAGCCAGAAATGAAGATACTGGCCATCGACCCCGGCAACACCCACTCCGGCTGGGTCATCATCGACGCCAAAACCCACCAGCCACTCCAATTCGGCAAAAGCCCCAACCACGAAGTACTCAACCACTGCTACGGCGACCTCAACTGGGATCTCGCCGTCATCGAAATGATCGCCAGCTACGGCATGGCAGTCGGCCGAGAAGTCTTCGACACCTGCGTCTGGATCGGACGCTACCTCCAGGCCATCCACGACACCACAAAAGGCCTACCCACCCTCACCTACCGTCGCGAAGTAAAACTCCACCACTGCCACACCAGCAAAGCCAAAGACGCCAACATCACCCAAGCCCTCATCGACCGCTACGCCTACGGACAACCCAACCGCGGCAAAGGCACCAAAGCATCCCCCGGCTGGTTCCACGGCTTCCACGCCGACATCTGGCAAGCCTACGCACTCGCCACCCACCACGCCGACACCCTCAACGCACAGTTCACCGCGGACACTCTCGCGGACGTCCAGCCAGTTGTCCACGCGCAGGAGACGCGGACCGCCTAAGGGTGAGTCCGAATCAACAACGAATTGAAGGAGTAGACCATGAGCGCAGAGAAGTTTAACCGCCTGAAGGACCGTCTAATTGCGGCTACAGGGAGTCCCGGGCTCACGTCATACCACGACAATGCCGTGCATATGACGCTTGGGGAGTGGGAGCGGTTGATAACCCGCATCGAAGAACTCGAAGCCACAATCCAGCGGGTACAGCACCTACACAAGCCTGCTCCGCCGTATCTACTCAACGTCCCCGCAGTGTGCGCTGAATGCTCTGACGACGAGCACGAAGTGCCATACCCCTGCCCACCCATCCAAGCTCTCGGATATCCGTCGTGAATGTCCTGAGCACATACAGGTGATACAGACCGGGTAACAAACCGCGGTCTAGGAGTTATCGGAACAGTGAAGCCGCAAAAGCGCCGACGCTCATCACAGCAACGAGAAAGGAGCCTGCGACTAATGATGTCCACGCAGTGAGCAACCGGTCAGCACGCTGATAGGCGGCCAACTCCGCAGGTGACTCGTCAAGCATCTGGGCTACGAGCTTGCGTTGACGACGACGCTTGAAAAAACGCCATTCCGGATGCTCAGTAAGCAACTCGTCAATCATCCAGTAAGTGTCCGCATCTTGGGTTTCACGGAAATCTCGAGCAACGATCCGCCACTGCCCCCACGAACCGTACGCGACCATCCACGCACCCGCGCAACCTGAAATTCCAACAACGATGTCAAAAGCGTTCATGGCGTCAACGTACAGCCTGCATACGACACACGAAAAAGGCGGGCTGTGATGCGCCAACATCACAACCCGCCCCAGCGTCAATCCCCACAAGCGTGAACAACCGACACCTTTTCTCACTTTGGAATCTACCACGCCAGCAGGGAGCCAACCATGAAACAGCCCGCAACCGAAACCCTCTACCAAGCCGCGAAAGAACTGACCAACCTGTACCCGCGCCTGTCCGCGCTCGTCCTCGAAACCCACACCAACCCCATAGACCACGACACAAAAACACCGCACAAACGCGCCTACCTCGAACCCTGGAACACACCCGCCGGCGAACTCAAACACGACATCCACACCCAAGCCCGCCGCTACGAAACCGCCCTCAACATCGCCCTCTTCAACAAAGCCACCTATCGTGGCGCTAGTGACGAGCTCACAATCGCGGCGTTCAACCGCCTCGCAGTCCTCATCGACCACGCCCACGCTCAAAACCACGCATCCCTTGATGTCACCGACGCCGCTAAGCTACTCACTACGTGGCCACGCAAGATCAGGCTCGCCCTCGACGAACCACTCCCCGGTGAAGAACCCTGGACCAAAGCGCCCGGCAACCTGCTCTGCCCACACTGCGACAACCGTCTCGAACTCCAACCAGGATGGAAAGACCACCCAGACACCGCCGACGTAATCTGCCGCCACTGCAAGGATGACAATGGTGAATGGTTGAGGTGGAAGCCAGACACATGGGTAGGCATACTCCAAGACGCCTAGCGCGTTAACGCAGGTAGTGAGTACGATAAGCGCATGTTCAAGTCTTGGTATTGCTGGTTTCCTGTTTCGCCAGATGTATGTGTTGGTTGGCCGCGCACAACTGGTGACTGGACAGTCACGTGGGAATTCATTGCGGCACTCAGCGCTGCGATAGCGCTTTTCTTGGGGACCAACATCGCTAACATCATCGTTTACCAGAAGTATGGGAGCAGCCTGTTCAAAATCGTAATCCGATGGAAAAAAATTGGGTCCATTGGAGGTCGCCGTGAGAACAACGCCACCGTTTACTCGAATGGACGTGCTTTCCGGATTGTAAACAATCAAGATGCTGACCTATACGTCACCTTCACCATGAAACAAGGAGGCGAAACAAATACTCACGTTCGAGTCTTTCGGCATTCTGTTTGGGTTGTTGACTTGGATAAGGACAACTTTGTGATCACTGCTATTAGCCTCTACTCAGAAGGCGATGGTCCCGGTCGGAGAAAACTGGAGTTCACAATTTCGATTGACCCTGAGACTCGAAGGCCTCCCAAGGACGACTAGCTCTCGTGAGAGTGATGTGGTTTAATAGAAGCACTTGAACGCTGCCCGAAAACAGGCAGACGCAGAAAGCCACGATGACACTCTGTCTCGTGGCTTTTCTCATGCCCCAAAACACCCACGGCCAGGTGCCCACGGTAGACAACACACGCACTAGGCAGGTGACATCATGCCACCCGCCAACAAACGCTGGACCGACATCCACGACAGCGAACTCGCCACCCTCCACGCCGAAAATCTCGGCGTCCGCGCCATCGCCGAACGCATGGGCTTCGGCCGCACCACAATCTCCACAAACGCCAAACGCCTCGGACTCACCTTCGACCGCCGCCAAACCAGAGCAGCCACCGCAGCCATCCAAGCCGACGCAAAAGCCAAACGAGCCGCCCTCGAACTCAAACTCCTCGAAGACGCCGAACGCCTCCGCTCCCAACTCTGGCAACCACACACCTACATCGACCACGGCGGCAAAGACTACGTCAAAGTCACCTGGACTCAAGAAGAACCCTCTCCGTCGGACAAACTCAAACTCATGCAAGCCGCGTCCGCCGCCCTCGACCGGTCCATCAAGATCACGCAACTCGACTCTGATAACGGTGCAGCCGGAGCAATCAGCATGCTTGAAGGCCTCGCCAAGCAACTCGGCGTCACCGGGCCGCAAGACGACGAGACACCGTAACCCACAACCAAGGAAGCATCATGCAGACACCCAGCATCGGACGCATCGTCCACTACCACTCTTACGGCACGCCAAACGGCGAATACTTGCCAGAACCACGAGCCGCAATCATCACCGCAGTCTACGAAGACACTCCAGACCTCACCGACCCTGACGTGCTGCATGTAGGCCTCGCAGTACTCAACCCAACCGGGATGTTCTTCAACCAGCTCGTGCCGTACTCGGAGACCCCGAAGCCTGGACACTGGTCCTGGCCACCCCGCGTCTAGCACCATCCGCAGGAGGCCCTGATGACCGCCGCCACAGGGCTCTCCGAGAAGCAACTCACGTTCATGCGGGAATCCAACGCCCGCGTCAACATCCTCGAAGGCGCGATCCGTAGCGGAAAAACCATCGTCTCCCTGCTCAGATGGTTCATCTTCCTCGCCACCGCACCCTACGGCGGCGAACTGGTCATGGTCGGACGCACCCGTGACGCCCTGTTCCGCAACGTCATCAAACCCATGCAAGACCCAGCACTTTTCGGGCCACTCGCGGACCTCGTGATCTACACCAACGGCGCACCCACCGCTAACATCCTCGGCCGCACCGTCCACATCATCGGAGCCTCCGACGCGAAAGCCGAGAAGATCATTCGCGGTATGACCGTTGCGGGTGCGTACGTTGATGAGATCACCGTCATCCCAGAAGAGTTCTTCACACAGTTATTGGGGCGCATGTCCGTCAAGGGCGCCCAACTGTTCGGGTCCACAAACCCCGACAGCCCAGCACACTGGCTGAAAAAGAAGTTCCTGGACAAGATCGGCAAACGCAAGAACGGACGCCTCGTCCTTCCAGGCTGGAAACGCTGGTCATTCACCCTTGATGACAACCCGTCACTGTCTGAGGACTACAAAAACTCGATCAAGGCCGAGTTCACGGGCTTGTGGTACCGCCGCTTCATCCAAGGCCACTGGGTCGCTGCAGAAGGCTCCATCTACGATTCGTGGAACCCAGAACAACACGTCCTACCCGCCGACCAGTTGCCGCCCATCGCAGACCTTGTCGCTGTCGGCCTGGACTACGGAACCACCAACCCAACCCACGCCATCGCTCTGGCGATCACCGCAGAACCAGTGCCACGTCTCCTCGTCATCGATGAATGGCGGTACGTCGCGGGTGAAGGTGGAGCCCGCTGGACAGACGCCCAACTCTCCAAGGGCCTACGTGACTGGCTCCAAGAGCTACGAGCCACAACCCACCTGGAGCCACGCTGGATCTTCCTCGACCCAGCCGCAGCCAGTTTCCGGACACAACTCATCCACGACAAAGTCCGAGGCATCACCAACGCCGACAACACAGTCGGCTACGGCATCCGCACCATCGCATCACTCCTGTCTACAGGCCGTCTCATCATCTCGTCCTCATGCGAACACCTCATCGATGAGATTCCGGGCTATGCCTGGGACCCCAAAGCCACCGAGAAGGGCGAGGACAAGCCCATCAAGGTCGCAGATCATGGGCTCGACGGGCTTCGCTACGCCATCACCACGTCTGAACGCTACTGGCGCTCACAACTCGCACTCGCCGCATAACCACATAAGGAGGCACGACTCATGGCTGTTTGGCCTCCCAAACCCTTCGACCAGATGCTCGCCAACATCGAAGAACACGACCTGTGGTACGTCGGAGACCCTGACAAGCTTGCAGCCTACTACCAAGGCAGCAGGGCTTCGCACCGGGTGCGCCCATCCCAGCATGCCGGTGGCGTTGTCGGTGCGGTCGCACGCTTCTTTTGGGGACGGCCTACGCCCGCCGGTCAGCAGCGCACCCGCAAACACATTCCACTCGCCGCAGATATTGCCACCGCATCCGCAGACTTGCTGTTCTCTGAGCCGCCGCGCATCCTGCTCCCTAAAACGAGCGAGGACACCGAGCACCCAGCACAGGCGCGCCTGGAGGAGATCATCAACTCCCCTGCGGTCCATGCCGGCCTGTTGGAAGCCGCCGAGTATGCCAGCCCTCACGGTGGCGTGTACTTGCGGATTGTGTGGGACAAAGACGTGGCCGAGCATCCGTTTTGGACGGCTGTCGCTGCCGATGGTGCGATCCCGCGGTTCCGGTTCGGTCGCCTGCGTGAAGTCACCTTCTGGACGGTCATCAAAACTGAAGGCCAACAGGTTTGGCGACACCTTGAAACCCACACACCTGGTTTCATCCGCCACGAAGTGTTCGAAGGCTCCGCCACCGAACTCGGGCAGCCGCGCCCTCTCGCTGACTTCGACGCCACAGCGTGGGCCGTCGATCTCGTGGATGCTGATTCACGCATCGCAACCGGAACCGACCTGCTCACGGCAGCGTATGTACCGAACATGCTGCCGCAACGCAGATGGCGCAAAATCCTTGAACTCGCGCCACTCGGACGCTCCGACTACGACGGCATTCACGACCTGTTCGACGCCCTCGACGAGACATGGTCGTCATGGATGCGCGATATCCGTCTCGCCAAAGCCCGCGTGTTCGTCGATCAGAACTACCTCGAGAACAACGGCCCGGGCCAAGGCGCTTCCTTCGACGACGACCAAGAACTGTTCACCGCAATCCCACCAGGCGCAGGCTCCTACGCCAGCGACAAGCCACTCGACCTGAACCAGTTCGATATCCGCGTCGAAGAACACAATCAAACCATCCACGACATCACACGCCTCATCCTCCGCGCTGCCGGAATCTCGCCAGCCTCGTTTGGTGACGAAACCGTTGGTGAGCGCGGGCAAGAGACCGCGACGCAGGTCAAGTCCAAGCAGCAGCTCTCGAAGCGGACGCGGGACAAGAAGATCCGGTACTGGAAGGCTGCCCTCACACCCCTCATTCAAGCCCTTCTTGAGGTCGATAACGTTGTGTTTGGGCCAAACAAGTACGACGGCAAGCGCCCGGAAGTGCGGTTCACGGAAGACCCTCAAGTCGATATTCGTGAACTCGCCGAGACCGTGCAACTCCTGCACAACGCGAACGCGATCTCCACGGAGTTGAAGGTTCGGATGCTGCACCCTGACTGGGACAAAACCAAGGTCGATGAGGAAGTCGAGCGCATCCAGGCGGAAGCCGCGTTTGCAGATCCTTTCATTGATCGCGGATAACAACGATGAGTGCCGTTGACCGTGACCTCATCGAACAGGTGCTTGCGATCATCCGGGCTGCTGAGCTCGCGATCTTCCGCCGGATTTCCCAACGCCTGACACCTGTTGAGGAGAGCACGGATTGGGCGGTCGAGAAGCTCGCACAACTGGGCATATTGCAGCGTGAGATTACTAGCGAGTTGAACGCGATGAACGCCGACCTCGCAGTCGCAGTACGACAAGCGGTCACGGACGCCTACACTGCCGGTGGTGCAGCAATCAACCCGTCGGTGCCGCTCATTCCCTCACAGCCGGCAGCCCTCACCGCCTTGGCTCACGACATCGTCGGCAAAACCGTTGCACTCTCCCCTGTTGTGCTCCGCTCCACGGTGGACGCCTACCGGCAAGCAGCATCCGCACACCTCGGCAAACTGATCCTTAGTGTCCAGACCCGCCGTGAAACCTCCCAAGACATCCTCAACACCCTTCTAGGACAGGGTGTCACTGGTTTCACCGACAAAAGCGGACGCAACTGGCGGCTCGACTCCTACGTAGAGATGGCAACCCGTTCAGGACTAGGCAACGCCTACCTGAACGGACGCGTAGACACCCTCCAGGCAGGCGGCTACGACCTGGTCTACGTCATCCCCGGGCCGACAGCCTGCCCTAGCTGTGACATGTGGATCGGGAAGATACTGTCCCTGTCCGGTGACACACCTTCCACGGATGAGATACCCGTTGCGGCGTCGTTGGCTGAGGCGCGTTCATCCGGGCACCTGTTCGGCCCAAACTGCCGGTGTGTACTGGCTGCCTACCAGCACGGCCACACAGACCTGCCAACCGAACATGCGGACCCTGCCGGATATATCGCGGAGCAGAAGCAGCGGCGCTTAGAGCGGGCTGTGCGGGATGCGAAGCGTGAGGAAGCCCTCGCGCTGACTCCCGCAGCCAAGCGTGCCGCACATAGGGCAGTCATGGACAGACAAGCCGCAGTTCGTGCACATATCGCAGACAACCCGGTCCTCAAACGTCAGTACGCCCGCGAACAACTCGCGATCACACCTGAACGGCCTCGCGCCGTGGTGCCGCCCTACACCGATCGTGAAGCGTGGAAGAAACGCCAGCAGGCCATCACGAGCGTGGACTTCCACGGCGAAGTACTCGAACCCCACGAGGTCCGGTTTGTGGAACGTATGCAGGCTCGTGGAGAGCGTCTGACATGGATTCCACGACCACCCGCAACAACTGGCGGGTTTGCATCATCCAACGACTTCATTTGGGATTCACACGAAGCCTTGGTCATGGAACTCAAAGGCACTAAGCCCAAATACCAGTCAGTGAAGAACAACATCCGAACGGCAGTACTCAAAGCGCAAAAGCACTCAGTGGTGAAAGAGAACTTCATCATCGACATTGGCGATGAAACGCTACCGGACAAGGTCCGTGGCCAGTTGGCTGACTACAACCGCCTCGTGGAAACCGCTCAGATCAAGAGCCTGTGGGTGCTTTCCGAAGACGGCACGAAACTCGAGCAGATTACGCTCCGGTGACGCAACGATGGGACCCTCGGCCCGGATGTTCTACCGGCCTGTTATTTCAAGGCTGATCCAGGATTAGGTCCCATCTGCTCACCAGTCTACGCCGTAAGTCGTCGGCGCACCAGAGAACAAGACCTCCGGAAACGCTGTGCAGCGTACTTGGAGTCGAAGCTGCAATAGTTACCGCGAAAAGAGCAGCAAAGCGCACTAGTTTCGCTCCTTGATCGTTTTTTCCAAGGCTGTTGCAATCCGGTTGAGCGGAGAATTGTTTTCCCTGAGACCTTTAACCGCTCTTTCCACGTCAGCGAGTGATCCTTCTTTCGCGAAGACGGCCTCTTTAAAGTCCAGCGAACTGAGGTTGTATTCCACCGGTTTTTCAGGCCCGAAAGGTCCATCATAGGAGATCTTTATCTTATGTTGTGCCAGTTTTCCCTCGGCATACAACTCTGATCCGACACCTACAAACCACCTCATCTCTCGGCCCGGTGGCATCGAAGTTACACCACTGGAGAACAAGGGTATTTCGTCTGTGCCGTCATGCTGAGAGGCTCGTTTTGTTCGTCTCATTTGAGGCTCACACTCTACGCGGATGTTCTCAGCAATCGTTGGACCCTCGTTCTTGAGAACTAACTGAACTGCCTGCCCATTTTGCGGGTTGACACGGAAATCCACCCAGACAAACGGGCGCTGAGCGTCTTTCTGTATCTCTGCTTGAAGTCTTGTCTGTTCTCGTTGAATCTTGGTTTGCTGCTTCATTGATTTGACTTGCAGGAAAGCCGGGATTAGCCCACCTAGCGATATCGACGCAGCAACTACTGCCACCCATGCCGTGGCATCCATCTCTCACCTCCACCTTCGTACAGGTCCTCTTTGCGGCCTGCATAAACACACCCAACCACGACCCACTGACATTCAAACGCAGTGGGTCTTTTTGATACCCATCACCCGATAACGCCCAGGAGGCTGAATCATGCACCTCGCACAACCACACACGACCACGATCACTCCCGGCTACGAGCACCCACGCTGGTCTCGCATCCGCTTCAACGGCGCCGCGCCAGCCGCAGACGGCACCACCACACCACCTGCTGGCGGTACTGGCACAGAAGTACAACAGCCAACGCCGCCTGCGCCGTCTCCAGCGACTGTCGCCGCACAGCAGGCCAAGCAGGAAAGCAAGGATCTGTGGGACGATCCCGCGAAGGCAAAAGCCGAGATTGAACGTCTCCGCGCCGAGAACGCCAAAGACCGCACCACCGCGAAGCAGAACGCCGCTACTGAAGCGAAGAACGGTCTCATCCAAGAACTTGGCAAGGCGTTGGGTCTCGTCAAGGACGGCGACACCACGCCCACTCCTGAAGAGCTGACTGCACAGCTTGCGGAAAAGACCAGTGAAGCGACCGCGACGCAGCGTGAACTCGCCGTCTACCGCACAGCCGGACAGGTTCCCGGCGCGGACGTGAACGCACTCCTGGACTCACGTACCTTCCTTGACTCCATCAAGGACATCAAGCCAGACGACACCGCAGCTTTGAAGGCTGCTGTCGAGAAGGCGATCACAGACAATCCACGACTCAAGACCGCCCAGGCGGCGGGAAAGAGTGGTGGCGACCTGACCGGCGGGACCGGAGAAGGCACCGTCACGGCCGAGCAATTCAAGGCCATGACACCCACAGAGAAGAACACACTGTTCACCTCAAATCCAACCCTCTACCGCCAACTAGCCGGACGATAACCGGCAGATAGAAAGGGCAACCTCATGGCAACAACCCTGCGGGCCGACCTCTACGCCCCAGAAGTATGGGAAGACGTTGCACACGCGTCTTTCGAAGACAAAGCAATCATCGGCTCTTCCGATGCTGTCGTCGCAAACGACGAACTCGTTGGCGAACCCGGTGAAACCGTCACCTTCCCGAAGTGGATGGCGCTCTCCGAGATGGAAGACATCGCGGAAACTGACGCCATCGTTCCAGAAAAGCTCACACAGAGCTCATCCGAGGCGACCATCAAGGAAGCTGCAAAGGGTGTAGAAATCAGCGACAAGGCAAAGCTTGTCGGTTTTGGAAACGCTCAGGACGAAGCGATCACCCAGTTCGGTATCCTCTCAGCACGAAAGGTCGATAAGGACCTCATCAACGCGGCTGTCACCACCGTTGCAGGTGGCATCACTCGTGCAGACGGCGGTGCCGCCCAGGACTCCAAGCCATTCGAACACACCATCACAGGCGGCAAGATCACCTGGGATGGACTTGTGGACGGCATCGAGAAGTTCGGTGACGACTTCGAACCATCGGAGTTCTCCGGCTTGTACATCCGAGCTGAACAGCGTTCTCAGATCATGAAGGATGACACGTTCATCCGCGCATCCGAACTTGCTTCTGGTGGCGCAGGCACTGTTGTGCGGCGCGGATTCATTGGTGAGGTTGCTGGCCTGCCTGTGTACGTGACGAACCGTCTCGCGCTGGGCAAGTCCTTGATCTTGAAGAAGCGTGCCTTGGGTCTGCTCCACAAGCGCCGCCCCATCGTTGAGCAGGACCGCGACATCCTCGCTCGTACGACCGTGGTCACCACGAACATGCACTACGCGGTCAAGCGCCTCAACGACAAGGGTGTCCTTGTCGTCACCATCGAGGCGTGACCTGTGGGCATGTTGATGCGTCGGCACCACAAGAAGGCAGAGCCTGACACTTTGCCGGTCCCGACCAAATCGTCTTCCAAGAAAGAGTGGACAGCGTACGCGCTGGCTTCTGGTCTGAGTGAGGAAGACATCAAGGGCCTGAACAAGGACGAGTTGATTGCTCTGGTTCAGGATCGTGTTGGCGCTTCGGACGAGGAGTCGCCTGACACCACAGGTGAGAGTTTGCCTGAGTAAGTGCAGCCTCACCCCACAGTGACCACACACCTGTGGGGTGAGGACCACTACCTGATTCTTTGGGTGAGGGCGTCAACCAACGCCGCCACGCGAGGTCCACATTCCCGTTGGAAGGCCGTTCGGCTGGGCAAAACACACTTTGGCGGGACTCCTCCGGCTGCCATGAACGCGACCTGCGCCCTCACCCACACCCCTGCGACTTGGAGACACTATGCGCGCTTACGCCACAGCCAACGACCTCAACGGGCCACCCTGGAACGCAGGCGTTACAGACGGTGAAGCGGCCATGCTGATCATGCGGGCCACGCCCTTGCTCGAGGACCTCACTAAAACCGCCTGCTATGCCACCGACAGCGACGGATACCCCACAGATCCTTTCATCAAAGCCGCGTTCAATGATGCCGCGTGCGCCCAAGCAGCCTGGTTTCTCGATACCGGTGATGTGTCTGGAGCGTCTGGACGCTTCAATTCGCTTGGCCTCGGTAGTTTCCGGGCATCTGGTGGCGGTGTCGGCTCCGCAAACAACCAGTCCGCAGAACTCGACCGGTACGCACCCGAAGCCGTACTGATCTTGTTCAACGCTGGCCTGATCGGGAAGGCGCCCGGATCATGACCCAGCTACCACGCCTGCTCACCCCACACACGGTGCTCTTCCAAGAACACGGCGGCGAGAGCGCCTACGGGGACATCTACGAGCCTGAGCGAGCGTTGCAGTGGGTGAAGGTTGACGAGAAAACCCAACTGGTGCGCTCTGCGACCGGTGAGGAAGCCGTCTCGTCCGCGCAAGTGTACTGCCGCCCGAAACACGCCCCACTACCAGTGAAGTCACTTGTTACCCTGCCGTCCGGGCGCACCTCGAAGGTCATCCGTGTGGACCATCTCGATCATCGTCCAGCACCAGAGCATTATGTGCTCTACCTCGAATAGGAGACAGAAATGAGTGTCCAGTTTGAGTGGGATGACAGCGCGTTAACCGGCCTCATCAAAGCGGGCGAGCAGGGCCTGAATGCCGCTGGTGAGCACATCCTCGCAGAGTCCCTCAAGGTGGTCCCACGCGAGGAATCCACTTTGGCACGCTCCGGACAAGTCAGCCAAGACGGCCTAGACGTGGCCGTCTCCTACGACACCGTCTATGCAGCACGCCAGCACGAAGAACTCGACTGGCAACACCGCCCAGGACAACAAGCGAAGTACCTCGAGCAGCCACTCCAGCAGAACGCCGAGAAAGCCGTCCAGATCATCGGTGACACGATCAGCAAGGCACTGTCATGATTCCGGCCACCGACATCTATGAAGCCGTTGCGTTCGTCCTCGATGCCGCTGGAGCAGGTGTGTGGAAGCCTGACGGCGCATACGTAAAGACCGAGACCGGCATCGTCCTTAAGAAGATGCCCACCGCACCGGACAATGCCATCGTGCTCACACTCTATGGTCGCGACACGAATCCGAGTCCTGCGCTCACGCACGAAATCATCAACCTGCAAGTGCGTGTACGTACCGCTAAAGGCAGACCAGACAGCGTGGATACCCTCGCCGAACGCCTCACCGCCGCACTTGAAGGCGATCATCTGACCTGGTCTGGCATCACCATTACCAAATGTCATCGCATCTCCTACCTTCCATTGGGCTTCGATGCGAGCGACCGCCCGGAAATCTCCTTGAATTTCCAACTCATCCTTCCCCGCTAGACGCGAGGCAAGAACACACTCTCACCAGCCCACGCTCGAGGCCGGTGAAACCCATCCACCCATGAAAGGGCATGACAATCATGACCGTAACCACTGACCTCGGGCTGTCTTACGAGCTCGACATCGACATCAACCTTGCCGGAGCAGGCGTACGCCCTGAAATCTGGCAGCAGATCCGTTTCACCTCCGCAATCGCACCAGCGCACGCTGCCGTTATGGCTGATGCTCAAACCTACGACGACGAGGGCGCACAAAACCAAGCCAAGATCGGTGAAACCGGCTCGGTCGCGTTCACCATCCAGGCGCAACGCAACCCGGATGGCACGTTCCTGCCAGAAGTCCAAGCAATCTTGGACGCGGCGAAGCCTGGAACTCGCGGTAACGCTGCCCTCGTGGAGGTGCGCTACTACGACTCGAACGGCGCAGATTACGCCTTCCAGGGCGTGTTCTCCGTCGATGTGGCACGCCAGACCACCGGTAACCAGGAAATCGCGGGCTGGTCAATCACTCTCACTTCGAAGGGACCGATCCAGGTCATCGAGAACCCTGTGCTCTCTGGCGGTGGCACGCCAGCAGCTGCACCGATCATCACCTCTGCCACCCCATCTGGTGCTGGTGAGGGTGACCAAGTCAAGATCACTGGTTCCGGTTTCACCGGCGTCACCGCGGTCACCGTGGATGGAGATCCTGTTGAGCAGTACCTGACTGTTGGTGACAACGTCCTGGTCATCATCCTGCCTGAAGGTGACCCTGGCGATGTGCCGATCATCGTCACGAACGCGACCGGCCCATCACAGCCGTTCGACTACACCCGCACCCTGTAACCACCTCTCACCGGGTAGGGCGCCCACCGTGGGTGCCCTACCCCTCCCATTGGATTCACACTCACACCTCGCACACGAAAGGCCACGATCATGGCGTTCAAAGACCTCAAGCAGTACCTCGTCAAAGACCTCGAAATCCCGCTCGGCGGGAAAACCTACCTCGTGCCACCACCCACGAAGGAAAACGGGCTCATCCTCGCGTCCTTCATCGCTCTCGGTATCAACGCTGCCCGTGGCGCAGACAGCTCAGAAGAGGACATCGCCCGCGTCCAAGAGAACACCGACACCAACCTCGCCACCATCTCGCTTGGCGGCGAGGTTCACGCCCAAATGCTCGCTGACGGTGTTCCAGAGGCACACATCGACCAGGCCGCAATCTACGCCATGTACTACTGGACGATGGGCGAAGAATCCGCCGATGCCGCCTTCGAAACCCTGTACGCAGTTGTGGCGGATGGTGAGGTCCCAAAAGCCTTACTGCCCCTGAAGACTGGGCAGACTACGGCATTGGCGAACCTGACGAAAACGGCATCTACTCCCGGTACCGGGTCCCGCCCCGCGACATCCGACCACAAGCCCCCAACAAGCAAGAACGCAGCGGGTTCACGTGGCGTCAAGCAATCGAAAACTGGCCGTACGTCATCCAAGACCTCGCCCAGTACTACGGCGTCCACTGGAGCACAACAGCCCTCGACTGGCCAGCCATCCGAGACCTCGTCTTAGGCCTGCTGCACATTGAGTCCTCGCGAGTCCACCGGCTCGCCACCCACAAGTAAATAACACTCCACACGGCCCACCTGGCCGACCCCTAGTATGCAAGGAAGGCCAGGTGCGTCGTGGCTCTTACCGTTGGCAAACTCGTCGCGTACCTCTCCGTTGACACCGGAGACAGTGCCAAAGCGCTGTCCCAGGTCCGCTCCGAGATGGACAAGGTCCAAGCGTCTGCTCTCAAAACGGAGAAAGCGGAGGTTGCTCTCGCTCAAGCCCAAAACCGTCTGGAAACAGCGGCTGCACGTACCGCGAAAGCAGAACAAACTCTCGCGTCCATGCGTGCATCAGGTAAGGCCAGCGCCGAGCAGATCACGAAGGCTGAGCAGAACCTCACTCAAGCGAAGAACGCCGAACAGGCTGCATCCCTGCGGGTCAAATCCGCGCAGATTGCCGCCACCCAAGCGCACGAGAAAGCCAAAGCAGCCACTGAGGCGCTGGCAAAATCGACCGACAAGTCCACCGAGTCCACGGGCAAACTGTCTAAAGCGTTGGAACACATCGGCAAGCACGAGGCCGAGTTCTCGCTCCTGACGAACAATGCGGGGAAGTTCGGTCTCGCGCTCACAGCTGCCGCGACGGCTGCTGTCGCGGTGTCTGCGAACTTCGACAAGGGCATGTCGAAGGTGAAGTCCACCGGTGAGGACGCCCGCAACAACATTGACCAGTTGCGTGCTGCCGCTCGTGAAGCAGGCGCCGACACCGCATTCTCGGCGACAGAAGCAGCGGGCGCTATCGAGGAACTCTCCAAAGCTGGCGTGTCCGCGTCTGATGTTCTTTCTGGTGCTCTCGCAGGATCACTAGACCTCGCTGCTGCTGGTGAACTGGGTGTCGCGGATGCTGCTGGTATCGCGTCGGTCGCGATGACGCAGTTCAAATTGTCCGGTGAGCAAGTCCCACACGTGGCGGACCTCCTGGCTGCTGGTGCCGGTAAAGCCATGGGTGGTGTTGAGGACCTCGGTCAAGCCCTCAACCAGGGTGGTTTGGTCGCCTCACAGTACGGCCTGTCGATTGAAGAAGCCGTTGGTGGCCTCAGTGCTTTCGCGAATGCTGGTCTACTCGGATCAGACGCGGGCACGTCCTTTAAGACGATGCTGCAACGCCTGACACCGATCTCGAAGGAATCGAAAGCGCAGTTCGATGCGCTCGGTATTTCAGCGTTCGACTCACAAGGCCAGTTTGTTGGACTAGCGAACTTCGCAGGCCAACTGCAAGAGTCCATGCGCGACCTGTCACCAGAAGCACGCAACGCCGCCATGGCCGTGATGTTCGGGTCAGATGCGGTACGTGCCGCGAACGTCCTGTACGACAACGGTGCAGACGGCATCCAAAACTGGATCAACGCCGTTAATGATTCCGGTTATGCCGCAAAGACCGCGTCAACGATGACCGACAACCTTGCCGGCGACCTCGAACGCCTCGGCGGCAGTTTCGAAGACCTCCTCATCGGTATGGGTGAGGACGCCGCCGATGGTCTACGGTTCGCGACGCAGGCCGCGACAGGGCTTGTGGACATGCTGGGCCAAATCCCAGCACCAGTGCAAACCATCGGCACACTTCTTGCTGGTTCAGCCGGCGTGACTGGCTTGATGATCTCTGGGTTTGGCAAAGCAACTACGTCTGTTCGCGCTACTAAAGACGCACTC
This sequence comes from Populibacterium corticicola, assembly GCF_042683685.1. NCBI lineage: Bacteria > Bacillati > Actinomycetota > Actinomycetes > Micrococcales > Jonesiaceae > Populibacterium > Populibacterium corticicola. The sequence goes on along the minus strand of NZ_JBHUOP010000001.1, from coordinate 437,457 downwards.
GTGGCGATGAAGATTTCAGCGCAGGCGGCAACGCTCACAATCAGCCTCGCTACTGCGGCACTATCCGTCGCAGCAATGGGTGTGATTGTCTGGGCTCAACGCCAACAAGAAGCAAAAGCAGAAGCGGAAGCCTTCGCTCAGTCAATAGACAAAGTCACTGGTGCAGTCACTAACTACACTCGCGAAGTAGCTATCCAACAGCTCCAGGAAGAACGCGGCTTCTTCCACACCCGCCGCGGGCGTTCTGCTTTTGACGAAGCAGAGAAGATGGGTATCGCCCTCGACCTCGTCACTGACGCGGCTATGGGCAATGCAGCAGCTTTCGAGGAAGTTAAGCGTCAAGCAGAGGCGTACCGCCAAGAGTTCGAAAAGAGCGGTATCTACTCAGGTGAAGAAAACCTCGTTCAAGCGCGCCGCGCTGAGGTCCATCTCCTTGAGGCTATTGAGGACCGTCAAGCCGCGTTGGGCAAAGGTCGCGAGCAGCAGGAAGCAGCTAACCGTGCCATAGGCGAAGGCACTGAGGCTACCGATGAGCAGGCCACCGCTACGGCTCGTGCAGCAGAAATTCAAGAGCAAGCAGCAGCAACTGTTAGTGAAGCTGCGCAGAAGTGGATCGAGAGTATCCACGAAATCGCCGCATCGAACGTCAACCTGCTGAGCGCATTCGATGAAGTTGTCGAAGCGAACAAGGAACAGGCTGAGTCTGCCGCCGCCGCGTCGAAGGATACCAAGGATTCGTGGGAAGACTTCTACGACGGCGTCACCGTCTCAGCGAAAGAGTGGATCAAGCAGCTCGAGCAACAGATCGCCGCATATGAAAACTGGGGAACCAACCTTGTAACTGTTCAAGAGCGCATCACGAAGAAACTCCCTGAGAGCATGCAGGCCGCAGGTGCGGCACTCGTTGATGAGCTTATGGAGGCTGGTCCTCAATCGGCAGCGGCTGTCCAAGCTCTTGTTGATGCGTCAGATGACGAACTGCAGAAACTTGTCGCGCTGTCGAAACAACGTGCGGGAGCTGCGGCCGACGAGTTTGCACAGGAGATCAACAACGCGCGCCCACCAGAGTTCCAACTTGATATTGGGCCAGCAGCAGAGGCCAGTCGAACGCTCCAGGACATTATCAAAAATGCTGGGCAAGCCCTCACTGATTGGCAGATCAGCGCGGATGGCACGCTTGCAATCAATACCGCCAACGCGACGGCGCTGGAGATTGACCAAAAAACTGGAACGCTGACCGTCGCTGGTAATTCTGACGCTGCACTCCAAGCAGCGGCTGACACCATCTCAACCATTGATTCCAGTATCGGCACCGTCAAAATCAACGCAAGCACAGATGCTGCCGACCGAGCACTAGCGAACTTCCGTGCCAAGGTCCAGACCGCGCTTAGCATTCCGATCAATGCTGCCGGTGTCGCGGGCAACCATGCGCTTGCTCGCGCTACGGGCGGTGCTATCCACGGTCCTGGCACAGGCACCTCGGATGATATTCCAGCCTTGCTGTCTAACGGCGAGCATGTTGTAACCGCTCGTGAAGTCCAGGCTATGGGCGGACACATGGGCGTCGAACGGTGGCGCCGCGCCGCATTGTCAGGTGACCTACCCGCCTTCGCGGCGGGTGGACGTGTCGGTTGGGCTGTCACCCAGCAGCAAAATGCACAAGCCGCTGTGGTTGCGGAAAAGAAAAACCTCGAGGACATCGAGAAACAGAAAACAGTCGTTCGTACTGCTCGTAAGAACGTTAAATCGGCAGAAAAGGCACTGGAATCTGCTCAAAACGAATCCACACGTGCACAGCGTCGCAGTGCGGATACATCCTCGAAGGATCCGGCAGCCAAAGCCGCTGCGAAGAAAGCCGCTCGTGATGCACAAGACGCGGTAAAGGATGCCCGCAAGGAACTGAATGCGCAGAAGAAAGCGCTCAAGGATGCTGAGAAAGAGCTAGCGGATCTGCGTAAGGCACGTGAAGACCGCCTCAAGGATCTGCGTGAGACCCGTGATAACGCATCAGACCGCGTGGATCGTCTTAAGGATCTGCGTACTGACACGGTCATTTCGTCTCGCCGCGGTGAAACCCAAGACCAGTTCACGTCCGGGCTGTCTGGTGCGCTGGGGGTCACTGATGATCTGCGTGACATGTCGAAGAACACTGACTTGTCCAAGAAGCAGCGCAAGAACCTTGCTGACAAGGCGTGGGAGATTGAGAAGGCTGTCACCAAGGCCTACGGGCAGGCAGAGAAACTTGAGGGTGAACTTGCTCAGGCGAAGACGGATCTCTCCGATCTCGCAAGCATCCAGGCAGGTGTCAAGTCAGTACTCGGCGGGGAGTTCAGGCTTTCAGACTCGATCAAAGCCGCCACGGAAGAAACCGAAAAGCTTGTTCAGCGGACCAACAGTGTCGGCGGAATATGGCATGAGAAGGTCACTACTCCGGGCACTAAAGCATCGGTCACCGCAAAAGACATCCTCGCGAACGCACAAGCGAAAGCCACCGCCTTCAAAACGTTCACGGGGAAACTTGACCGTCTCGCTGCCCTGGGTATCTCTGGCGTCATCCTTGCCGAGATAGCGAACGAGGGACTCGAAGGCGGCACCCTGCTAGCGGACGCACTACTCGCAGATCCCGCCACAGCGAAGAAACTCAACGGCGCCTACGAGTCGATCGATTACTGGACAACCAAAGCAGGAGCATCAGCGACAAAAAACACCACCGTCAACGGCACGTTCTATGCCGGTGGAGTAACTGCCGCCGAAGCACAGGTCGCGGGCATTGAGAAGGCCCTGGACAAGGTGTATGACACCATCGAGAAACTCGCGACCAGCGCCGATAACGCAATCTTGTCAGCACTTGGACTCAAGAAGGACAAGAACGGCAAGATCGTCGCGAAAGCCAAGGGCGGACCTATCGAAGGCCCTGGTACGGGCACGTCTGATGAGATACCTGCGATGCTCTCCAACGGTGAGCACGTGTGGACTGCCGCTGAGGTCCAGGCCGCGGGCGGACATGGAAACGTGGCGCAACTACGCCGCCAAGCACTCCTGAACGACCTGCCTCAATTCAAGGACGGTGGACAGGTCAGCCGTCACCCAGTCCTCACCACACCGCATGTTCAACCTCAAGCTGTGGCCGCACCCGCCCCACACGTAAGCGTGAACGTGCCTGATATTTACGTGCAAAACCCGTTCACTGGCGAGTACATGAAGGCCGAAATGCGGTCTGTGGCAGACAAGCAAATCAAAGTGGCCGTGAACACGGCCAGGAAGGGGTACTGACAGATGGCTGTGACAGACCCAGACGGCATCGTCACCGCAGATTTCGACACACGATGGGCGTCCGTGCGATTCACGATCCTCGGCACCGCATGGCCCTCGGAGGTCTCACGGATCACTATCCACCGTAGTGAAGGCCGAGCGCCCGTACGGATCCGTGGCGGTGATAAGCGTGCGGTGGGTGGCTTCCTCGTCATCTCCGATAACGAAGCACCTTTGGATTCCGTGGTCTCGTACACGATACGCGGCTACTCTCCTTCCGACGTGCTCGTGAAGACGATAACGCTGAGCGTTCCCACGACGGGCGCGGAGCCTGGAATCTGGCTCAAGCTCGCAGGCGATCCGAATGCGACCAGCCACGCCAACCAGAAAACCATCTCTGACGTTATCTCTGCGACGCAGGGAGGTATCTATCAGGTTGCCGGTGGACAGGGCGTGGGCGTCGGCGTGGAAGGTGGTCGCGACGCAACCGAGTTCGGCCTCACACTCCAAGTGTTGACCACGGACAAGGACGCGGCGATTGCCAACACGTTCCGTAAAGGCCGCATCGTGCTCCTCCAGCACGTCTCGAAGATCGCGCCGTTCGATGCCGGCTGGTACTTCGTCAAGCAAGTCTCACGGGCTTTGTTCGCTCAAGCTGACGGCGTGGAGGGTGCCATCTGGTCTATCGAGGTGGCCGCGACCACTCGTCCGTCTGGAGACTCCGCGGGTGTCGCTGGTGTCAGCTACGCACTGCTCAAGGCCCGCTATCCCACGTACGCGGACTTGAAAGCCACTGGTCTGACGTACTTCGAGCTAGCGCAAGGACTCTAACTCCATGTATCCAGTCTCAACGCAGTATCTCGAAACGATCCCTACACCGCACTCGGTGACCACACAGATACGAGTTACTAAGGGTGGCCAGCCAGTCCACGCGAACCTTCCGTTTACCGATGGAACGGTCACCGTGGATTTCGCGTCTCCGGTTAGGCGCAAACTCACTCTGACGCTGCCGCCCATTGTGCAGGGTGCCGACTACACCGACCATGATCTGCGTGACTTGGTCGGCACGAGCGGTCACCAGGTGCATGTGAGGCAAGGGCTGGTGTTTCCGGACAAAACGATTGAGTGGGTGCCGCTTGGTGTGTTCCGCGTCGATGAAGTACCCGATGTGAGCGCGACAGGCGCAGAGGTGACGATCACTGGCGCTTCTCGAGAAGCGTTCGTGGTCGATGATACGTTCCTGTACCCGCGCACCATTCAAGGGCCTTCGGCTATCGCGCTCATCAGCACGCTTGTTCGAGAGACTCTGCCACAGGCTGAAATCAGCGTCGAAACGAGAAAGAACGCTCGCGTTCCAGCGTTCGTGGAAGACCGCGACCGGTGGGGAGCTATCGAGAAAATCGCGCAGGCCATCTCCTGCGTCGTCTACTGCGACGGCGAGGGCCGCTTCATCATCACAGACGCACCGTCTCTGACTTCCTCGCCAGTGTGGACGATCAAAGCCGGTCCAGGAGGCACCCTCACCGATGGAGCCTCTTCCCAATCGCGTGAAGGAGTCACTAACGCGATAGTCGTGCAAAGCGGCTCCCCGTCGAGCGACTACATCCCACTATGGGATGCCGTGTACGACACCGATCCGACATCGCTGACACGCTGGGGTGATCCAGACGCGGGCGCCTACGGGAAGATCACCGAGTACATCGACAACCCCACGATTACGACCCTCGCGCAAGCTCGCGCCGTAGGGCAGACCGAACTTGCTAAACGCGTCGGCATCTCCGCTGGCATGGACTTGTCCACCATCCCCAACCCAGCACTTGAAGCAGGAGACACCGTGCTCGTCGTCCCCGATCTCACGCCCGCGGCAGCCAACGCACGCCAACACATCATCGACTCGCTGAGCATCCCTCTGCGTGCCGGTGGGGCATTTACTCTACGTACCAGGGATGTGAGAGCCAATGTCTGATCTGGTCCAAGCGATCGGCACAGTCGCCGGGAAACAAGCCGCACTGTCTCTGCTCGGCGTGGTCACTGCCATTGATACGGGCGCGAAATCCCTGACCGTGGATATTAATCCCGGCAATCCGAACGAACCGATCCTGCTGCACGGAATTCGTTGGTTCGACACCTACACGCCACAAGTCGATGACTTTGTCGGCCTGATCGCCATTGGGTCCGGCTGGTGGGTACTAGGACGCAACTCCCTGGATCTACGTGAGCGTCCTCGTGCTTACGGCGAAGCCACCGTGAACGCTGGCCGCATGTGGGAATGCGAAGCGATAGAGCGTGACTCGATCTACTCGTGGACTCAAATAGCGTCTACCGGGCAATCTCGCGTGGGGTTATGGACCGACGTGCCAGGCATGCCGTCCATGTACAAGCACTTCTACACTGCCGTGGAGATTCCACGCGTCAGCGACATCCCCTCCGGAGCAACCATCGAGTCAGGCTATCTCACTATCTCTGCGTCGCTCAGTTTGAATTGGGAGCCCTTCACCGGCCTCGACATCGGTGCACACAGTTACACGTCGCTGCCTAGTGGTCCGCCCTCCTCGTGGGCGGACGACAGCGCCGACATGTATATCGATGCCCAGCCACGCTACTACCAAGTCCCAATCAACTCCGACATCGCACTCGGCTTGGCCGCTGGCACCGCAAAAGGCGTCCTGCTTTCACCCTGGTACGCGTACGCTCTCGCCCACGTCAGCAGCATCCAAGCCACCCTCACCTACTCTGTACCAATCTAAGGAGGACCCATGACAACCAGCGAAGACCCCGATTCTCTACCCGAAGAGACACCAGATGAATCGAGCGAAAGCCCACCTGATATTCCGGTGGGCTTTTCCTTTGCCCGAATCTGCGAGGAACTCGGCTACAACCCCGAAACGGTAAAGGCTCTGACCTTGACCGAAACCGCTGTCTACGCGACCGGCGTGGACTATCCAGAACCACCCAGAGAGGCCACCGACCATGGCACAAACTGACCTGCAAGGTTTCCCTATCCCAGAGCCTGATGAGGCTAACGACATTCCCGAAGATTTGATGACCCTGGTTAACGAGATCGAGAAGACCGTCGTCCAGCGTTATGCGACGCTCGCGGCACGCAACGCAGCTAATCCATCGCCTAATGATGGTGAGGTCTGCTACGTCGAATCCGAGAATGCATATTATGTACGACTCAACGGAGCCTGGAGAATCGCATACTCAGACACCGGATGGCTAACCTCTGGGATTGCTATTGCTGCTCAGACAGGGTGGAGCATCAGTTCTTACCGGCTGAAGCGTGAAGGAAATCGTGTCCATGGTGTGGTCGTGTGTGAGCGTACCGGGGATGACATCGTTCCCAACGCTGCCGGTAATTTCACGGACTCAATCGCGTTCTCCATGCCCGAGGGATGGCGCAATGGCTCTGGGGTCACCCAGCAGTTTGCAATTGTCCAGACAGGTGTAAAAACGGCGTTCGCGCGTGCTGATGCCAACCTCAGCACAGGGAATGTGACCGTCACCCACGGTATTCCTGGCGTGACGGTTGACAAGTCCCAGGCATGGTTTTTCCCGCTTGACTACTCGTTGTCGTAAGCCTCATGCACGTTTGAATCGGATGCCGCTCAACGGCATATATGAACTGGTGGCGTTGATGAAGAACACTTCAATTACTCCATTGGTGCTTACGCGAATGCCAGATCCTGCCTGGTTAGATGCCCCGGCGACGTTCCCTGGATAGTACTGGTATTTCGCGGGACGCATATCAGTGTCTAGTGTCGCGATTGGTGTCCACGCATTAGCAGCGATGGCCACGGTGCCCGCCATTCCAACTGCTCCGTCCAGGCTCACGAACTGGCCTTCTAGGTAGGCGGTAGGTGTGTAGTAGCCCGTACCCGCCACGATTGTTAGGGCTGATGACTTAGCGGAAAACGCCATTCTCCAGGCTCCGTTGAGTCGTACATAATATGCATTCTCGGCAAACCTTCCTACCTGCACAAACATGAAAGGAGGCGATATGAGCGATGACAACCTCCTTCCAAAATGGGCAGTGGACCTCACCGTGCAGATCGCTGAACTCAACGCCAAGCTCTCACCACACATTGACTGGGTGGAGCGCAACGTCAAAGACCACGAAATCCGTTTAAGGTCCCTCGAACGCGATCACGTGCCCCGCGATGACTACGAGAAACTCGCTGCCAAGGTCGATGAGATCGATGCTGAGAACGACGCGAACGCATGGCTCCCCAAAATCGTGTGGGCCGTGATCGGCGCCGCAATACCGATCCTCATAACCTTCATCCTCAAATAACCCGTCACTAGGTAGTGACGGGTTTTTTCATGCCCTGACACAGAAAGGCACGCCATGTCTATCCTCAACGGGCGACTCATCCAGTCGCTCTTGTCTAAGACCTCAAACGGTCACACCCTGCGTAAAGCCGCACGCAACTCTTATGAGCGCCTCAACGCCGCGTTCACACGCGAATTCGGGTACGAACTACGTCTCACCCAGGGCTACCGTACCTACGCCCAGCAAGAATCGATCTTCCTCGCCCGCTACGACTTCACTCCACGTTCCGGCAACACCTACGCCAACGGCGGCATCAAGACTTGGAACGGTAAGACCTGGCACAAGAAACTCGGCGTCGCCGTGGCAGCGCAACCGGGCTATTCCAACCACGGCCTTGGCCTGGCGATCGATGTCAACACCACGATTGGTTTCGGTAGTTTCACTTCCGCTCAGTACACGTGGCTTGCACAGCATGGACCTGCCTACGGCTGGACCAACACCGAGGGCCGCAGCGTCAACGAGCCCTGGCATTGGGTGTACAACTCATCTGCTGACCGGATGAAGACCAGCAAGCTCAAGGTCAACGGCACACTGGACAAGCCAACCTGCACTCAGTGGCAGATCCAGTTAGGTGTCCTCGATCCGGACGGTGATTTTGCCGCCAAGTCCTGCACCCGTTTGCAGTACCGACTCAATGGCAAGAACGGGAAGGGCGGCTTCAAGCTCAAGCGCCCACTCGACCTGACCGCTCGTCTGGATAAGCGCACGGTCATGGCGCTCCAAAAGCTGCTCAACGTGTGGCACGCACGCACGAGCGGTGCTGCCGCGAAGTTTGTCCTCAAGGACGGTCCACTCAAGGTGGATGGCGTTCTTGGTCCGCGCACTATCAAGGCGCTACAGAAGTCCCTCAACCTCAACCTCTGGAAGTAGGCACATCATGAAATCATCGAAATTCGCGTCCAAGGCGTTCTGGGTGGATACCGCAGACCGTGCGATATCCTCGCTCGCTCAAGGCATCCTCGGTAGCGCAGCGCTCGACACGACCGGCATCGTGGATGTCGGCTGGGGTGGAGTGCTCTCGCTGGCGGGCTCGTACGCGCTACTGTCGGTGCTCACCTCGGTGGCGGTCCGTGGTGGTGCTACCAACCACGAGTGAAAATCGCTGGTGAAAATATGCCAGGAAACATACCAGCCCCAACCTTTCGGGACACCGGAAGGTTGGGGCTGATTTTGTGCGCCGCTGATGCGCCACGAGCGTTCAAAACCATCCGTATGCGCCGAATATGCGCCACAAATTGAAACCGCCCTGAGACTCAAGCGACATACTGACACTCAAACAGAATCAGCATAACCACAGTTCACAAGCCTATTGAAGCGCAGAGCGACGTAATGGAACCTACCGCGTCAGCAGCGCCACGCACTCCACGTGATGGGTCATTGGGAAAACATCGTAGGCGCGCAGATCGGTGAGTGAGTATCCGTGCTCAGCGAAGTAGGAGATGTCACGAGCCAATGCTGCGGGGTCGCAGGCAACGTAGATAACGCGGTCAGCACCGAGATCGGCAACCTGGTCTACAACCTTCTTGCCCGCTCCGGCACGAGGTGGATCCATGACGACAACGTCAGCCCCTGCCATCGCACCGTGGTCACGGTCGGCCAGAACCTGTGCGACATCACCGACATGTACCTCAGCCTGTTCGTGTGCGTGCAGATTACGCCGTGCATCACGGCAGGCTCGCTCATCGCCTTCGATAGCAACGACACGGCCAACCTGTCCGACTGCGTGTGCGAGCGGAAGCGAGAACAGCCCAGCACCGGAGTACAGGTCAACTACGGTCGCGTCTTCAAGATCGAAACCGTCGTGGCGGGCAAGATCCAAAACGGTCTGTGCGAGCAAGGCTGGCGCTTCGCGGTGTACCTGCCAGAACCCTGCAGCGGTGACCCGGTATTCATGCCCAACACCATCAACGCTCACCGTTTCGGTGACGTTCCGCTTCGCGTTTGGGCGCGGGTCAGCGTAACCCTTACGTTCTGGCTCGCCATCGATCAGCACCACACCGGTGCTTCCGTTCGCCGGTTGGACCACTTCGAGGCGGGTTCCTGGCTGCCACTGGCGGTCAAACACCCGGTGTTCTGCAGCGAGTTCGAGCGCCTCGGGCGTTGCGAGGGGCATCGTTGTCAGCGGCTTGATGTCATGCGAACGGAAGGCGCGCATGCCAGCGCGACCAGACTCGTCGACAATCAGATCGAACCGGGTGCGATATCCGAGGCCACCTCGCTCCTCGTCGCCAGGCGCGGCCTCTACCGTGACCGACCGTTCGATCTTGGCGAGGCGCTGCAACTGCTCCTCAACGACCGCGGCCTTCCAGGCGCGCTGTCCCGCGAGGGAAACGTGCGACAGTTCACCGCCGCCGACTCCCCCGGCTCCAGCCTCGCGCCAGGTTGGCGCAACGCGGTCGGGTGAAGCTACAAGCACACAAACGGCATCGGCCCGCCAAAACTTTGCGGACTCACCAGAGTCCGTCAGCCGCGCCAGCACCTTCTCCCCCGGCAGGGCATGGCGTACGAACACGACACGGCCATCGTGCCGTGCAACGCAGTGGCCACCGTGCGCTACGGGACCCACTTCAAGCTCGATGAGATCGGATGGACGTGCGGCAGGTTCTGGCGTCGTGTTCACTCCACCATTATCTCAGGTTACGCTGGCCTGCGGCGGGCCCGCAGGCGTGCGTTAACGCACATCCCTATTGCCGACGAGTCCCCCCGTCAGCTGGTCGGGTGGCCATATCAGGGCCATTGGTCGATAACGTCGTCCGCTACGGTGCGACAGGAACCCGCTCCGCGAGATTCCCACACTCCGTTACGCTCACTGTCGCTATCTCCGGCGCCGATCTTCGATGGCGCGCGGCTGCCCAGACTGTTCGAAGTAGGTTGTTTCAACGCCCTGGTTTTCCGCCGACGAGAGTTGCCACGGAACCGAGGAAACGACCACGCCGGGAGTGAACAGGAGACGCGACTTGAGGCGCGCCGCTGATTGGTTGTGCAGCAACTGCTCCCACCAGTGTCCGACCACGTACTCGGGAATGTAAACGACCACCAGATCACGCGGGCTTTGACGGCGAATGGAACGCACGTATGACAATACGGGACGGGTAATCTCCCGGTACGGCGAGTTCAGCACCCGCAATGGCACCGGAATCTCAAGCGCTTCCCATCGCTTGCGCAGCCTGACCGTGTCCTCGGCATCAACGGCGACGGTGAGGGCCTCAAGGGTCGAGGGTCTGGTGGCTCGCGCATAGGACACGGCGCGCATCGCGGGTTTGTGGATTTGCGAGAGCAGAACGATCGCGTGAACCCGCGAGGGCAAGGCTCGGGCACCCGCTATATCCTCGCCCAGATCCAGTTCTTCTGCGACCGAGTCGTAGTGTTTCCTGATCCCACCCATGACGATGTAGAGCACGGCCATCACCAGAAGAGTAATCCAGGCACCGTGCGTGAACTTGGTGATCAGAACCACCACCAACACAACCCCGGTCATGACAAAGCCTGCGGCGTTGACGACCCGCGAGCGCCGCATCCGCCGACGTTGTATTGGATCCGTGGCTTTGCGAAGTTTGCCGGTCCAGTGTTTGACCATGCCGAGCTGGGACAACGTGAACGAGACGAATACACCGACGATGTAGAGCTGGATGAGTCGGGTGACTTGGGCGTCGAAGATCCAGACCAGCACGACCGCTCCTGCGGCAAGCGTCATGATGCCGTTGGAGAACGCTAGGCGGTCGCCACGATTATGCATCTGACGTGGTAGGTAGCCGTCTCTGGCCAGGATTGAGCCGAGGATCGGGAACCCGTTGAACGCGGTGTTCGCGGCGAACATCAGGATGATGCCGGTAACTGCGGAAACAATGAAAACCAGCCACGGGGTGCCGGAGAATACGACCTCTGCAAGTTGTGCGATGACCGGATGCTGAATGTAGCCCTGGTCAACGGGGGCTCCGTTGAGGGTCAGTTGGGTTGCCGGGTCCTCCACGAACTTCACGCCGGTGGCCTGCGCGAGCAACAGGATCGTTGCGAACATGAACGTCGAGATGAGGCCGAGCAGGAGCAGCGTTGTTGCGGCATTTTTGGATTTGGGTTTCTTGAACGACGGCACACCGTTCGAGATCGCTTCGACACCGGTGAGTGCGGCGCTTCCCGAGGCGAAGGCACGTGCGATGAGGAGCGCTCCCCCAAGCCCAGTCAGGCCTTGGTCGAACGCCTCCTGTGGGACCAGCGTGAAGTCGGCGCTGTGTGCCGTTCCGAGTGTTCCGCTGAGGTACTGGAAGAATCCGGCCATGGCAAGTGTGCCTATCGCAGCCATGAACAGGTAGACGGGGATGGCGAACGCTCGCCCGGCTTCCCGCACGCCCCGCAGGTTTATGACGGTGAGTACGATGATGATGCCGATTGCCAGTATGGTCTCGTGTCCGCGCAAAGCGCTGATGGCTGATGCCGCGTACTGGGAGGCCGACGAGATCGAGACGGCCACGGTCAGCACATAATCCACGAGTAGTGCACTCGCTACGCTCAACCCTGCCTTCTTGCCCAGGTTCTCGGTCGTGACCTCGTAGTCGCCGCCACCGTTGGGGTAGGCGTAGACGTTTTGGCGGTAGGAAGCGACAACAGTCAACAGAACGAGAAGAACAACGGCGCCGATCCACGGAGACCAGATCAGTGCACTCGTGCCTGCGAGGGCGAGGGTCAACAGAATTTCGTCTGGCGCGTAGGCAACCGAGGACAGCGCATCCGAGGAGAACACCGGGAGCGCTATACGCTTTGGCAGCACAGCCTGATTAACAAACTCGCTACTCACGGGACGGCCAAGCAGAAGCCGCTTGGCCGCATCAGTAATGTCCGACACGTTTAGCAATGCTATGCCTGTTTTCGCGTTTCCGTTACCTCTGCGAGCAGTTTGCGGTAGCGTTTGGGCTGTGCACTTCATCATCATGGGATGCGGGCGCGTTGGTGCCACGCTCGCGCAGTCACTCGAAAGTTACGGCCACTCAGTTGCGGTGGTCGACCACAATCCTGATTCCTTCCGCAGGTTGCATCCCGAGTTCGGAGGTAAGAAGGTCACCGGAGTCGGTTTTGACCGAGACACACTGATTCAGGCGGGCATCGAGGACTGCTACGCGTTTGCTGCCGTGTCCGATGGCGACAACTCCAATATCCTCGCGGCTCGAGTAGCACGTGAGAAGTTCGGGGTCGAGCACGTGGTGGCGCGTATCTACGACACTCAGCGCGCCGAGATCTTCCAACGGCTGGGGATCTCCACGGTCGCGACGGTCCGGTGGACCTCCGACCAGGTGTTACGTCGGATGTTGCCGCTCGGTGCGACTGACGAGTACCGTGACCCGTCCGGAAACGTGCGCCTGTGTCAGTTCGACGTGCACCCCGACTGGTACGGCGTCTCCATCACCAAGCTCGATTCCGTGACGGGTGCGCGCACCGCGTTTGTCTCACGCTACGGAACCGGGCAGATCGTGGACTCGACAACCGTGCTCCAAGAAGGCGATATTCTACACGTTCTGGTGCATGCAGCCGACGTCACCACGGTCGAACGTATCCTCACCCACGCACCGGAAGCCGAACAGTCATGAAGGTTGTTGTTGCAGGAGCAGGTTCTGTTGGCCTGTCGATCTCCCGCGAATTGGTAGCTAACACACACGACATCACCATCATCGATCGCAATCCGGCCGCGATGCGCATGGCTCAGGTGCCTGACGCCGAATGGCTTCTTGCGGACGCGTGTGAACTCTCCACCCTCGACGAGGCACAGGTCGGCACCTGCGATGTGATCGTCGCCGCCACCGGTGATGACAAGGCAAACCTTGTGATCTCCCTGCTCGCCAAAACCGAGTATGGTGTCCCGCGCGTGGTTGCCCGCGTGAACAACCCGAAGAACGAGTGGATGTTCGATGAGTCGTGGGGCGTGGACGTTGCCGTCTCAACGCCACGCATCATGACGGCGATGGTTGAAGAAGCAGTTGCCGTGGGCGACCTGGTGAACATCTTTACGTTCCACCAGTCCGGCGCAGGAATCTTCGAGTTCACGGTGCCGGTGGATGCCCGGTTTGTGGGTAAGACCGTGTACGAAATGCAGTGGCCCGCAGACACGGTCTTAGCCGCGATCGTACGCGGTGACCAGCCATTGGCACCTCAGCCAGACGATACGCTCGAGGCTGGCGATGAACTGCTGTTCGTTGCTGGAAACACCGTCAAACTTGAGGATTTGCAGAGTGCGTTGACTGGCGGATAATCCGCCACGAAAGCCACAGCACGAGCGCGAACAGCGGTACACCCATGACCAGACGGGCGGTGCCCAGTGCCGCGATATAGTCTTCGCCCGCAAGATACAGCGGCAGTTGCACTATGATACGAGCCGCGAACATCCCAATCCACATCCACGTGACCGTGGTGTACGCGGCATAGAGCTTCTTGTCTTTGCGCCAAGCGGTCGGAAACACAACCTGCTCGGTGTTCTTCTGCTCCTCTGGCGTGTGCTCTTCTTGGCTGTCCACAACGGAGGGCGAGGTCGCGCTGGCAGCTGCCGAATCGTCGGCGATCTTTGAGGTGCCCTGGGCGCCGAGACCCGAACGCAACACCTCGACCAGGACGCCGACCCCGGGCCAGCGAATCAAGATCGTAACGAGCATGCCGAGCAGATACGCGGCGTTGACCAGTAGACCCCACACGTAGAAGTCCTGAGCATCGCCCGATTTCCATGCAACATATAGGCCGATTGCCACTCCGAAGATACCCGAGAACGCCATCGTGACGGGTGTGCGTTGAATCAACCGCGCGATCACCATGACCGCGGCAATCGACAGGGAGCCGATCAACGCGACCGTCAGATCACGGGTTGCAATAAACAGGACCAAATACGCAAGCCCTGGTAGCACGGACTCCACGAGCCCGCGAATGCCACCGACCGAATCAAGCGCATTGAACTCATCCGATGTCAGCGCACGCACACCGCGCGACCTCTTGTTTTCGGAGCTTTCCGGCCATTCCGTTGGCTGACGCTTGGTCCATACCGCAGGTGTGTCGGGATTCTGGTCGGCTGGGTTCACTTGGCTAGTCTCCAGTTTTCGCTTTGAGTTCGTATCGAGGGTTGTACATAACCGGCCGACCATTGACCATGGTGACCATTCCAGTCACGGTCATTCGAGTCCCAGGCGCGATCCCGGCGATCCGTCGCCGACCAAGCCACACAAGCGCCAGGGCGCCGGACCCGTCATACAACTCTGCCTCCAGGCGAACCCTGCTCAGTTCGGGATTGAACACCACTGACCGCACCACGCCATAATAGGTAGCGCGAGTACGATCATGGGCGTTCTCGATGAGGGTAGCGGACCGCTCCCGTGCGGCAGTAAGCCGCTCCTGAGCAGCGTCAACCTGCTCAGCCGACGCAAACAGTTCACGTACGAGCCGCATTGCCCCTAACTAGCCAATCTGCGTGATCTCCGGGCCGCGCTTGAGCGGGTTCAAATCCGCCTCAGGCGTCGCGGGAACCGGAACGGGACGTTGTCCTGGGAGAGTCAGCGTCAACAGGTCGCGTGGTGGGCGAGGCTCGCTGCCACGGACTACAACGACGTTGCGGAAGATCCATTCGAGATCCTTCGCCGCCTCTAGGTCGAATGCGGCACGGCCAGAGAACACGCCGCGCAAGAACCAACGCGGTCCGTCAAAGCCAACAAACCGAGCAGGCTGGATCCCCGGGTTTCCGTCCTTCATCTTCACCGGAAGCTTTACCAGGAGTTCGCGCCCCAACTTGCCGGGCACTTCATCCACCTGCCCGCCTTGGTTTGCGA
The DNA here is from genome assembly GCF_042683685.1 of Populibacterium corticicola. Taxonomy (NCBI): domain Bacteria; kingdom Bacillati; phylum Actinomycetota; class Actinomycetes; order Micrococcales; family Jonesiaceae; genus Populibacterium; species Populibacterium corticicola. Next base: position 422,079 of record NZ_JBHUOP010000001.1, on the reverse strand, counting down.
TGGACTTCGCGATTTCCTCGCGGATCTCATCCCAAATACCCAACGTCTTAGGTGCTGCGAAAGCCTGCAGTTGCAGAATCGAACCGTTGAGTGCGATAGCCACTCCCGTGACCCGCTGAGTACGTTGATCAACCTCCATGCGGAGTTCCGCGCCCTCGCGACCGGGAAGCCAGATCGCGCCCAAGTCTAGGCGTTCCCCGCGTTCAGGAACGTCTGCCGCGTCAAAGGGGCCACTCACGGTTGCCTTTGCCTCTTTGGTGGGCTGAGGTGCAGGTGCCTGCTCGACAGTTGGTTCTGCGGGAACAGAATTCTTGTTACGTCGAAACAACGCCACTGGGTTACTCCTTTGGATCACGTCCGGCGAGACAGCCGATGACTCTGCATAGCCTATCTGGTTTCGTGACCTTTTCGTAATACGTGCCACGAGTTCGCTGGTGGGAAAATTTGTCGCGCCGTTACTGCGCGTTGGCCTTCCAGCCACCGGAGGAGCCGAATCCGCCGTCACCGCGGTGTGAACCAGGCAGGGAATCCGCTTGTAGGAACCTTGCCCGAGAAACCTGTTGAATCACGAGCTGGGCAATCCGGTCACCGCGCTTCAACACAATTGGGGTGCGCGGATCGCTGTTGTACAGGGAGACCTTGATCTCTCCGCGGTATCCAGCATCCACGGTTCCTGGGGCATTCACAATGGTCAGGCCCTGCTTGGCGGCGAGGCCGGAACGCGGATGGACGAATGCGGCGTATCCATTGGGCAGAGCGATCGCGATACCGGTGCCCACGAGTTTGCGCTCAAATGGAGCGAGTTCCACATCCTCAGTTGTCACGAGGTCCGCGCCGGCATCGCCAGGGTGGGCGTATGCGGGGATGTCCGCGGCATCGTCGAGCAGGGTTACGAGCACTTCAGGTTGGTCTACAGTCACAAACCATTACTCTACCGCGATGCCGAACTGCGGAAGTCTCACGGAAACAAAAAACTTGTGGCCGAAACCTAAAAGGTTTCGGCCACAAACGAGTTAAGACGTGCGAAAGGTGGAGTGTCAGCCGTGGCTCACTCGCACTCGGTGCAGATCTGCATACCGTTCTTCTCGTAGGCGAGTTGGGAGCGGTGGTGCACAAGGAAGCATGATCCACAGGTGAACTCGTCAGCCTGACGTGGGATCACACGAACCGCGAGTTCTTCGCCCGACAGGTCCGCTCCGGGTAGTTCATACCCCTCGGCTGCATCCGCTTCATCTTCGTCTACAACGCCAGAACTCTTGTCCGAACGACGTGCCTTGAGCTCCTCGATCGAGTCCTCGCTGATGTCTTCTTCATTCTTACGAGGGGCATCGTAGTCAGTTGCCATGTGTGGGTTCACACTCCGTTGCATTTGCTGTGTTTGGTCGCCCAAGGTTCTGGACGCTCCGCCGAAGAACTACGCATGAGCGCCCGGTTTTATTCCCCCGGAATTGCAAATGGTAGCGATGGGATTTTCCAACATTTTTCCCCCTAATGCACCCCTGTTCAGAGGTGATCCCGAGCACAATACGATTAATCCCGCATTAACGTGCGCTTTACGCTCTGCGCGAACTGCCCGTAAAGGACGTAACGGCACGTTATGAGCCAAGATGGTACGAAGCGCCCACACATGCGGCACACCGACCCAAATGCGCAGGGTTTCGCGGCTTGTCGGGGGAAAATGTTAGGGCACGACGAAAGGTGGAGAGGGACATGCACAATAATTTCGCTGGGGACCTCAAATTCATTGGGCTCAGTGAGGACAGCGAACAACTCATTGTCGTAGCACCCAACGGCGAGCACTATCGCTTGAGAATCACACCTATGCTTCGCGCAGCGATCCGTCTCGACCGCGCGGGGATGGAGGCCGCCAAGGCCGATCACGAAGGGGCCCTTCCCCCGCGTGAAATTCAAGCCCGAATCCGTTCCGGCATGACAGCCCAGGAAATCGCCGCCAAGTCCAACGTCCCGCTTGAGTATGTGCACCGCTACGAAGGGCCGGTTCTCGCCGAACGTCAGTTTGTCGCGGAGAACGCACAGAAGGTACGACTCAGCCCAGAATCAGATTCCCCCACGCTCGGGCAGATCGTGATTGATCGACTTGCCTCGCGCAAGGTCAACACCATGGACCTCGCATGGGATGCTTACAAGAGCGCCGGTCACGGTTGGATTGTCACCGTCACCTTTGACATGGACAACGACATTCGCGTGGCCCGTTGGATGTACAAGTCCTCCTCCAAGTCGGTCACGGCTATCGATGAGGACTCCAAGTGGCTTTCGGAGACCCGCATCTCTGACGAACCGATTCCTCGTCGTCACCTGGCCGCTGTGCAGGAGGCTGTGTTCGACTTCGAAGCAGTCGCTCCACGTCCATTCACGCCAAGTGCTGCGAGCCCATCCGGTGCCACCGAGGATCTTCTCGACCGGCTTGACAGCGTTCGAGGGACCCGCACACCAATCGCATTCGACGGTAACGCCGTAGAGCCCACTCCGCTGCGCCACACGGAGGGGAAGTTGTATTCCCTGCCGCACACCCCGGATCGCACTCCAGGCGGTTCGGATGTGGTCTACGATCAGGTGATAGAGCAGGACGCCACCCCCGCGTCAGCCCATTCGGCGGTGTCTTCACTTTCGGCGCTCAGCGCGCCGGATGTTGCTGATACCGCCAGCCCGTTGAGACGTGATATCACGCCGAGCGAAGAAACCGTACGGCGAGACTCGTCTCCCTGGGCGCCTCAGGACCGCACTCCGATGACAAGCGCCTTGAGTGCCCTAAGTTCCGCGGAACCGTCGAACGCACCAGCATTGCTCTCAGACGATCAAGGGTCTGGACCGTCCACCCGCACGGATGAACCTGCCGCTGCGGATGACCGAGATCTACTCGGAGAGCAAATCGATACCAAACATCTCTCAGCGACAGCCAAGAAGTCCAAGAGCAAAGGCCGGTCCCCCATGCCCACCTGGGACGAGATCATGTTTGGGGCCAAGCCCGAGTAGAGCCGGTCTCAGGCCACATGGATGACGGCGGGGACTGTCACTTCAGTTTCCGTGAGAGAGCCATGAACGCCCCTGAGTCCGATTGCAGAAGGACTCATGGTTTCACTGTCGATTACGGTTGCCCGCTTCTTCGCGATCACGATCAAGTGTCCGATCCAGTCGCGCACGTGGGACGCCACCTCACCAAACAACCCGAGATCGATGGCTTGATCTCGGGTAAGCACCACTCCGTGTTCACCTATGGTGCCCTGCCACGCAGGCAGGGCCTTGTCAGCGGCTCCCGGGGAGTTGAAGTAAGCGTGCGTGAGCCGTGGTTCCCCACCTAGTCCGCGCAATCCTCGCGCGAGCGCGAAGTGTTGCGCCACATCGATTCGTTGCGCGAGGTCCACATTGATCATGCCGTGGTCGGCTGTGAGCACCAACTGGGTTTCAGTGGGGAGATTGGCGACGAATCGGGCGAGTTCGCGGTCAAAGTCACGCAGCGCTTGACGCCATTCAGGCGAGCCAACACCGTAGTGGTGACCCACCTTGTCTATGTCGGCCCAGTATAGGTGCGTCAGTCCTGGTGACACACAGTGTAGGAGAGCGCGCTCGAAGTGGTCTTGCAGTGAGATCGCCTCCTCGTACTCAGGACCACGCAGGGTAGCGAGGGTCATCCCAGATCCGTTGTAGCGTGCCAGGCCGATCGAACGTACGCGTAGGCCGCTCTGGACGATCTTTTCCAGCAGGACCGGTTTGCGTTGGATCTCGTGCGGGGCGGGCAGGTTCCGCCAAGCAACGAAGTTTGCGTTCTCGCCAGTTGCCGGGTTCATCGCCGAGTATCCGACGATGCCGGTCCTGCCCGTCTCGCTGCCAGTTCCGATGATGCTCATAGAGGTGGCCGTGGTGCTGGGAAATCCTGTGCTCGCCGTCGCGGCATCAGTTGCCAGTTCGTTGAGGAACGGGGCGTCGGCGGAGAACTCGGCTAGGTTGAGTGCTCCCAGCCCGTCCACCACGATCAGGCACACGTGCCGAGTTGGTCTGATCCCCCACCCATCGGCCTCCATTGAGTCTTCAGAGATCACACCGAGACTCTGGGCGATGGAGGGCATGAGCGTGGCCAGGCTCCGTCCCGTGTAAGACGGGGCAACGAGACCGTGTTCCGCAAGGAACTCCTGCATTGAAGCGCCCGTCTGAGGCTGTGTCATCGACCGGTGACCGCCGTCAGTGCCTGTGCAAAGGAGACGAGGTCGTTCACAGCCTGCGTTCCCTCTGCTTCAGCACTCACGCGAAGCATGACATCATCTGAGGTCAGTTGACCGGTCAGGCCATGGTCTGCCTCGCAGTGCGGGTCACCGCAGGCCGCCGGTTCGAGATCGATGCGCGAAACTGCACCCCAACCGATGGCCAGTGAAACCTCAAGTGGTGCATCGCCTGCGTGGTAGTTCTCTGGGTTCGCAACCGCGTGTGTGAGCACTACCGAGCGTACTGCGGACAGAACAACGGACTCAGTGGTTGCAGCGGCCATCGATTGCGGTTCACCGCGTTGACCGTCCCCCGCATGGTCGTCGACGTGCGCGATGATGAGCCTGCGCTCGGTAAGCACCAACACGGTGACGTGCCTGCGCACTTCTGGCCCAGCGAACGTCGTTTCCACGTGCACATAGTGAGCAGCAATCGAATCTCCTGCGAGCGCGGTCTGCACAACGCTGGAGACGAGTGCCGGGTAGTATCCTGCGCGGTCGAGGGAGGCGTTGAGCGCACTGCGCTGATCAGTAAAAGTCACCCATCAATTCTACGTCGGTGCCGCGGTTGTCCTGAAACTGTCCACAGGAAACGAAGAGCCACTAGCAAAAACCGCTGGGCGCAATTGCTCCGGGTGCACACACTTGTTCTGCATACGCGGGGCGATTGCGCCCCAATGACCATAAAGGCTACCGAGTGATCGCGTAACCATCCTCGAAAGAGGTAACGCCCTTGAGGTTCCTTATCTTCACCGGTTTGGTGTAGATGGACACGCCACTCTCGCTATTTACCCCCTCAGGGTTGCTTGGACCCCACTGCCACAGGACCCCCTTCTCCGTGAGCGCATAGGAGAGGCCCTCATGGCTCATGTAGATGTCGACAACACCTGAAAGTCGTTTCACTTTCACTGGCTTCGTCCGAGTCTTATATGTCCCATCGCCCAGGCGACCATGGTAGTTATCTCCCCAGGCGCGCACGGTGCCATTGCTCTTTAGAGCGAAAACTGACTCGCCTAGCGTGTAGACATCTGTGACCCCGGAAAGCCCCTTCACACGTTTAGGCACAGATCTAGTCTGTTTAGTACCGTCACCAAGTTGTCCGGAGTGGTTCATACCCCAGGCCCAGACCGTTCCATCGGCTTTCACAGCGTATGCGGCGTTGCCAGCAGCATAGATGTGCGCAATGTTGAAGAGCCCTTCAATCTGTGTGGGAGTGGGCTGGTTTTGTCCATTCCCGTGGCCAAGTTGCCCCCAAGAGTTTTGGCCCCAGGACCATACGGTCTTGTCAGTCCTCAATGCATAGATTGAGGCCCCGTAAGCTCGAATGTCCGCAACGTTGGAAAGAGCCTTGACCTGCACGGGCTGCAGACGGTTCTTCGTTGTACCGTCCCCTAACTGGCCGTGAGAATTGGAGCCCCAGGCCCACACGTTCCGCTTCTTGTCGAGTGCGTAAACTGCAGATTCAGTGATCTCGAGCGTCTTGATCCCAGATAGCCCCTCGATCTTCGCTGGCTTGTAATGCTTGCCCTTCTTCTTGCCGTTTCCAAGTTGGTTCTCTCCCCAGGCCCACACAGTCCCGTCTTTCTTCAGGGCATAAACACTGGAGTAGCTGAAGAACAGTGTTTTGACGTTCGAAAGCCCTTTAATCCGCGCGGGTTTCGAACGGTTCTTTCTCGTGCCGTCGCCAAGCAGCCCGTACGTGTTCTTTCCCCACGCCCATACTCTGCCGTCCTTGCTGAGTGCATAGGCTGTCCCACCGCGCAGATAGAGAGCCTTGATCTTGGGCAATCCCTTGACCTTAGCGGGTTTTCGGGTGTCCCTCTTCGTGCCGTTACCTAGTTGTCCGAAGTCGTTGGCGCCCCACGCCAAGAGGCTGCCGTTTTTCTTGAGCGCGTAGACAGTTCCTCCGCTTTGGTGGACCGATCGGACCTGAGAAACCCCTTTGACCCTAGCGGCAGAGTTTCGGCTCTTCGTTGTGCCTTTTTTCACCTTCCCGTGGTAACTTGCATCCCACATCCAAACCTCGCCCCGATCCTTAGGCTCTTTTTTGGTGTGCACCTTTGTGCTTACCTGTCCAGTCACAGGATCTGAGGCCGCCAGAGGGACGGCGACCGCACTGGTGGCTCCCAATACGACCGCGAGCAGTGTCACCACAGCACTCAACGCCGCAGAACGTTTCTTCCGTGTCTTTGAGATCATCGAATATCACTTTCCAATAGAGGCGTTCCACAACATCTGAGTACCGCTTACACACAGTATCCGTTCAGGGGAATGTAGAACGCCAGTGATACCGCGGTTCTCAACACGCTAGTTGGCCGAGGTCATGGCCCTGCGCAGACCGTCCTTACGTTGTCCTTCACCGAGGGTCAATCTGGCGCTGACAACGGCGGCACCGGAATCCGCGACGATCACCGGGTAGAGTTCCAGTTCTCGAATCCGTGGATGATTGTCTGACAGCAGCGAGACGCGGGCGATCAGTTCCTCAAGCGAGGCAACGTCAGCAAGCGGCAGCCCTTTGTACCCAAAGAGTTTCGGGGATGCCTTGACGCTGCGCACCATCTGGGAGATGTCGGTGGCGGTGAGAGGCGGTATGCCATAGGCGACGTCATCGAGTAGGTCGAATGCGTCTCCTGACAGACCGAAAGCGATCACGGGGCCGTAGAGCGGGTCTTCCTGTGAGCGGACAACGCATGGAACCCCGGAAGGGGCCATTGCCTGTATGTCAAAGCCCTGGGAGATCACATATTCACGCGAACCAAGGTGTCGTTCGAGATCGTTGACCATCTCATCGAAGTCTTGAACCAGTTCCTCGGAACTGGCGATATTGAGTCGTACACCGCCCAGATCGTACCTGTGGCGCAGGGCCGCAGCCGTTGACTTGAGCGCGATTGGATAACCAAACTGCTCCGCGAGCGCGCATGCCTCCTCCGGGGTATGTGCTCGCCCAACGGGCCACAGTTTGATTCCGTAGGCAGCAAGGACTGTTGCCGTGTCCTCTTGGTTCAGGAGTCCGTTGGGCGCGTCTTTGAGTAGATCCTCGACCCGATGCTTGTCAATTCCATCAAAGTACACGACCGAACCGTGGTCTTCCTCCAACCAGGCCACATACCCGGTCACGTGCTCAAGGGCGCGTACTGCGTCCTCGGGCGTCGAGTACGCGGGGACGGAGAACGCCCGCGTGCCCCTGCTGGAAGTTGTGGTGTCGTTGGAACCGCCCGGCTCGTCGGAAATGGGAATCGTGAGTTCTGGCGCGATGCCATGCAATCCGAGTACTGAGGCGACCGTTGGGATCTGTGACTGTGCGGCTGCGAGAGCAACCTGGGTTGCGGCTTCAATCGGGAACTCTCCCAGAGTGGGGACATGCGCGATGAGCGCGATGTCGCACTGTCCCGAACTGTAGAGCGATTCCAGGGCGCCTTGCAGGTTGTTCTCGATGTCCATGGAACGCACCACATGTACCTGGTCGGTTACGGTGAGCCCTGCGGACTGGGCTGCCTCGGCTGCGATCGCCGCGAGTGCCTCGGAACTTGCGAGGATCCCAAGCCTACGCCCCTGTGGGATCGGCTGGTAGGCGAAGAACTGCAGGACATCGGCCATCTCGTGCATGTTGCGGGCGCGAATGACTCCCGACTGCTTCAGCATCTGTTCAAGGGTCTTCTTCGGTGCTTCCGTGGGGCTGACTGCATGTCCGCGTGGTACGACATAGCCTGACTTCCCTGCCGTCACCACTACGATCGGCTTGCGGCGTGACAGGCGGCGGGCGATGCGCGAGAACTTACGCGGGTTGCCAATCGACTCAAGGTACAGGCCCACCGATGTCGACTCATTGTCGGTCAACCAGAACTGCATCATGTCGTTGCCGGACACATCGGCGCGGTTACCCGCCGCCAGGAAGTTTGAGATACCCAGACGTCGGCGATTCGCGATGCTCAGCAGCGCAACGGCAATGGCTGTCGACTGGGTGAACAGACCGATCGTTCCGCTCTCAGGTCGTGTGGGCGCCAGCGATGCGTTGAATGGCGGCTGCGCCGCATTTGAGAACAGGCCATAACTCGCAGGGCCGATAATCCTGATCCCTGAGGAGTGAGCGATCCTGATCGCCTCGCGCTGTAGGGCCAATCCGTGCTGCCCAGTCTCTGCGAAACCAGAGGCAAGTAGCACGACCCCGTGCACACCAATCTCACTCAACTCGCTCAGTAACGGAGCAACAGCCGTGTCGCTGACAGCGAGAATTGCGATGTCAAAGGTCAATCCGCTGTCCAGCAACTGTTCGAGCGAAGCAAAGTGGACGAAGTTGTCGTGTAGGCCATGCCGTTCCTGCGCATCGCGGATCTGCACAGGCGACATACCAAGCACATAGACCGGTTCATCGCCCTTGACGCCGATCCCTGATGCCAGAGCACCTTTGGCAAGACGCAATTCCTCAGGCGTTGGTTCATCGGTCAGTGAGGCGACCACCAAGATGCGTTGCGGTGAGAAGAGCCGACGCATCGACACCGACTCCGCCCGGTGTTCACGTTCCGCCATCACCCGTAACGAGTGCTCCGTGGGGTCGAGGTCTACGGTGACCTCGACAATCCCGTCCTCCTCATGCTGGACTTGCCTGTAGCCAGCCTCTCGGAATACCGAGAGCATACGTCCGTTTTGCGGCAACACATCGGCGAAGAACCGGCGGATGCCCCGCTCCCGGGCGGCTGCTGCGATGTGCTCGAGCAACACCGATCCCAGGCCCCGCCCCTGAGCTGAATCCGAGATGTTGAACGCGACCTCTGCCTCATCGTGTTCCAAACGATCAAAGCGTGCCACACCGATGATCGCTTCGGCGCCATCCCTCATGGTCGTTGCGACCACAGCGACTCGGTCCACCATGTCCACCTGCGTGAAACGGGTCAGGTCGCTCTCAGAGAGTCGTTCCATTGCCGCAAAGAACCGCATGTACGTCGAACGCTCGGACTGACCCATGTGGAAGTTCTGCAGAGCGTCACGATCAGTTGGACGAATCGGGCGCACGTGCGTCGTGGTACCGTCACGCAACACCACATCGGCTTCCCAGTGCGCCGGATACGATGTCTCATCTACCGGGTCATTAGCGCTCATGCCTCTTAGCGTATCGTCAGGGCCTACAAAGCAGCGGTGATTTGGATGTCAGTGGTGCGTGTTTTACTGGGCGGGTACCGTTGCGTTGTTGCCAACTCACGCGCGGGGTTCGCGTGCGCCCAAGAAATGTGAGCATTTCGTGTGCGCGCCACACTGTCCTCTACGCCCAATGCAGTGGACAATATGACATGTCACTTGCCCATTCACCTCTGGAGTCACCACCATAATGGCCCGCAAGACAGTGAGCGCCGAGCTCGACGAAGACTTCACCGAGAACATCGTGGACATCGATGTCACGGCGGAGATGGAGAGTTCATTCCTTGAGTACGCCTACTCGGTGATCTACGCGCGAGCGCTTCCAGATGCCCGTGACGGTCTCAAGCCAGTCCAGCGCCGAATTCTCTACATGATGTCTGACATGGGACTTCGCCCAGATCGCGCACACGTCAAGTGCTCCCGCGTGGTTGGCGAGGTCATGGGTAAGCTCCACCCGCACGGCGACAGCGCGATCTACGATGCCCTCGTGCGTTTGGCACAGCCATTTGCGCTGCGCCTGCCACTTGTGGACGGTCACGGAAACTTCGGTTCGCTTGATGACGGCCCGGCAGCACCGCGTTACACCGAGGCCCGACTTGCGGCTGCGGCGATGGCGATGACCGCGGATCTCGACGAGGAAACCGTGAACTTCGTCCCCAACTACGACAACAAGCTCGAACAGCCCGAGGTGCTTCCCTCCGCCATTCCTAATCTCCTTGTCAACGGGGCCTCAGGAATCGCCGTGGGCATGGCCACAAACCTTGCCCCACACAATCTGGTTGAGGTAATCGCTGCGGCACGGCACCTGCTCAAGCACCCGGACGCCTCGCTCGAGGACCTCATGCGGTTTGTTCCCGGTCCTGACCTGCCGGGCGGCGGACGTATCGTTGGACTCGAGGGCATCCGCGACGCCTACCGCACAGGTCGTGGAACCTTCCGCACCCGTGCGACCGCCAAGGTTGAGAACATCACCCCTCGCCGCAAGGGCATTGTGGTGACCGAACTTCCGTACATGGTCGGTCCAGAAAAGGTCATCGAAAAGATCAAGGATGGCGTTCAGTCCAAGAAGCTGACCGGCATCTCGGCGGTTACCGACCTCACGGACCGCAAGAACGGCCTCAAACTCGTCATTGAGATCAAGACCGGGTTCAACCCCGACGCCGTTCTGGAAACTCTCTACAAGCACACACCACTCGAAGACTCGTTCGGTATCAACAACGTCGCTCTCGTCGATGGTCAACCGCAGACCCTCGGTCTCAAAGAGATGCTGCGGGTATGGGTTGATCACCGAGTTGATGTGGTGCGCCGCCGCTCAAAGTACCGCCTACGCAAGCGCGAAGAACGCAAACACCTCGTAGAGGGCTTACTCCTCGCGATAGTAGACATCGATGAGGTTATCCAGGTCATCCGCACCTCCGAGGACTCCGAGACCGCCCGAACCCGGCTGATGCAGGTATTCGACCTGACCACACCACAGGCCGAGTACATCCTGGAGTTGCGTCTTCGCCGCCTGACCAAGTTCTCCCAGATCGAACTCGAGAAGGAAAACGAACAACTCGCCGCGGAGATCGCGCAGTTGCAGGAGATTCTGTCCAACGACACCGTGTTGCGCGCGCTGGTCGGCAAGGAAATGGCAGACGTGGCCAAGACCTATGGCACCCCACGTCGCACGGTTCTGCTTGACTCCGCCGGTGGTGAGGCCGCCGGGTCGGAGGCTGTTTCGCCAAGCGCTCGTCGTAAAGGCGCAGCCACTCCCCTCGAGATCGAGGACACCCCCTGCTGGGTCATGCTCTCTGCAACCGGCCTGATCGCCCGCAGCGCGGACGACAGCAAGCCAGTCATCTGGGATGAGCGCAACACCAACGACGTGCTACGCAACGTGATCCCGGCTTCCGGTCGTGCTGAGATCGGTCTGGTCACAAACCAGGGCCGCCTCGTACGAGCGTCCGTGCTCGAGTTGCCCACACTGCCTCCCACCCAGGGCGCTCCCTCACTCAGCGGAGGCATCGAGGCATCTCAGCTCGTTGAGTTGGGCAAAGATGAGCGGGTCGTCGGTATCGCATCGCTCACTGAGGACGCCCCAACCCTGAGCATCGGAACCCGTCAGGGAGTTGTTAAGCGAGTCGTTCAGGGCGACCAGTCCAAGGCAAGCGAATGGGAAGTCATCTCGCTCAAGCCAGGCGACGAGGTTGTTGCGGTCACCCACGTGGACGACAGTGACGAACTCGTGTTCATGACCTCTGACGCGTCCCTTCTTCACTTCTCTGCATCCAACGTCCGACCACAGGGCCGTAGCGCGGGTGGCATGTCCGGCATCAAACTTGGTGCAGGCGCTTCCGTCGTGTTCTTTGGCGCGCTCAACCCTGACGAAGACTGTGTTGTGGTAACGGTGGCCGGAAGCTCCACTGCTCTTCCTGGAACAGAGAACGGCTCCGTGAAGGTCTCCCCCTTCGACGTGTTCCCGGCCAAGGGCCGCGCTACCGGAGGCGTTCGAGCCCAACGATTCCTCAAGGGAGAAGACACCCTCCTCCTCGGTTGGGCAGGTACTGCCCCAGCTCGCGCATGCGGTCAGTTGGGTGCTCCCATTCCGCTGCCTGAGATTGACCCACGCCGCGATGGTTCTGGAACACCCGCCGAAAAACCTATATTCGCAATCGGATAACTGCTCTGACGCATAGACGAAGGTGGGGAACGCTGATATAGCATGCCCCACCTTCGTCTCGACGCTCTCAGTACGACCGGGCTAGAGGTAATGCCTAGCGAGATTATCTAGAACTCAAGCGAGAACATTCGCGACCCCGTCGTGACCTCGAAGCCCAGATTCGTATAGATTCCGAATGCTCCACTGGGGTTCTCCGAGTCCACATCGAGTTCCGCATACTCGATACCGTTCTCGTGCAGGAGTCTCATCGCCTCTGTGATAAGCGCCAGGGCGATCTTCTGCCCCCGATAGTCCCTGCGCACACCAAGCAACTCAATGTAGCCGCTTGAATAGCCTGCGACTTCCCAGTCGTGCTCATATTTGCCAACGTGGATGTACCCTGCCACCATTGGGTGGCCCTCAACGGTCTGCGCGGTCTCGTCCAGCACGATGAAACTCCACTCAGGCTTAAACATCGAACGGCCTTGGACCCAGGCTTCCGGTGTGCGCGGCTGGGAACCCCAGTGATCGCGGAATGCGTCGTTGTGCGCCAAACGTACTGCTTCATCCAAGGCCCGGTCGTAGCCCACCACTTTGAGGTGGCTTCCAATCGAGATCGGTTCAATCGGTTTGGACAGGTCCCGGCGCAGCGTCTTGTAGAACCGTCGTGCCTCGTAGCCTGCCTTCTCGAACAGCGTCCAGTTATGCGGGGCGTTGTCCTGGACGTAAGCCGCGATTCGTGCTGGTAGACGTGTACCAGTCTCTCGAAGCATCTGCTGGCCCCGGGCCGTCAGCCAATCCACCAGGGACTGCCCAATGCCCACTTCACGAGCTGTGGGATGCACGCCACCGTCAAGGAACACGCGTGTGAGGGTGTCATCCCCCGGGTAGATGTGGAGCAGCCCATACGCGAGAAACTCGCCCTTGGCGTTCACCGCGACGATCGTGTCCGTGTCGAAGTTCTTCCAGTCTCCCTCAAAGAGTTCAACTGTCTCCTCGTAGGAGGTACGGAACGGTGACGCATCGGTTTCCTCAATGATTGCGATCAGGTCGGCAAGCTGCCGGGCGTCCTCTCTTGTGAGGGGACGCCACGCAAGTCCGAGGTCGCGAGGGAGTTCCGGCAGTGATACCTCTGGAACGCGTTGAGACAGGGGCGGCAGTTCTTCGATGCTGTCCATACCTAAAGTCTATGCACAGTTTTCTTAAAATTTTGGAAAACTGACTGCAGTGTGATCTGTTTCCTTCGATACCGCAGGGATTTTGCGTCCTTGAAACACAAACCGGCCGGACTGCAGACCTCGGCTAGGCGTCGATCCGGGAACGGTCCAACGCGCTTGCACCAGCAACGATGAAGTCCTTGCGCGGAGCCACGTCTGAACCCATGAGAAGCTCAAAGATCTCCTCGGCCCGCTGTGCATGTTCAGCCGTCACGCGGCGCAGCATCCTGTGGCGTGGATCCATCGTGGTTTCCGCAAGCTGATCAGCATCCATCTCACCGAGACCCTTGTACCGCTGGATGTCGTCTTTGTAGCGTTTGCCCGCCTTGCGGAGCTTGGCCAGAGTGGACTGTAGTTCGGCCTCGGAATAGGTGTAGATGTACTCGTTCTTCCGCGATCCTGCGCCGATGACCTCAACGCGGTGCAGCGGGGGAACCGCCGCATACACTCGTCCGGCATCAATCATCGGGCGCATGTACCGGAAGAACAGTGTGAGCAGAAGGGTCCGGATGTGTGCCCCGTCCACATCCGCATCGGTCATGAGCACGATCTTTCCGTAGCGCGCAGCATCAAGGTCGAATGACCGACCCGAGCCGGCCCCGATCACCTGAATGATCGCGCCACACTCCGCGTTGCGTAGCATGTCGGAGACGGATGCCTTTTGAACGTTCAGGATCTTTCCACGAATCGGCAGGAGTGCCTGGAAATCGGAACTCCGGGCCAGTTTTGCAGTGCCGAGGGCAGAGTCACCCTCAACGATGAACAGTTCAGACTTTTGAACATCGTTGGTACGGCAGTCCGCCAGTTTGGCGGGCAGTGACGAGGTCTCGAGTGCGTTCTTGCGCCGCGAGATTTCCTTTTGTTTGCGGGCGGAAACACGCGCACGCATTTCCGAGACGATCTTCTCGAGAAGCAGAGAGGTTTGAGTTTTATCGTCGCGCTTCGGGGAGGAGAATAGGTCCTTGAAACTGGATTCAACCACGCGAGAGACGATCGCACGGACCGGTGCGGTACCAAGCACCTCCTTTGTCTGCCCCTCAAACTGCGGCTCAGCCAAACGCACGGTGAGCACCGCGGACAGACCGGCAAGAACGTCGTCCTTCTCGATTCGTTCCGCGCCGTCCTTCGACGAGATTTTCAGTCTGCGGGCGTTGGTTTCAACGGCCTTGCGCATCACCTTGAGCAAACCGGCTTCGAACCCTGATAGGTGGCTTCCGCCCTTCGGGGTGGAGATGATGTTCACGAAGGTGCGTACGGTCGTGTCGTAGCCAGTGCCCCAGCGCAGCGCGATGTCCACCTCACAGGTGCGTTCCACTTCCTGCGACACCAGGTGGCCCTTGTCATCGAGAACTGGGACGGTCTCCTTAAAGGAACCGGTTCCGGTGAAGTGCCAGGTGTTCGTGACCGGGGCGTCTGGCGCGAGGAAGTCAACGAAGTCAACCGATCCACCGGTTGCCAGGTACGTTTCCTCGTGCGGTCCGTTCTCCCCTGGTGTTCCCGGGATGCCGCGTTCGTCGCGCAGCGTGATCTCCAAGCCGGGGACGAGGAAGGTGGTCTGGCGGATGCGCGCAACCAACTCGTCGTAACTGAAGACCGCGCTCTTGGGGAATACCTGACGGTCTGCCCAGTACCGTACCTTGGTACCCGTCAGGCCACGCTTGGCCTTACCCACGATACGTAGTTCAGAACGGTCCACAAACGGAGCGAAGTCGGACTCTGGGGAGGGGCCCGTCTTCGGGTCGTCGAACACGCCTGGTTCACCACGCCGGAACGACATCGCATGGACCTTGGACGTACGCGTTACCTCGACGTCGAGGCGCGACGACAGCGCATTCACCACGGATGCACCCACACCGTGTAGACCACCGGATGCGTTGTATGAGCCACCGCCAAACTTACCGCCAGCGTGGAGTTTGGTGTACACGACCTCGACACCGCTCAGCCCAGTCTTTGGCTCGATGTCCACGGGGATACCGCGCCCATTGTCCTCCACCGACACGGAGTTGTCCGCGTACAGCACGATGGAGATCTTGTCGCAGTAGCCGGCCAGCGCCTCATCAACCGAGTTGTCAATGATTTCCCACACGCAGTGCATGAGACCGCGCGAATCGGTAGAACCGATATACATGCCCGGACGTTTGCGTACGGCCTCGAGGCCTTCGAGAACCGAGAGGTGGCGCGCCGAATAGTTGGATTCTGATGCAGGTGTGGTCACGAGGATCAATCTTAGTGCGCTCCACCGACATTTGAAGCCGAAACGCCCGGGGTGGGACGTGAGATTGGGTGCGGGAAAATGTGACTTCGTGTGTTTTCGTACGCCTGCGGCGAAAGAGCCATTTTAGGGGGTCCCTTTCCACGCTCAAGATGGTTTGATGTAGGCATGGAAGAAACCACAAGCACCACCCCGACCGTTACGTTGACTGCCGCGGACCGCTGCGACCGCTGCGGCGCTCAGGCTTACGTGCGCGTTGTCCTTCAGGCTGGCGAACTCCTGTTCTGCGCGCATCATGCTCGCGCTCACTCGGACAAGTTCGCCGCGATTGCCACTGAGATTCACGACGAGACCGAGCGTTTGTTCGCCGAGCACGGCTCCGGCGCAAAGGCTGCCGTATAGGGCCGTCCATGAGTTTCGTTTCACGATAGCTCACCAAAAACTGTCAACGGGGTTGCGTTTCCCAGGGAAACGCAACCCCGTTTGTTTTGCTTATATTGCCGACAACGTCTCGGACAACGTTGCTCAGGTTTGGGCATGCACTCGCACGCCTTCTCTCACGTTGAGAGTTACCAAGTATGCACTCTCACGCGCTGAGAGTGCAGAAAAGCGCACTCTCAAATCGAGAGAGACAGTGCGAGTACGCACAAAAGGAGGGCGTGGCCATGGGCCACACCCTCCTTATCAAGTGCTTGTCGACGAGCCAATCAGTCGAGGTAGTCGCGCAAGACTTGGGAACGGCTTGGGTGACGCAGTTTCGACATCGTCTTGGACTCAATCTGACGGATGCGCTCACGGGTGACCCCGTAAACCTTTCCAATCTCGTCAAGGGTCTTTGGCTGACCGTCGCTCAGACCGAAACGCATCGAGACAACGCCCGCTTCGCGCTCAGACAGGGTGTCGAGCACCTGGTGCAGTTGCTCTTGGAGAAGAGTGAACGACACCGCATCGGCTGGGACAACGGCCTCAGAGTCCTCGATGAGGTCACCGAACTCAGAGTCGCCGTCTTCACCAAGTGGTGTGTGCAGAGAGATCGGTTCACGACCGTACTTCTGGACCTCAACGACCTTTTCAGGGGTCATGTCGAGTTCCTTGGCCAACTCTTCTGGGGTTGGTTCACGTCCAAGGTCTTGGAGCATCTGACGCTGCACGCGTGCAAGCTTGTTGATGACCTCGACCATGTGGACTGGAATACGGATGGTGCGGGCCTGGTCAGCCATTGCGCGGGTGATCGCCTGACGGATCCACCACGTTGCATAGGTCGAGAACTTGTAACCCTTGGTGTAGTCGAACTTCTCTACCGCACGGATCAGACCGAGGTTACCTTCCTGGATGAGGTCCAAGAAGAGCATGCCGCGTCCGGTGTAACGCTTAGCGAGCGAGACAACGAGGCGAAGGTTCGCCTCAAGTAGGTGATTCTTCGCGCGACGTCCGTCGTGCGAGATCGCCTTGAGTTCACGCTCGTACTTGCGCTCGAGTTCCTCGTCGCCGTTGAGCAACTCTTCCGCATAGAGGCCCGCTTCGATACGCTTGGCAAGCTCGACTTCCTGCTCGGCGTTCAGCAGCGCGACTTTACCGATCTGCTTGAGGTAGTCCTTCACAGGGTCTGCGGTAGCACCGGCAGTGACAACCTGCTGGGCTGGAGCGTCATCGTCGTCGGCGTCAGAGTAGACGAATCCGCCTGCTTCTTCGACCTCGGGCTTAGCGTCGACCTTCTCGGCTGCAGCCTCGTCGTCCTCGGGAACCTCTTCGCTGTCCGAGTTCACGGCCTCGTCAACGGGGTCCACCTTTTTCTTGCGGCCACGCTTGGCTGGTGCTTTTGCAGGCGCAGCCTTTTTGGCGGCAGGCTGCGGAGCAGCCGCATCGCCATCGCTGGTTTCGGCGGCGTCAGAACTATCCGCGGGAGCAGACTTCTTCACCGCGCGCGCAGTTGCGCTGGTTGACCGGGTGCTGGTTGCAGCCGCAACCTTCGCCCCAGGTCCGGACATCTCTACTTCAATTCCGGCAAGAACAAGTGCCTTAAAGACTGCTTTGAGTCGCTTAGGGTCACCGATTTCCGCCTGCTCGCACGCAACACGGAAGACTTCAGAGTCGACCTTGCCGGTTGCGGATCCAGCGTGGATCAATGCTTGCATGGAAGGGTGTTCGAATTCGCGTGGGAGCGCGTTGTTTGTCGAGGTGAGCGCCACGAAAAACCTTTCGGCATCTTGGACAGGCGAGTGAGGGGTTCGGCCGGAGAGCAAAACCCACGAACCTATATTGTACTTGGTTCCGCAAGCTTGTCTCGCACTTTTAAGTGTGACAACACCTAAATGCGCGATAAGGAAACTTCTCTTGTTTGTCGTTTACGGGTGGCAGTGCTGGTTCGCTGCCCTTGCGCCGTCACAACACTGGGTTGGTCACATTTATTCCGTGCGGTGTGTCCATCCCCTTATATGTTCTGGGTTGGTGCTGAGTTTCAGCGCCCGCGCTCAGTCTTTACTGCAAGCACTGGACATGGGCTGTCGAGCAGAATTCGCTGTGCATTCGATCCAAGGATGAGCTTGCCCACGGGTGAGCGTCTGCGCAGGCCGATCACGATGACCTCGGCTTCCGTCTCGGTGGCGACTGCAACGAGATCCTCGGCCACATCGTGGCGCTGCGAGAGCACGCGCACATCAAGATCGATCGATCGCCCTCGTGCGTCTTGAGCGATTTCGTCGAGTTCCCGTTGCCGCTGCGCCAAAGCCTCAGGTGCAAGCCCACCCGCTTTCTCGCTCACGACGATGGTGACCGGGCTATTGCGCCGTACGGCCTCGTCGAGAGCGCTCGCTATACCCTGCCTACCCTCTTTGGTTGCTAGATAGCCAACGACAATCATCCCTTACCCTCCCTATTGATACGCTCAAATCATCGTAGTGGCTTGAACCACTAGTTCTGTCC
Organism: Populibacterium corticicola; assembly: GCF_042683685.1. NCBI lineage: Bacteria > Bacillati > Actinomycetota > Actinomycetes > Micrococcales > Jonesiaceae > Populibacterium > Populibacterium corticicola. The sequence goes on along the minus strand of NZ_JBHUOP010000001.1, from coordinate 403,737 downwards.
CACGACACTTGGAAACCTAGGCCACGTTCTGCTGACGACACCATCCCGGTGCAAGACCAGCGTCGACTGCGGATGCGATGAGATCAGCAAGACCATAGGTTCCGGGGTGCAGTCCGGCCTCTTCAAGGTGTCTCTGGGCAAGCGTCAAGTTGCCCTGCCACCAGGCAAGAAGCGCCAGAAGGGTGCGCGCTGGGGTATGGCGTTCCGGCGGCGTCAAGGACACGAGCTCACTGAGCACCTTGCGCACGGCCTCGGTGTGTTCGATATCCGGACGCCGGGCGATACTCGGGTCCGTGATCTCCCCTATTGCACGGCGCGCGATGCTATCCACCTTTCGCTGCTCAGGGTTCGCGTCAACGTACTGTGCAAGAAATTCACGGGCACCGTGAGCGCCAAGAGACGTGCAGCTGATGAGAACGGCATCGCGCAGAGGAATACGCTCGAGCGCGCAGGTCAACATCCCAGCCTGGGACAGGCTTAACGGGACTGGTTTCACCGGGTGGATCGCATTCAACCAGATCTCCAGCGCCTCGTCCTGCCAGTCGAAGCCTTTTTCAGTTGTTTGTTCGACGAGGCTTTGTTCGTACGCTTCGCGTACTTGCGCCCGTGAGTCCTGGGCTGCGGGTGCTATCTTTCCAAGGCTTTCGCGTGAGCGGTCAGTCCTGCACCCCTCGAAGACCATGTGTGCGGCCACTGCGGTCTGTCCGAGGCGCTCAATGGGATGGGCGTGCTCTTGACACACCTCAATCGTGGGCCAGTCTTCACGGTGACCCGCGCCAGCCCGTTTCTCGAGGATCCCTTCAACCGCAGCGTGTACCTCCTCTAGTGAGACTCCGAGATAGTCGGCATACGCTTTTGGCTCGTTCAACGCGATTCGGTGCAGAACTTCCGCGACTCCACTGGAATAGATGTCTTCGCCATCCCGGACACACTCGCCGTCCACTCTGAAGTGGCCGAACTGCGCATTGGTGACCACCCAGCATTCGACGACCGGCACGCGGCCAGCCGCCATGGTCGCCAGGCACCCCATCGCGTCATACAGCCAGTAAAACTGCGACCCGGGTCCATCGCCCAACGGATTCTCCTCCCTGCTGTAGCCGACCACCACGAGCGCGGAAGCATCGTCGGCAATCGCGTGGTTGATCAACTCCGCTGCGCACTGCTCCTTATGGGGGCCCGACAGATCACCGACATCGACTCGCGCCACCACTCCAACTCGTTTGCGTGGTCCACGCAACGAGACCAGAACGACGGAGTCAGCGGGTTCAAAGCCAAGTTGATACGGGATAAGGGACAGAAGTTCGGATGGGTCAGAGACTCTCAGCGTTTTTGTCATGTCTCCATCCTGCGCGGCAGGTGCAGGATGGAGGCGCCCGGAACCTGCCACACCTGTCAGAACTGTGGACAATAACGGACCTCGAAGTGTGTGGATACACACTAATCCCCGTAATCACAGCCACTAGAGCAAAGAAACTACGTAGGATGGCTGGAGCTAAGAACTTTGCTCAAAGGATGGCACATGACCAACACCGCTCCTCCGAACGCACACGCGACAGCCACCGGCAGCGCCCTTGTAGACGTCGACAATCTACGCTCCGGAGTCGAAGACCGACTGCGCAACATCCTGCACGAGCAAGGCGACACCTTTGCCACCCTCAGCGCTGACGCTTCCAGCCTCATCGACGCGTGGAAGGTCCTTCTACTGGGCGGCAAGCGCTTGCGTGCCGCTTTTTGTTACTGGGGCTATCGAGTCGCCCATGAGGGCGACATTGATCAAACCACTCGAAACCAGCTCTACCGCATCGGTGCAGCCCTCGAGTTGTTCCAGGCCGCCGCTCTCTTCCACGACGATGTCATGGACCGCTCCAACACTCGTCGCGGCAACCCTACAGCGCACGTGTCCTTCACCGAGGAGCACCGAACTCGCGGTTACGTCGGTGACGCCGACCAGTATGGGATTTCCGCGGCGATTTTACTCGGAGATCTCAGTCTCGTGGCCGCAGAGAACGAGTTCCGCACCGCGAGTTACCATTTCCCCGAGGCAGGTCGCCTGACAGCACATGGTTTTTTCGACCGGATGCGCACCGTCGTCTCAGTCGGCCAGTTCATGGATATTCACGCCCAGGTCCTGCCGTGGAGCGATGACCTCGAAGCCGCAAAACAGCGGGCACTCGCGATCATCGCCACCAAAACGTCCACCTACACGGTCACCTACCCACTGCTGACGGGTGCCGCGTTGGCTGGAGCGAGCGCCGAGACCCTCACCCGGCTTGAGCGGTTTGCGCAACCTATCGGCGTCGCCTATCAACTTCTTGATGATCTGCTTGGGACCTTCGGGGACTCGGCGACCACCGGTAAGCCGTCGGGCGATGACCTGCGTGAGGGGAAACGCACCGTCCTTGTGATCGAGGCGCTGTCGCGGCTTGATGGCGCTCATCGCGCGCAGTTGCAAGACGCTCTCGGCAACCCGAACCTCACCGATGCCCAGATCGTCGAGTTGGTCGAACTCATCTCATCCAGTGGAGCGGTTGCCGCCGCCCAGGAACTGGTGGAGACCCTCAGCGCAGAGGGACTCGCACACCTTGAGGGTCCGGGCCTTAACCCGGTTGGTGTGGACATGCTGCGCAGGATCACGGCTTACTCGCTCAAACGCGACTTCTGACGACGCAGACGGGTGGGGCCGGAACTTCTAAGTTCCGGCCCCACCCGTTTGTTGGATTGGCGACGCCCCCTCACCCGCGTTGGCATGTCACCTCGGGTGCATGATCGCCGTCACGCGCCTACCAGAGCAACGACTGAGTCGCGCGGCGCACCGCGCTTTTGTTACCGGCCTTGAGAACGTCGATCGGACGCTCGCCCAACGAGTCCTCAACCGAAAACAGCCATTCGATGATCTGAGCGTCATCGAGTTGGGCGTCACGCAAAGCAATCACGGTTCCGCGCAGAGACGGCAGGATGATCTGCTTGCCGCTTCCATCGTCAGCCTTCTGATCGGCTGGGTTTGCCATGTACCAGGGAATGAGGAAATCCTGAGGAATCATGAGTACCTTCGGCTTGCCACGTTTGATCCCGACAACACGGTCATCAGCGAGAGCGGACCGCACGACCTTCGGGGTGGTCCCAAGAACTTCCGCAAAATCAGGCCCGGTCAGCCACGCTTCGACGAGGTTCTCAACGTTTGCCTCGATGTTGGATTCTTCAGTATTCACGTCCACCACTCTACCGCGCCCTGGATTACCCATCTGAAGCATGGTCTCACTCGCTGTATGGGATACTCGTCACGCTAGGTGAAAGTCCCCATGGCGTTTAAGGATTCGCCCGTCATGGGGAGCGAGCGGCTGGATCGGCTCGCGGGACGCACCAGATCTCCAACGTTTTGCGGCTCTATCTGCGGTGAGGCAGTCTACTCAGCCCTCGGGTGCCGCACCCGTGCGACACAGGATATGACTCTATCTCCACCATTCCTGCGCGGATCGGTGGCAAACAATCCGAAGATTTACGTGTTGTCTCCCCTAAACTGTTCTCTGTGGCTACTACTGTAAACGACCCGCTGATCGGCCAACTTGTTGATGGCCGCTATTTGGTGCGCAGTCGGGTGGCCCGAGGAGGTATGGCGACGGTCTACTGCGCCACTGACAGGCGGCTGGACCGTGTGGTCGCGCTCAAGATCATGCACCCACATCTCGCTGAGGGAACGTCGGGGCAGGCCTTCGTCGCTCGGTTTCGCCGCGAAGCCCGTGCGGCCGCACGCGTCACGCACCCTGGCCTCGTAGCTGTCTACGACCAGGGGGTTGACGGCGAGGTCTCCTACCTCACCCTCGAGTTTGTTGAGGGTAGCGATCTGCGCCAACTCCTCCAGTTGAAACGCACTCTGACGCTCGCTGAGGCGCTGGCCATCACCGAGGACATCCTTGATGCCCTCGCGGCTGCACACCGCAACCAACTCGTGCACCGTGACGTCAAACCTGAGAACGTACTGCTGTCCAAGGACAACGAGGTCAAACTGACCGACTTCGGTTTGGCACGCGCCGTCACCGAGGTGACATCCACCACGACAGGAACCGTGCTCGGCACCGTGGCCTACCTGGCGCCGGAACTGGTGACCCACGGTGTGGGAGACACCCGAACCGATATCTACTCAGTCGGCATCATGCTCTACGAGATGTTGACTGGACGACAGCCCTTCACCGGGGACTCCCCCATACACATCGCATTCCAACACATCAACACGGTCGTACCACGAGTTTCCAATACCCTTGCGTGGATTCCCGAGCCGGTCGATGACCTCGTGGCGAGATTCGCGGCGAAGGACCCGAACCAGCGACCCACCAACGCATCCGAAGCACTACGCGAACTGCGTAGGGTACAGACTCAGCTCAAGCCGGCACTGCTCGCGAAGCGTGCAATGCCTCCCGTACCGCTGCCCGACAAACTTGCCGAGCCTATCGCCGCCACCAATGCATATGAGGACCTGACAGGTGTCGAGACCGCTGCCATGCCAGCCGTTGAGGCATACGAGGATCTGACCGGTTTTGAAACCGCCGCGATGCCTGCGGTGAGTGGGGACACAGGCGAGTTACCCCAACAAGTGGACGAGTCGGATGACTCAGTGCTGTACGAGCACGAGGATTCCTCACGTAACTTCCAGGCCGTACAGCAACCACACCATGCCTTACCACCTTCACCGGATGAAGACCTCGGCGCGCTCATAGCTGCCACGTCATCCTCGTCATCTCCATCTCCATCGTCACCGAGTGAGGTGTCCACCGAGACGGTGCCACTTTCAGTGCGCGGAACCACCATCGCACTCCCCATCGGCCAGACCGCCTACGTACGTTCCGGAACCACACCGGAAGAACCACCGTCAACGAGTCTGATGGTTCCCGAGGAACCGCCCCGCAGGCGTCGTCGCGGGTTGAGAATCGTCGTGACCCTACTCGTGCTCCTCGGTCTAGGTGGTGCATCCTATGGAGGATGGTACTGGTGGGAGAACGTCGGTCCAGGTTCCTACACCGTTGTTCCCGCACGCATCGAGGCTGTTCCCGAACAAGATGCTCTGGACAAGATCAGGACTGTGGAGTTGGAGCCGCGGGTATTCAAGGAACACCATGACACGGTGCCAGCCGGCGATGTCATCTCGGCTGAGCCTGCCAGCGGCGAACGTGTGAAGAAGAACAGCCAGGTCACGCTTACCGTCTCGCTCGGCATCAAGGAGATCGAGGTTCCCAAGGAACTGGTGGGTGAGAACGCGGGCGCGGTCAAGGAGACTCTCAGCGAGGCCGGGTTCACCAACGTTTCCGATGATCTGGTCTATGACACCAAGATCAAGAAGGACACCGTCATGGAGCTCTCGGTGAAGGAGGGCACTGTCCTCGCCCACAACACCGCAATCGTCCTGACCGTGTCCAACGGTCCAGAACCGATCTCGATTCCACAGGTCGTGTCAAAGACCGAGAAGGAAGCACTGAGCATCCTCAAGGACGAGGAACTGAAGCGCGATGTCACCGAGGCGTTCTCAGACACAGTTCCCCAGGGAACGGTGATCTCTCAGGATCCCGCTCAAGGAACGCAGGGACACCGCGGTGACAAGGTATCGATCGTCGTGTCAAAGGGCCCTGAACTCGTCGCCGTCCCCAACGTTGTCGGAGAGGACACCGCAGCAGCCGAGGAAATACTTGGAAACCTGGGCTTCAAGGTCAAAATCAACAAGTACATGGGCGGATTCTTCGGAAAGATCCGACTCCAGGATGTCGAGGCAGACACCGAGATCCCCAAGGGCTCCACAATTACACTCACCGAGTTCTAGGCAGAACTCACCTATCCGCTCTCGTCTTCCCGCCCAGCGCCGCGATGACCGTGTGATGGCGCTCGACCTGTGCATAAACGCGTGAGGGGTGACCGCCATATGGCGGTCACCCCTCACTGACGTGATTGGTTTAAGAAGCCTTGAGCTTCTTCAGCATCTCGGCGACCTGGAACGCCATCTCCAGAGACTGCTGGTGATTGAGACGGGGATCAACGAGCGTCTCGTAGCGCAGCGCAAGCCCCTCGTCGTCGATCTCCTCCGAACCGCCCAACACCTCGGTGACATCGTCACCGGTCAATTCAACGTGCAAGCCGCCCGGAACCGAACCGATGGCCTCGTGCACTTCGAAGAAGCCGCGGACCTCATCCAAGACATCGTCAAAGCGACGGGTCTTGTAACCGGTTGCCGAGGTGATCGTATTACCGTGCATCGGATCGGTCACCCACGTGACAGGCGAACCCTCAGCGTGCACCTTCTCAACGATCGACGGCAAAACACCACGGATGTTTCCCGCACCCATACGCGTGATGAAGGTCAAACGCCCAGGCGTACCCTCCGGGTTCAACTTCTCCTGGAGCGCCAAAGCATCATCCGCAGTTGTCGTTGGCCCGAGCTTCACACCAATGGGGTTCGATACCCGTGATAGGAAATCGACGTGTGCGCCATCGATCTTGCGGGTACGCTCCCCAATCCACAGGAAGTGGCCTGAGGCATCATATGGCGTACCTGAAATCGGGTTCATACGAACCATTGCACGCTCGTAATCAAGCAGGAGCGCCTCGTGCGACACAAAGAACGACACCGTGCGCAGTTGGTCGAAATCAGCTCCACATGCGTCCATGAACTTGATCGCGCGATCAATCTCAGCGGCGGTGGCCTCGTAGCGCTTGTACGCCGGGTTCTCCATGAAACCACGGTTCCACTCGTGCACCTGGCGAAGATCCGCGTATCCACCCGTGGTGAATGCACGAACGATATTCGTGGTTGCGGCGGCTATCTGGTAGCCCTGCATCAACCGCTCAGGGTTGGGTGTACGGGTGTTCTCGGTGAACTCAAAAGAGTTCACCATGTCCCCTCGGTAGCACGGCAGAGTAACGCCGTCACGAGTCTCCGTGTTCGATGAACGTGGCTTAGCGTATTGGCCAGCCATACGCCCCATCTTGACGATCGGCATCGACGCGCCATGCGTCAGCACAACTGCCATCTGCAGGATCGTGCGGATCTTGTTGCGGATGCGATCCGCATTGGCTTCAGCGAAGGTTTCAGCACAGTCGCCGCCTTGGAGCAGAAACGCCTCACCACGCCCAGCGGCAGCCAGGCGCTGGGTGAGGGTTTCCGTCTCCTGTGGAATGACGAGCGGCGCCACTTGACCGAGTGCGCTTGTCACCTGGTTGAGTTTCTGCTCATCTGGCCAGACGGGTTGCTGATCAGCCTGCAACGACCGGAAGTTGTCCAGTCCACTCAGAAGCCGTTCGTCATTCACGAGGGTCATGTCAGGCGGTTACCTTCGACTGTCCGATGCCAGCGAGCAGTTCGTCGAACCATGCCTGGTTCACATCGAATGCCTTGCCACCGGCAATGCGTGGGAACTCGATCGCGCGCAGGCGGTCGCCCTGCTCCTCGTCGTGGCCGATAACGCCTGCCTCTCCGCGAAGTGCGCATTCAACAGCAAGGTCGGTCATCGACTTGATCAGGCGCAGATCCTCAGCGTTTGCCGCGGCAGCACGCGAGTAGTAGCCCGACTTCTGGACCATGACCTTCTCGGCACCCAGTTTCTCGGCGAACTGCTTGGCAAACCACTGGCCGGGGTTGATGGTGTCGAGCTTGACGTGGCCGAAGGGGTCGCGCTCGACGGTCTGACCAGCAGCCTCAAGCTGCTCAACGATCTCGTGCATGCCCGCGCCCTCGGAGAGGAAGATGTTGACGTTGCCCTTGGAGTCCATCACTGCCTTGAGGCGCTCAGCCTCAGCATCGATGTCGAGCTTGAGTTCCGGAAGGAACACAGCGTCCACGTCCCAGCGTTCACGGGTCAAGCCCAAGGCTGGAGCCCATTCCAGCGTGTCAAGGAACTTGCGGTACTCAGCGGCAGCAGCGGCGGTCAGCCAGCCACAGTGGCGTCCCATAACCTCGTGCACGATCAGCATGCGTGGACCGGAGCGGTGCTCTCCGATGACATTGAACGCGAACTGAGCGGCCTCTTCAGCAGCGGTCCAGGCGCCTAGCGACTGACGGATCGGCACAACGTCGTTGTCGATGGTCTTTGGAAGGCCCACAACGGTCAAGCCGTAGTCGTTCTCAGCGAGGTATGCAGCCAGGTCCGCGGCGGTCGTGTTGGTGTCGTCGCCGCCGATGGTGTGGAGCACATCAACGCCATCGGACTTGAGTTGCTGGGCAGCAACGGTCAGTGGGTTCTCACCCTCCTTGACAAGCCCTCGCTTGACGCAGTCAGCAGCGTTGGTGAGCTTGACGCGCGAGTTGCCAATTGGCGAACCACCGAAGCGGTGCAGAATACCCGCCTGCTTGCGGGCCTCTTCGTCAATAACGATCTTGTTGCCGGTGAGCAGGCCATGATAGCCGTACTGGTAGGCAATGATCTCGACCTCTGGTGCGATCTCGGTGTAACGCTCGATCAGACCGCCCACTGCGGACGAGAGACATGGTGCGAATCCACCTGCAGTGAGCAGGGCGACGCGACGTACCGTCATCCTTACAACCTCTTCCTTGAGTCGCCGATTTCAAGGCGACACTGTTCGTGACATGAGTGACCCGGCATGCTCGTGTAGTTCACGGATTCCTGCCTTTTGGCAGGCTCATGCAGGGTTATGTGCGGTTCGCACCGCGTGCGGTGCAATCAGCAAAAATCCAAAACCTAGTCTACTGGCGTTCCGCTTCCTGTTTCCGGGGGTTCCGGCACCTGAACCTCGGGTACCGGACGACCACCTGGGGCTGCGGGGCCCTTAGGTTCTGAATCTTGGGGAACACCTGCTGCAATGCGCGCCTTTGCCGTTGCAGCGTAAATGTCTACATATTCCTGGCCGGAAATGCTCATGAGGGAGTACATGATCTCGTCGGTGACGGATCTCAGGATGAAGCGGTCGCTTTCCATGCCCTTGTAGCGTGAAAAGTCCATCGGCTCGCCGATGATGACGCCGATTCGTACGGGTTTCGGGATGCGGCGACCAATCGGCTGTGCGACATCTGTGCCGATCATGGCAACGGGTATGACCGGTGCCCCTGATTCGAGTGCGAGACGGGCGACTCCGGTTTTGCCACGATAAAGCCGTCCATCTGGTGATCGGGTGCCCTCTGGGTAGATCCCGAACAGCCCACCCTCTTCGAGTCGGCGTAGACCGGTACGCAGTGCGGCCTCAGACGCACGTCCACCGGAGCGATCAACTGGAATTGTGCCGACCCGCTTCATAAAGCCAGCGACCATACGTCCGCGGAGGCCTTTTCCATTGAAATAGTCGGACTTACCGATGAAGACGATCTCGCGGTCGAGCACAAGCGGCAGTACGAACGAGTCGATCACCGCAAGGTGGTTACCCGCGATGATCGCGGCGCCCTGCTCTGGGATGTTCTCCAAGCCCTTGACCCAGGGACGGAACATCAGTTTGAGGATGGGGCCCACGAACACTCGTTTCATCAACCAGTAAAACAAAGGGCCTCCTCAGACACGCTCGTGCATGCCCACACCAACTAGAGTAGTAACTATGGCGAATCGTGAACCCCAGATACCAGGCGGGCAAGAACCCGATGAGGCCGAGGGTCAATCCTTCCGTAGTTCAGATTACTTCAACGATCCTGAACTGACAGCGCAGGTGTTCGATGAAATAGTTTCTGAACTATCTGATCTTTCCACGGAATCCGCCGATGATAAAACCGCACGCACCGTGAGCAACCAAGATGACCTCAATTTCCCGCGTGCTCCATGGGTTGATTCGGCGGCATGGTCAGGACGGGACACGACGTCAGATGAGATGTCGGCAGGGTCTGTAGCCGCTGGCACACCTCGGGATTGGGCTGACGATGACGTGATCCTCGACGAGTTGGATGCGTTCCAGCAGCCGGACCCTGCTTTTGAGTTGAGCCGTGATCCTGCCCGCAATCTTGGCTGGTTCTTGACACTGTTTGGCATCGTTGGCCTGTTCATCACCTATTTATTCACCGGTACCCAATTGCGTCTTGCGATCATCGCATTGGCGGTCATGTTCGTTGGTGGCGTTGCGCTGCTCATCTGGCGAATGCCTACCGAACGATCTTCCTTGGACTCCGATGGAGGAGCCCAGGTCTGACAGTTTGGATGCTTGATGGGGACAGGTGCCACGTGGCACCTGTCCCATTTGGCATTAACGTCGCGCGAGATCCGCAGCGCCGACGATGCCGGCAGAGTTGCCCATCTGCGCAATCGCGAACTCCGCTTCGGCACGGTGTCCGCGCGCTGGCAGGGCTTCCAGGAAGGCCTCGCGAGCGGGCTTGAGCAGAAGTTCGCCCGCTGCGGCCACTCCCCCGCCAAGCACGATGATCTCTGGGTCGAGTAGGGCCGCAACGGATGCCGCGCCCTCACCGATCCAACGGCCAAGTTCCGAAAGCAGATGAAGTGAGAGTTCGTCACCGTCCTGCGCGGCTGCAGTCACAATCGGCCCGTTGATCTGGCTGACATCCCCACCGGCCCGCTCGATCAATGATGCGGCGACGGCAGGCTCTTTGATAGCGGCGGCACGGGCCTCGCGCACAAGTGCGGAACCCGAGGAGTACTGCTCCCAGCAACCCTCATGCCCACAGCCGCACAGATGACCATTGGGCACAACGCGCATGTGTCCGACCTCAGCGCCAACCCCAAAGCCACCGCGCACGAGCTGTCCATCAATGACGATTGCGCCACCGAGACCGGTTCCCACGGTCAGGGTCAACATGTTGGAGACGTGGCGTGCGGCTCCAAACTGGAACTCGGCCCAGCCTGCTGCGTTCGCGTCGTTCTCAACGACGATGGGGATATCGGTTCCGATGAGTTCGCGCACGTTTGCCGCGATGGGATAGTCACGCCAGGTGATGTTAGGGGCAAACTGCACGCTCGAACGGTCAGGGCTGCAGAACCCAGCAGCCGCAAGCCCAATGGCGCCGATAGTGTATTCCTGCGACAATTCCTTACAGACCGCTGCAATCGAGGCATCAATGCTGGCCGGGTCATCCGCTACGGTCGCAATACGGGTTTGGGCGAGGATGTTTCCATGCTCATCAACCACACCCGCAGCTATCTTGGTACCGCCGATGTCAACGCCAATGGCGTGCATAATCTATCCCTAATGTGACTAGTTTTTGTTCGGAAGTGACAGTGACATAACTCGCAAGGGTTAGGTACTGTCTTAACTGCGTAAAAGCAACAGTGCGATAAGCCTACTCAGGTTCTACCACTCAATGCACATCGCACCAGTTTCATGTCACCGCGCATATCGCCCGCTGCCAAAGGAGCCAGAATGGACGAATTCTCAACACCGCTGCTCGTAACCGTCGACCGAGGAAAGAATCTCAACGATCTCCTCGCGAAACGCGTTTCCTCAGCGCCCCATGGAGCCCTCATGGAACGCCAGGGAGCCGACGGCCAATGGGTCAAAATCACAGCTGCTGAGTTCAACAAGGAAGTTGAGGCTGTCGCCAAGGGCATTATTGCGAGCGGCATCGGCCCGGGCGAACGCGTTGGAATCATGTCTCGTACCAGTTACGAGTGGTCCCTCCTTGACTGGGCGATCTGGGCAGCCGGCGCCGTCAGCGTCCCGCTGTATGAGACCTCCTCCGCTGAGCAGGTGGAGTGGATCGTCAACGACTCGCAAGTAAAGTTGATTTTTGCCGAAACTCAAGCACTTGCCGACGTCATCGCCGAAGCGAGGCCATCCACGCCCTCTCTCGAAGAAACTCTCGTTATCGACAATGATGCCCTTGCAACCATCTCGGCGCGTGGGACCCAGGTCCCTGACTTCGATCTGACTGAACGGCGTGGCGCTGCGAATCTCGATTCTCTTGCCACCATCATCTACACCTCGGGAACCACCGGACGCCCAAAGGGTGCCGAGTTGATCCACGGTAACTTCTATGAGCTCTCGGAAAACGCCTCTGAGCGCATGAAGGAACTCCTTGAGTACGGTTCACGCCGCACCCTGATGTTCATGCCTCTCGCACACGTCTTCGCACGTTTCATCCACGTGCTGGTTGTGCCCGGTGGATCGGTTCTCGGGCACGTCTCGAACGTGGCCGATCTCCTTCCGGCGCTCGCTACGTTCAAACCGTCGTACCTGTTGTCTGTTCCGCGCGTGTTCGAGAAGGTGTACAACTCGTCGGAGCAGAAGGCAGTCGCAGGCGGCAAGGGCAAGATCTTCCACTGGGCAGCCCGCGTTGCGATCTCGTACTCCCGAGCACTCGATGAGCCCAAGGGTCCCGGCCTCGCGATCTCGCTGCAGCACAAGATCGCCGATGCCTTGGTGTTGAAGAAGATCCGTGCGGCTCTGGGAGGCGACTGCAAGTATGCCGTCTCTGGGGGTGCAGCGCTTGGTGAGCGTCTTGGACACTTCTTCCGCGGCGTTGGCCTCGTCGTCCTCGAAGGCTACGGCCTGACTGAGACAACTGCTCCGGTCACCGTCAACATTCCAGAGAACATCAAGATCGGTACCGTTGGCCCACCGCTTCCTGGCACCGCTGTAAAAATCGCAGAGGACGGTGAGATCCTGGTCAAGGGGCACAACGTCTTCGTGCGGTACCGCAACAACGAGGAAGCCACCAAGGAAGCATTTGCCGATGGCTGGTTCCGCACCGGTGACATTGGTTCACTTGATGACGAGGGTTTCCTGCGCATCACTGGCCGTAAGAAGGAAATCATCGTGACCGCCGGCGGCAAGAACGTCGCTCCGGCTGTCCTTGAGGATCGGGTGCGCTCGCACCCTCTCGTCAGCCAAGTTGTCGTTGTGGGTGACGCACAACCATTCATCGCAGCCCTCATCACCATCGACATGGAGGCGCTACCGAACTGGCTCTCCGCACGTGGCCTTGAATCGCTCACACTGGAACAGGCAAAGACCAACCCTGATGTACTCGCCGCACTCGATCAGGCAGTCGCCCGCGCGAATCGCGCAGTATCTCGGGCCGAGTCGATCCGTAAGTTCTCAATCCTTGACACCGACTTCACCGTCGCTAACGACTACCTCACCCCGTCGCTCAAGGTGAAGCGCAACCTCGTGCTGAAGGACTTCGCACACGAGGTGGATGAACTCTACAAGGATGTGCAGCGCATCGACTAAAGAGCACGCCGCGTGGCCATGGACGCCACCGCTCGGCCCGATCTCCAGTGTGGGAAACAGACAGATATGTCCCATGGAAGGTGTCGTGGCCGAACGGTGGCGTTTATCGCGGTTAGAGTGGGTTTGATGCACCACCCATCCACCGCACACTGCGAAGGAGCACCATGCCAACCGCTATCGTCATGATCGACACCGAACAGGCGTTGATCCCAGAAGTCGCCACGCAGATCGCTGAGGTAAATGGCGTGTCGGAGGTGTACTCGGTGACCGGTGAAGTGGACCTCATCGCGATCGTCAAGGTTCCCGACCACCATGACTTTGCGGATGTCATCGCCGACAAGATCTCGAAGATCGCTGGCGTACAGCGCACCCGGACCTACCTGGCCTTCCGCGAGTTCTCCAGCAGGGACCTCGACGAGGCCTTCGACATAGGGGTCTAGCCTGCGGACCACGTCACCCCTCTCGTTGAGAGTTACGTGATCCACACCCGCGGTACATGTGGATGCGCTTTTGCGCACGCTGAAACCGAAGTCGCCACTGTGAGTGCACTTTGGCGGATGCCGACTCTGCCCTCTTCATTGACGACGATCACCGCGCTCAGGCTGTTCCTCTCAGCTTCCGGCGCGCTCGCGTACGCAGAACATCCGTGCGTGCTGGGAGATGTGGGCTCGTCGCCAAGCAGAACGAAAAACCAGGCAACACTCACAAAACGTTGGGGAGCAGTTCCACTGAACTGCTCCCCAACGCATATCTGACCCCAGACGGGATTACGCGCTCGCCACCTCGCGCCAGCGCTCAAGGACCCGAAGGGCCCGGCCCGAGTCAATCGCGTCGGCGGCGTAGTCCATCGCCTTTTTGAGGTTCTGGGACAGCGAACCGTCACGCACGCCCGCAAGAGTACCGTCGGCGACAATCGCCGCGGCGGCGTTCAATAGAACGGTGTCGCGAACGGCTCCTGGTGCGCCACCAAAGAACTCCAACGCCACTTGTGCGTTGTACTGCGCAGATGCGCCCTTGATGTCATCAACGGAAATCTCGGGCAGCCCAAGATCGGCCACGGGATCAATCCTGTGCTGTTCGACCTCCCCGTCGAAGACAGTCCAGATATCCACGGGACCGATCGCCGCGAGCTCATCGAGGCCGAGCGCACCACGGAACACGAGAGCCTCCGTCTTGCGGCGCGCGAAAACACCGGCAACCAGCGGTGCCATGTGAGCATCGGCGACGCCCACGGCAACAGCCCTTGGGTGGGCCGGATTGGTGAGCGGCCCGATGAAGTTAAACGCTGTTGGCAGACCCAACTCCTTGCGCGTTGGACCTGCGAACCGCATTGCAGGATGGAAAGTCTGCGCGAAGCAGAAGGTGATACCCACTTCCCGACCGATCTCAGCGATGCGTGCGGGGCTGTGATCCAGCGGGATCCCCAACGCCTCCAGAACGTCTGCGGACCCGGATGAGGACGAGGAGGCTCGATTACCGTGCTTGACCACCTTGATACCCGTCGCAGCGATGACGAGCGAGGCCATCGTCGAGATGTTCACCGTGTGCAGTCGGTCGCCGCCTGAGCCAACGATGTCCACAGCCGATGCCGCCGACTCGAGGTCAGGATAGGGAACAGCATTCTCAATCATCGCCGCGGCGAGACCTTCCATCTCCTCAACGGTTTCCCCCTTCGACCGAAGAGCAATCAGAAAGCCTGCGAGTTGGACAGGGCTTGCCTGACCGGCCATCATCGTGGACATAGCCCATCCAGTGGCATCAGCAGACAGGTCTTCATGACGGAGTAACGCAGCCGTCAACTCCGGCCACGTGAATGTTCCCTCAGTCATCAGCGTTCCGCGACAACCACATCTTGTGTGAGCAGCGAACGCACAGCATCCTGCAACTCAAACGCGTCAAGTGGACGCGGAACAGCCCCATCGGCCAACGACCACGACGCGAGCCATGCATCCTGGGCGCGCCCAGTCAGCAGCAGGATTGGCGGGCAGTCATATACGGAGTTCTTCAACTCGCGAGCAACTCCCATACCGCCGACCTTGTGCGTTTCACCGTCGAGAATGATCAGGTCAAACCTCTGGTTCTTCACAAGTTCGTCAAGCGCACCGAAGGTCGCAGTATCCTGCCATCGAATCTCCACCCCGTCTACGTCGTCGCCCAGCGCATTACGCACATGCGCGCGCACATCTGAGTCGTTCGAGTACAGCAGGACAGAAAGGGGACCTTTAGCCCCGGGGGTGCTGGTCATTGCAACCTCACGTTCACTTATCGAGGGGTCAGCGCGAGCGGCGCTGCTACCAATATCACTATCTCAGATGCTGGCGCTCAGCAAGGACTGAAGCCCACAACCCGGTCAAGTTTAGTGACACTTGTTTTTGATTCGTCACAAGGAGCGGCGAGTTTTATCAAAACGTTGCAGATTGTGAGATTCAACCCGCGAAATACTGGGTCTTTGGACCCACCCAGAGCCAAACATCAGCCATAATTGACCTTGTGTCGACTGTAACTGCTTCTCCAAAAGCACAACATCACGTAACTGTGAACCGTCCGAACCCAGTGTCGGTTGGAACCATCGTGTGGCTCTCGAGCGAACTCATGTTCTTCGCGGGTCTCTTCGCGATGTACTTCACCATCCGTGCCACGATTCCGGCTGAGCAGTGGAGCGAGGGCGTAAGCCACCTGAACGTGCCGTTCGCCGCCGTGAACACGCTCATCCTGGTTGCCTCATCCTTCGTCTGCGAAGCAGGCGTCAAGGCGGCGGAGCGCTTCCAGCCAGTGCGTTCTGGCTCGCTCTTCCAGGTCACCAAGTGGGGCATGAACGAGTGGATCACTCTGACCTTCATCATGGGTAGCGTCTTCATCGCACTCCAAGTCTTCGAATACGCAGAGCTCGTGTCCCACGGCCTGACCATCTCGAACAACCCATTCGGATCCGTATTCTTCTTGGCCACAGGCTTCCACGGACTCCACGTCCTCGGCGGACTGTTCGCATTCCTGTTCCTTCTTGGCCGTTCGTTCTCCGCGAAGAAGTTCGGACACCATGAAGCAACCACCTCCATCGTCATGTCCTACTACTGGCACTTTGTCGATGTTGTGTGGGTTGGCCTATTCATCGCCATCTACATCCTGCAGTAGCAGGAACAAGCACTGGAGCGCATAGCAGCACTCGAGTGCTCAACCGCACTAACCACTCATCCCCCCCATAGCGAGACGAGGATCGATTCGTGAAGGCACTCGCTGCCCGCCGACACCACCGCTTCATGCCGGTGGTGCTCGTTATGTTCGCGCTGCTTGTTGTCGGCGCTGCTTACGCAGCGTTCGCACCAAGCTCGGCCAGCGCGGATACTGCGACAACTCAAGATATTGAAGAGGGTCGAAAGCTCTTCTTGGCCAACTGCGCAACCTGCCACGGACCAGACGCAGAAGGAACCGATACCGTTCCTTCGCTGATCGGTGTCGGTGCTGCAGCCGTTGACTTCCAGGTAGGCACCGGACGCATGCCCATGCAGTCCACTGCGCCTCAGGCGCCGGCCAAGCCAGTACAGATGGACGAAACCCAGACACGTCAGTTGTCCGCGTATGTGGCTTCTCTCGGCCCTGGCCCCTCCATTCCATCCGCAGACGCCGTTGACCCAGAACTCGGTGACGCAGCAAGCGGTGCCGCGCTGTTCGCAACCAACTGCGCGATGTGCCACAACGCTGTCGGTGCCGGTGGTGCGCTTTCCGAGGGAAAGTTCGCTCCTGCCCTCTGGGACACCACTCCAACCCACCTCTACGAGGCGATGCTCACTGGCCCTCAGTCGATGCCGGTCTTCAACGACGCGACGCTGACCCCAGAAGAGAAGCGCGACATCATCGCCTACGTCGTAGAGCAGCGTGACGGATCCGCCGGTGGACTCGGCCTCGGCTCGCTCGGACCAGTTTCCGAGGGTGTCTGGGTATGGGTCGTCGGAATGGGCGTGCTCATCGGATTCGCCGTATGGATTGGAGCTAAATCCTCATGAGTGAACAGAACAAGAGCCACGTCGACTCAGGGGTAGACCTCCTCGCAGACCGCTTTGTTGACCCGGGCCTACCTGAGCACAAAGAGCGGATGAGCGACAAGGATCCGAAGGCCGCCAAGCGCGCTGAACTTCAGGTCTCGATCCTCTTCCTGATCTCGATCATCGGTACGATCGCCTCGATCGTGGTTTTCTTCGCAATCCGTCCAGAGGGCACCACCGAGTCTGTACGCAACGCCAATCTCGCGCTCGGACTCTCCATCGGTTTCGCGCTGCTCGGCATCGGTACCGCAGCAGTTCACTGGGCCAAGGCCCTCATGTCCGACCATGAGGTCGTGGATGAGCGTCACCCCCTTGAGTCCACGCCTGAAGACCGCGAAGCAGCAGTTGCAGAGCTGACCCAGGGTGTCAAGGACGCAAACATTGAGCGCCGTACCGTTCTGAAGGGAACGATGATCACGGCACTCGCCCTGTTCCCACTGACCATCGCCGTGCCACTGGTTTCCTCGGTGGGTGGAGACTGGGATGTGTCCAAGTTCCGTCACACCATCTGGAAGCGGGGCACGCGTCTGACCACGGACCCGAACGGACGCCCACTCAAGGCCTCCGATGTCACTCTCGGTTCCGTTGTGCACATCATTCCTGAGGCAACCGAAGAAGAGCGTTCGTCCCACCACTGGATCACCGAGAAGGCAAAGGCCGTTGTCCTCCTCGTGCGCCTCGACCCCAAAGACCTCAAGGAAACAGAGGAGCGCAAGTCCTGGAGCTACGACGGAATCGTCGCCTACTCCAAGATCTGCACCCACGTTGGCTGCCCCGTGGCTCTCTACGAGCAACAGACACACCACCTTCTGTGCCCATGCCACCAGTCCACGTTCGACGTAGCTGACGGCGCAAAGGTTGTGTTCGGTCCGGCAAAGCGTGCACTGCCTCAGTTGCCAATCACCGTCGATGACGAGGGCTACCTGATCGCACAGGACGACTTCAATGAACCTATCGGTCCTAGCTACTGGGAGCGTCTCAAGTGACAACACCTACCGCCAAGAAGGCAGCCGCTGCCGGAGACTACCTAGACCAGCGGACCAACATTGCAGTAGCGGTCAAGGGATTTGCTCGTAAGGTTTTCCCTGACCACTGGTCATTCCTCCTGGGTGAGATAGCGCTGTACTCGTTCATCGTGCTGCTCGTCTCGGGATTCTTCCTGACCATGTTCTTCGTTCCGTCGATGAGCCTTGTCACCTACCACGGCCCTATCGCATCGATGGACGGGCGCCTCATGTCCGAGGCCTTCGCATCCACTCTGTACACCTCCTACGAGGTGCCAGGTGGACTCCTGATGCGTCAGGTACACCACTGGGCCGCACTGCTGTTCATGGCTTCCATCGTGACCCACATGATGCGCGTCTTCTTCACCGGTGCGTTCCGCAAGCCACGTGAGCTCAACTGGATGGTCGGCTTCCTGCTGATGATCCTGGGCCTCCTGGCAGGCTTCACCGGTTACTCGCTGCCAGATGATGTTCTGTCCGGTAACGGTCTGCGTATCACCGACGGTGTTGTGAAGTCGATTCCGATCATCGGGTCATACATGTCCTACTTCATCTTCGGTGGAGAATTCCCAGGCGAGCACATCATCCCTCGTCTGTTCTCTCTGCACGTGATGGTTGTGCCTGCACTGATCATTTCACTGATCGCACTGCACCTGTTGTTCGTGGTCCTCCACAAGCACACCCAGTACCCGGGTGGTGGCCGTACCGACAAGAACGTCGTGGGTTTCCCATTGTTCCCTGTCTACGTTGCGAAGGCCGGTGGATTCTTCTTCATCGTCTTCGGCGTTCTCGCCCTCATGGGTGGAACCATGGCAATCAACAACGTGTGGAACTACGGCCCCTACGACCCGTCCCCTGTCTCCGCGGGCGCGCAACCTGACTGGTACATGCTGTTCCTCGAAGGCTCCCTGCGACTGATGCCCGGTCAGACCGAGTACGTCATCGCTGGCTACACCCTTTCGTTGAACATCCTGATTCCTGCGGTGGTCGTACCAGGTCTGCTGTTTACGTTCCTCGCCGTTTATCCGTTCGTTGAAGCACGTGTAACCAACGACAAGCGCGAGCACCACGTATTGGATCGTCCACGTAACGTGCCGACCCGTACGGCTCTCGGCGTGGCATTCCTGTCCGCATTCATAGTTCTTGCGGTGGCAGGTTCCAATGACCTCGTTGCAACCCACTTCCACATGTCGCTGAACTCGATCACGTGGGCGCTGCGTATCCTATTGTTCGTCCTCCCAGTGGTGACGTTCTGGATCACCAAGCGCATCTGCTTGTCGCTACAGCGCAAGGACCGCGAACTCGTGCTGCACGGACACGAATCCGGTAACGTCTACCAGTTTGCAAGTGGTGAGACCATTGAGGTTCACACCCCGCTCAACGAGCAGGAGCGCTGGCTGCGCGTCAACTACGACGCCCACGCGCCACTTGAGATTGAACCAGCCGAAGACTCGCGCGGCGTCCGCCGTAAGGGATACAAGGCTGATCGTCGCTGGCAGAAACTCTCGAGGTTCTTCTACGAGGACCGCGTTGAGCCAGTACGTCCATCCGAACTCTCGGACGACCACCACGAGGGTGGCCACTAACATGCGGCGTTATGTTAGCCATTAGGTTAATAAACGCTCGAACGTTGGACGCGACCGACGCCTTCAAGTAGTTTGGAGGCAAGGTTGCCAGGAGGCCCGCGATCCAGTTTCTTACGAATTTCGTGGGAATGGATCGCGGGCCTCCTTGTTGTAACTAAAGATCGTTCGATCAACCGATCGAAGACACCACTAGTTGGAGGTACAGGGTATGGCTGTGTACACGCTGCCAGAACTTTCTTACGATTACGGCGCTCTTGAGCCACACATCTCCGGTCGCATCATGGAGTTGCACCACTCGAAGCACCACAACGCATATGTCACCGGTGCCAACACCGCACTCGAGCAACTCGAGGAAGCACGTGAAAAGAGTGACTTCTCGGCGATCAACCAGATCGAAAAGAACCTCGCCTTCAACCTTGGTGGACACGTAAACCACACCGCGTTCTGGGCGAACCTCTCCCCTGAGGGTGGCGAGCCTGAGGGCGACTTGGCGGCTGCAATCGATGAGCAGTTCGGCTCCTTCGAGGCCTTTAAGAAGCACTTCGCTGCTGTTGCCGCGGGCGTTCAGGGTTCCGGCTGGGCAATCCTCGCATGGGACTCCGTAGGCTCGAGGCTCATCATCGTCCAGTTGTACGACCAGCAGGGAAACATCCCACTGGGCCTGACCCCAATCGTCCTTCTTGACGTATGGGAGCACGCGTACTACCTCGACTACCAGAACGTGCGTGCAGACTATGTCACCGCATGGTGGAACATCGTTAACTGGAAGGATGCAGGCGAACGTTTCGCCCGTGCACGCACCCAGACCGCTGGGCTTATCCTTCCTGCGTGATGACGCGCGCATAAACGCCTGCCTGAGAGGGTTTATCGGCCAGAAATGACCCTAACAGAAGCGCCTAGAGGGCTCCTGAAACCATTCAGGGGCCCTCTTTCGTTTCTCCTAGGTATCGGTTAGAGGGCTTTCCACATACTTGCCCGCTTAACGTTCCCTGTCTTCTGGGCTCACTGTGCATCTAAGTTCCTACTCCGGCCCGGGCTCACGACCAATGCCCCGACGTTGCGGCTGTGTCGGCGATATCGCCAGAAAATGTCGCAACGTCGAAGCCTGGTTTTGGTAGAGCTAGAGGCATAGAGCTTGATCTGGGAACAGTTCCCGCAGGCCATGTGTAGTGGACGCGCGTGAACTTTCGAAGTAGAGGCTAACGGCCAAAACGTGTGGATGAGCTTGGTTGTAGACCTTGGGTGGTAAGGGCTGCGGGGACACGTCTGCCCCTAGTCCGACCAGCCGCCAAAAGGAAATAGAGATGGGAGGGCCTCCCCGGAAACGTCCGGGGAGGCCCTCCCATCTGTCGAGTGTGAAAGCGGCCTCAGATCAGTGCGAGTGGATTCCGCGTGAGTACTCGAATACCCAGCCCACCAGAGCGATAACCCCCAGTACGGCGCCGACTCCGAAGATCCACCAGCCGATCGCAACACCAAGGAAGCAGATCGATGCTGCACCGGCGAGAACGATTGGCCACCAACTCCAAGGTGAGAAGAAGCCGTAGGGCCCTGCACCTTGAGCGATTTCGCCTTCGGGGTCATCGGATGGACGTGGGTCAATCCGACGAGCTACGAGTGAGAGATACACACCCACCATGAACACAAGACCGGCGGTGAGGATCAAACAGGTGAAACCAACCCATTCGTTCCAATCGGTCATGAACCCGTAGATCACTGCGATCACGATGAAGAACGGGATCAGAAGGTTAAAGAGGTTTGCCTCGATCTTCATGCTCAGTTCTCCTTTCCACTGTCGTCATTCGACTCGGGGTTCTGGTCCAGAACTTCTTCCTGGCCCGTACGCTCTGCCTCACCATAGATGTGGTCCAGTGGCGTTTGCGGCGCTACTGGGTGGTCCATCGCTGCAACCTCTGGGTGGTGCAGGTCGTAGGCTGGGCGTTCGGAACGGATGCGTGGAAGGGATACGAAGTTGTGGCGTGGTGGTGGGCATGAGGTTGCCCATTCGAGTGATCCACCGAAGCCCCATGGATCATCCACCTCTACCTTTGGCGCGTTACGCCAGGTGATGTAGACGTTCCACAGGAATGGAAGGGTGGATGCCGCGAGGACGAAAGATCCTACGGTGGATACCTGGTTCAGGAATGTGAACCCGTCTTCCTGCAGGTAGTCCGCGTAACGGCGTGGCATGCCTTCGACGCCGAGCACGTGCTGCACAAGGAAGGTCGCGTGGAAGCCGAAGAACAGCAGCCAGAAGTGAACCTTTCCAAGGCGTTCGTTGAGCATGCGTCCGGTGAACTTCGGCCACCAGAAGTAGAAGCCCGCGAACATTGCGAACACAACGGTTCCGAAGACCACGTAGTGGAAGTGCGCCACCACGAAGTAGGAGTCGGAGAGTTGGAAGTCCATCGCTGGGCTCGAAAGGATCACACCGGTCAGACCACCGAAGAGGAAGGTCACGAGGAATCCGATTGACCAGAGCATCGGCGTCTCGAACGTGAGCTTTCCACGCCACATGGTTCCGATCCAGTTGAAGAACTTCACGCCCGTTGGTACCGCGATGAGCATGGTCATGAACGCGAAGAAGTCGAGCATGACCGCACCGGTGACGTACATGTGGTGAGCCCACACGGTAACGGAGAGCGCTGCGATGGCGATTGTCGCGTAGATCAGACCCTTGTAACCGAAGATCGGTTTACGCGAGAAGACTGGGAAGATCTCAGAGACGATGCCGAAGAACGGTAGCGCGATGATGTACACCTCGGGGTGTCCGAAGAACCAGAAGAGGTGCTGCCACAGGATCGACCCACCGTTTTCGGGGAGGAAGATCTGCGAGCCGAGACGACGATCCGAGCCGAGTGCAAACAGCGCGGATGCGAGCGGTGGGAACGCCATGATGATGAGCATCGAGGTGACGAGGGTGTTCCACGTGAAGATTGGCATGCGGAACATCGTCATACCTGGTGCACGCATCGTGATGATCGTGGTGATGAAGTTGACACCACCAAGGATCGTACCGAAACCACCGAGTGCCAGACCAAAGACCCAGAGGTCCCCACCCGAGCCAGGGCTGTAGGTGGTGGATGACAGTGGCGTGTATGCGAACCAGCCGAAGGAGGCTGCACCTTCACGGGTGAAGAAGCCTGCGCTTGCGATGAGTCCTCCGAAGAGGAACAGCCAGAACGCGAAGGCGTTGAGGCGTGGGAACGCGACGTCTGGGGCACCGATTTGCAGTGGTACGAGGAAGTTGGCAAATCCGGCGAACAGCGGTGTTGCGAAGAGCAACAGCATGATCGTTCCATGCATGGTGAACAGTTGGTTGTACTGTTCGAGGCTTTGAACGATCTGGATGCCTGGCTCAAAGAGTTCTGCGCGGATGACAAGAGCCATCAGGCCACCGATGCAGAAGAAGATGAACGATGCGATCAGGTACATGTACCCGATCGTCTTGTGGTCAGTTGACGTGATCCACTTGACGATAGTACGGCCAAGGGTTTGGCGATCGTTACGCAGACCTGGAACGTGTTCTGGGGTTGTAGCGCCCATCAGTGCTCACTCCCCTCAGATTGTGCGTCATAGTGCTTGTAACGGTTGAGTTCTTCCCCGAGGCGACCAACGTTGCCCTGCTCGCGCAGTTCGTCCATCTTTGCCTCGTACTCTTCCTCGCTGACGACAGCGACCTGGAAGAGCATTCCGGAGTGGTATTCACCGCACAGTTCCGCGCACTTTCCGGCGTAGTATCCCTCGCGCAGTGGGATGACCTGCCAGGTATTGGAGCGGCCCGGAATCATGTCCATCTTGTCCAGGAACGCGGGGATCCAGAACGAGTGGTTCACGTCGCGTGAGACAAGGGTGAACTCAACGGTCTTGTTGACCGGTAGGTACAGGGTTGGGAGCGATTCATGGGTGCCGCGTTCTCCGAGGCTGCCCTCAAGCTCACCGACGTTGGCCACGTGAGTGCCCGAGAAGTAGACGTCATCGTCCAGGTAGTTGAAGTCCCAGCTCCATTGCTTACCGTAGACCTCGATGCTGATGTCTGGGGTGGCGTCGGTGGCACGGATTGCGGCCATGTCGCGTTGCGTGTAGAAGAACAGCACGCCGACCATGACGATGGGAACCACCGTATAAAGGATCTCGAGTGGCAGGTGGTATCGGGTTTGCACTGGCAACTTGTTGTCGCCCTTACGCTTCCGGTATACGACGACACACCAGATTGTCAGGCCCCATACGAGTACACCAACGATGAGCGCCGCAATCCATGAACCAACCCAGAGGTTGGTGATGCGTTCGGTCATGTTGGTGACGGGGCCGTCTTCGTAGCCTGGCATCCAGCCACGCTGCGCCTCGGGGGAACACCCTGAGACTGTCAGCACGAGAAGGCCTGTTGCACCTAGCAACAAGCCTTTCATGCGAGCACTGCTTTTATTATTTTGCGAGCGCAAAGGGGGGCCTTTCACTTCACGTCCCTGTGCCGTCGCCTGGGCGGGTCAACACGGGACCTTCGTCCTCGACAGTGTTAGCGTATCGTGCAAACACGCTAGTGGAACAATCAAACCCCCGGTTTCCGTGTGAGAATTACCGCAAGGGACAAAGTTCGCCACAGATTCCACCGAGGTGTCATTATCCGGTGGATGTTCTGACTGTCTCTCCCGAATCTTCACTTTATTGTGAAGTCGCACGAAACCTACGGTTCACCATGTGGACAACGCGTTGGCCCTTCGGCCGACAGGCCTCCTGAGACCGCATAAGGAAAGAAAACCAGCATGACTCCCTCCGTGTTCGATAACGCAGACTCGTCCACTCATGGCTCGCACTCTGAGACCATTGCGGCGCGTGCAAACTTCGATGCGGGGGGAAACGCGCGCATCTCTGAATTGGGACGTTCTGCCTACCTGCAGGCGCTTGAGGACGGTTGGGCGGATCACCGTCGACTGCATACGGAAGGTCGCAGGGCCCGTTCTCTGTTCGATGCGTCTCGCGAGACGATTGCAGCGGTGCTCGGAGCGCGTACCGATGAGATCCATGTCGCCCCCTCGGCAACATCCGCTCTACACACTGCCGTCGCTGCACTCTGTGCGGGTCGGGCGCGTGTCTCGAACATGACGGTTATGGGTGCGGTTGAACGTTCCGCTCTCATCAACGCGACGATGTTCCATGGGGAGCACACGCTCATTGAGGTCGATTCACGGGGACGTGTGGAGGTGGATGGCTTCGCGCACGCTCTCAAGGAACAACCGACCGCGTTCGCGGCTCTCCAACAGGCGAACCATGAGGTGGGTACCATTCAACCCGTTGGTGAAATCGCGGAGCTTGCCCGCACAGCTCAGGTTCCCCTGCTCGTGGATGCCTCGGCGTCCATCGGTCACATTGCTGCCCCAGCGCGCACCGATTGGGATGCTCTCGTGGCCAATCCAGCAGATTGGGGTGCGGGTTCAGGCATCGGCATCCTCGCACTCAAGCCACGCACACGTACACGTCGCACCTGGCCAGAAGATCAGGATGCTTGGTTTCCCGGCGGCGCGAGCCTGCCGGCACTGTTTGCGGCGGCAGTGACGCTCTCGGAGACTGAACGGCTACGGCAGGTCCGCGCCAACCAACACCGGGCATGGATCGACCAGATCCGAGCAGCGGCAGCGCACATCCCAGATGCTGAGGTCGTGGGTGACCCGCATGATAGGCTCCCGCATCTCGCAACGTTCTCGTTCCTGTACGTGGACGGTGAAGCAATCACATCGGAACTCGACAAGCACGGTTTCGCGGTCGGTTCCGGTTCCGCGTGCACCTCAGCCACCCTGAATCCAAGCCACGTGCTGGCTGCGATGGGCGTGCTGACGCACGGCAATGTCCGGGTAGCGCTCGATTGGGACGTCACGCAACAGGACGTGGACCGTTTTATTGAGGTACTCCCCCGCGCGGTACGTTCGGTGCGCTCTCTCATGGGAGCGGAGGATCTATGACCACCCACGTCCTCGACACGATCGGGCTGCGCTGTCCCATACCGATCATCAAGATGGCCAAAATGGCGGCCACGCTACAGCCGGGCGATGACATCGACATCGTCTCGTCGGACCCAGCAGCCGAGTACGACATCGTCTCATGGGCCCGCATGAAGGGACACAGGTGCTCCGACCCGGTGTTCACGGATGATCCGTGGAGCGTCCGTTACACGGTGACCATCACACGTACCTGAAAACAAAAGTGGGCTGCTCCCAGAGATCTGAGAGCAGCCCACATGCTTTTGGGGATTCGATCAGGCGAACGAACCACCGCACGCGCAGCCTTCGCCTGCGTTCGGGTTGTCGATTGTGAAGCCCTGCTTCTCGATCGTGTCGGCAAAGTCGATGGTCGCGCCCTCGAGGTAGGGAACGCTCATCTTGTCCACGACCACCTCAACGCCATCGAAGTCGCGTACGTGGTCACCATCGAGCAGACGCTCGTCGAAGTAGAGCTGGTAGATCAGTCCGGAGCAACCACCTGGCTGAACTGCAACACGAAGACGGAGGTCATCGCGACCCTCCTGCTCGAGGAGGCTCTTGATCTTGCCAGCAGCAAAGTCGGTCAGCAGCACGCCGTGTGTTGCGATGTCAGTCGTTTCGCTCATCTTTTTCTCCGTTGTGCTTGCGAAAAGGTCGGATGCAGTTCCGCGTGGTTTACCCATATCACCGATGTGTCGTTCAATACATTAGGTTCCAACTTCACAGCGGGCGCGGTTATTCCTGCGTCGAGAAACATTGTAGTGCGGTTGAGGCCTTCTCTGGATACTAAGCGAGGTATATCACCGTTTCAGCGGTTGGGTGTCCACGATATGGCCAGCCGTGCGGCGGTTTCGTTGAGTTGAGTGTCGTCGCACACGTAACTGCCGGAGATACCTGCGGCGGCGAGTTCGCGAGTGCTCATGATCTGTTCCCGAGTGATCGCGACGACTGGCAGCGCATGCTGCGCTGCCAGTTCCGTTGCAATGCCGAGGGTCGAGTTTGCGTGGGTACGTCCGTCGAGGACTTCCTGATTGACGACGACAAGGTCGCTGGCGGCGACGTGTTGCGGTAGGTCGAACTGTGCGGCCAGGACGCGGCTGAGCGGCAGCGCTCGGGCTCCAGCCGCGAGCAACGCGAAGCCTGCACCGCCTGCCGCTCCTGCGGCATCGTGTCGTGCGAGGCCTTTGTAGTTCTCGGTTGAGGGTGCACCGCCAACCAGTAGCGACGGTTCATGGGTATGTAACGGCTGCCCTATCTTCCCCAACCCGAACAACAACGATGAGTTGATGCGCTCGCGCTCTTGCGCTTCGCTGCTCTCAAGGTCGCCCAGCAGAGCGGCCGTGCCCGACATGCCATGCATGCCCGTCAACGGAACGTTCTCGGTGTAGGTCACGATCACGTCCATATCCGCCAGGAACTCAGCCACGGCATATACAGACGAATCGTAGAGTTCGGGGTCCGCGAGTATTTCGCTGGCAGGCAACACCATCGCACCGATCCGGTCAATCAGCTTTGACAGCAACCCTGCCCCGCTGTCGGGATAGGCATACCGCGGTAACGCGACCACAACCCGAGAGCAACCCGAGCGCACCGCCGTGACCAACTCGTCGGCAAGCAAGGTCTGCCAGCGCGACATCCCCGGGTAGGCGATCACCAACGCGGTCTGAGTGAAGCCGCCACGCGTCGCGGCGTGATGCTGCCACACGGCACGCACAGCCGCAGTGTCAGAGGCAAACGGAAGCCCGAACACTTGGGTGTGCAGGGCGGCATCCTGCCACGAGGAAACGAGTTGAGAGGTGACAAACTGCCCCGACTGGTCGACTGGTTCGTCGGCGATGATGAGAACCCGCATGTGAAAAACCATAACGCCTCGGCTCACGCCCTGCGGAATCGTGATGCAACTGCGCCCATCCGCTTATCGGGTCCTAGTCCACATATGGGATGATGGTTGGGTGAGTACATTGCTAGGCACCACGTTCCAAGAGCCCACCAAGTCGCCCGCCCTGCTCCTCCTGGGGCAGAACCGCGACCTCGTTTCCGAACGCGGCGTTGAGTGCGCCGGTGGCCTGCCCGCAGCGAGTGATCCCGACCTGGTCGAACGCGCTCGCGTGGCCCGCGCTGCCCTCGGCGACCGCGCCTTCATCCTTGGTCACCACTATCAGCGCGACGAGGTCATCGATTTCGCCGATGTGACCGGTGACTCCTTCAAGCTTGCCCGCGAGGCGGCCGCCCGCCCCGAGGCTGAATACATCATCTTCTGTGGCGTGCACTTCATGGCGGAAAGCGCGGACATCCTCACCTCAGACTTCCAGAAGGTCATCCTTCCCGACCTCGCTGCCGGTTGCTCGATGGCGGACATGGCAGCGATCAACCAGGTTGAGGATGCATGGGACGACCTTGTGGCCGCCGGAATCGCCGAGCAGACGATCCCCGTGACCTACATGAACTCGACCGCCGCAATCAAGGCCTTCACCGGTCGCCACGGCGGAACCGTGTGCACGTCATCCAACGCCGAGGTCGCCCTACGCTGGGCGTTCGATCAGGTCGGCGGAGTCGAAGGCACCGGAAAGGTCCTCTTCCTGCCAGACCAGCACCTCGGCCGCAACACCGCCGTGCTGAAACTGGGTCTCTCGCTCGACGACTGCGTGGTCTACGATCCACGCAAGCCAAACGGCGGACTCACCCAGGAGGAACTCAACCGTGCCCGCATGATCCTGTGGCGTGGACACTGCTCCGTACACGGGCGTTTCTCGCTCAAGAACATCGAGGACATGCGCGCCGCCGTTCCAGGCGTAAACATTTTGTCTCACCCCGAGTGCAAGCACGAGGTCATCGCTGCATCCGACTACGTTGGGTCAACCGAGTACATCATCAAGACGCTGGAAGCAGCCGAGCCAGGATCCTCGTGGGCGATCGGAACCGAACTCAACCTCGTGCGCCGTCTCGCAAACGCGCACAGCGACAAGAACATCCACTTCCTCGATGACACCGTGTGCTTCTGC
Organism: Populibacterium corticicola; assembly: GCF_042683685.1. NCBI lineage: Bacteria > Bacillati > Actinomycetota > Actinomycetes > Micrococcales > Jonesiaceae > Populibacterium > Populibacterium corticicola. The sequence goes on along the minus strand of NZ_JBHUOP010000001.1, from coordinate 375,035 downwards.
TCCACCATGAACCGGATTGACCTCCCGCACCTCGTGTGGGCGATGGAATCCCTCGTGGCAGGACAGGAAATCAACCAGATCGTCGTGGATGAGGACGACGCCCACTGGGCACGAGTCGCCCTCGACCAGATGCTGGCACTGCCAGGGCTGTAATAACCTAATACGCGTGACCCGCAACATTGATCTCGCCCTCGCAACATATCTCCCCCGCAAACCAATCCCCGGATTCGGCGTTCTAGACATCTCAATCACCAATGTGCGTGCACGCCTTGGTGACATCGACATCTACATGCACGTCAACAACTCCAAGTACTTGGCGATGATGGACGCCGCCCGGTCAAACATGATCGCGGACATGGGTGGGATGAAGACCCTGAACACACTCGGCTGGTACCCAGTCGTTGCCGCCTCCTCCGTCAAATACAGGGCATCGTTGAGACTTGGGCAGAAAGCTCACATCGAAACGCGAGTTGTTGGCTGGGATCAGCGCATCTGCTACGTCTCGCAGGTCATCAAACGCGACGATGTGGTCTACACCGAAGCCTGGATCGCAGCGCGGTTCCTCGCCCGTAAGGGGCCGAAGCCCTCTCCTGCGCAGGTACTCGAGGCGCTCGGCTCCACGATGGATTCTCCCCCGCTAGCTGACGATATGAGGTTGTGGGCGGATGCCGCTGGCGTCCTGTTTCGCGAGAAGAACTAGTTCCACAACTCAAAAGAGCGACGGTACCCGGTGATGGGTGCCGTCGCTCTTTCTTTTCGAACGCTGTAGTTACTTAGTCACGTTTGAGGCCCGCGAGCAGGAGAGCTTCAGCCAGGACAACCTTCTGCAACTCTGCAAGGTCAACGGACTCGTTCGCTCCATGTGCACGCGAGTCTGGGTCTTCAACACCGGTGACGAGGATTTCGGCATCCGGGTAGACCTCAAGTAGGTCCGCAATAAATGGGATGGAGCCACCGATTCCGGTGTCCACCGGCTCAACACCCCACGCCTGTTCGAACGCGTTACGGGCAGCCACCATAGCTGGGGTGTCTTCCGGTGCCAAGAACGGCTTGCCGACCTCACCATCATGCACCGTGACCTTCGCACCGAATGGCGCATGGCCCTCTAGGTGGTCCCGCAATGCCACGAGCGCCGCATCCGGGTCTTGTCCCGGGGCGATACGCATGGAGATCTTGGCGCTCGCCTTAGGTTGAATCGTGTTCGACGACAGCGCTACGGTTGGCGCATCGATACCGATGATCGAAATAGCCGGTTTGGTCCATAAACGAGCGGTGATCGGGCCGGTACCAGCGAGTTGGAAGTCTGGAAGCACACCGGCGTCAGCACGAAAATCAACCTCATCGTAGTCAACGCTGGGCTGCGCGGCGTGGGTTAGACCCGCAACCGCAACATCGCCCTCATCGTTGTGCAGAGTGGCGATCAGACGTGACAGCAGGGTCAACGAGTCGAGAACCGGTCCACCAAACATGCCGGAGTGGACGGCGTGAGTTGTCACCTCAACGTCAACCACGCAATCTACGAGGCCCCGCAGCGATGTGGTCAGTGCTGGCACGCCGACCTTCCAGTTGGCGGAGTCAGCGACCACGATTGCGTCCGCGCGAAGTTCGTCGCGGAACTCGGTCAGGAACTGAGTGAAGTACGGAGAACCAATCTCCTCTTCGCCCTCAATGAACAGGGTCACACCAACGCCCAGGTCGGAGCCGAGCGTCCGGAGCGCGCCGAGGTGCGCAATGATTCCAGCCTTGTCGTCCGCTGCACCGCGACCGTACAGACGACCATTGCGCTCTGTTGGCTCGAATGGATCGGTCTCCCACGTAGCCGAGTCCCCGGGAGGCTGCACATCGTGGTGCGCGTACAGCAGCACGGTTGGCTGTCCCTGCGGCGCTGGAATACGTGCGATGACCGCCGGACGGCTCTGCCCGGCCGTCACGACCCGGACATCGTCAATCCCTTCGGCGCGCAACAGACCTGCTACGGCCTCGGCGCTACGTGCGACATGTTCCTGATCGAAGGCATCCGCCGAGACGCTAGGGATTCGCACGAGGTTTTCGAGATCTGCACGCAGGGCTGGAAAGAGTTCTTGGACTTTGGTTTCATACTGTTGCTTTTGGCTCACCACACCAGATTACTCCGTGCCACACACCCAACTCAGTTCCTGTGAAGGCAGTCCCCTCGCTATGTTCGCGATGAGCGTGACTTCATTGAAAGGTGAGATTCGTTTAGCCGTGCCCGCTCACATAAGATATGGGGGTGAGTTCCCCAAAGAAGCAATCGAAGCCCGAGCCAGCTATCACCGAATCCTCATCCGTTCAGGAGGCGTTGGACAAGGCCAACCACAGGTCCGGTGGTAAGGGCCGCCCCACGCCGAGCCGTGCAGAGGCGGAGGCCGCCAAGCGTCGCCCGCTTGTGCCGTCTGATCGCCGCGCTGCCGCGAAGGCTCAGCGTGTCAAGGAACGCGCTGCTCGAGATGTCGAATATGCTGCGCTCAAGAGCGGGGACGAGGCAAATATGCCGTACCGCGACCGCGGCCCAGTCAAGCGTTACATTCGTGATTTCGTGGATGCTCGCCGTGGCATCGGCGAATACTTCCTGTATGCAGCGCTCGTATTCCTTGTGATGACGTTGCTGTCCAACCTCTCGCCGTGGATTGCGATCGTCGGCCTCGTGCTCATGTATCTCACGGTTATCCTCGCGGTCGTGGATGCGTTCGTCCTGTGGCGTCAACTCAAGAAGCGCCTAGTGAACAAGTTTGGGGATCAGGTTCTGAACACCCGCGGCCTTATGATGTACGCCGTTACCCGTGCATTCCAGTTCCGTCGCGGACGGCTTCCTAAGCCAGTGGTGAAACACGGCGAATACCCAGCCTGATTTTCAACCCAAGTTCGATGTAGTGGCATAGGCTAAAGACCATGCAATACAAATACCTCGGAAACTCCGGCCTCAAGATCTCGGAGTTCATCTACGGCAACTGGCTCACCCACGGTTCACAGGTTGAAAACGAAACCGCAACCAAGTGTGTGCATGCTGCACTCGACGCGGGAATCTCAACCTTCGACACCGCTGACGTGTACGCCAACACTGTTGCTGAAACGGTTCTCGGTGATGCCCTCAAGGGTCAACGCCGCGAATCGCTCGAAATCCTCACCAAGGTCTACTGGCCAACAGGTCCAGGCGGACACAACGACACAGGCCTATCCCGTAAGCACATCATGGAATCGATCAACGGTTCTCTGAAGCGACTCGGCACGGACTACGTAGACCTCTATCAGGCACACCGCTACGATGCCTCGACCCCACTCGAAGAGACGATGCTCGCGTTCGCGGACATCGTGCGTCAGGGTAAGGCACTGTACATCGGTGTCTCCGAGTGGACCGCTGACCAGATCCGTGCAGCGCACAAGTACTCAAAGGAACTCGGGTTCCAACTGATCTCCTCGCAGCCCCAGTACAACATGCTGTGGCGCGTCATCGAGGACGAGGTTGTCCCAACCTCTAAAGAACTCGGCCTCTCCCAGATCGTGTGGAGCCCACTGGCTGAAGGGCTCCTCACTGGAAAGTACCTTCCAGGTCAAGAGGCTCCTGCTGGATCTCGCGCGGCTAGTGAGAGTGTTTCGCGTTTCATCCGTTCCAAGATGAACGACGATCTGCTTGCTCGCATCCAGAATCTGAAGCCTGTCGCAGAGGAGTTGGAACTCACCCTTCCACAACTTGGCCTCGCGTGGGTCCTGCAGAACAAGAATGTCGCAGCGCCAATCATTGGTGCTTCGCGTCCGCAGCAGATCGCAGAGAACGTCAAGGCTGGCGGCGTCGAGATTCCTGCCGAGCTGATGGCCAAGATCGATGAGATCCTCGGCGACCATGTGAACCGTGACCCGAAGCAGACCCTCGCTGATCAGCCAGGGGAACGATGAGGTAACACCTTTAAAACGGGCAATGGGATGGAAACGCATTTGCGTTTCCATCCCATTGCCCGTTTAAGGCGCCTATCTACAGCCAGTCATGCTCGCGCGCATACCGTGCGGCGTCGTGGCGATTCGTCGTGTGGGTTTTGCCGATCGCGCTCGACAGGTAGTTGCGGATAGTTCCTGGTGCAAGGTGCAGGATCTGGGCCATGGCGGAAACAGAATAACCCTCGCCGGCAACGCGCAGCACATCGCGTTCGCGCTCCGTGAGCGGACAGTCCTCTATGAGAGCCTGCGCGGAGATCGCAGCATCAACGTATCGTCCACCTGCTGCGACCTCAGCCGCGACTTTGGCGATCAGGGACGGATCAGCGTCTTTACCGAGGAACCCTCGGACACCCAACCGAAGAGCCGTGCGCAGCACACCTGGGCGGGCATGTCGGGTGAGGATAACCACCGCATGACCCGGTGAACTGGTGAGGATGTGCTTGGCGACGTCGAGTCCATTCTTCTCGGGCATCTCCAGGTCCAAGAGTGCGACATCTGGCTGCAACTCATCAAACCTCTGAATCGCCTCAGACCCATCACTCGCCTCGGCAAGGATCTCCAGGTCACCCTCAAGCGGCAACAGAGTGGCGAGCGCTGTACGGATGAGCCCTTCATCATCGGCCAAAAGAACGGTGATCGTCATTCTGCCTCCTCCTCGAAGACCGCACGAAGGCAGAAGGTCGTGTCATCCGATTCAATCAGGAGTGTGCCACCAGCGTCTCTCATCCGCTGCTGCAAGGTGGCCAGCCCACGTAACGGTCTCAGCTGACTCGGCGTAATTCCATCGTTGCGTACGACGAGCACATCTGGGCCAACCATGATCACGACTCGCGCTGGTCTAGCGTGACGCAGAATGTTCGTGGTCGCCTCACGCAGGACCAGTGCAAGCGAACCCTGGTTCTCACCAGAACCCACATGCAGTTCATCGTCAAGGTATTCCACCTGAGTATCGATGCCCGCAGCGGTGAGCAGTTCGCGCGCATTGTTCAGTTCCGCGCTCAGCACGAGTTGATGCATCGAGTTGGCGAGGTCACGGGCCTGTTCGATTGTCTCAGCGGTGAGACGTCCAATATCTTCCAGTTCCCGTGCGGTTCGTTCCGGGTCTGCATGCTGGAGTCGTGCCGCCACCGCAGCCTTCAGCTTGATGACGTGCAGTGTATGACCTTGGACATCATGTAGGTCTGCTGCGAACCGGTTGCGTTCACGCAGAATTGACGCCTCGCGTTCAGCGTCCTTTGTACGTTCCAGTAGGTCAAACAGTCTGCGCTGATCGTCGCTCTCCACAATCGCGCTCGCCCAGGCAATCGCCACGACGCTCATCACGGAAATGGATTGGAGTTCCGCTCCGACATCGGGGAGTTGCGCCATGAGAAGTACCGAAATGACGAGAGCACATAGAGCAATGACCTGCAGTTGACCCCGGACTCGTCGGTAAGTGACCCACATGGCACCAGTGATCGTGATGCCCACAGCACCCATGAGGTTCGCGTGGGTAAATGCCGTCCACACAAGGGTTCCAGCACCAACGACTCCTGAGGCGAGCATGAGGTTTTGATGTGCAGGTTGAGCCCACCCGGTCAGCAACACCATGAAAGACAGTGCCAGACTCGGCGCTACTGCAAGTGCGGCAAACCAACTATCGGCGCCGACGAAACCTGCAGCCGCAGTCACACCTGCGGCGATCATATAGCTGCGCGTTGTTCTCCGATTCAATGTGCTACGCGCCTCATGCATGAGTGCATCGGAGCGGTTCATATATCCATCCAATTCAAACAATTCACGTCTAGGTATGCTCTCCGATGCCGCATAAGACTTCAGCGGTAGACGACCTCAATGATTCTGTCCATGCTCCTAGACGTCACGGTGCCATGGTAGTGACATGGCGTCATATATCTCCATGACACAAGGTCACTACGGCCAAGAGGTCTTCTCCTTCACGATTGAAAGCAGTGGCCGCACCACAAGGGTTCGGCTTTACCCGCACACAACGAGATGGAGAACCCCGTGAACCTCGACTTCGTAACAGACATTTTCACCTGGCTGGCACAGACGGCGGCCAGCGCCGACCCATGGCAGCAAGGAGGTGTGCTACTCCTCGCCGGGGCGATTCCATTCATCGAGTCCTACCTGGGTAGCTTTCTCGGCGTCATCGTCGGTGTGCCACCCGCACTTGCCGTTGCCGCGGCAGTGGTGGGCAACATCATCAGCACGTTCCTCGTGATAGCCACCGCAAGCGGTATCCGTGATGCGGCAACCAAGAACCGCGCCAGTAAGAGAGAACTCACACCGCGGCAACAGAAGATAGAGAAGTACCTCAATCGTTTCGGAGTTCCTGGCGTGTGCCTGCTAGGCCCGCTGGTTGTGGCAAGCCAGATCACGGCGCCAGCGCTCGTGGCCCTCGGTGCCAAGAGATCAAGCGTGTATCTGTTCCAAACCATCTCAATCATCGCGTGGGGCATACTCTTCGGGTTCTTCGGCGATGTGGTCGTGAACTGGTTCATGTAGATGGCCAGGAGAACACTCTAGTGGCTCACACTTGGGCCCAAGCGCAAGGACTCTCGTGTGAAATCCTCACACGAGAGTCCTCGACGCTTCACTCTGGTTGGCGGCTCCCAGACAAGAGCATGTTTCCATGCACTCTCCCTAACAAAAGTGCGCGAAAGTGCACTCTCGCTGAAAACGCCTACAGGCCAAGAAGCGCCCGGTTGATCTTACGAGCCCACAGTGGACCGTTGTAGATGAATCCGGTGTACCCCTGAACCAGGTTCGCACCCGCGTCAAGATAACGCCGCGCATCCTGAGCCGTGGAGATGCCACCCGAACCAATGATGACGTGCTCCGGGTTGAGGTTCTGACGTAGAATCCGCACAACCTCAAGCCCACGCTCAAGCTCGGGCTTACCTGATAACCCACCGGGACCAAGCTCATGGTTGATGGTCGTATTGACTGCGCCAACGCCGGCGAGCCCCAGTTCCTTGGCCAACTGAGCCACCGCACGAACATCGTCATCCGCAAGGTCGGGAGCGATCTTCACCAAGAGTGGCACCCGAGCCTTGTTGACAGCATCGGTCGCCGCGTCTGCGGCCTCACGCACGGCGGACAGAATAGGACGCAACGCGTCAACGTTCTGGAGATCCCGCAGCCCAGGCGTATTCGGAGAGGACACGTTCACCACGAGATAGTCCGCATACGGGGCAAGAAGCCGGGCGCTGTACGCGTAATCCTCCGCCGCCTCCTCTGCTGGAGTCAGCTTGGTCTTGCCGATGTTGACACCCACAAAGATCGAACGACCCTTCGGCGTCGACCGAAGCCGATGCAACTGAGCAGCCGCAACATCAGCGCCCTCATTGTTGAAACCCATACGGTTACGCAGCGCCTGCATCTCAATCTCACGCCACATACGAGGCTTCTCATTGCCCGGCTGAGCCTGCGCAGTGATCGTACCGATCTCAACAAAACCGAAACCCAGCATGTTCAAGCCACGCACGGCCTTCGCGTCCTTGTCGAACCCACCCGCCAGACCGAACGGTGCAGGAACCCTCCGCCCAAACACCCGCACGCCCTCACCACGGGTCAAATACGGGGCAAAGGCACCCTCGATCACACCCGCGAGAATCGGAGTCCTACCAACAACCGTGATCCCCGTATGCACCAGGTGGTGTGCCTTCTCCGGGTCCATCTTCGAGAACACATGCTTGAAAATCTGCTGGTAAATCACAAGAACCTTTTCAGTAGTAACGGGTGTCCTCGCACCAACTCGCTACGCTTCGTCAATGCCTACGGATTGACATCCAGCGGAAGTCATCAGTACTCATCGGTCAGATTCACGCCTACCGTCAACCTCCGCCACCAACTCGCTACGCTTCGTCAATGCCTACGGATTGGCGTCCGGCGGAAGTCATCAGTACTCATCGGTCAGATTCACGCCTACCGTCAACCTCCGCCACCAACTCGCTACGCTTCGTCAGTACCTACGGATTGACGTCCGGCGGAAGTCTTCCATAACCAGAATATGCCAACAAACGGCAGCACGAGCGGAATGTATCCGTATCCCTGACCAAAGTTGGACCATACCGTCTTATCAGGGAAAGCATCACTCGACACAAGAGTCGAAATACCCACAGCCAGCACGCCGACAGCCTCGAAAACCACCGCACCCCAGGCCACACGACGCCACACGCCACTGCCCTTTGCGAGTGCAACAGTCGCCACGATGTAGATGATTCCAGCGAGCAGTGACAGGGAGTAGGCCAGCGGAGCCTCATGACCGTGATCAATCAACTGCCACGCACCACGCGCCGTCGCCGCGATCGCCAAAATGGCATACACCGCCACGAGAATGCGTCCGAAACCACGGCCAGTCGATCCCACCCCGGACTCACGCCCCGAACTAGCATCCAACCGGTCGTTCAACCGTTCCTCAAGCGATTTCTTACCCTGCGGCTCATCCGAACCACTATCACTACTCGCACCGCTCAGCGACATAATCCTCTTTGGTCCCCTAGCTCAAACACCCGCATACACTCACAGTGCACGCAGGCAACAAACAACAAACCTGCCAACCACCCAGCGTACGCCTATCTAGAGGAACGCAACCGGATCGTCGGCAATAAGAAAATCAACCCCACAGCACAATCAGGCGGTACTGCAGGAAAATCACCGTGATGGCAGCCACAGCCAACACCACCGAACTCCACTTGGTACGTTCAGCGAAGGCCCACGCGGCAGCGCCTGGCAAGATGATCAAAATCGTGAAGACGTAACCCCAGAACTCCCACGTCTCAAGATCGCGATGCGAGGTCATGAGCACAATCGCACAGGTCACGGTCTGCACGAGCAAAACCGCCTCAACCACGCCTGCCGCAAACAACTGCTTCAAGATGACCGGCCGGTCCTTGGCCACAAACCACAGCGCCCACCCGAGCACAAGGGCCGCAGAGATGAAAACTAACGCGCTCAATACAGGAAACACACCTCGAGGTTACCGGAGCGAACCCGGCGAACCCAAAGACAACAGCTAGGATTGGGGGGTGGCTGAACTTACTTTTACAAACAAAGACCCAAAAGGACTGAAAGTCGAAGCCGTTGTACTCGGCGTTGATTCGGTCGATTCCACCCCAACCATCGTGGGACCAGCAAACGTTGACCTGAAGGCGTTCAACGACCTGAACCTCAAGGCACTCGGCGTCTCCGCGAAGGCAGACAGCGTATCGCGCGTTCCAGCGCCTGCAGGCTACGGTGCGGCGGCTGTCGTGCTCGTGGGCCTCGGCGAGAACCACAGCGGACGCGAGGAGCAGTTGCGCCGTGCGGCAGGTTCCGCGGCACGCACGCTAACTGACGTGGCGTCTGCGGCATTCGCCCTGCCTGCCGAAGAGGAAACCGAAGTTCTCGCTATCGCCGAGGGCGCGCAGTTCGGCGCATACGCATACCGCACCTACCGCACCGGTGAAGCCGCAACCTCGGGCACACCAGTCGGCTCGGTCCAGGTTGTCACTCCCCTCGCAGGCCAGGCGGCAGTGAAGAAGGGCTTGGCTCGCACCCAGGTCATCACACAGGCTGTGCACGGCACCCGCGACCTCGTGAATGCGGCACCAAACGACCTGTTCCCGGCTGCTTTCGCAGACATCGCGAAGACTGCGGCAAAGGGCACCGGCGTCAAGGTCACGGTTCTTGACGAGAAGGCACTGACCGCTGGCGGCTACGGCGGCCTGCTTGGCGTAGGCAAGGGCTCCACCCGCGGCCCGCGCCTCGTCAAGGTCACGTACTCCCCCTCCAAGGCGAAGCGCAAGATCGCGCTCGTTGGTAAGGGCATAACCTTCGACTCAGGTGGAATCTCGATCAAGCCAGCCGCTGGCATGGAGGAGATGAAGTCCGACATGGCCGGTGCAGCAGCAGTCCTGCACACTGTGCTCGCCGCCGCAAAGCTCGGCCTGAACGTATCGGTCACCGGCTACCTCTGCCTCGCAGAGAACATGCCGTCCGGAAGTGCAACCCGCCCATCCGACGTCATCACCATCCGCGGTGGAAAAACCGTCGAGGTGTTGAACACCGATGCTGAGGGTCGCCTGGTCCTCGCTGATGGTCTCGTCACCGCAGTCGAGGACGGCGCCGACACCATCCTCGACATCGCAACCCTCACCGGCGCGCAGATGATGGCACTCGGAAACCGGGTCTCCGCGGTCATGGGCTCCGACGGCACGGTCTCCGACGTCCTCGACGCCGCCCAGAACGCGGGGGAATCCTTCTGGGCGATGCCACTGCCCGAGGAATTGCGCCCGACACTCGACTCGCAGGTAGCGGACCTGGCGAACATGGGCCAGCGCTGGGGTGGCATGCTCGTGGCCGCTCACTTCCTCAAGGAGTTCACGGACGGGCGCCCGTGGGCTCACCTCGACATCGCCGGCCCCGCCTACAACAGCGGCGGTGCCTATGGTTACACCGCCAAGGGCGGCACCGGACACGGCGTGCGCACGATGCTGAAATTCCTTGAGAACGCATCGTAATCGCTAGGTTCAACAATGGCTGGGCGGCCTCGGAACTCCGAGGCCGCCCAGCCATTCTTTACGTCTGATCCGAGCACCTGCTCGCGGCGGACCGTGTGCTGGTAGGAGGGAATCGTCGTCAATTGGCGACGAATTCTCACCTATCCCGACTCGGCTCACCCACCGGTGCTTGTTGGTCAGACTCACACCTACCGTCAACCTCCGCCACCAACTCGCTAGGCTCGTCAATAGCTCCAGACTGACATCCGGCGGAAGTCTTCCAGTTACCGGTTTTTCTTGGCGGCGCGTTGCGCCGTATTCCAATCCCGCATGCGCTGCGGATAGCCCGTGAAGTTCACGTCATAGATGGGGATACCCAGTTCCTTCGCAAGCGTGTACCCCTCTTTGGGGTTGGGGATACGGCGACGTGTCCACTCCCCTGTGGTCGCGATGAGAAGCAACGAGGTCGGCTCGTTCGGGTTCGCAGGCTCCAGATACGCCTCAACGCCAACACGCGACGCATGGAACTGCGCGAAATGCTGGTACACGGCACGCTTGTAGTCGCCATCCGCCGGAGCATCCGGGGTGGACGTTGGTCCCGCCGTCCTAGACGAACCACCAAAAAGCCTCGAGAAAAAACCCATGCAAGGAAGGATACCCCTGTCCGCCCCATACGGGAGCGAACCAGCGATTATGCCCGTAGAGAAGGTCCCCTGGAAAGAAAAACACGGCACAGACACGAGAAATTCTGCCTATGTCTCAAGAATCACACGTGAAGTGGGACGAAAGGCAGTGGTTTGCGCTTTAGCAACCGCCCGGATAATGCAAAGATGGGACAGTACCCATATCTCTTGTGCTTAAGGAGCATAACGTGGCCGAAACTCACGGCACCGACTTCGACATTGTCGTCCTGGGCGGAGGAAGTGGTGGTTACGCCACCGCACTTCGTGCTGCACAGCTCGGACAGAACGTTGCACTCATCGAAGCAGACAAGCTCGGTGGAACCTGCCTCCACTACGGTTGCGTTCCCACCAAGGCTCTCCTTCACGCAGCCGAAGTTGCCGACAACGTACGCGAAGGACACCAGTTCGGTGTCAACGCGACCCTCAACGGAATCGACATGGCTGGCGTCAACAGCTACAAGTCGGGCGTTATCTCCGGTCTCTACAAGGGTCTTCAGGGCCTCGTGAAATCCCGCAAGATCACCCTCATCGAGGGCTACGGAAAGCTCGTGGCCCAGGATGCAGTCGAGGTCAACGGACAGCGCATCACCGGTAAGCACATCGTGCTCGCAACCGGTTCCTACTCGCGTACTCTTCCAGGCCTCACCATCGAAGGCCGCGTCATGACCTCCGAGCACGCGCTGGCCATGGAGCACGTGCCAGGTTCCGCAATCATCCTCGGCGGTGGCGTTATCGGTTCCGAGTTCGCATCCGTGTGGAAGTCCTTCGGCGCAGACGTCACGATCATTGAGGGCCTGCCACACCTCGTGCCAAACGAGGACGAGGCAATCTCGAAGAACCTTGAGCGTGCCTTCCGCAAGCGCGGCATTAACTTCAACCTCGGCGACCGCTTCGCAAACGTCACCCAGGATGCGAACGGCGTACACGTCACACTCGAATCCGGCAAGACCTTCGATGCCGAATACCTCCTCGTCGCAATCGGCCGTGGCCCACGCACCGCAGACCTCGGCTACGAGGCACAGGGCGTCACCCTCGACCGCGGTTTCGTCATCACCGACGAAAAGCTCCACACCGGCGTTGGCAACATCTGGGCAGTCGGAGACATCGTCCCAGGCCTCCAGCTCGCACACCGCGGATTCCAGCAGGGAATCTTCGTAGCCGAGCAGATCCTGGGCCTCAACCCTGCACCGATCGTTGAGTCCGGCATCCCACGCGTGACCTACTCCGAGCCAGAAATCGGTTCCGTGGGTATCACCGAGGCACAGGCCAAGGAACAGTACGGCGCAGACAACGTTGAGTCGATCGAGTACAACCTTGCCGGTAACGGTAAGTCCAAGATCCTCAACACCCAAGGTTTCATCAAGCTCGTCCGCAAGAAGGACGGCCCGGTCGTTGGTGTTCACATGATCGGTGCACGCGTTGGTGAACTCATCGGTGAAGGCCAGCTCATCGTCAACTGGGAGGCATACCCAGAGGACGTGGCACCGCTCATCCACGCACACCCAACGCAGAACGAGGCACTCGGCGAGGCATTCCTATCCCTCGCAGGCAAGCCTCTCCACGCGCACAACTGATCGCATCGCACTGCTAGAAATTTGGAGAGGTAATGTCCAACAACGTTGAACTTCCTGCTCTCGGTGAATCGGTTACCGAAGGTACCGTGACCCGTTGGCTGAAGAACGTCGGCGACACCGTGTCCGTTGACGAGCCACTACTCGAGGTATCGACAGACAAGGTCGACACCGAGGTTCCATCCCCATTCGAGGGTGTTCTTGAGCAGATCCTTGTTCAAGAAGACGAAGATGCAGAGGTCGGTCAGGTACTCGCGGTTATCGGCGATGGCTCCGGTTCCGGCGCTACAGCTCCTGCCGCTGAGCCTGCACCGGCACCCGCCGCCGAGTCTGCTCCTGTAGCGGAGACCCCAGCACCGGCCGCTGCTCCAGCAGCACCCACCGAAGGTGGCACACAGGGCGGCGAGGAAATCACTCTTCCAGCCCTAGGTGAATCAGTCACCGAAGGAACCATCACCCGCTGGCTCAAGAACGTCGGCGACACCGTCGAGGTAGACGAACCACTCGTTGAGGTCTCCACCGACAAGGTCGACACCGAGGTTCCATCCCCGGTAGCCGGTGTCATCACCGCGATCCTCGTCCAAGAAGACGAAGACGCAGAGGTCGGCCAGGTACTCGCAGTCGTTGGAGGCTCCGCAGCAACACCTGCCGCGCAAACTCCAGCAGCACCAGTCGAAGAGACCTCAGCACCAGCCGCAACACCCGCTCCTGTAGCGGAGACCCCAGCACCGGCCGCTGCTCCAGCAGCACCCGCCGAAGGTGGCACACAGGGCGGCGAGGAAATCACTCTTCCAGCCCTAGGTGAATCAGTCACCGAAGGAACCATCACCCGCTGGCTCAAGAACGTCGGCGACACCGTCGAGGTAGACGAACCACTCGTTGAGGTCTCCACCGACAAGGTCGACACCGAGGTTCCATCCCCGGTAGCCGGTGTCATCACCGCGATCCTCGTCCAAGAAGACGAAGACGCAGAGGTCGGCCAGGTACTCGCAGTCGTTGGAGGCTCCGCAGCAACACCTGCCGCGCAAACTCCAGCAGCCGCAGCATCACCAGCCCCTGCCGCTGAGCCTGCACCAGCACCAGCACCACCTACCCCGGCTCCTGCGCCAGCCGCTGTATCTGCACCAGCAGTTCCAGCGCCTTCCGCTGCGCCGCAGTCTGGTGGGGTTGTCACTCCGCTCGTGCGCAAGCTTGCAGCCGAAAAGGGTGTTGACCTGTCCACGGTAACCGCTACCGGTGAGGGAGGACGTATCCGCAAGGAAGACGTCCTCGCAGCCGCTCCAGCATCGAACGAAGAATCATCGGCATCTGAGGCAGTCAAGAAGAGTGGCTACGTCACCCCTGTTGTTCGCAAGCTCGCTGCCGAGAACAACGTTGACCTGTCCACTCTGTCCGGAACCGGTGTTGGTGGACGCATCCGCAAGGAAGACGTCCTCGCTGCAGCAGAGGCTTCCAAGGCCCCTGCCGCTGCACCAGCAACTGCTTCCGCTCCTGCGGCTCCAGCAGCGGCGTCGACCATCCTGCCAGTTTCGCCACTGCGTGGAACCACGGAGAAGGCAAGCCGCCTGCGTCAGATCATCGCCGAGCGTATGGTCGAAGCGCTGCAGACCCAGGCTCAGCTGACCACGGTGTTCGAGGTTGACATCACGAACATCGTGAACCTGCGCACCAAGGTCAAGGAAGCATTCAAGGCGAAGCACAACGCTAACCTCACCTTCCTGTCCTTCTACTCGCTTGCTGCGACTGAAGCGCTCAAGGCATACCCAAAGATCAACGGTGTGCTTGAGGACAAGACCATCACCTACCCTGGTTCCGAGAACATCGGTATCGCGGTAGACACCGAGCGTGGTCTGCTTGTTCCAGTTATCAAGGAAGCTGGTGAACTCGACCTCGTTGGTTTCGCTCAGTCGATCGCTGACCTCGGCGCTCGTACCCGTGACAACAAGGTCAAGCCAGACGAGTTGTCGGGTGCAACGTTCACCATCACGAACACCGGTTCGGGTGGCGCACTGTTTGACACCCCGATCGTTCCTATCGGTACCTCTGCAATCTTGGGCACCGGCACGATGGTGAAGCGCCCAGCTGTTGTTAAGGGTGCGGATGGTTCGGACGTTATCGCAATCCGTTACTTCACGCACCTGTCGATCTCGTACGACCACCGTCTCGTTGATGGTGCGGACGCTTCCCGCTTCCTGTCGGCTGTTAAGGCCCGCATCGAAGAGGGCAAGTTCGAGGACAAGCTCGGCCTGTGACGCCAGTTGCTGCTTGATGGAATAGTGCTTCCGTAAAACTTTGGGCGGTGAACCTTCGGGTTCACCGCCCAAAGTCGTTTCTGTGCGGGAGTTTTTATTCCAAACGTTGCGCTCACCATGCGATCTGCTGTGAGCCACGTATGATCGAAAGATGCCACACACACCCCACGTAGTTGTTTCCGGCGCCACAGGTCTTATTGGTTCGAAGGTTGTAGACGCACTTCTTGATGCGGGTTATGACGTGATCCGTCTGGTGCGTAGCGCCAAAACCGAACCGAATCCGCGGGTCATTGACTCGCTGTGGGATCCGAGTGCTGGGGTTATCGATTCCACTGTAATTGATGGCGCGTATGGGGTCATTAACCTGGCTGGGGCAGGCATTGGTGATCGTCGGTGGGATCGGATTGTAAAACGCGAGATCCTCGCGTCTCGAGTCGGCGCCACAACCACGCTGGTTAAAGCAATCACGAGTGTCCCAACCCCGCCGCAGGTGCTTGTATCGGGTTCAGCTACCGGATACTACGGTTTTCCGGATCAGATTGTCGACGAGACCTCACCTTCGGGTGACACCTTTCTGGCTGGCGTGTGCACGGCTTGGGAGCGCGCGGCTTCTGGCGCGATGACTGCGGGTACGCGGGTCGCGTATGCGCGCACTGGATTGGTGATGAGCCCCGAGGGCGGCGCACTGAAGAAACTGTTGCTCCCGTTGAAGTTTGGGGTCGGTGGACCACTTGGCTCGGGTGAGCAGCTGTGGTCGTGGATTTCGCTTGAGGACGAGGTTCGGGCGCTGGTGTTCCTTCTCGAGCACGATAAGGCGTGGGGGCCAGTGAACCTTGTTGCGCCGCAGACTGTCCCGCACCGCGAGCTTGTGGCGAAGGTTGCTGGTGAGATTCATCGTCCGCATGCTCTCAAGGTTCCGGCGTTTGCGCTGCGGGCAGTGGTTGGTGAGTTCGCTCAAGAGATAGTGAACGGCGTGCATGTCGAACCGACCGTGCTGGAGTCGTTGGGATTCGAGTACTCTCATCCTCGCGTTGATGCCCTTGCTCGTTGGATTTCCCAGCAGGTCTAGCGCTCCCCCATTTGTTTAGTCCGTGTCCGGTGCGGGTGTTGCGGAGTTGATACGCCACCCGGCGTCAGTGGCGTGCAGTTCCAGGGTGGTCCGCTCTGTTTCCGTGAGTTGTTCATTACGTTCCGCCGTGGCTATCGCATAGCTCATGTCGTACGACACCATGACCGTGCGGATTGAATCGTTATCACCTGACGCGGGATGCGTTTCGGCTTCGGTGACTGTGAGTTCTGACCCCGTGATCGTGATTCCGGACTCGCGCAGGTGTTGGATTCGGGACTGTTCCTCACGCTCGGCTTCGCTGCCCAGGATGTAGAGATGTGAAAGATCGACGGGTTCATCTGTACCGCTGGCCACGGCGATGGTTGCGAGGCGTTCAGTGAGCAGTTCCTCGATGGTGAGAACATCGAGTGGTGTGCTTTGCACATTGGAGGTCTCAGCGGCGTTCTGTTCTGCGACTGGCCCCTGCTCGGGTTGTTGCGCGAGCATCTGGTGGGATTGAACTGTCGATGTGAACTCGCTTTGTCGCGGGTTCTCTGGGTTGCCGCTGCTCGCCACCGCATTGGCGGCCAATGAGATGATCGCTGCGCAGACGAGGCTAATTGCCACAGCGACACCCGTCTTACGCCGACTCTCGCTGCGCTGTCGTTGCGTCTCCAAGGCAAGCTGACGTGACCAGGTTCCAGACGACCTGCTCTCCGCGCTTGTTGAGTCCGTTGGCCGCGGCATCTCGATGTGTGCACTCAATGCAAGCACGAAGTCACCAAGTCCAGTCCGTCCATCAGGTTGTTCGGCGACTGCGTTGAGGATTCCCCTCAGAACCGTGAGTTGATGGGTGAGCGTCGAGAGATGTTGGCCGATACAGTCGAGGTAGTTGCTGACGAGTTGGAATCCGCTCGGGTAACTACCGTGTTCCTGTACTTGGCCAAATGACAGGTCCGCCATTGCGGAGAGTTCAAGTTGTCCGTGCTCTCCGATCAGTACATGCCGTTCATCAAGTTCGAGTGGGTGTACCCCGGCGGTGGCAAGCCGAAGAATCACGGTACATAGTTCGCGTGTTCTGAGCGTGACTTCGATAACCGGGTCCTGTGCTTCTGCGAGATGCTCGACAAGGCTTCGGGCGGGCGTTACTGCGAGAGCACACAGGTCCTCGAGATCAACGCTCTGCCGAATCTGCTGAACACCGATATGTGGGGTGTGTGCCCCAACGGTTTCGATCATGTTCTGCCAGTGCTCACGTTGGGCATCTGCTTGCGTACCTGACCCCAGCCAAGCGAAGTGCACGTGTGCCGCTTCCTGTCTGCTGGTCAGGGCGTCAAACACGGGAATTGAACTGTCCCTCATGAAGGTTGGCCGCTGTAGCGGCACGCCAAGTTCCACACCTGACTGAATCAGCAGTTCAAGATCATCTTGAGTAAGGTTTCGCACGCATCCCACTCCACCTGAAATCTCGCTCATGTTGACCGTTGTCCACAGGGGCGCTCTACCCATGCCTAGGTGTCAGACAACGAACCGGAGCGGCACTCAATCTCCGCAATAGTCACGCTAAACCTTCAGCTCTAGACACGGCACGAATCCAAGACTGAAAAGGAGAAATGGTTACGCTGGGACAGTGAAGACCATGAACACGGCAGCGACCCTCTCAGGGATAACCGTTGCGCTCATCCTGTCTGGTTGCAGTGACTCCTACGCCGACGGCCTTATAGCGGAGGCCAAATCCAATTCAGAGATTTCCTTAGCAGCACCCAACGGCGCCGATTGGAGCAGTGGAATCATCGTCTGTCCGTATACCCCGCTGAACCAGATCCCCGAAGCCTACAGAACACGGTTCTCAGATGAACCTCTCCTTTCCGAAGGTTCGCAGTGGCTCGGGTTCACCACCACGCAGGGCATCGAAGTTGTCACGCTCTCAAGGTCAGAGCTCGACTTTTGCTGGTTCGACAATGCGATGGACTTCGGTCCCGGACATCAATGGGAGATCACAACAGATACAGACGGACGTCTAGTTGCGAGCGACAAACAACAGACTCAGTAGGAAGCCAGGGGTCTTGCTACTGCAGCATCCTTGACCGGAGGCCACCGTGTTCGCGAATGCACTCGTTCACTCATGACTTCAATCCCTCCTTAACGCAGGGATACGGTGATCCACATCGTGATACTCCTTGATCGGCATTAATCGGGCACAGTACGGTCGAATGGTGGAGATGATCTCGCTCGGACTAGGCACAACGCTGACCGCCTTCGGCGATGCGCTGGACCTCCAACGGCGCGTTCACAGCGAGGTCGCACACGGAAGTCGACCGCCAACGCTCATCCTCGTGGAACACGAACCGGTCTATACGGCTGGCCGCAGAACGCGCGCTATCGAATACCCGCAGCCACCTCTGACCGCCGTCGACGTGGATCGCGGTGGAAAGATCACCTGGCACGGCCCCGGACAACTCGTGATCTATCCCATCGTTCCACTCCCGCAACCACTCGATGTCATCGCCTACGTTAGAGCGCTCGAACAGTCCGTCATCGAAACGTGCGCTAACTTTGGTGTGACAGCACAGCAGGTGGCAGGACGATCCGGCGTCTGGCATCAGCCAAACCCTCAGATATCCTCGCCCAACAAACTCTGCGCAATCGGAGTGCGCGTCGCTCAGGACACCACGCTCCATGGGCTCGCGCTCAACTGCAACAATGACCTCACGCCGTTTACCCATATCACCCCGTGTGGTATCAGCGATGCTGGCGTCACCACGCTCAGCCACGCAGCGGGCACAACCATCACACCCACGATGGTGAGTGAACCACTGACGGACCGACTCGTCGTCAATTTCAAAGAACTTGGAATCCACTGAAGGAGAGCACCATGGTAGCCAACCCCGACGGACGAAGGTTACTGCGAATTGAAGCGCGCAACTCGGCCGTACCAATAGAGAAAAAGCCTGACTGGATTAAGACCCGCGCAGTCGTGGGACCAGAATACTCAGAGCTCAAGGGGCTTGTGCGTGGTGGGAATCTCCACACCGTCTGCGAAGAAGCGGGCTGCCCCAACATCTACGAGTGCTGGGAAGACCGCGAGGCCACCTTCCTCATTGGCGGTTCCCAGTGCACGCGGCGCTGCGACTTCTGCCAGATAGACACCGGTAAACCTGCCGAGTTCGACCGTGGCGAGCCGCTGCGCGTCGCCGAATCCGTGCAGCAGATGGGCCTTAAATACTCGACCATCACCGGGGTTGCGCGTGATGACCTAGTCGACGGCGGCGCCTGGCTCTATGCCGAAACCGTGCGCGAGATCCATAGGCTCAACCCAACCACCGGCGTAGAACTACTCATCCCTGACTTCAACGCCATCCCAGAACTACTCGATCAGGTAAACGAGTCACGACCCGAAGTGCTGGCCCACAACGTCGAAACAGTGCCACGTATCTTCAAACGCATCAGGCCAGCCTTCCGCTTCGAGCGTTCCCTGTCGGTACTCACGCGCGCAAGCGAAGCGGGGCTGGTGACCAAGTCAAACCTGATCCTTGGTATGGGCGAAACGCACGAGGAGATCCTTGAGGCGCTCGAGGCACTCCACGATGCCCGCTGCGACATCATCACCATCACCCAGTACCTCCGTCCAACGCCACGCCACCTGCCTGTGGAACGCTGGGTCAAGCCCGAAGAGTTCATGGATCTGGCTGAGGCCGCCGAGGAGATCGGTTTCCTCGGTGTCATGTCCGGGCCACTCGTGCGATCCTCGTATCGTGCCGGACGGTTGTGGGCTCAGGCAATGACCAAACATGGACGAGTCATCCCTGAGACACTGGAGCACCTCGCAAAAGAGGGCTCAGCCCGGCAGGAAGCATCGGCCCTTCTGGCAGGACGTGCGCAATAACACCCGTCGGTCTCTAAGCCCACGGGGAACATGGCCAAAGCCCTGCCGCAAACCGTTTAGAATGTGACTATGGCCCGAAAGAACACTCCAGGCGACGAGAACGTCGCACCTGCTGCCAAGCAAAAGAAGCCGAAGAAGCAACGCTGGTACCACCAGGTCCTCCAGGTCTACAAGATGACCGTCCAGAACGAGCCAAACGCTCGCTGGGCAATCTGGGGTGCCGCTCTCGGTGTCTTTGTGCTGTTCATCGCTATCGGGCTTGCATTCCAGTCCGTGGGCATGACCATCTACCTCGGAATCATCGGTCTGATGTTCGGTCTGCTTGCCGCCATGTTCGTACTCGCGCGCAAGGCTGAGCGCATCCAGTACGGGCTCATCGAGGGTGAACCGGGTGCCTCGCGAGCCGCACTTGGAACACTCCGCCGCGGCTGGACCATTCCAGAAGAGCCGATCGCGATCGATGCGAAGACTCAGAGTTACGTCTTCCGGGCAGTCGGTCGAGTTGGTGTTGTGCTCGTGACTGAGGGCCAGCCAAAGGCCACCGCCAAACTCGCCGCCGGTGAAGAGCGGAAACTCAACCGCATCCTGCCAGGCGTTCCAGTGCACACCCTGCACGTCGGTCACAACGAGGACCAGGTTCGTCTGCCAAAGCTCACACGTGAGATCAACCGCCTCAAGGGCAAGAAACTCAACCGTGGCGAACTCGCTGAGGTCAACAAGCGTCTCAATGCTCTCGGCCAGGTGAAACTCCCGATTCCAAAGGGAATCGATCCGATGCGTGCCCGCCCAGACCGTCGTGGCATGCGTTGATCCACTAGGTTTTCTTATACGTGTGGCCCGTTCCCTTGTGGGAGCGGGCCACACGCGTATGTTCCTTGGTCAGTAGTCTGGCGGGCGGCTAGAGAGGCCGCCGCACCCGCTCTTCTGGTGGAAACCGATGTTGCGGTTGTGTCGGCACCGTTACCGAGATTTATAGCAACACCGCCAACAGAACCGAAACATCGAACCGCCCTGTTACGGGAGGCGACCGAACGTTCGGGTCAGCGACGCACGATGATCGTCCGCGCTGCCTTGTCGTGCAGGCCTCTCCCCTGTGCATCCCATACCGCCGCGGGAATGACCAGACACAGGAGGAGCGTGCGTAGGAATCCGGAAACGAAACCGACAAACGCCATATCAGTCCCCTCCGGTTTGACCCGTAACCCGAACAGCCTATGTCCGATGGTGAAACCAAGAGTCGAGACAAACAGGAAGTGCGCACCAGCAAACACAGCGAGCGTCGCCATAGGAGCGTAATCGAAGAAAAGCCAGGAAATGGCCGAGGCAGCACCCCAGTCCACGATAAGCGCACCGATACGTCGCGACAGCGGAGCCAGCGACCCCGAACCGGAAACCGGAATTTCGAGGGCACGTGCGCGCTCGTCAGATGTAGGTGAGTTGCCCTGCGGGGTTCCCTCAAGCCAGGAACCAAAGTCTTTACGCCTCGTCACTCCTCGATATTACGAGATTTACATCCAAGAAACCGGGAAAGGGTCCGCTCAGTCTGCGAGATATTACCGGGTAGTAACGCAACTCACATAGTGTTGGAATGCGCCTGTAATCGCTGCCAATTTACTTACTGGTCTCATGAGTCTCACTATGTAACACAGGCGAAACAATCGGTACACCCCAAGGAAACTACAACCTCTTATTGTTTTAATCAGCCTAAAAATTTGGCTCCCCCGATCAAGGAGACTCGGATGTTTAAGACCGCCGAAGAGGCAATCGCCTACGTCAACGAAGAAGGCGTCGAATTCGTTGACGTCCGCTTCTGCGACTTGCCAGGTCAGATGCAGCACTTCAATGTGCCCATTGCTCAGTTCGACGAAGCAGCATTCACCGATGGCATGATGTTTGATGGCTCGTCGATTCGTGGATTCCAGGCAATCCACGAGTCGGACATGAAGCTCGTCCCAGACGTTACCAGCGCCTTCATTGACCCGTTCCGCAAGCGCAAGACGCTCGTGGTGAACTTCTCCATCGTCGACCCGTTCACCTCTGAGCCCTACTCACGCGACCCACGCACTGTTGCCGCAAAGGCTGAGGCATACCTGAAGTCGACCGGTATCGCCGACACCGCGTTCTTCGCGCCTGAGGCTGAGTTCTACGCGTTCGACGGCATCCGCTACCAGACCACTCCAGGCTCAACCTTCTACAACATCGATGCCAGCACCGCAGCATGGAACATGGGCGCCGAGGAAGAGGGCGGTAACCGCGGCTACAAGACCCGCATCAAGGGTGGATACTTCCCAGTCTCACCAAACGACCAGTTCGCAGACTTCCGTGACGAGATCTGCGCACGTCTCGCTGAGGTTGGCCTCGAGGTCGAGCGCGCTCACCACGAGGTGGGCACCGCTGGACAGCAGGAGATCAACTACCGCTTCTCCACCCTCACCTCCGCTGGTGATGACCTGATGAAGTTCAAGTACACGGTCAAGAACTCGGCGTGGGAGCAGGGCAAGACCGTCACCTTCATGCCAAAGCCAATCTTCGGTGACAACGGTTCCGGTATGCACTGCCACCAGTCGCTGTGGAAGGACGGCAAGCCACTGTTCTTCGACGAGAAGGGCTATGGCGGACTGTCCGACATCGCTCGCTGGTACATCGGTGGTCTGCTGAAGCACGCTCCAGCCGTACTCGCGTTCACCAACCCGTCCGTGAACTCCTACCGCCGTCTCGTCCCTGGCTACGAGGCTCCAGTGAACCTCGTGTACTCGGCTCGTAACCGTTCTGCCTGCATCCGTATCCCAATCACGGGTTCCAACGCCAAGGCAAAGCGCATCGAGTTCCGCGTGCCAGACCCAACGGCCAACCCTTACCTTGCGTTCGCGGCTCAGCTCATGGCGGGTCTCGACGGTATCAAGAACCGCATCGAGCCACCAGAGCCAGTGGACAAGGACCTCTACGAGCTGCCGCCGGAGGAGCACGCTCTCATCGAGCAGGTTCCCGCATCGCTCGATGCTGCTCTCGACGCTCTTGAGGCTGACCACGACTTCCTGACCGTTGGCGATGTGTTCCCCGAGGACCTCATCGAGACGTGGATCTCGTACAAGCGTGCCAACGAGGTTGATGCCCTGCGTCTACGTCCGCACCCTTATGAGTTCGAGCTCTACTACGACGTGTGATCGGGCCTGTCTGTATCGGTTGAAGTGCCCAATCGCTAGTGCTGATTGGCGACGAGTTGGCCTGTAGGTTGGTCAACCTCGCCTTGGGCAGAAAGCCGGAGGACTGTTTTTGGTCCGGGTGCACATACTTTGTATGTGCACCCGGACCTTTTTTGGCCCTTCGATGTAGTGAGTGGTGGCAGGCCAAGGCCCCATTATTGGATTAGCCTTGCTATGTGAGCTTTTTACGTTCACCTATGTCACGGTTCAGGGAGTCATCGTGCGTTTTCCTAAGTTGTTCCAGTCCACACCTTCCCCCGATCCGAAAAAGGGTTCGGGAAGGGCTGAGGCTGCGGGTCGTAAGTCTTCCGCCGCGGAGAGCACACAGCGTCACACAGAGGCGAATCAAGACCTCGCGGAGGCAGACGAGCACATTGAGGTTCGCACCAAGCGCGCCTACGCACAGCATGATCCATCCGATCTACCCGCATGGTTCACCTCACCACGTCCACCACGATGGTTTGGCCGCGCCCTGATGCTCACAGTGTTGACCGTGTTCGTCGCGATCTTCCTGTGGCGCGCAATGGGTTCTGTCACCGGAGTGTTCGTGAACCTTGTGATCGCGTTCTTCCTGGCACTCGTCATGGAACCAATGGTCCTGTGGCTGGTAAAACGCGGTTGGAAACGTGGGTTGGCAACAATGACGGTGCTCCTGAGCATGCTCATTGGCTCCATTGTGCTCATGGCGGTGTTTGGTCAGATGTTCGTTGAACAGACTGCGCAACTCATCGGTTCGCTGCCAGACCTGTACGAGACCTCAGCGAAGTGGATCGAGGGCAGGATTGATGTCGAGATCCCAGCGATGAACGACCTGCAAAAGCAACTGATCAACGAGTACGGTCAGAACGCAGCCGGTCAGGTTCTCGCCATCGGTGCTGGACTTGTCTCGTTCCTGTTCAACACCTCGGTCGTGTTACTCGTGGCATACTATCTGGCGGCGGCAGGTCCTCGTTTCCGGGCCTCGATCTGCGCGTGGGTAACCCCCAACCGCCAGGAGGAGTTCCTGCGCCTGTGGGAGATCACGCAACGTAAGGTGTCGGACTACATCAACTCACGTTTGATTCTGGCAGCGGTGTCATCGGTCTTCACGTACATCTTCTTGGAGATCATCAACATCCCGTATGCCCTGCCGCTCGCGATCTTCACCGGTGTGGTCTCTCAGTTCGTACCCACAATCGGTACCTACATCGGTGGCGCATTGCCGATCGTCTTCGCGTTGACCAGTGGAAACATCACCGGCGCGATCTTGATCCTGGTGTTCATCATCCTCTACCAGCAGGTTGAGAACCTGTGGCTGTCGCCGAAGATCTCCTCGATGGCACTCTCGCTCAACCCGGCGGTTGCGTTCATAGTGGTGTTGAGTTTTGGAGCCGTGTTCGGTGCGCTCGGAGCATTCTTGGCGCTACCTGTTGCGGCGACGGTTCAGGCAATCGCCTCCACCTACATGCAGCGCCACGAACTCATCGACTCCGAATTGCTCCGTGACCCAAGGCGGACCTCTGCTGGCAATACGTTGGCTGGGGACTAGTTTTCCTCGCCATAGAACAAACGCTCCATGACTTTCCGTGCTCTGCGAGCGGCGCGCAGGTATTCTTCTTCAACCGTTGACGCCTCGCCCACCGGATATTTGAGCACGCGGCCAACACCAGAGAGCGTTGCGCGATCCGCCGGCAAGACATCGGTGTGGGCTCCCTTGGTACGCCCTGTAAAGAGGACAAGGGCATCGCGCAGGTTTGAGGCAAACTGCCAGGCGCACTTGAGGATGTAGGTGTCTTCCGAGTCGATGACAGCCGCAGCCTCAGCCGCCTCGAGTCCGGCGATCGTCTCCGTGGTACGCAGTTCGGGGAACACGGCACCGTATTGGAGTTGCAGTAGTTGGACCAGCCATTCCACGTCGGAGATCGCGCCTCGTCCGAGTTTCAGGTGGCGGCTCGGGTGTACGCCGCGCGGCAGGCGTTCCGACTCGACTCGCGCTTTGATTCGTCGGATCTCACGCACATCGGATTGCTCCACCCCACCCGCGGGGTATCGCAGCGGATCGATCAACGACACGAACTTCGCACCCAGTTCGGTATCGCCTGCCACAGGGCGCGCCCGCAGGAGTGCCTGGCTCTCCCAGGCCACAGACCATCTGCCGTAGTACTCCGCATAGGAGTCAAATGACCGAACGAGGGGGCCGTTTCGCCCTTCTGGACGAAGGTCAGCATCCACCTCGAGCGGAGGTTCGGGGTTCGTCTCCGTCAGTAGTTTACGAACCATGACAGCGAGTTCCTGGACGTACGATCCAGCCTCTGCCTCTGTATAGCCCGGACGGGTCTCGTAGACGAACATGACGTCAGCATCGGACCCGTATCCCATTTCGCGACCACCCATGCGACCCATCGCGATGATCGCGAAGGCGGCAGGTTCGTCGTCAATGACACGGCCCAATTGGCCGAGCACCTGAAAGCGTGCGATCCGCAGCGCGCCGACGAGAAGCAGATCCGCGGCGTCAGTGATGCCGTGTGCGGCATCGCGTGGCGCAATATCCATGAGCAGCGAGGCGCAGGCAATGCGTGCAAGCTCACGACGGCGCACTCCCCTGATCGCGGTGATTGCCTGCTGTGGCTCATCCGAACGCGTGAGAATCGCGTCCATCTCAATTTCAAGCCGTTCCTTCGAGCGGATTGCGAGGTCTGCGTCGTCATCAAACCACGTGATTGCCTGTGGTGACGCACTGATCGCCTCGGCGACGTACGCCGAGGTCGACAGCACGAAGGCGAGGCGCTGCGCAGCAGAGCCAGAGTCACGCAGTAATTTGAGATACCAGTGCGTACTGCCCAACTCGTCGGACAGTTTACGGAATGCAAGCAACCCGGCGTCAGGGTTCGCCCCCTCAGCGAACCAGCCGATCATGACGGGCAGCAGTTGTCGTTGAATCGCGGCTCGGCGAGAGACTCCCTCGGTCAATGCCGTGATGTGGCGCAGAGCGCCGTTCGGATCACGATAGCCAACCGCAGCCAGACGTTCGGCCGCTGCCTCCGGGGCCAAGGCAGCCTCCTCGGCAGACAACTGCGCTGTCGCGGGGAGCAGGGGACGGTAGTACAGCGCCTCGTGTAGGGAACGAACCTCACGTTTCGTTGCCTTCCAGCGGGTCACCAACTCTTCGCTGCCAGCTCGGCGAATCCCGAGCGCACGCGCCATGACCTCCAGTTCGCTCTCGGAAGTAGGCATCAAGTGCGTCCGATGCAGTTTTCGCAACTGAATGCGGTGTTCCAGGGAGCGCAGGAAACGGTAGCAGGTCGCCAGGTGGGCAGCATGTTCGCGGCCCACATACCCGGCGGCGGCAAGGCTCGACAGTGCGGTAAGCGTGTTTGCGGAGCGGATCGTGTCGTCCATGCGCCCGTGGACCAGTTGCAGCAACTGAACGGTGAACTCGACGTCACGCAGTCCACCCTTGCCAAGTTTGATCTGGCGTTCGGCCTCCGCGGGCTTGACATGGTTCTCCACACGGCGGCGCATGGCCTGAGCATCCTCAACGAAGTTCTCGCGGGTCACGGCCTGCCACACCATCGGACTGATGCGTTCAAGATAGGCCGCGCTCAGTGCCGCATCGCCCGCGACGTGGCGTGCTTTCAACAAAGCCTGGAACTCCCAGGTCTTGGCCCACCGCTCGTAGTACTGCACATGCGACGCGAGAGTGCGAACCAGTGGCCCCTGCTTGCCCTCTGGACGCAGTGCCGGGTCGACCTGCCACAGGGCAGGCTCATTGGCGGGTCCAGCGCAGATAGCCTGGAGATCCATCGCGAGTTGGGCACCAACCGCGAGCGCCTCGGATTCATCTGTGTCACCGACAGGTTCGGCAACGTAGATGACATCCACATCGGAGATGTAGTTCAGTTCGCAGCCGCCGGTCTTGCCCATGCCCAGCACAGACACCCGTACCTCGCGGCCCTGTGTTGGGTGCTTTGCACGAGCGATGGCCAGAGCTGCCTCAAGCGCAGCGGCAGCAAGATCTGCCAATGCCTGTGCCACGCGTGGCATCACCTCCAGTGGGTCGTCCTGGCTGAGGTCGAACGCGGCGATGCGTAGCAGTTGGGTGCGGTATTCGCGGCGCATGGCGCACACGTACTCGGTGATGTCCTGTTCGCTGCGTTCTTGGTCGGGTCCCGCGACGGGGGCGAGATAGGTGCCTGCGACTGGTGTCCCTTCCGTGTGTCCGTCTGACGCCTCGGTATCTGAACTCGTACCTGCCGTGGACGACGCAGCACCCACGGCTTCCAGCAGACTCGACCGCAGACTCTCCGCGTCTGGGAGGTCGTTCGCTGAACTGATATCCACCAAATCCGCAACGAGTTCCGGACGCCGCACCACCTCGTCGAGAAGCGCGGTCGAATGACCGATCACTGAGAAGAACCGGCGCAGAGCGAGAACTCGTCCGTCGCTGGCCTGCGAGACGACGGGCACGCGGGCGGAGGCTCCAAGAACGGGCTGGGATGCCAGTGGTCCTTCGAGCAGCGAACGCAACTGCCCAAGCACTGCCCCGGTCGAGGTGCCTCCCGATGAGAGGGATTCAAGCACTCGGATTACGCCCAGGAGTCCTTGATCCGGGTCGGAGCAGAAGGCCAAGGCGTCGAGCAGTGCATGATCCGCTGAGATCTCGCCCAGTTCCGCCACGAGTGCCTTGTCTTCGCACAGGCGTCTGGCGCGAGTGACGTCCTTGATCCCGGCGCGGATGAGTCGGCCTGAAAGGGATTGGCTTCTCGCTTGGCGTGATGGGTCGGTCATGTGTGCCTTACATCGGTGGGAAGAATCTGTCGCCTGCTTGGTCGATTCGGGTGGACTTGGAGTCACCCGCCACCACAGGGGCGGAGAACACGTAAGGCGCCGGTTGTCCGGCGCCTTACGTGAGGGAACAGCTACAGCACCTGTAGGAGGCGCTTGAGTTCATATGGAGTGACCTGGTTTTGGTACTCCCTCCATTCCTGCCACTTGTTCTTCAGGAAGTAGTCGAACACGTGCTCTCCGAGTGTTTCCGCAACGAGTTCGGAGCCCTCCATGATCTGAAGCGCGGCATCAAGATCCTGTGGGAGCGGGCGGATGCCCAGTGCGCGGCGTTCGGCGTCGGTGAGGTTCCAGACGTCGTCCTCGGTTGCGTCGGGTAGCTCGTAGCCCTCTTCGATACCCTTGAGCCCCGCCGCGAGGGTAAGCGCGTAGGCGAGATACGGGTTGGCCGCGGTGTCGATCGCACGGTATTCGATGCGCGAGGAGTTGGACTTGCCCGGCTTGTACATCGGGACACGTACAAGCGCGGAGCGGTTGTTGTGGCCCCAGCACACGTAGCTTGGTGCTTCGGCTCCGCCCCACAGACGCTTGTACGAGTTGACGTACTGGTTGGTCACCGCGGTGATCTCGGCGGCATGGTGCAGCAGGCCTGCAATGAACTGACGCCCGATCTTGGACAGTTCATACTGCGCGCCCGGCTCGTGGAAGGCGTTGCGGTCACCCTCGAAGAGGGAGAAGTGGGTGTGCATGCCGGAGCCTGGGTGCTCAGTCATCGGCTTTGGCATGAAGGAGGCGAATACGCCCTGTTCCAGTGCGACTTCCTTGACCACTGTGCGGAAGGTCATGAGGTTGTCTGCGGTGTTGAGCGCGTCCGCGTAGCGTAGGTCGATCTCGTTCTGCCCTGGTCCGGCCTCGTGGTGTGAGAACTCCACGGAGATACCCATCGATTCAAGCATCGTGATGACCTGGCGGCGGAAGTCGTGTCCGGCTGGTCGGGCAACGTGGTCGAAGTATCCGCCGTGGTCGATGGGCACGAGCTTGTTGGTGTCAATCGGCTGCTCGAACAGGTAGAACTCGACCTCAGGGTGCGTGTAGAACGTGAACCCCTTGTCGCTGGCCTTCGCCATCGCACGCTTGAGCACGTTACGGGAGTCTGCGAGCGAGGGGGTACCGTCAGGGTTGAGGATGTCGCAGAACATGCGAGCGGTCCCCTGGGTGTCGCCGCGCCACGGCAACAGGGAGAAAGTGGTGGGGTCGGGGCGCGCGACCATGTCGGCCTCGTAGACTCGGGTGAGTCCCTCGATGGCGCTTCCGTCGAAGCCGATGCCTTCATCAAACGCCGATTCGAGTTCGGCCGGCGCGATTGCAACGGACTTGAGCATGCCCAAGACGTCGGCAAACCACAGGCGAACAAATCGGACGTCTCGCTCTTCTACCGTGCGTAGCACGAATTCCTGTTGCCTATCCATATGGTTAATCTTGCCTGATACTTGGCCTGTGTCACGAGTGGGCGCGCTAAATGTCTCAAAAAAGAGCACTGTTCCGGGCAAAGTAGTGCAGCGCAGTGTAGGGGTGTCGCGAAGCAAACCCCTACCGGAGCGGAACGAATGTAAGTTCGTAACCAAAAAGCATATGGTTATCTCTATGGCTGAGCTATGTATCGCGATTGCGCAGATTGACACGTGCGTTGGTGACATTGACGGGAACACGGCAAAGATCCTTGACTGGTCCCGCAAGGCCGCGCGTGAGGGCGCCGACGTGGTCCTGTTCCCCGAGATGACCGTGACCGGTTACCCCATTGAAGACCTGGCGTTGCGTGCGTCGTTCCAGCGCGCAGCGGAGCGCGCACTGAGCACTGTTGCGAGGCAGCTTGCCGACGAGTCCCTGGGTTCGCTGTCCGTCATCGTTGGATCGCTGGGGGCGTTGGGTCTTACGGATCGCGAGCCTCTTGCGCGGCCCACTAACCGTGCCGTCGTGTTGCGTCACGGCTCGATTGACGTCGCCTACGACAAGCATCACCTGCCCAACTACGGCGTTTTTGACGAGTTCCGCATCTTCTCCTCGGGCGATAGGCCAGCGATCCTTGAGGTCAAGGGCCGTCGTCTGGCGCTGGCCGTGTGCGAGGACATCTGGCAGGACGGCGGACCGGTGGCGACGTACGCGGCTGAGGACATCTCCGCGCTGTTGGTGCTCAATGGTTCTCCGTTTGAGGAGGGCAAGTGGGCCACCCGGCTCGATCTTGCTCAGCGCCGTGCGAAGGCGGTGGGTGCTCCCCTCGTGTACGCGAACATGGTGGGTGGACAGGATGACCTGGTGTTCGACGGCGGGTCGTTCGTGGTGTCCCCACACGGAGACGTGCTCGCTACCGCACCGAAGTTCGAAGAGCACCTCCTGCTGTGGACCCTCGCGGAGGACGACTCCGAACCTCACCGCGGGCCCATTGCGCCACCGCTCGAAAACGACCACGAGGTGTACCAGGCAATCGTGACCGGCCTGCGTGGCTACTTCACCAAGAACGGCTTCAAGTCCGTCACCCTGGGACTCTCGGGCGGAATCGACTCGGCCCTCGTTGCAGTCGTGGCGGCAGACGCAATTGGCGGAGAGAACGTGTATGGCGTATCCATGCCCTCTGTGTACTCTTCAGAGCACTCGAAGGACGATGCCGCTGATTTGGCTGCGCGCATCGGCGCACACTACCGCGTGCAGTCCATCGCCCCCATGGTCGATGCCTTCCAGAACGAGTTGGACCTGACCGGAGTCGCTGAGGAGAACCTTCAGGCGCGCATGCGCGGTGTCACCCTTATGGCGCTGTCGAACTCCGAGGGTCATCTCGTCCTGGCAACCGGGAACAAGACCGAGATCGCAGTCGGCTACTCCACCATCTACGGCGATGCTGTGGGTGGGTACGCTCCGATCAAGGACCTGGACAAGTCCCGCGTGTGGGAGTTGTCTCGCTGGCGCAACAACTACGCGATCGACAACGGCGATATCCCACCGATCCCAGAGTCCTCGATCACCAAGCCGCCGTCAGCAGAACTCCGCCCCGGTCAGGTTGACCAGGACTCCCTGCCACCCTACGACGTGCTGGATGCCGTGCTCGACGCGCACATCGAACACGCCGAAGGCCGTGAGGAACTACTGGACCGCGGCTTCGACGCGGCAGTCGTTGACCGTGCGTTGTCCCTCGTCGACCGGGCGGAATGGAAGCGTCGGCAGTATCCGCTTGGACCGAAGATCACCGCTCTCGCATTCGGACGTGACCGTCGCGTTCCCATCACGTCGAAGTGGCGTGAACAGCAGGGGTAACGCCCCACACAAGGGGCGTCGCAACACACCGGCGAACGCCCCATACCCCAGCCAATTCAACATCAAAGAGGCGAATAGATGACTCAGCCAGCCAACTCCCCGCAGTCGAACCGCAAGCGTTTCAGGGTTCAGGACTTTGCTCGTGCAAAGGAGGAGGGACGCAAACTCACGATGCTCACCGCATATGACGGGGTGACTGCGCGCATCTTCGACCACGCAGGGATGGATGTGTTGCTTGTCGGTGATTCAATTGGCAACAACATGCTCGGTCACGAGAACACGATCCCCGTGACGCTCGATGAGATGGTTGTCGCCACCCGTTCCGTCAGCCGTGCGACGACCTACGCAATGGTGGTTGCCGATCTCCCGTTCGGCTCTTATGAGGCCTCCCCACGCGATGCGTTCGTTTCCGCGGCACGCCTCCTGAAGGAGGGCGGCGCACATGCGGTCAAACTCGAGGGCGGGGCACGCATTCACGATCATGTACGTCTGTTGACCGAGTCGGGTATCCCTGTGGTCGGACACCTCGGGCTCACTCCGCAGTCCGAGAACATGCTTGGTGGCATGCGCGTGCAGGGCCGTGGCGATGCTGCGGCTGAGAGGCTGTGTCAGGATGCACTCTCACTCCAGGACGCCGGTGCAAGCGCAATCGTGCTCGAGGCGGTTCCCACCCCGGTCGCAGCCCGGGTCACGGAGATTCTTGCGATTCCGACGATCGGCATCGGGGCAGGTTCGCAGTGCGACGGACAGGTGCTCGTGTGGACCGATATGGCCGGAATGAATGACTGGTCGCCGTCCTTCGTGCGGACGTTCGGCGAGGTGGGTAAGGCACTTGAGGACGCGACCCGCGCCTATATCGCCGCGGTCCGCGACGTGTCGTTCCCTGACGAGGATCATTCCTTCGCCCGGTAGTCCTGCTTATTCCTTCGCCGCGATTGGACTCTTTCCCACTCGCGGTGGGCGGATACTTGACGACGATATAACTGTTCACGTTCAAGGCTCATCTCCCAGCGTCATCCGCTGGGAGATGAGCCTTTGTTGCGACTGACCGACTCGTCGCCAATCAGCGTTTCCATACCGATCTGTGGGTTTCCTCGCTGCTGTGTGCCTAAGTTCACCACGCAACGACTTCGCCACGCAACGACGAACAAACCCACACACCGGGATGAGGTGCTCGGGATCAGTCGTCGTTGTCCTCGAACTCTTCGGTCTGCTCATCCCATGCCTGCGTGCGCTGACGCGCGATATCGAGCGCACGCGCCGCCTCCTGTGGCGTGTCGTATGGACCCATTTTGTTCCACCAACTGAACAAGCCACCCTTCACAACCTGCCCGGTCTTGGTGTTGAAATAGTACTTAGCCACCTCAAAACCTCCCATATGCGCACCAGATACCGCTGGTTCGATCCTAGGGCTAATACACAGTACTTGCCTGTTACAAACTTTCATCCGTTACCGTTCCGGCAGGGGCCCGCTACGCGAGACCCCTACACTCCACTTCACTACTTTGTCCGCAACTACTGCTGGGGCAATTAGAATGGTGGGCATGTCTGTTCAGCGCACCACAACCGCCTCTCTCACTCCCGGTAGAGTCTCCCCACAACTCCCCGTTCCCCCACACATCGCACGACCCGAATACGTGGGCAAGCCAGGACCCTCCCGGTACACAGGAAACGATGTGGTCGCCCCCGAGGTCATCGAGAAGATTCGCGTTGCCGGGAAAATCGCCGCGCAGGCCCTCCAAGAGGTGGGGAAAGCCGTCGCACCAGGTGTGACGACAGACGAACTCGACCGCATCGGACACGAGTTCCTGCTCGATCACAATGCCTACCCGTCAACGCTCGGATACCGCGGATTCCCCAAGTCGCTGTGCGCGTCCATCAATGAGGTCATCTGCCATGGAATCCCGGACGACACGGTGCTCGTCGAAGGCGACATCGTCAACATCGACATCACCGCCTACATCCACGGTGTCCATGGGGACAACAACGCGACCTTCGGGGTCGGCGAGATCGACGAGGAATCTCACCTCCTGATCGAGCGCACCCGAGAAGCACTCAACCGCGGTATCAAAGCAGTCAAGCCGGGCCGCGAGGTCAACGTGATTGGTCGTGTCATCGAGAAGTACGCGGCCCGCTTCGGATACGGTTCGGTGCGCGACTACACCGGGCATGGCGTGGGCGAGGCCTTCCACACCGGACTCATCATTCCGCACTTTGATGCCGCGCCACTTTATGACACGATCATCGAGCCGGGTATGGTCTTTACCATCGAACCCATGCTGACCCTTGGCACCTACGAGGGCGAGGTATGGGATGACGGCTGGACAGTGGTCACCCGTGACCGCAAACGCACGGCTCAGTTCGAGCACACAATGGTAGTAACGGAAACTGGTGTGGAGGTATTGACCCTGCCATGAGCAAGCACAGCAAGATTGCGTTCGGAATCGACATCGGCGGAAGCGGCATCAAAGGCGCCCCAGTTGACCTCGAGACTGGTGAGTTCATCGCTGAACGCGTTCGTATCCCCACGCCAGAGGCGTCCACTCCCGAGGCGGTCTGCGAGGTCATCGCTGAACTCGTTGACGAGTTCGACCTAGCTCCAGATGTCCCAATCGGTGTTGCGTTCCCTGCGCCCCTCTATCACGGCGTGATCCGACACATCGCCAATCTCGATCAATCATGGAAGGGCGTCAACCTCGAAGAGGTCGTCTCCGCCCGCATAGGACGTCCAGTCATCGCTGTGAACGACGCCGACGCAGCCGGATTCGGAGAAGTCGCCTACGGTGCGGCCAAGGGCGCTGAAGGCGTTGTCCTACTGGCAACGCTTGGTACCGGAATCGGGTCGGCGATCATCGTGGACGGCGTTCTCCTGCCAAACACGGAACTTGGACACCTAGAACTTGACGGGCACGACGCCGAGACCCGGGCAGCAGACTCAGCCCGAGACCGTGAAAACCTTGACTGGGATGAGTGGGCCGCACGTCTGCAACGCTACTTCTCCCATGTTGAGATGTTGCTGGCACCAGACCTCATCGTAATCGGTGGAGGCGTGTCCAAGCACCACCAGAAGTTCCTGCCACTCCTCAACCTGCACGCCAAGGTTATCCCCGCCGAGTTGCGCAACGCGGCCGGAATCTCTGGGGCAGCCGCTTACGCCGCACAACGCACGCACTGACACAGACCCGACTCACACCGAACCTAAGAGCCACACAAAACGATGACACGAATTCTCCTGCGAGCAGGCAAGTCCCCTTTCACCCAACTCTCCCCTGAAGTCTCACTCGAAGGATTCTCCTCCGGCGTGTGGGGCTCGAACGTCGGAAACTTCATCTTCAGCGATTCAGTTCACCGTCTGCTGGCCACACCCGACACCGAAATCCGCACCAACGCGTTCCTGACCGAGCGCATCGAGGTTCCAGGCTCCTACATCAAACGGATCAACAACGAGTTCGATCATTTTGTGATCCCCATGGCCAATGCGTTTCGCGGTTCGTTCCTCAACAACCTCAAGCGCCTCACCAACGTCATCGAGCAACTCGACATCCCGGTCACGGTTGTCGGCGTGGGTGTAACCGGTGGGAAGGGAACCCTGAACGACCCGATCCCCCACGTCGAGGGAGAACTCGCCGACGAGGTCAACAGGTTCATGCGTGCGGTGCTGGCACGAAGCGCCTCAATCGGCGTGCGCGGAAACTACACTGCGGAGTTTCTGAGCAAACTCGGATACGGGGACGATGTCGTCAGGATTATTGGCTGCCCATCGCTGTTCAAGTTTGGCCCAGAGCACCAGGTCAACAAAAAGGTTGAGACCATCACTGCGGATTCCGCGGTCACGATGAACCTGACCCCGTATGTTCCTGAGATGGGTCCAATCTCGTTACACCACGCCAAGCACTACAACGATCTGACCTACATCCCACAGGTCTCAAACGACCTCGCGATGATGATGTGGGGCAAGGCGAACCCTCAGTACAAGAACCCCAAGCTCCCCATACACGTTCAACATCCGCTCTATCTTGAAGACAAGATGCGGTTCTTTGTGGACAGCCACTCGTGGACAAACTATCTGGCAACGCGTGACTTCGCCTTCGGAACCCGAATCCACGGCAATATCGCAGCGCTCATCTCCGGTACCCCGGCATTCGTCCTCGCCCACGATTCACGTACCCACGAACTCGCGGAGTATCACGACATCCCGCACATCAAGGTTCCCGATCTGGCTGGACGCAAAGACGCCGCCGAGTTCTACGAGGAGGCGGACTACACCGCCTTCAACAGGAATCAGGCCGCTAATTTCGAGCGTTTCGCTGCGTTTCTCACAGAAAATGGGCTGTCTCATGTTTATGAGGAGGGCAAGGCGAACCCGGAATACGACGCACGTATCGAGGAACTCAACCTCATTGAACCCGTACGATCACTCGCAGCCCGTGACCCCGAGGCTCAGAGCCAGGCATACAGTCGGGTGCAACGCCTGCGCAATCCTGAGTTCCAGGCCAAGACCGCGAAGAAGGCGCTTGCATCTCATGAGTTCCCCCTGACGGTTGACGGGAAACTCGAGAGAAAGCGAAAGTCAGCACTCCGCCGAGTCGCACGCAAACTCGAGAGCCTCGCCGAGTAGTGGTTCACGACAGTCCTGCCGCCTTGCACTTGAGCCAGTCGGCAGGACTGTTTGTTACGTTGAGCAGATTCAGTCGGTCTTTGCCTGGGCCTTTGCAAACCGCCACACGGTGATCGAGAAGACGAACGGGATCAAGGCGCACAACAGCAACGCCGTACGCAGTCCAGACCCACCGTCATCAGGAAGAGCCTCAGCGATTGGGGCGAACGCCGTGTGGGCTTGCTCCGCAATACCACCGGCAAGTGCTGGCCCAAGTGATGCACCGCCGTCACCAGCGAGCGCCAGTATCGCAAACATTGCGGCACCACCGTATGGGAACTTCGCGGAGGTGAGCGACATCGTTCCCGGCCACAGCAGTGCAATCATCGCACCGCACACCGCGCAGGCCAGGAGGCTGATGAGTGGGACATTCGAGGTCGCGGCGACGATGTAACTGATCCCCGCACCGACACCGGACCAGCCGAGTAGTTTGGGCAGCGAGAGATTCTCACCCCACATGCCATAGGCGAACCGGACGATCCCCATCAGCAGTGCAAAGAGTCCAACGCCCAGTAGGTCTCCCACCTCCTTGGAAACGCCCACGCCCCGCTCGGCGAAGAACGACGCCCACTGCACCATCGTGAGTTCCGCTGCCCCACCGGTCATCATCAGCACGAGGGCGGCGAGGAAGAGAGGAGTTCCGAGGAGAGAACGAATCGACATGCGCTCATCGGCTGACACGGTATCCGGCAGCGGGACGCGGGTAAAGGCGATTGCGTTGATGACAGGGATGACCGCCCACATGATTGGCAGCGTCCACCACAGGTCACGCCCCAATACCGACACGAGCAGTGTGGTGGCGACGACCACGAGGAGTTGACCCCAGCAGTAGAAGGAGTGCAGGAAGGCCATGGCGGACGCCTTTTTGTGTGCCGGGGTCGGCAGGTGCTCGATGATCGGGCTTGCCAGCACCTCGAGTAGTCCGCCACCTACCGCGTAGATCGCAACCGCCAAGCACAGGGCGAGGAAGGTGCTGTCCATAAGGAGAGGGAAGACACCGAGTCCTGCGAGCCCCACGGCCGACAAGGCATTGGCCCACACCATCGGCGCCCTATATCCGATCCGGTCCACAAAGAACATCGCAACAAAGTCAGTTGCGAACTGCACGCCAAAGTTCAATGCGGCAAGCAACCCCAACTGTGCGATTGGTATGTCGAACTGGACGTGGAAGATGATGAAGAACAGCGGTGCGATGTTGTTGTTGATCGCCAAGACGATGGTTGAGGAGTAGCTGGCCCGCTTTGTCCCCGCAAAGCGGGCGATCTCATCAACTGCGGCAGGGGTGGACATGGCGCGAGTACCTTTGCTTGTTAGTTACGAACTACGTCCTTTGCGCTCCGGCAGGAGTTTGCTCCACGAAACCCCTACACTGCGCTGCACTACTTTGTCCGTAACGAGTTCGTGATTCGGCGTAGACTCATGCAAGGATATCGAATCGTTTCGACTCATCAAGTATCACGCGCGGGAGATTCCCCACCTTCCGTCATCACCACCAGCTCACAACAAGACAAACACAAAATAAGATTCACTATTTGACCAAGAACAGGCAATAATTAACGTCAGTGGGAGAAGACTGTTCTCACGACCCGCTCCCGGGTGGGTTCCGGTCTACGGTAATCAGGAGATTCACATGGGCTTCATCAAGGCAGCCATCGACTCGATCGGTGGCACGTTTGCCGACCAGTGGCTAGATTTCATCACCGTTCCAGACAACATCACCCCAACCTCAGCGATCTTCCCAGGTCAAATGAAGGGGCAGAACGCTGGACGCGGGTCGAACACAAAGGGTTCGGACAACATCATTACGAACGGCACGCGCATCTTCGTGCCGGAGGGATACTCGCTCATCACGATGGAGGGTGGCGCATTCACCGGCTTCATCGCGGAACCAGGTGGTTACGAATGGCGGTCAAACGACCCTGCCTCCCAGTCGATCTTCGCAGGCAACGGAATCGTCAGCCCGCTCATCACCGCCTCATGGGAGCGCTTCAAGTTCGGTGGGCAGCCGGGCGCTCAACAGGCAGTGTTCTACGTGAACCTCAAGGAAATCCCGAACAACCGGTTTGGCACCCAGTCCGAGATCTACTGGGATGACGCCTATCTTGGCGCCCAGGTCGGTGCGATCACCCGCGGAACCTACACGCTTCGGATCGTGGACCCGCTGCTGTTCACCAAGCAGTTCGTACCAGCCGCATACCTGCAGCCGAACTCCCCACACTTTGACTTCTCAGACTTCGACAACCCAGCCGGAGCGCAACTGTTCAACGAGGTTGTCTCTTCGCTTTCGGCAGCGTTCTCGCACTACACAAACGACCCGTCCAAGGGAAACCGCATCACGCGCATCCAAGGCGATGCCATCGGGTTTGCCCAATCGCTCAGCGCAGCAGTGGAAGAGGGATACAACTGGACCACCGATCGTGGTCTGACAATCGTCAAGGTCGCTCTCCAGGCCATCGAATACGACGAGGACACCCGTGCGCTGCTGTCCGATGTCAAGAAGGCAGACGCCCTGTCCGGAAACCGTGGGAACTCCTTCATGCAGCAAAGCGTCGCACGCGGTATGCAAGCTGCCGGTGAAAGCGGTGGCGGAGCAGCAGGATTGGCATTCATGGGCATGGGCATGAATGCTGCAGGCGGTGTCATGGGCGGAACGCAACAGCCGCAAGGCCAGCAGACCTACCAGCAGGTACCTCCGCAACAACCAAGCCCACAACAGGCAGCACCAGCCGAGCAGCCACCAGCGCAGGGTGCAGGCGGCGATGATCTCGTCGCCAAGCTCACCCAACTCAAGACACTTGCCGATCAGGGAATCATCTCCCAAGAGGAATTCGAGGCGGCAAAAGCCAAGGCACTTGGACTGTAAGGGACCAACGTGACTCAGCCAACCAACGGCGGCGTGCCGCAACCCCCGCACGGGGATGCGGCCGCCGCGGGGCAGCCCTACCAGCAGCCTGCCCCCTATGGACACGATGACTATGCACCTCAGGCTCCAGCGGAGCCGAACAAGGAGGATTTCAAAGACGCGACCTGGGACCAGGTAAAAGAAACACGCAGGCAGGAGTCTGAGGCCGGATATGCCCCGGGCGAGGCACCTGAGATCGTTTACGAGGAACACGACGGCCCATCAGTCATCGAAACCCAAACCGGTGGCAAGGACGGACTCGTCCGCTGCGCGAAGTGTGGCTCCACGGACATCGGCTTCTCAGTCGCCAAAGCAAGTCTGTACTGCAATTTCTGTCGGTTCGAGTGGCAATCTGAGAGCGCGGTCGACGCCTACAACCTCAACACCCCCGTACACGAACTGCGTGGAATCCACATCGGATCAGGTTCAGCCGAGATCATCCCGGATGTCTCGCAGATCGTGTCGTTCAAGTGTTCCGCATGCGGCGCAGAGGTCGTCATCG
Source organism: Populibacterium corticicola (assembly GCF_042683685.1). NCBI lineage: Bacteria > Bacillati > Actinomycetota > Actinomycetes > Micrococcales > Jonesiaceae > Populibacterium > Populibacterium corticicola. The sequence goes on along the minus strand of NZ_JBHUOP010000001.1, from coordinate 335,828 downwards.
ACACCGAGCACGCCATGCAGGCACGCTGCCACTGGTGCAGGCACACCCTGTCCGTTCAGGAGCAGATCCCAAACGGCGCTGTTCCCGATGCGGTTCTTCCCTTCTCATTGCCCAAAGAGGTGGCGATGCAGAACATCCAGAAGTTCGTGGACTCCCGGAAGTTCTTCGCACTGCGCAAGTTCAAGCAGGAGTTCAAGGCAGAGAACGTCATGGGCGTGTACCTGCCGTACATGATCGTTGACGTCAACGCCCGCATGCACCTACAGGGCGTCGGCGAGGAGGAGATCCGCCGCTACACGGTCGGAACAGACGACAACAAACGCACCGTCTACGACGTGGACGTGTACTCCGTTGCCCGCCAGTTCGATGTTCAGGTTGATGATCTGACCCTCGAGTCCTCCTCCGAGAAGGGGAACATCGACAACTCGAAGAACACCAACAACATCATCAACTCGATCATGCCGTTCGATACCAAGAACATCGTCCGGTTCAACCCGAACTATCTGTCCGGATTCAGCTCGCAAAAGCGTGACACCAACATCGATGGACTCGCCGAGCTGGCACACCTCCAGTCCGCAGACATCGGGCGTCACCTCGTGCGGCCGTCACTCAAGAAGTACGACCGCGGGGTGCGATGGGACCAGGAGAACCTCGACGTCATCGGTGAACGGTGGATCAGCGCGTACCTTCCCGTGTGGCTCTACAGCTACTACGAGAAGAAGTCGAACGGCAACGAACTGCTGCACTACATCGCAGTCAATGGGCGAACGGGTGAGACCATGGGCTCGATCCCGGTCAACATGGGACGCCTGTTTGCTGCGGCCTGCGTCGCCGAGGTGTTCGGCATCATCGCAACGATTCTGGTCTGGTAGGAGGAGATCATGTCTATTCTGTTTGACCTTGCTACCGTGGCGGACTCGGTACTCGCTGTCGGGGATGCTGCGAACCTTGCTGCTTCCATCAATATTGAGGAGGGAGACGGCCAATGGCTCAAACTCATCTTCCTGCTCTCTGGCCCCGCATACTTCATGTTCATGTATGCGCGTTACCGTAACCAGAGTGCCCGGCACTATCACGAGAAGGAAACCGAGGCTCAGATCACCAATCTCACTGGTGATGACCGTAAGGTCCGCCGGATCACCGGTACGAGTTCTTCGTCGCTGTCGGGTGCGAACGCTCACAAGGTGCGCGGCAGTCGCAACTAACACTCACTGACACCGGGCGGGTCGGCTCCCAGGATTCTGGAGCCGACCCACCCTTCATCTTTCACGAGCTCCCGGCCTCTCAGCACGTCCAACATAGGTCAGTGTGTACCCACGAGGCCTTTCGCATGTGAAGATGTGACTATGAGAATTGCAGTGACCGGGTCATCCGGAAAACTCGGCACGGTTGTCGTGCGCGAACTTGAGGCCGCCGGTTACGAGGTGATCGGCATGGACAGGGTCGGCCAGCGCGGGTTTGGCTTTGTTCAGGTGGATTTCACCGATTATGGCCAGGTGGTCGATGCTTTCACGGCGGTTGGTGATCGACACGATGGTATTGATGCTGTCGTTCACCTGGCTGCCATTCCGGCCCCGGGCATTCAAAGTGACGTGTCAACGTTCCACAACAACATTGCCGCGACGTTCAATGTCTTCTGGGCGGCGACCCGTCTTGGAATTCGCAACATTGTCGCGGCATCGAGCGAGACGGTTCAGGGCCTTCCCTTCGATACTCCCCCGCCATATATCCCAGTAGACGAGGCATACCCTCCGCGTCCAGAATCCACCTATTCGTTGGTGAAGGTACTGGAGGAGCGCATGGCCGTGGAACTTGTCCGCTGGTTCCCCGATCTGTCGTTGACCGCGCTCAGGTTCTCCAATGTTATGTGGCCCGAGGACTATGCGGAGTTTCCCTCGTTCAATGATGACGCCACATTGCGTAAGTGGAATCTCTGGTCCTACATTGATGCCCGCGATGGTGCACAAGCGGTCCAGAAAGCTCTGGAGAAGAGGATCCTTGGGTTCAATCACTTCCTGATCGCGAATGCAGACACGGTGATGACCCGTCCGAACGCGGAACTCATTGCGGAGGTCTTCCCTGACACTCCGATCACCGGAGGTTTCGGGGACAACGAAACGTTGTTCTCCATTGACAAGGCCCGCGAGTTGCTCGGCTTTGAACCTCAACATTCATGGCGCGACCACGTGTAGTGCTCTCATTGCCGACGAGTCCCCGGCCACCAGCACATCCTCACCGAGTTCTGGTGGCCGGGTTGTGTTGTCGGTTGCTTCCTACGATCACTGGGGAGGTTCCAACTATCGGCTATCCCGACTGGTCAACGTCGATGGGCTGAAATTGGTCCAGATACGCATGGTTTTTCCATGCACTTGGACCAATTTCAGCCCATCGAGCCTATAACCTTACGATCCGGTTTCAAGGGTTCCGCGAGTTTGACGCAAATACTCGATGATCTGCGTGTACTCCCCGTCGGGAAATAGTTCTTCTGGTCCGCTCATGGCTGGATCGGTGAATGGTTCTTCCCACAGGCGTTTGGGTTCCATGACTCCGTTGGCGCTTAACTCATCGATGACGTGTTCCACGAATCGGATCTGGTTGGCGTTGAAATGCGTGCGGTCTAGGAACTGGGCAAATTGTTTCGCTATTGCAGAGCGTTCAAGTCCAACGATTGACCGCACAAATAGTGCAAGCCCTCCGTTCTGCTGGGCGAGTTCCGCGATTGTGTCGACGGAAACACCTCCGGCGTCAGCTAAGACGAGTTCGAGCCCGTGCAGGTCGCTCGTGGTGAGCGGCTCGTTGTAGCGCAGTTTGAGGATGGCGGGGTGTGCTTCGTGTTCGTTGAGGAACGCCAGCACCTTTGCCCGAAAGCGTACTTTGTTGACGTTCATGCTGATTCCGGGGAGCCTCACGGAAACACCGCCACCTATTGCATCTTCAAAGTCTGTGTACACGATCTTGCGTCTCGCTGGTTCCACAAGGCGTAGTAGGCCGCGCATGCGTTTGCGCACCAGCTCAAGCATTGGGAGGGTCACGCTAACCCACCAGTCGTCACTCACTACTTGTTCTAGAAGTTCAGCTTGTTCTGCGACTGCCGGGATGTTTGTTTTTGTAAGCAGGTTTGCTGCGAGGTCTTGGACTGTAATGCGGATCTTCTCTGCTTGGACATTGTCCCCCGTTAGCTGGGCGTGTTGCCGACGTAGGATAAGCAGGTCGAATCGTTTGGCGTCTGAGTCTCCAAGTTGCACGGCTGATGGGAGACCCGAGAGTTCTTTTGCTTGTTCCGCTGCTTCTTGCGGGTCTATTGATTCTTCACCAATGTTGCTTCCGTTTTCCGCTCCGGCTCCACCAACGAGCGCACTCCACGCGGTGCGCGCTTTGAATCGGTCAAATATGGGAAGTTTTGGACGGACAAGGAAGTTCTCGGGAGCGATCCCTTCAACGAAACTGTGTAGATCGTCGAGAATCCCGTTGCGCAGTTCACGAATCTCGGGATCTTTCATCTCAACGTTGAGTTGACCGGCACCGAGCGCAAACGCTAAGTCAATCCGAAATTCTACAATCTTCTGAGTCAGTGATTTCGGTACGGTCCCCGTTGCTCCGGGCAGGGTTTGGGAGAAGTATTCGAGGTTTCCGCAGTAGTCGAACACTTTGAAGTCGGTTTTATCGAGTCCGGGGCCGTAAAGGTCTGGCCGTAGGCGAGTGCCGCGTCCGATCATCTGCCAGAATTTCACTTTGGATCGGACCTGTTTGAAGAACACGAGGTTGACTACTTCGGGCACGTCGATCCCGGTGTCAAGCATGTCTACGGAGATAGCGATGTGTGGGTTTTTGTCTTCGGCTTTGAAGTCATCGATGAGGGTGTGTGCGTATGAGGATTGGTAGGTGATTACTCGTGCGAACTTACCTGCGTAGTGTGGGTATTGAACGTTGAATCGCTCTTGGATGAACTCGGCGTGAAGCTGGTTCTTGGCGAAGATGATGGTCTTACCGAGTCGTTCGCCGCCCGCAACTTTGTACCCTTCGCTCATGAGTTGGGCGAGTACGAGGTCGATGGTGTCTTTGTTGAACAGGAAGCGGTTGAGTTCTTCGGAGGTGATCTCGTCTGGGGCTTCTTCGGTCCCCCAGTCGATGGTGTCCCATTCGTCGCGTTCTTCGGGCGTGAGGTCATCGTATTTGATGCCGTTGGATAGGAATTTGGTGGTTACTGCCATTCCGAGTGATGGCACAAGGTATTTGTCGTCTACGGCTTGGTCTAGGGAGTATTCGTCGGTGGGGTTGCCGCTTTCGAGTTCGAACAGGTTGTAGGTGTTGTGATCGACTTCGTCTTTGGGTGTTGCGGTTAGTCCCACTAGGTAGGAGTCGAACCAGTCGAAGATGGCACCGAATTTTGCGTAGACGGAACGGTGGGCTTCGTCGATGATGACGAGGTCAAAGTAGTTGGGGCCGAACCTGCGCTCTCCGGTGGGTGTGAACTCGTTGATACGGTTCATCATGGTTTGGTAGGTGGCCGCGTAGATCCGCCCTGTGCCGCTTGCGTCACCGGATAGGTTGACGGTGGGTTCGCTGGGGAGTTGGTCTTTGAATGCGCTCACGGCTTGGGTGACGAGCGCGGTTCGGTCTGCAAGGAAGAGGACGTTTTTGACCCATCCGGCTTTAAGGAGTCGCTCGACGAGGGCGATGACGGTTCGGGTTTTCCCCGATCCGGTGGCCATGACGAGCAGTGCTTTGCGCCGCTGCCCTGCCAGTGCGTCACTGACCGCTTCGATGGCGCGGGTTTGGTAGTACCGTCCAGCGATGTCGGGGTTGATGTCGATAGTGTGGAGCGGTTTCCTGGCGGTGCGGCGCGCCACCATGAGTTCGAGTTGGTCGCGGGTTGCGTACCCTTGGACTCGGCGTGGCGGGTATCCGCTTGCTTTGTCCCACAGGTAGGTTTCGGAGCCGTTGGCGTAGTAGATGACGGGTTCGCGCCCGTATTTTTGTCCGAGTGCTTGGGCGTAGAGGCTGGCTTGTTGTTGGGCTGCTGCCGCGGATTTTGCTAGTCGTTTCGCTTCGATGACGGCTAGTGGCCGTTTGTCTGCACCCCACAGCACGTAGTCGATTTTTCCTACTCCGGCGTAGTTTGGCATGTTGTCGACCGGGTATTCGCGCACCTGGGCGGCGTCTACGTTCCAGCCTGATTCGCGCAGTTGGAGGTCGATGATCCATTTACGGGTTTCGGCTTCGTTGTAGTCGTGCTCTGGCAGGTTGGCGAGTTTGGTAGCGGCTTGCTTGATTTGTGCACGTAGTTGCGCGATCTCTGCTTCTTGTTCTTGGGTACGTAGCGTGTGTTCGCGTAGTTGCTGTTCGAGTTTGTTCTGTTGGGCTTCAAAATTGGCGACGAGCTGGTTTCGTTGCGCCGGCGATAGTGCGGCTGCTTCTTGGGCGAGGTTGGCATCGAACTTTTTGCCGCTTGGTGCTTGCTCGGGGCTAGGTGTGTGATGCCGGGTTGCCCAAACAAGCACGTGGAAGAGTTCAGAAACGACACCGAGTGCTTCGCTGCGTGAGATCCGCGAGTCATCGTGTACGGCCTTGTTGCCGGTTCTACGAATGATGTTGAGTTTGTCTACGACTAGACTGCCCGCGAGTTGCCTAAATGGGTCGGCATTCATGAGCGCTGAGATGTCTTGCCGGTATGGCAGAGGTAGGTTCTCGAGCTGGTAGATGTAGTTGACAAGCCCTTCGACGCTACGGCGTGCGTAAATAATCGACGTGCGAGGGTCGGAGTGGACGTAACTTTCTGCGCGGGCACAGTCTTGGTAGAGCCCGGGCAGTGCTGTATTCACGAACTCGAAGTTACTCATCCGCTGCCCTCTCCGCCTACATCGCATATTCCCTGATGCCACCCATAGTCCCCCGCTGTCACCCGTAGTCAACGGTGCAGGTACACAGGGTTGGTGCAGGTGGCTTCTTGATCATACGATGACCCACTGACAAAGCAAGGAAGACATTACGCTGGCCTACCATTTCACCTAGTCAAAGCGGTCCTTAGTAACTCTTGCTGCCGTCCTAGCCCCTCCCAATCGCTGAAGGTAGATGCGATGTTGCTGCCCTGTCGACACTGTCCCCATTGTTTATGGCAACACCGCCGACACGACCGCAACATCGGATCAGGGTTGGCGTGATCGTGAAAGGTGTGGGTGTTGATGAGGAGAAGTGAAGGGGTGTGCAGGTTAGAGTTCGCCTCGGAATGCCTTCGCCTGCAACGCAGCAAAGACATCGCTATCTAGGCTCAATTGTTGCTGCACTAAGTTCTGGTACTCATTAACTAACGCGATCCTACGCACGAATAATTTTTGTTCACTCGGTTCCGGGACTGCCACTGGCAAACCGCGAAGTTGCGTCATGTTGATGGATGCTATACCTGTCGTCTGTTTCGCAGACCTCAAGAAGTACTTTCGACAGTCTGGGCTGTCAAGGAAGGCTGCAAAAAAATCCGGCAAAATTCTACTATCGTCTTGGAACCTAACTCTAAATACGTGATTCTGGTGAATACATACAGGAATCTGTGATCGCCAAACGGTTCCTCGACCTAATTTGTCGGGGTCGCCACCCTCTGTAAGGACCACGTCACCTTCGCGAAGCATATATCGTTGTATTTCCATTTCACTCGCAGCGATGGTCTTAACAACGTCAAGTTTAAGGTGACCTGCTTGCACATTTGAAACCGCAAGATAAGGCACCTCAACCAGTTCACTTGTGCTTTTACGCCCTTTTGTGATCCCTGAACTAACAACTGCTAATTCACCAAGCGTCGCCACCATTTCAGCATTCGCGAACATGTCGTGGAAGATAGCCTGCGGGAGGGTGTCGAGGTGGTCGAGCATCTGTTGGCGCTTCGCACGAACCTCGTCGGCTTTGTCCAAGATCGCCGCGATTCGCCGCTGCTCCTCCAACTCCGGCAATCTCAGTTGCAAGTTTTTAACCACATCCCGGGTAACACCCTTAATAGTTGCACCGCGACTCTGCACTTTTAGATTTTCTGCTTGACTATGCAGAAAGTGAACTAAGTATCTAGTATCAACAGACTCAGCAGACTTGAGCGCAGTGACATCTTGACTAAACGCCAACGGCCGGTCTGCGACTACGACCTTTCCCACTGCGGTTCGGGTTACCAGTAAAACTGTCCCTGCTTCTACGACAGAAGCAGCGCTCCGCGCCACCGCTTCCGTAGTGATGAAGTGCCTAGGGTGAATCCAACCGTCAGTCGAAAGATCAGCGCCAGTAACCCAAGGGATATCTCCTCCATAAAAGTCCAGATTCTTCTTTGAAGGAGTACCACCGCTGATAAATGAACAGACGTCGCCGAGTTTGACCATCCTCATGAGAGCATCGCCTTGAGTTCGGCGGTGGCGGTCGCGATTTCGGTTTGGAGTGCTTCGATGTCGGCGATGATATCGAGCGGAGCGCGATGCTCAACCTCTTCGTGCACGATCTCCTTGTACCGGTTGATCGACAAGTCATAACCCTGGGCAACGATGTCGGCCTTAGGTACGCAGAAACTACGTTCCGTACGGGCACGTTCGAGTTCGCTGCCGTCACGCTGCTTCCAACGGGCCAGAACATCAGGTAGATCGTTGGCTTCGATGGGATTACGCTTGTCATCAAGCGAGAACCCGTCTGCCTGAACGTCGTAAAACCACACATGATCCGTACCGCCAGACTCGGTCCGGGTAAAGAACAAGATCGCGGTCGAAACACCCGCATACGGCTTAAACACACCCGACGGAAGTTTCACCACACCATCAAGCTTCTGGTCCTCAACCAGTGCCTTCCGTAAATCCTTGTGCGCCTTCGACGACCCAAACAGCACACCATCGGGCACGACAACCGCGGCACGGCCACCAATCTTGAGTGCTTTCAAAAACAAGGCCAAAAACAGCAGTTCAGTCTTCTTCGTCTTCGCCACAGCAAGCAGATCATTCGCCGTCGCCTCATAATCGAGCGACCCAGCAAACGGAGGGTTCGCCAAAATCAGCGAATACCTGCCACGGTCCGCCGCCGCATCATTCGACAACGAATCACGATACGAAATGTTCGCGTTCTGCACACCGTGCATCTGCATGTTCATCGAACCGATACGCAACATCGTGTTATCGAAGTCGTACCCGTTAAACATCGCATGATGAAAATGACGCAACGCCTTCGGATCGCGCGCAAACTCTGGGTAGTGTTCACGAACATGAGTGCTGGCCTCCACCAAGAACCCAGCCGTACCCGCCGCAGGATCACAGATCACGTCCCCCGGCTGTGGGTCCATCATCTGCACCATCAACTCAATGACATGCCGCGGCGTACGGAACTGACCATTAACACCCGCCGAAGCAATCTTCGACAACATATACTCATACAGGTCACCGTTCACGTCAGAATTACCCAACGGGATCGTATCCAACACATCCACAACCTTGGCCAGCAACGCCGAGGTCGGAATCGTGTACCGGGCATCACGCATATGCCTCGCATACGTGGACGCATCCCCGCGGAACGTACGCAGGAACGGAAAAACCTCGTCGCCAATCAGTGCGTGCATCTCAGCCGCACTCAAATCCTTCAACCGACTCCACCGCAGATGCTGCTGCTCCGGCAGAAAAACCGGGTTCTCAATCGGCTCACCCAAGGCGTTCGCTTTGCTCTCCGCACGCGTCTGCTCAATATCCAACCGGCGCATATACAGCAGATACGTGATCTGCTCGATAACTTCCAACGGGTTGCTGATACCGCCCGACCAAAACGCATCCCAGACGCGATCGACCTTGGACTTAAGTTCACCTGTAATCACCCAAAGATCTTAGCCGACCTCGCTTAATACCCAAGAATCCAGATGTGAGATCTCACATCCGAAACGGCTGCGGTGGGCCCAACGCTGGAAGCCCCCATCAATCAACCATCAAGGGCCACCATACGAGACAATACCGCACCCAATTTGCCCCGCCAAAGTACGGAACGTGTAAGGTCCGAGCCATCCGACAGAAAGAAACTCCAACTATGACCGATAACGTAGACCAAGTCTTCGAGCGGAGTTTTCAAGAACTCAGCGAAGCCGTGCTCATTCAAACCATCAACTGGAATCTCTGGGTGCACCGTAGAATCGATGTGTTCCGTCCCGCTTCAGGTGCACGAGGAAACATGCGTTCCTCGCTCGATTGCACCCCGCCGCGCACCGGTACTTCACTCCACGGGACACAAATAATGCCCGGGCTTGGAACAAAAGCCGAGCCGACGAGCATCGTGCCACTAGCGCTCTTCAAAAAGGACCCTCTACGTGGTTTCAGTGCCAGATTCGATGATGGATAATCAATCCCCATTCTCGGAAAGGGTCAGAGTTCAGAGATTACGGCTCACGCGCTATACGCCGTACTAGAGTTTTTTGAGGTGACATTCTTGTCAGAGCCCGAGGAGATACTCCGCGTTCTGAAACAACTAGCCGCCGCAGACCCAGACGATGCGCTGTGGCTCGCCCAACAACTGATCGATCACGGGTGTGACGCAGACCACCAACTTTGGGAACCGAACACGCTGCCAGAAAACTGCCAGACACTACTCAAGCAATTTGCAAGTGAGTTTCTTGTGCTCGCTGTTGTACCAGAGAACCGCTTAGGCACACGCCAAATCATCAAACTTGACTATCACCTGCGAGTCGACACGACAACCCATTCCATCCTCGACCAGTTTGCAATGGCGTTAGGTTACCGCGAACTCATCTTCGATATTCCGATGCTTACCCCCTACGCTGCGCAGTCATACCATCTGGAGTTTCACACCCCCACTACCCTCTCATGTGTCACGCTGGCCATCCCCGACGGAGATATATTCAACGGTTCTTCAATTGATTTCTCTCAAGATCCAATAGCGCATGTCCATGCGGCGTACGTTGAAGCTGGCCCACAAGTGGGAGAGGCTCACGTTCGAGTACCTCTCGCGGGACCGTGGTTCTCGATGGCCCTCACCACGCTGCTTGGACTTGTTGTCTCGGTTCTCGCCTTCGCGCTACCAGGCAGCGTTGAGATGCTGCGAACTAATACGGAGTACTCTGCCGCACTGTTCTTCGGCCTAGCACTCGCGGCCCTAGGGCTCCTCATCAGTACCCGCGAAAATGCGTTAGAGACGTATCTTCACCGTCCTCTTCGGGCCATCCTACTGATGAATGCACTACTGCTCTTCGTCCAAGGGACCTCGTACGCGGGCAACCTGCGTACCCCTGAATTCTGGCTCATAGTCAACGGGATTTTGTTCAGTTACGGACTGCTGACAGTTGTGGTCATTGCGCCACGTCTTCCCGAAATTTGGGCACGATTCACATCATCCGAGCCCTTCGTACGGTAAGTTTGGTAGACAAGAAGAAACTGAGGTACGACATGGAGAAGAAGCCGACAGCCCAGGAAATAGTTGCTGCACGACGCCGCAAAGGTGTGGTCGTCCGGGTCAACACGCTGGCGTCCGGGCAATCTGTCCTTGGATCAAAGTCGCTTGACTTGTCTCGATTCGTCGAGAATGCAGCCCAGAACTTACAACACACTCGCCCTGCATCAGGGCGCTAAACCACAGCGTGTGGCCCCAATTCCTCCCCTGGAACTGGGGCCACACGCGTTTGCGGACGGATGTCGGTGGGGTCTGTTACATTTATGCCACCGTTTAGGCTCGTCAAAGGAACACACGTGTCAGATACCCGCATTGAACTCAACTTTTACCTACCAGACGATGGTTCGCTCTCCCCCACCCAAATCGTCGAGGGGCTAGCTCAGGCAGGATTCTTGGGTGCGGTAAACCGCGCCGCCACCGATGTGCATTCGGTCGAGGTGGTGCTGCTGGCCAAGTTCAGTGAACGTGGTGTGGTGGTGCCTCGTCGGAACGGCGAGTCGGTGGTTCTGGCCAGCCAGACAAACCTTGAAGCATTCGTCCAGGAACTCGCCCACTCGTCTGGTGCTTCCGTTTCCGGCCTCTTGAACGCATTGGATGCCGCCTGCTATGCCGAAGGCCCACACACAGAGAGCGCACCACTGGATGATGACGCGAAAGTAGATGAGCCCGAGGGCACGGAACTTCGGCGCATAGTCTTCGCTACCTATGGCGAAGACCGCTACCCCGCCCTATCTGCACAAGACCAGCTCACACCGCTCGCTCACGAGATTTCTTTACACATTGGCGCTCCCGTCACGGCAGTTAACGCGACCGCCACGGGTGCGGAGCTTGATCCAACTCTCGTATTTGCGGAGGGGGTTCTAACGGCTACACGCGTGTTCGCAAACTATCGTCCCATCGTTGAGGTTGAATACGATGGCGGTATCTTCCTTCGGTGGTACTCCGCCGATCGTGCTACAGGTTCCGTGAGGCAGAAACTCCTCGATATAGCCGCCGAGCGCAATGGTTGGTATTTGCCGTCCGAATCTTTCAACGGTGAACCGTTCGTGCCACTGGCACAACCACATCGCGCAGAATCTGACACCACTGTTCCCGCACTGTTTGACGCGCAAACACAGTTGATCGCCCAACTCAACGCCGAGAATCTCGATCCAAACCCTGACCTCTTTGAGGTGCTCGAACTGACGCGTGCGATCGGACTACCCGACACGAGCGGTCACAAACTCGCTGAACTACTGAGCATCCGTGACCGCATAGTCGAGGTCTCCGAGGTGTGCGCGACTCTTCATTTCCCTGATTATGTTGCCGAGGTCCTCAAAGGTAGGAGTAACCCGAAGGCTTTACCGGGCGCAGTTCACGTCGAGCAGGGAACCGCTGCCGGTTCCGCTAACTTCAAGGCACTCCTTGAACGGCCCGAGGGCACGTCAGTCACGGACAGGATGCGCCAACTAGATTTTGACCGACCTGCCCTTGCCCTCCTGATTGAGGTTGGCATGGTCGCTGCAGGTATCGCGCTCATCGTTCTCGGCATCATGGATGTTGGACCATTTGGACAGACGTGGATCGCTATCGTCGGCTATTTGTTGGGCGCTTGGCTCTTCCTCGACGGCGTCGCCTCTCTCTTCATGTGGGCGAAAATCCGTCGACAAAACAAAAACTAGTGAGCAAAGTAGCCTACGGATTCTTCAACCGAGTTTCCTGGCTTCCAGCAAACGCAAGGTGATGCTGGAAGCCAGAGGATCGTCGGAAATCTGAGGTTTATAGCCCCATCACTGCTCGGGCAATCGTGAAGTAAACGAGCAGGCCGGTTGCGTCGCAGAAGGTTGAGATAAACGGTGTGGAGAACACCGCGGGATCGACTTTGCAGGCCCGCGCAACCAGTGGAATCACACCACCCACGGTAGCCGCGATTGGACAGTTGACCAGTAGCGTCAGACCGATGGTCAGGCCGATCTCGATGCCATAGAACGGCGAGGCGATTCCACATGCGAGTAGCGCGAGCACGACCCCCAGCAAAGCACCCGTGCGCAGTTCTTTGAATGCCACCCGAAGGACATCGCGGGTGACCACGTCGCCCAGTCCGATAGCACGAGTGACCGTGGTCGCGGCCTGCGAACCCGTGTTTCCACCGATTCCGGTGAGCAGCGGAACGAACAGGGCGAGTGCGACAACCTGATCCAGGGTGGCCTCGAAGATCTCAAGCACATGCACCGTGAGCACAGCAGACACAGCCAGCACCAGAAGCCAGACGATTCGCGAGCGCGCAACGTTGAACACCGAACTGAGCAGGTAGGGGCGGCGCAGTGGTTCCGCACCACCCTGGCGTGCTTGATCTTCGGCCACAGCCTCGCGGTCAATGCGAGCAGCATCGGCGATGGGCATGATGCCAACGAGCCGGTCCTCTGCGTCAACGATCGGCACCACGAACGCTCCCTCATCGAGGGCATCGCGGGCCACGATCTCCGCATTGTCGGTGGTGTGCGCGACAGGGCTTTCAGTATTGATGATCTCGCTGATCAGTGCCTGTGGCACCTCTGCCTGGCGTTGCATGAGTTCAAGCAGGGTGACGGTTCCAAGTAGCCTCCGGGACCGGGAGATCACCGGGACGACCGCCAACCGGTCGAGGTCTGCAGTGCTGTTACGGATGCGTGCGCACACTCGGTCCACGGTCTCATCCGGGTGGGCGGTCACGGCTTGAGGGCTCATGCGCCGTCCGGCTGAGCCCGAGGGGTATCCAAGTAGGCTGCTTGCACGGGCCAGTTGCTGTGGTGAAAGCTCGCTTTGGATCTGCTTGGCAACCTTGGCGGGAACCTCGTCAAGCAACCAGGCCTGTTCCTCAGGGTCGAGTGCACCGAAGAAATCAGCGACCTCTTGGGCACCCAGGCTTTCAATGAGCGCGGTCTGCGATCCAGTGTCGAGGTCGTCGAAGACCTCAACCGCGACGGTTTTGTCGAGCAGCCTAAACGCGACGGTTGCGTCCATGATGGGCAACTCGTCGAGCAGATCGGCGACCTCGGTCGGTGTCATGGCTCGAAGAACTGCGTCGAGGGACACGAGATTGCGGTCGCTGATGATTTCTTGGATGTCAGCGGTGTTGTATGTGGTGTGCATGGCACCTCCCGATAAGTTCTCAGGAGCACTCGCCCGTCGTGAAGGCGGCGGGCAACGATAACCTGCCTCTGGCTTGGTGAGACTCGAGGTTCACAGGGCACCGTGGATGCAGTGCTCATTGGCCTTGAGCTGGTCCATCACAGGTAGATGTCCAGCAGGGCATGCGAACAACCGGTCTACAGACCAGATTTCATGACATGGGAAGGAGTGCGTACGCGCCTTCTGAGGACGCCGGTGCACGTAAAGATGGGCGCGCTAGAACTTTACGGAGGCGTTGGATGATCGACTGTGACTGTCAGACATCAGAAACCACCTCCGTAGGCTAGGTTGCCCCGCAATCTGTGGGCAAGACGCGAATTACCGTCCATTCCCGCACAACTATGAAAGGGTGCAGGAGGGGCGCATCGGGACGGAACATGTGGATACTGTGCCGCATCCATGTAACATCATGCTCCTGCTGGTCCAAGAAAGCCAATCATGGGACAGGTTACTTCCCTCACATCTATTGCCGTTCCCACAGGTACTCGCGCAACGTGATGCCCCGGTCCCGGATCTCCTGCGCGGCTTCCTTACCCACATATCGGTAGTGCCACGGCTCATAGCCGTAGCAGGTCTCTTTGGTCCTTCCGGCTGGGTAAGACATGACGAAGCCATATTTCCAGGCGTTCTTCTTCATCCACGCACCGGACATGGTTGTGCCCCAATCCCCCACCCACGGTGCAGTGCGGGCGCCCTTGGTGTTGAAATCGAGCGCGGTGCCGAGTTGGTGTTCGCTGTGTCCTGGCCGAGCGCTGACTCGCAGAGCGCGCTCCTTGCCGTTCACGCGTACCCAGTGTTTGAAGGTTGACTGCTGGGTTGCGTAGCTGCGGTAGGCAGAGCGCACTGTGATGGGTGCGCCAGCCTTGCTGGCTGCTTTGGTCATTGCCTTGAGGTCTTTGATCACGATCTTGCGGATGGATCCGGAACCGCTGATTCCAGCCCTGGATACTGGCACGAGATCCTTGGGTCTATACGATTTGGGCAGTTTGTACTCGTGGTCCACGAGGGTCCGCGCCCAGTCGGACTGCCTGCGATGCTTGGTGTTGACGTCGCGTACTGCGCACTGCGGCAGTTTCCTCGCGGCGTTCCCGATGCCCACGGAAACTATTTTCGATGTGGCCGGGCGATACGTCTTGGTTCCCGCGAATGTGGCCCTGAACTGAGTTTTCTTGGTCAGTTTCTTAGATGTGAAGGTGATCGTGCCCTTGTTGGAGGTTCGCTTTACGTCAAGGGTGACCCATTTTTTGCTACCGTGAGCCCGGTACTGCAGCTGAATCTTCTTGTTCGCGTAGGCCTTGCCTGAGCGGGCCAGTTTTGCGGTGAGTTTGACGGACTTGTTCTTTGCCACCGAGGTTTCGGCACTCGAGATGGTTAGCGTGGTGGCCTTCCGTTTGTCCTTCTCGCTGGTCGAAGGGTCAGAGGCGGAACTGGCTCCATGCACCAAGCCACCCCTCTGCTGAACTGCAGCGGCCGGTGAGAGCGCCAGAACAGAACCCGGGGCCGAGATCGGAGCAACTGCGGCGATAGCCACACTGCCGGTACCCGCGCTTCCTGCCATATGTCCCGGAGCCGCTGCGGCAGGCATCTGTACCGTACCAAGGAACACCCCTGCGCAGACCAAGGTCGCCGTCAGTCGCGTTGCAGTGGAACTCACAGTAGTTCTCCCAGGGTCGCCGAATCGCTCCCAGCATCGTATCCAGTCCGATACCCGGTACGCCAAGAGTCGAGGTCAGGACACCCCGTAGTCGTACCTCTCGACTCGCCACACCCCGTTATTTCGATGCAACTCGACCCAGTTCGCGTGATGCAGATAGCCGAAGATCTGGGGTTCCTCGGGCAGGCCGAGTAGTCTGCGTAGCCCTGTCGCTATTGCGGAACCATGACTCGCAAACACAAGCACCGGCGACTTTTGGGCTGCGTCCGTCGCGCCGGTCGCGCCTGGATTCTTGCTCGCAGCAGCGAGCAACGCACCATCCTGCACCCGCATGCCGGGCTCGGGAGGCGAGGGCTCGTCGCCAAGCAGGATTCCCGACTCGAGCCGCGACAAAACCGAGGCGCACTGCGCTTCGATCGCACCGGCGACTCTGCGCCCAACCTGATCGCTTGTCTCCCACCCGGGGATGTCGGGGTCGCCTCCGGCGTCGCGTACCGCCAGTTCATCTGGATATTCGCGGGCAACCTGCGTGATCGTCATGCCTTCCCAAACACCGTAACTGCGCTGGTTTACCCCAGGTTCCACCTCAACCGGATAACCGAGCAGCTCTGCGGTTGCGACCGCACGCCGCAACGGTGAGGAATACACGGCAGTTGGCGTGCCGTACAGGTCAAGCAGCCGCCGTGCGGCCACGCGCCCAAGCGCGAGGCCCTCTGCACCCGGTTCAGTATCCGCTTGCCCCTGCAACTGCCCCGCCGCATTCGCAGGGGTTGGCGCATGGCGCCATAGCACAACGGTCACGTTACTCACCCGACCCAGTGTAGTGCCGCCTCGTACCAGCGCCGTGGGACCTTCCATTTCCGACGAGCCGGTCGCGTCCCCCTCCACCCGTTGCGTTGCTCGCGTGCTCACTTCACAATCGAACTCAGCCTTTTACCCACGAGATCATTGCGATGCGGACTGAGTTCTTGGGTAAAAGGCTGAGTTCGAAGTGAGGGTGGAGTTCCATCCCCTAGCATCCAGTTGTGTGTTGGTGAGGTGATCAGTAGGGTCAAAGGGGCGAGATGACTAGATCAACGAGCATGAGTGTCAGCGTTCTGACTTCAAAGGAAGAGACTCACGTGAAAACGACTGTGGGAAAGAGCTTGCTTACAATAGGTGGAGCCGGACTCATCGGCCTTGGTGCACTGCATCTCGCATGGGGCGCTGGACTCAACTGGCCATATAGGTCACGCACCGAACTCGCCTCCAAGGTGATCGGAGCCACGGACTTCCCCAGCCCTCTTGCGTGTGGGGTTGTCGCCGCTCCCCTGTTGACCGCGGGGGTCTACTCAGTTGCCGGGGCCATGCCTGACTCGCAATACGACGATGCCACCGCAACGGAGGATCTTCCCATCGACCGCTCTCATCTGGGACTCGACACTCTTGCGCCACTGCTCGTGGGGACGGCTCTGTTCGCGAGAGGGGTGATGGGCGGAAAGCTCGCATGCAAAATTGTGGGGCTGCCCGAACCCAACGCCCAGTTCCTTGATCTGGACCGCCGCGTCTACCAGCCACTTTGTCTCGGAATAGGCGGAAGCGTTCTACTTGGAAAAATACTGACCCGCCGGTAAAGAAAAACTCAGCCGTTGCGCCCACAAGATCAGCCTGAATCTGGCGGATCTCGTAGGCAAACGACTGAGTTCGGTAATAGGGAAAGATCAGTCCGCAGCGAGCGCCGACTTCGGCTCTGGGACCCGGACTAGGATTCGTCCGCATTCCTCGCAGCGCACAACCTTGTCCTGCGGCGCGGCGAGAACCGCGGCCAGGTCTCCAGGGTTGAGTTCGAGACGGCAACCACCGCAGCGCTTACCCACGAGGGCAGCCGCACCAACGCCACCGGATTGTTCCTTGACCTTCTTGTACAGTGCGAGCAGCGACTGCTCACCGATCTTCGCAGCGGCTGCATCACGCTCGACGACAAGCGCTTTGCCTTGCTCAACCACTGCGGCATCGGCTGTCGCCAAAGCAGACCGAGCCGCCTCAAGTTCGCCCTGCATCGCGGAGTTGGCGGATTCAAGTTTGCCGAGCGCATCCTGGTGTGCGTCCAAGCGGTCCATGATCTCGAGTTGAATCTCCTCGAGTTCCCCCATACGCCCGGTCAGTTTCTCGATCTCACTCATCAAAGCGGTCGCATCCTTAGCGGAAACCGACCCGGAATCCAGTCGGCCCTGGTCCTTCTTGAGCCGGGTCTCAACCTGCTCGACATCAGCCTCAGCCTTGGACAGTTCGCGCTTAAGGTCTGAGGCTGCGGTGCGCGAGGCGATCAACGCGCCGGAGAGGTCCGCAATACGACTCTCCACCTCGGCGACTGCCTCAATCTCTGGGAGGTTCTTACGCTGGTGCACGAGTTGTGCGAGCTTTGTATCCAGAGCCTGAAGCTCAAGAAGTTGAAGCTGGTCTGCAAATGAAGCGTTAGCCATAATGGCCTCCCGAAAACTATTGATCTATTGGGTTTGACTCTAGCAACCCAGCGCCACTTTGGCGTACAGGGAACATGGGGTGGCGTGCCTGAACATCTGATCTACTGAGCAAACGTCCACGGATCCGTGCTCAGGTCACTGACCATCACGTCGACCTCAAAGCCTGCCCCAGCCAGTACGCCTTGAACTGCGCGCGCAGCAGTCGCGAGCCACGGCGACTCCGATGCGAAGTGGGCAACGTCCACGACAGCCATCGTGCGTTCATCTACTTCCTCGCGCGAGGCCCCAGCGATCACATGGGCGTTACGTTGCGCTTCAAGGAAGTCGACTAGATCGTGGTGTTTCAGGTCGCTCGTCACGTACACGTCCGCCCCGGTTTTCACGGCCTCGTTCAGCATCGAACCACCTGATCCACCAAGTACGGCAACTCGCGAAATCTCTTTTGTCGGGTCGCCCGCGACCCGCACACCCTGAGCCGTTTCCGGCAGGGCGCGTGCGACGTCCTCCGCGAACTCACGCAAAGTTACAGGTGCTGGCAGGTCACCGACTCTGCCCAAACCGAGGGTATCGTCGTCAATTAACGGCACAATTGGCGTGGTTCCGCGCACGCCGAGGGCGAGCGCAAGCACGTCGTTGACTCCCCCGCGTGCGGCATCACCGTTGGTGTGGGCCGAGAATACGGCACAGTCTCCACGGATCAGGCGGTGCACGTTGTGGCCACGGTCCGTCGTGGTGGCGACCGCATCGAGCGGACTGAACAGGAACGGATGGTGCGTGAACATCAGATCGGCACCCCAGTCGAGCGCTTCAGTGATCGTTTCCGTGACCGCATCGAGCGCAAAGTAAATCTTGCGCACGGGTGTACCCACGTCTCCCACGGAAAGCCCCACCTTGTCCCATTCCTCCGCCAGCCGCGGTGGGTACAGTTCATTCAGGTGTGCGATCACCTGCGCGAGGGTCGCGGTTTTGTTGCTTGACGACGATTCGGGCACAGATGCGGTCATGTCACCACTGTAGTCGTCTCGGTGAGGTTGTTGAGAACGCACACATGCGTCAAAGTGCTGCTGTTCGGGGTTGTTGGTCCATTGTGCGGCATCTGCAAACGTGATCTAGATTGCACCGGCTCAGTTGGGAAATTGATGCCACCGTCAGGTATTGTTTTATCCGTTGCAGCGAGCGGTTAGTCGTTCGATTCGCACGGGCCTATAGCTCAGTTGGCTAGAGCGCCACGTTTACACCGTGGATGTCGGGGGTTCGAGTCCCTCTGGGCCCACTGAACGCGTAAGTGTTCGGTGAGTTATCTGGTTTCATCCAGTCTCACAACCCGTTAGGGCCTATAGCTCAGTTGGCTAGAGCGCCACGTTTACACCGTGGATGTCGGGGGTTCGAGTCCCTCTGGGCCCACCAGTTCAAGAAGGTCGCCGAAAGGTGGCCTTTTTGCATTTCCTGATTCTTCCTCCGCCGCGTTTAGGCGGTTCCGGCTGTTCGTGCTCGATGCCGACGAACCGCCGCACGGTTCGCACACCGAACGGAACAGTACCTCTGACGCCCATTGCGAGTGATGTCAACGACGACTGCTGCACACGGATCGCCCGGGGTTTCCCCTGCCGCGCATCGGTGCAGGCGATGCATCCCGCGAGTGGTCAGATGCAGCGCAGTCCCAACACTGACAACCGCGAACAACACATGCGGTAACGAACGCGCGTCGTTGTCGCGGTAGTGCAGATGCCAGCCCTCATCATTGTGGTCAGTCAACCGAGGGTAGGCAGCGGCACTTGCCATGTGCCTGTTCAGAAGATGAGCGCGCTCGTGGGGATCGGACGTGTCAACCACGACAAGCCAGTCATCAATGACACGCCGGACACGATCATAGTCGTCTGCCTCCTCGGGGAAATCAACCGTCATGCCGAGTTCCCGGGTGCGGGCAACGATTCCCTGCCTGTCAGCGGGCCAATCGTTCGCAAGCGATGCAGCCAACAGAACCGCATATTCACCGTAAGGGTTGAGATGCATAAGACCATTACATCACAATCGAGTCATGATCAACACCGGCAGAACCTCACCGCAACGACACCCAACTCCTACCAGCGCACACGAACACGCCTGGCACACCGAGTCGAAGCACCTGACCTCCGCAGGCCACATCCTCTATGTACGTTGCGGAACATGCAGGGCACGGAGGGTGGATGTTCAACCGCATGCCGATCTACCTCCTACAGCACTCAGCGTCGAAATACGATAGCCACAGGCCCATGCCCTGACATGAAAGAGAACACCCAGCAGCAGGTCGCAGTGATTGCTATAGACGATCCCCTTTTCTCAACGCCCAGGCGGCCAGGCGGACAGGCAGGGCGATCATCGCTGAAGTTACGGCGCAAGTAGAAACCACCAACCCAATAACTGTACGTTCGTACACAAAAGGTTGTACGATCGTACACGTCATTGTTATTTGTGTACCCGAACTGCACTGAACGGAAACGCCGTGTACTCCCTGCTCCTCTCGATCATCTACTTCGCGTTTATCAGCCTCGGCCTCCCCGACTCCCTCGTCGGAGCAGGCTGGCCAGTCATGCATGACGATCTTGGCGTACCTATCGCCTACGCTGGAATCATCACGATGATCATCGCAAGCGGCACAATCGTGTCGAGCCTGATGTCGGATCGCCTGACCCGCAAGCTCGGCACCGGACTGGTCACGGCGCTGAGCGTTGCCCTGACTGCGGCAGCGCTTATCGGATTCTCAACCTCTGGCTCTTTCTGGCTGCTCTGCTTGTGGGCCGTCCCCTACGGTCTCGGAGCAGGGGCAGTGGATGCTGCGCTCAACAACTACGTCGCGCTGCACTATTCATCGCGGCATATGAGTTGGCTTCACGCCTTCTGGGGCGTTGGCGCCTCAATCAGTCCTTTCATCATGAGTTACGCACTCACCGAAGGCCTCGGCTGGGCTTCCGGGTACCGCATCGTTGGGATCATCCAGATAGCACTGACGGTACTGCTGTTCATTGCGATACCGCTGTGGCGGAAGGTAAACCCCGGTATCCCGCAGGACCATGACGCACAAGAGGGTGCGCCCATCACCAAACCATTGAGCCTTCGCGGCGCACTCCGTATTCCTGGTGTTCCACTGATCCTTCTGGCGTTCCTGGCGTACTGCGCCTTGGAAAGCACAGCGATGATCTGGTCCGCCACGTATCTCGTGCAGGATCGCGGCGTAACCGTCGAAACCGCAGCAGCTTTCGCATCGTTCTTCCTGCTCGGCATCACGGCTGGCCGTTTCTTGAGCGGTGTCATCGCGGACAGGCTCGGTGACCGTCAGTTGATCCGATACGGTTTCCTGCTCATCGGAGTCGGCGCACTGATGATTGCGCTGCCACTCGAGACTAGCGTTTTCGCTTTGGCTGGGCTGGTCTTCGCGGGTTTTGGCGCGGCACCGGTCTACCCCGCGATCATTCACTCCACACCAGAGAACTTTGGGCGCCACAACTCTCAGGCCATCATCGGTATTCAGATGGCAGCAGCCTACACGGGGTCCACGCTCATGCCACCGTTGTTCGGGGTACTCGGCACCTGGCTGGGAATGTGGATCTTCCCGTTCTACATCATCGTGTTTGTCATACTTGGTCTCGTCATGACTGAACGCCTCAACGGCCTGGTCGCGCGGCGTAAGACCGAATCCGCCGCATAGCGCACCAGAACTAGACGCATAGGGTTCGGTGTTTCGGTTCTGTCGGCGGTGTTCCCACGTTTGATGGTGATACCGCCGACAGAACCGAAACACCGGATATATTGAGGGCCGGTACGGAACGATCCGTACCGGCCCAGCCTTCATGTCACCTAGGACACCACGATTTCGAGGACGGAGGCGTTGCCTTTACCGGGGATCAGATTCGCCTCAAGGAAGTCCGGGCACTCACGTGCGGCAACCAATAGTTCTTCGGCACACTGGGGCTGAGCACCGGTTCGGGTCAGCAGATGCCGCGCCAACACCCCGCGCGTGTGCTTCGCGTTATGGGAGACAACCGAACGCCTACCGTTCAGTTCCCGAAGCACCTTAACCGAAACCCAATCCGTTTCTAGTCGAGCAACGGGCTTCCACGCGGCGACATAGGTTGCGCTTCGGCAATCTACCACCACGCCGCCCTCAGCGAGCGGTGCCAGTTCCGCGTCCAAGACCTTACGCCACGCGGCAGCAACCTTCCCCACGCTCCGCGCAACGCCGACACCTGCACCTGCACCTGCACCTGCACCTGCACCTGCACCTGCACCTGCACATGCACCTGCACCTGCACCTGCACCTGCGTCAAGGTTCACGCCCATCGACAGCCGATACGCAGGAATCCGATCACTCGGAGCAACAAGCCCCCACACAGCAGACACAATACGAACCGACTCATCCGCGAGCGCCAACTGCCCCTCACTCAACGAGCCAAAACCCAGCGCATCGTAGAGAACGCCAGAGTAAATCTCCCGCGCAGGTCCAGCAGGCTCCTGCCACAAGGTGATATTCCGGGAAACCTCGGCAGCCAACGAGGCACCCACCCCAAGCACCTCCATGGCGTGAGGGGCGGACGAAACCTTAGCCAACTCGTCGACAATCAGGCAACGCATAGCGTTCAAACTGGGGTGCGACAGCGCATCCAGGTCGACGGGAGCGCCCGAGCCGGGCGTTTTACCTTCAGATGGCGGCAGCAAAATAAGCACGCCAAAAGCCTACCCACTCCCTTGGCGCGAGCAGGCACATAAACGCTGCCACGAGGCAGATCTCACACCCACGCCCCCTCGCGCGAGTGATGGGGCGCGTATCCTTGAAAGGCGGAAGAGACAACCGGGCAACCGCGGGCCGTATACGGCACGAGGAACGTCCGGGCTCCACAGAGCAGGGTGGTGGGTAACGCCCACCCGGGGTGACCCGCGGGACAGTGCCACAGAAAACAGACCGCCAGCCGCGAGCTGGTAAGGGTGAAACGGTGGTGTAAGAGACCACCAGCTCCCCAGGTGACTGGGGAGGCTAGGTAAACCCCACCCGGAGCAAGGCCAGACAGGACACGGTGAGGCTGCTCGCTGAGTGTTCGGGTAGGCTGCTTGAGCCCATCGGCAACGGTGGGCCTAGATGGATGGTTGCCACTCGCGTCCGAGTAATCGGTGCGGGCACAAAACCCGGCGTATAGGTTGTCTCTTCCGCTTTTGCGCGCCTGCTTTTCTTGCGCCCTGTGGGCGCCGTGTTGCTGATTTCCGACGATTCCCCAGCCCACTCCCCTGCGTCACGCTGGGCGGATGAGGACTTCCCACTACCCAATCCCCTGTATCGCGTTGAGCGGATGACGGCTTCCCACTGACCACCCCAAAACCGACGAAACTAGCGATAGAAGATGGGTGGTTACGTCGGTTTTTGGGTGGGTAGTGCACACTTGCCAGAGCAAGCGCTTGGGGTGCCCTCTCGGCCTCGCACGAGAGAGGCCATCCAGGCTGGCAAAATGGTGGGCATGAGTTCTGCAAACCTCACTCGAGAAGAAACTGCGCTGCGCGCGCAACAGGTCAGTGTCTCCACAATCGCCGTTGACCTGGACCTGACCGGCGCTCCTAACCCGGACGTGACGGGCTTCCCCACCACCACGACGCTCACGTTTACGGCCACGACCGATCAGACGTGGATTGATTTCATTGGCGAATCTGTCCTGTCCGTGACCCTGAATGGTCACGATCAGCCGGTCGTGTGGGATGGTGCCCGCATCAGCGTCGCTGGGCTGACAGCGGACAACATCCTCACGATCAAGGCCGTTGGAACGTATTCGCGGTCGGGCGAGGGCATGCATCGGTACGTGGACCCGGCCGATGGTGCGACCTACCTGTACACGCAGTACGAGCCGGCTGATTCACGGCGAGTCATGGCATGTTTTGAGCAGCCGGACATGAAGGCGCGGTATTCGTTTACGGTGTCGGCTCCGGCTGGCTGGCAGGTGCTCTCGAATGGTGCGGCGCTCTCGATCACCGAGTTCACCACTGGCACCGAGTCGGCCGAAATGGCGTCAGGCGCGGTGGCGGGTACAACCGCAGACCCCACGGCACAGGGCGCAACCGGCCCCGGCGTGACCGCGCAGCGGGTCGAGTTCGCCGAGACCCTCCCACTGTCGAGCTACATCACGTGCGTCTGCGCGGGTCCGTATCACCGCGTGGATGCGGTGTGGACTGGCCAGGAACCTGCCGTCGCGTTGGGCGTGCTGTGCCGTGCATCGCTTGCGGAACATTTGGATGCGGACGAAATCATCGAGGTTACTCAACATGGACTGGACTTCTTTACCGCTCACTTCGGTTTCGAGTATCCGTGGGGTAAGTACGACCAGATTTTCGTGCCTGAGTACAATCTCGGAGCAATGGAGAATCCGGGGTTGGTGACCTTTACGGAAGCCTACGTGTTCCGTGGCGCGTCCACCTCCGCGCAGCATGAGGGCCGCGCGAACACGATTCTGCACGAGATGGCGCACATGTGGTTTGGCGATCTGGTCACGATGAAGTGGTGGGACGACCTGTGGCTCAAGGAGTCGTTCGCGGATTACATGGGGTCGCATGCTTCGGTGGCTGCAACGAAGTTCACGGATGCGTGGGTGACGTTCGCGAATCGTCGTAAGGCGTGGGCCTACCAGCAGGATCAGCTTCCCACGACGCACCCGATTGTTGCGAATATTCCTGACCTTGAGGCCGCGAAGTTGAACTTCGACGGCATCACGTACGCTAAGGGCGCTTCGGTGCTCAAGCAGTTGGTGGCGTTTGTGGGCGAGGAGGCGTTCTTTGAGTCGGCACGCCGCTATTTTGCTCGGCACGCGTACGGCAACACGACCCTCGATGATCTGTTGACGGTTCTTACGGAGGTGTCCGGTAAGGACGTTCACGCGTGGTCGCGGGCGTGGTTGGAGACGACAGGCATGAGCACGTTGACTCTCTCCGTGTCCGGCGACGACGTGACGATCAGTCAGGATGTGGCGCGCCCGCACAGCCTTCAGGTGGGCTTGTATGGCTGGCAGGATGACGCGCTGGTCGCGCAGTCCCTAGTCCCGGTGACGATCACCGAGTCGGATACGACCGTCACGATTCCGGGCGCTGGTGACGCCGCGTTGGTGGTCCTGAACGAGGGGGATTGGACGTATGCGAAAGCCCGCCTCGATGAGGCTGGCATTGCGGCGGTGTCCGCCGGATTGTCGACGATTCAGTCACCCTTGTCCCGCGCGCTCGTGTGGTCCTCGCTCTGGAATGCAGTACGTGACGCCCAACTTGGCGCTGACACGTATCTGACCATCGTGTCCAAGCATGCGGTGAACGAGTCGAACATTGCGTTGCAGTCCGGTGTGCTCGCGAACGCCTTCTACGCGATTGAACACTACGCACCAATATCTGTTCGTGATGATCTGCGTGCTGCCTGGCTGGACACTACGTGGGATGCGCTGTGGCAGGCGGAGGCGGGTTCGGATGCTCAGTTGGCGTGGGCTCGCGCTGTGGGCGAGGTCGCTAGCGTACGCTCCGACCGATCCGCGGACCTGCAAGCACTGTTGAACGGCGACGCCAAACCACCGTCCGGTCTCACTTTGGATACCGACCTGCGCTGGCACTGGCTGTCTTCGCTCATCGCTGTGGGTGCGGTCGAGGGGAGCGCTGCTGATAGCGAACTCGAACGCGACAACACCGGAAGCGGACGCACCGCATACGTGCACGCTACCGCCTGTGTTCCAACCGTCGAGGTACGCGGCGAGGATTGGCATCGAGCGTGGGAGGATACATCGCTCTCGAACGAACACCTAAGCGCCGTGATCTCGGGCTTCACGTCGGGCAACTCGGAGACGTTCACAAGCCCGTATGCGGATGAATACTTCGAGCGGATTCTTGCCGCATGGCAGACTCGCTCAATTGAGATCGCTCGCCGACTCGTGGTGGGCCTGTTCCCATCGGCCGATGAAACAGATCGGGCCGGTGCTTGGCTCGATGCCAACTCAGATGCTCCAGGGGCACTGCGCCGCCTAGTCATTGAGCAACGGGACCATGCGCTGCGCGCGGCCCGTGCCCGCTCGGCAACTCACGCCTAACGCACCCACAACTCAGACGAGTCGGCCACCGAAAGGTGACCGACTCGTCGTCAATCTAAGTCAAAATGCAGAGCAAAAGTCCACACTGGAACGCGCATCCAGATCAAACTGAAGCGCTGCAAACGCGAGACTACAAAGCCGCGAGCGCCTCGCGGTACCTTGCGAAGTCGCGGGCTTGGCCGCGCCCATTCACTACCGCCCAGCGGACAACGCCTTCCTCGTCGATAAGGAAGGAGCCACGGATCGAAAGACCGTTGTCCTCGTCGAACACCCCGTACTCGCGGGCCACCGCGCCATGCGGCCAAAAGTCCGACAGCAGATCAAACGAGTAGTTCTCCTGCTCGGCCCACGCCTTCTGTGTGAACATCGGGTCGCATGAGACTGCGAGTAGGGTGACGTCGTCGCGCTCGAACAGTGAGATGTTGTCGCGTAGTTCGCACAACTCCCCCGTGCAGATGCCGGAGAACGCGAATGGGAAGAACACCACCAAAACCCTGCTCCCCCGCAGCTCGCTCAGGCGAACTGGGGTGCCGTGGTTGTTCTTGAGTTCAAAATCTGGCGCGACGGAGCCAACCGCAACGGACATTACTTGCCGCGTCCACGATAGGAGAGCTTGGTTGCGGACCAGTCGTCGGCGATCGAGAAGGTCGAGGTCGCGTTCATGCCTGCGAGTTGAGCCGCTTCCTGGATCTCGTTGTGGTCCACGTGGCCGTCACGGCCTGGCTTCGGGAAGAACACCCAGATAGCCGCACCGTCTTCGAGAGCCGCCTGCACGTCGACAAGGAGGTCAACTAGGTCGCCGTCCTCGTCGCGGTACCAGACGATGGCGCCATCGGTGACATCGTCAAAGTCCTCGTCAGCCAACTCGTTGTCGGTGAGATCCTCAATGGCCTCACGCAGATCGTCATCGACGTCATCTGCCCAACCGAACTCTTGTACTACGAACCCAGGTTGAAACCCAAGACGGTCGATAACCTGCGAGTCAGCATTCGCTGCCACTGTGATGCAATTCCTTTCACATACGACCAAGGACGATCCTTGGAGGCGCCTAGACGCAAACCTAACTTAAGAATCGGCCATCGGCAGGGATTGTGGCAAGAAAACACGGCAAATGTCGCATAAATTATTTCCGACGAGTCGTTTTGGTTCGGCGGTGACGCCCAGCCCTCTCCTCATCGAACTCGACCGTTTGTGCTCCAACTCGACCGCGCCACGGTTGAGTTGGGGCACAAACGGTTGAGTTCGGCGCTGAAAGGTGAGCCACCTC
The DNA here is from genome assembly GCF_042683685.1 of Populibacterium corticicola. Taxonomy (NCBI): domain Bacteria; kingdom Bacillati; phylum Actinomycetota; class Actinomycetes; order Micrococcales; family Jonesiaceae; genus Populibacterium; species Populibacterium corticicola. Next base: position 308,825 of record NZ_JBHUOP010000001.1, on the reverse strand, counting down.
AAGCCCAAAGGTGGGACATGTACCGTGCGCACAGTCAGAAAAACCTGCCCAGTAATCTAGGCCAAAAACCGCAGGATTCTGCGGGTGTCACGAATGTCACGTCATATTTCCCGGCCACAAAGTGGAAATGAGGGGGAAGTGTGACAAGAATGAAAGAAACCGGCGGCGGGAGCGGCGACACTGACATCCGAGTCGCACCCGCGCAAAGGGCCGGAAAGACGAGCAATGGGGCACCCCCTGTAGCTCCACGAGTAGTGAGGATGGCTGTGGCTGCGTACGAAGAATCCGGGCCGCTAATTAACGGTCTTCTTAGCCAGGTCCCAGACATTGACCCTGCGGAAACCGCTGAGTGGGTTGAGTCGCTGGACGGGCTGATTGATGAAGCAGGTGGACCTCGAGCCCGATACATCCTGCTTAACCTGTTGAAGCGTGCACGTGAACGTAGCGTTTCCATTCCAAACCCCGTCACCACCCCGTACGTCAACACGATCGGTGTGCACGACGAGCCTTACTACCCTGGCGACGAGAACGTTGAGCGTAAGTATCGCTCGTGGATCCGCTGGAATGCCGCGGTGCTCGTGACCCGCGCACAGCGCCCGGGCGTCGGCGTCGGTGGACACATCTCCTCCTACGCCTCGGTTGCCACCCTCTACGAAATCGGCTTGAACCACTTCTTCCGCGGTAAGGATCACCCAGGCGGCGGTGACTCGATCTACTTCCAGGGTCACGCATCCCCCGGTGTCTACGCTCGCGCCTTCCTTGAGGGCCGCTTGAGCGCGGACCAGCTCGATGGTTTCCGCCAGGAGCACTCGCACGGCGGTCTCGGTCACGGGCTGCCCTCCTACCCACACCCACGCCAGCTCCCTGACTTCTGGGAGTTCCCAACCGTGTCGATGGGTCTTGGCCCGGCCTCGGCGATCTACCAGGCGTGGACCAACAAGTACCTGCACAACCGCGGTGTCAAGGACACCTCGCAGCAGGACGTTTGGGCGTTCCTCGGCGACGGTGAGATGGACGAGCCAGAGTCACGCGGTATGCTCCAACTTGCCGCTCAACAGCAGCTCGACAACCTGACCTTCGTGGTGAACTGCAACCTCCAGCGCTTGGACGGCCCGGTTCGCGGTAACGGCAAGATCATCCAGGAACTCGAGGCGTTCTTCAAGGGTGCTGGCTGGAACGTCATCAAGGTCATCTGGGGCCGCGAGTGGGATGTCCTGCTCAACGCTGACAAGGACCGTGCTCTTGTCAACCTCATGAACGTCACCCCAGACGGCGACTACCAGACCTACAAGGCAAACGATGGCGCGTTTGTCCGCGAGAACTTCTTCAACCGTGACCCACGGACCAAGAAGCTCGTGGAAAACATGACCGATGACGAGATCTGGGCTCTCAAGCGCGGTGGACACGACTACCGCAAGATCTATGCCGCGTACACCGCTGCCCGTAACCACACCGGTCAGCCAACGGCGATCCTCGCCAAGACCATCAAGGGCTACAAGCTCGGCTCCGCATTCACTGGTCGTAACGCAACCCACCAGAAGAAGAAGGTTGCGCTCGACGAGCTCAAGACCTTGCGTGACACCCTGCACATTCCAATCTCTGACGAGGTCTTGGAAGCAAACCCATACGAGCCTCCGTACTACCACCCGGGCATGGACGCGCCAGAAATCCAGTACATGCTGGAACGCCGCCGCCAACTCGGTGGTTTCGTCCCGGAGCGTCGCGCAAACCCTGAACCGCTGAAACTTCCAGAGGCCAAGTCCTACGAGGTTCTCAAGCGCGGTTCGGGCAACCAGGAAGTCGCCTCGACGATGGCGTTCGTCCGTCTACTCAAGGACCTCATCAAGGACAAGGAGTTCGGTCCACGTATCGTTCCGATCATCCCGGATGAGGCCCGCACCTTTGGTCTGGACTCGATCTTCCCATCGGCGAAGATCTTCAACACGCTCGGCCAGAACTACATGGCTGTGGACCGCGACCTCATGCTCTCCTACAAGGAGTCCGAGGCTGGCCAGATCATGCACACGGGTATCAACGAGGCCGGCTCGGCTGCGGCGTTCCAGGCTGTCGGCACCTCGTACGCCACGCACGGTCAGCACCTCGTGCCGTTCTACATCTTCTACTCGATGTTCGGTTTCCAGCGCACAGGCGACCAGTTCTGGGCCGCCGGTGACCAGTTGACCCGCGGTTTCATCATCGGTGCAACTGCTGGCCGCACCACCCTAACCGGTGAGGGCCTGCAGCACGCTGATGGTCACTCACCACTGATCGCTGGTACGAACACCGCAATCGTTCAGTACGACCCCGCCTATGGCTACGAGATCCGCCACATCGTGCGCGATGGCATCGAGCGCATGTATGGTGACGGTTCGGATGGCCGCGACCAGAACGTCATGTACTACCTGACCGTGTACAACGAGCCGATGGTCCAGCCTGCTGAGCCTGAGGACGTAGACGTTGAGGGTATCCTCCGCGGTATCCACCGCATCTCGGTCGGCGAGGGTGATGGCCCACGTGCCAACCTCCTGGCCTCTGGTGTCGGTGTGCCATGGGCTCTCGAGGCCCAGAAGTTGCTGCGCGAAGACTGGAACGTATCTGCTGACGTTTATTCAGTCACCTCATGGAACGAGTTGCGCCGTGACGGTATCGCTGCGGACCAGCACAACTTCCTGCACCCGGAGCAGCCTGCTCGCGAGGCATACCTGACCACCAAGTTGAAGGATGCTCAGGGTCCATTCCTTGCAACCTCTGACTACGACCACCTCGTACAGGATCAAATCCGCAAGTGGGTTCCTGGCGACTACGCTGTGCTCGGTGCTGACGGTTTCGGTTTCTCCGACACCCGTGCCGCAGCTCGCCGCTACTTCAAGATCGATGGTCCATCGCTCGTGGTGCGTACGCTTCAGGAACTTGCCCGTCGCGGCGAGGTCTCAGCGGACGCTCACGTGCAGGCTATCGCGAAGTACGACCTGCACAACGTGAACGCAGGCACCTCCGGCAACGCCGGCGGCGAGGCCTGATAGGCATCCCTCCAGGGAACAAGGGAGCCCCACACAGCCATCAGGCTGTGTGGGGCTTTTTGTGTGTGGGCTTTTGTCTGCACGCGCTCACACTGGCAGTGTGGATTTGCGGGTGTGGAGACGCACTCTCAAGTATTGCGAGTGCTGGTTCGTCCGCAAACGAGATGCGGTTTGCGAGCCAAGCAGGATTCACAGATGCCGTCTTGGATGGGCAAGGCCGTCGACACACCTGCTTCCAGGATTGGCGACGAGCAGTCACCGCCCAGCGCACACTCAGGGCAGGTGTGTTCCCTGCTAGGAGCGATGTACTCCGCGCACCTCATCGATCAGTTCTGGATCGATCTCGCTGATCTCTGCAGCAGATGCGTGACCCAGGAGTTCGGTCAGGGCGGCTTCCGCTTCCATGCGCTTGTCGCTGAGAAGAGCAGCACGTACGACTGCGACTCCGGCCGCTGGTATGTGTTCGCGTGACTTCCAATGCCCCATTGCCAGGTTGTACGCCTCATGACTGCGATCAGTCTCAGCAAGCAGTTTCACCGCAACAGCGAGAGCCTCACCGTGTGGGTCCCTGGCGATGGCTGCTGTGAGACGCCTGATGGCCTCATCTGGATCAACATCGATTGAGAGGCGCGCAAGCTCGGTAAGTGGGAACCAGGCCTTGGGGTGTCCGGAGAATTCCTCCGCGAGCGCCCACGCACTCATGGTGCGCTTTTCAGCGTAACTTGCTTCGTCTTGAAGTGCGTTGAGGGGATCTTCGTTTTCCGATCCCTCGTCCGCACAGTTGCGCACGACCAGTTCAAGGAGTGCGTTGAATGCCAGTTGATTGTTGGGGTCGTCTGCAAGTTGTGCGCGCAGCGCGTCCTCCTGCACAACATCCGCATTGTGGGTGTGTGGCGACTCTCTGCGCAATCCGACCGTTGATGCCGAGGAAGAACGCGAGAGCAGTTTTCTGATTCGGGGCATGATGGCCATACTTAGACAATACTCTCTCTTTGGCGTTTCTTGGAGGAAATTGAGGGGGCCAACTCACCTAGTGATACAAATTCCTCGCGCCTTTGTCGGTTCTCCACAACTTCACCGTATGCTTAGGCCATGAATAACCGCGATACCACCAACGGGTCTGTAGCAACTGACAGTCTTGCGGAAGATCAGCAGCGGGTGAAGGATGGCTCCGGCCTACTCACCTCAGCAGCCCTCAAGAAACTCGATGAGGCGCTCCCCTGGTATCGTGCACTCCCCAAGGACGACCGCAGCTGGGTCGGACGAGTTGCCGAGGCCGGTATCACCTCGTTCATCAACTGGTACACACATCCCGAACTCGGTATCCAGAGCGCTGGTGAGATGTTTGCCGCCGCGCCACCAGACCTCACCCGCTCGATTTCGTTGCAGCACACGCTCCAGATCGTGCGGTGCGTTGTGGAGGTCGTAGAGGTGTATTCCGACCGACTCGCCGTTCCCGGTAATGAGCAGACCCTCAAGGAGGCGGTTCTGCGCTACTCGCGCGAGGTTGCCTTCGAGGCGGCCGAGGTATATGCACGGGCCGCTGAAGTACGAGGCGCCTGGGATGCTCGGCTCGAAGCGCTTGTCGTTGACGCAATCGTCCGCGGAGATCGGGATCGCTCCCTACGATCGCGGGTTTCGGCCCTCGGCTGGAGTGGGGTCGGCAAGGCCATCGTGATCGTGGGCACGACTCCCCCAGGTTTCGACGATCTACGTGCCGCCGATCTGCGCCGCGCAGCCCGCCGCCTCGTGCAGGACGTACTCGTGGGCATCCAGGGTGACCGCATCGTTCTCGTACTCGGGGGAGATGGCGACCTCTTCTCTGCCGCAGGCCTGCTTGAGGGACGATTCGGACAGGGCCCGATCATCATTGGACCCGTTGTGGCCGGACTCGACGATGCCCCTCGCTCTGCATCCGCTGCTCTCGCAGGGTTGGAGGCGGTGCCAGCCTGGCCTGGCGCACCACGCCCAGTCGCCGCGGACGAACTACTTCCCGAACGCATGTTGATCGGCGATCCCCTGGCCCGGTCCTCACTCGTCGCCCAGGCATTCGAACCGCTACAGCAATCCGGCGGCGCGCTGCTTGAGACCCTTTCGGCATATCTTGGAACCGGACGCTCCCTTGAAGGAGCGGCACGCGACCTGTACGTCCACCCCAACACTGTCCGCTATCGCCTTCGCAAGGTCGCCGAACTAACGGGCTGGGATCCCCTCGATGCCCGTGAATCATTCGTCTTGCAGGTGGCCCTCGCCGCTGGAAGGCTGCCTGTCGACCTGTAGGCAGGGACTCGTCGAGAATTAGGATTTTGCGCCTTGTCACAAAACCTGAGGCGCACTAGCATCGAAGCAGCGGTCTTTTAGCCTGTGAATATATCCGACCACCCCATGCTTTTGTGGGGTACATACAAAACATTGGGTGAGGCTTGTGCGCGTCGGTACCTCGCAAAATTGCCTCGCGTACGGCAAAGTTGAAACGTGCTTGCAGTAGTTTGCCCGGGACAGGGCTCCCAGACCCCAGGAATGCTCGTACCGTGGCTTGAACTGCCTGCGGTGCGCGAACAACTCGAAGAGTTCTCGACCCGCAGCGGCATCGATCTCGTGGCGCATGGAACCGAATCAGACGCGGACACCATCCGCGACACTTCGGTAGCCCAGCCACTCATCGTCGCTTCTTCCCTCATTGCGCTCCGCGCAATCGTTGGTGACGCAACCCAAACAACGCAGAGCGTTGCGGTCACCGCTGGACACTCGGTCGGTGAGTTCGCGGCGGCAGCAGTCGCTGGAGTCGTCGAAGACGCATCCGCAGTGGACCTCGTCTCACACCGTGCACGTTTCATGGCTGAGGCTGCGGCAGCCACTCCGACCGGCATGTCCGCTGTTGTCGGCGGTGTGGCCGAGGAAGTCCTCGCAGCAATCGAAGCCGCTGGACTCACCCCTGCAAACGTCAACGCAGCCGGGCAGATCGTCGCCGCAGGATCCCTCGAAGGACTTGAGACCCTCGCGCAGAACGCTCCAGCCCGTGCCCGCGTCATGCCCCTCAAGGTGGCCGGTGCATTCCACACCCACTACATGAACGGCGCATTCGAACGGTTCTCCCCGGTCGCAGCCGACTGGGCCGCGAATGACCCCCAGATTGCGCTCCTGTCCAATCGGGACGGCAAAGCCTTCACCAGCGGGACGCATGGACACGGCACCGCACGCGAGGTGCTGAACGCCTTGGCCAACCAGATCATCTCTCCCGTGCGTTGGGACCTGTGCCAAGAGGAGCTCAAGGCGCTCGGCGTCACCGGAATCCTCGAACTTGCGCCCGGTGGAGTCCTCACCGGAATCGCCAAGCGTTCCCTGCCGGACATCGAACGCTTCGCCGTGAAGTCGGCGGGGGACGTTGAAGAAGCACGTGCCTTTGTGGCCGCACACGGAACGGGAAACTGAACATGGCTACCATCACCCCAAGCATCGGATCGGCCTACTCGCGCATCGTCTCCTACGGTGTTGATCGCGGAGTCAACGTTGTCACCAATGACGAGATCGCAGAACCAATCAACTCCTCCGACGAGTGGATTCAACAGCGTACCGGCATCATCACGCGTCGCCGGGCAACTGCCGAGGAAACCGTGGTTGACCTCGCTGAACGCGCCGCCAAGCAGGCGATCGAGCGTTCTGGACTAGACCCACAAGAAATCGGTGCGGTCATCATGTCGACAGTCACCTATTTCGCGCAGACCCCATCCGCGGCGGCAATCGTCGCAGACCGCGTGGGAGCCAACCCAGCCGCCGCATTCGACATCTCCGCCGCATGCGCCGGGTACACCTACGGCATCGCGCAGGCCGACGCACTGGTCCGATCAGGAGCAGCCAAATACGTACTTGTCATCGGCGCGGAGAAGATGAGCGACTTCATCGATCCAACCGACCGTTCGATCTCATTCCTCCTCGGAGACGGCGCGGGAGCAGTCATCGTCGGCCCATCCGACACCCCCGGCATCGGCCCAACCGTTTGGGGATCGGACGGATCACGCGCCGAGGCAATCTCGCAAACGCACGAGTGGAGCGAGTTGCGCAAAAACCCAGAGGTAGGCTGGCCCACCCTCCGACAGGATGGTCCATCCGTTTTCAAGTGGGCAAGTTTTAAGATGGCACCAGTCGCCCTTGAGGCGATCGAAGCCGCGGGGCTCACCCCCGACGACATCGACGTATTCGTGCCTCACCAAGCAAACATGCGGATCATCGACCAATTGATCAAGCAAATCAAACTTCCCGAGTCTGTCGTTGTGGGACGCGACATCGCTGATACCGGAAACACGTCAGCGGCATCCATCCCACTAGCTACCGACCGTCTTCTCCAAGAGGGTCAAGCGAAATCAGGCGACATCTGCCTGCAGATCGGTTTTGGTGCTGGCCTTGTTTATGCCGCACAGGTAGTCGTCCTCCCATAGGGCATTACCATTTCACCTGAAGTAAAAGAAACCCAAGGAGCAATCATGGCTTACACCGAACAGGACGTCCTAGCTGGCCTCGCAGAGATCGTTGCAGAAGAGACCGGCCTTCCAGTAGACAACATCACCGCTGACAAGTCGTTCGTCGATGACCTGGACATTGACTCGCTGTCGATCATGACCATCGTGACCCACGCAGAGGACAAGTTCGAGGTCACCATCCCAGACGACGCTGCGAAGGACTTCGTTACCGTCGGCGACGCTGTTAACTTCATCGTCTCGGCAGCAGCCTGACGTAACTGATGGGAGCGGAGCATCTCCGCTCCCATCTTTGTAAGCACTGCCCCACACACATTCAAGGAGATGAACATGTCCTCCGTTCCAGAAGTCGTTGTCACCGGACTGGGCGCCACCACGCCACTCGGCGGAGACGTGGCATCAACTTGGGCTTCAGCTTTGGCCGGTCAGTCGGGTGCCCGCACCTTCGACAACGACTGGGCTGAAAAGTACGGCATGCCCGTCAACTTCGCTGCAACCATCGCGGTCAACCCTGAAGAGGTTCTGACCCGCCCCGAGATCAAGCGCATGGACCCGTCCACGCAGTACGCGATCATCGCGGCCCGCGAGGCTTGGAAGGATGCTGGCGCGCCGGAGATCGACGGTACCCGCCTTGGAACCGTTGTGTCCTCCGGCATCGGTGGAATCTGGACGACCCTCGACGCATGGGACACCCTGCGTGAGAAGGGCGCACGCCGCGTTCTCCCAATGACCGTTCCCATGCTTATGCCGAATTCCCCAACCGGCTTTGTATCACTCGAGTTTGGTGCCAAGGCTGGCGCACACGCTCTCGTATCCGCCTGCGCATCCGGTGCTGAGGCGATCGGCTACGGTGTCGAGATGATCCGTTCCGGCCGCGCTGACGTGGTCATCGCCGGTGGAACCGAAGCGACCATCCACCCGATGCCTATCTCCGCGTTCGCTGCGTCCCGTACGCTTTCGCTACGCAACGACGACCCAACCGGTGCATCGCGCCCCTACGACATCAACCGCGACGGCTTCGTCATCGGTGAGGGTTCCGGAATCGTTGTCCTTGAGTCTGCCGAGCACGCTGCAGCTCGCGGTGCCAAGGTGTACGCCAAGATCGGCGGCGTTGGTCTGAGCGCTGACGGATACCACATCACCTCACCTGAGCCTTCCGGTGACGGCCAGATCCGTGCCATGAAGGACGCTCTCGCTGATGCAGGAGTATCTGCCACAGATATTGTTCACGTCAACGCACACGCGACCTCGACCACTGTCGGCGACCTCATTGAGGCCCGCTCGATCCGCGGCGTTCTCGGCGATGACGCGGACCACGTGGCACTCTCGGCAACCAAGTCGATGACCGGTCACCTGCTCGGCGGCGCTGGCGCCCTCGAAACGATCTTCACGGTCCTCGCGGTATCCGAACGCACCGCTCCCCCAACGATCAATGTGTCGGACCCAGACCCAGAGCTGACGCTCGACCTGGTTCGGGACACCCCTCGCGCACTGCGGGACGGCGACATCGCCGCGGTCAACAACTCGTTTGGTTTCGGTGGACACAACGTTGCGTTGGTGGTCCAGAACGCGTGAGTCCTTGCGGGCGCTCACCCAAGCCTCTGCTTGGGTGAGCGCTTTGCTGTATGCGCTGTCAGCCAATGCGTGGGTGGAAAATCACCGCTCACAGCCCCATTGGCGAGCGTTCAGCAAGCACCAATATTGACGACGAGCGGGTCGACACCCATGATGGGTGTCGACCCGCTCGTCGTCAATTGAGATGTCAGCGATGCACCAATTCCGCGCTATCAGGCCGCGAACTAGTCATCCAATCAGCCGACCTGGTGCAACCAGCGTACTGGCGCGCCATCCCCTGCGTAGCGGAACGGTTCGAGTTCCTCATCCCATGCGGTTCCCAGAGCAAGATCAAGCTCACGTCGCATACGGTACGCATCGTGGGAGTGTTCCATCGCGGCCCGGATACGGGCCTCGGAAACCACGATATTGCCGTGCATGTCCATGTTGGCGTGGAAGATGCCGAGAGACGGCGTGTGGCTCCAGCGAGAGCCGTCAGCACCGAAAGAAGGGTCCTCAGTGATCTCAAAGCGCAAGTGATCCCATCCTCGCAACGCCGAGACAATCTTGGAACCACTGCCCTGCTTGCCCTGCCACGAAAACTCGGTGCGCACCATGCCAGGCGCGGCTGGCTGATCAATCCAGTCAAAATGTGCGGGCGCGCCAAGAACCTGCTCCACAGCCCACTCCACATGTGGACACATTGCTCGAGGAGCAGAGTGCACGAAGAAAACACCGCGCGTCAAAACACCCGTCATATGTTCCTCCTTGGTTGAGGGCCGTCTTCCCCTACGTCCTCGCACCACATGGATTCATATAACCGGTTAGCCAACGTTACCTAGTTGAGACCTCGCATCTTCCCCTATGGGGCCCCGCAAAGATCACGATTAAATAACCCTGCCACCTATGATGCCTCACTTGGCGCAGAAGCGCCAGATCAATCTAACTGGTGGATATTTCCCCTAGAGCGATTCGCGCAGGTCACGCATAGCCTTACGGCGCACGGCCCGTTCCAGCCTATCGAGGTACAGCATGCCCTCAAGATGATCCACCTCATGCTGCAGGCAGCGGGCCATGAGGTCAGTTCCCTCAACGACAAGCGTCTTGCCATCGAGGTCCATTCCCTCGACACGGGCATACCATGCACGCTTGGTTGGATACCACAGAGTCGGAACAGAGAGGCACCCCTCGTCGCCCTCCTGGAAGCGGTCCTCGGAAAGCTCCACGATCCGCGGGTTCAGGATATAGCCGATTTCATCGTCGATGTTCCATGAAAATGCCCGCAGGTTCACGCCAATTTGGTTGGCGGCGAGACCAGCGCGACCTTCCATATCCACAGTTTCGAGGAGATCTTCAACTAGACCCTTGACCCGAGCATCGATGGTGGTGATTTCTTCGCATTTGGTACGAAGGACCGGGTCCGGAACAGTTCTAATCTCTCTAATCGCCATGCGCACCATTGTCCCACGAAACAGGTCCCATCGTGGACAAGCTGGTCTCTTCGAAACAGGTGATTCCTGAAAGCCATATGACAACTCGCTGGGTAAAACAAAACCCGAGTGAAGCACTCGGGTCTTGATTGCTCCCGCGACTGGATTCGAACCAGTGACCGTCCGATTAACAGTCGGATGCTCTGCCGCTGAGCTACGCGGGATCGTATGTGATACGACTATTCAGTTATATCGCTCCCGCGACTGGATTCGAACCAGTGACCGTCCGATTAACAGTCGGATGCTCTGCCGCTGAGCTACGCGGGAATACGCCCTTCACTTTACCGAATCGGTGCATGAAACCGAAATCCACAAAGACCCCAGTAACCGCTCCTCACCGGCCACACGGACACCAGATCCATGCCGCGCGAAAAGCAACAGATAAAACTGTAGCAGGTTTTTCAGCGCGCACCGGACACTTCACGTAGCCGCGCAACGACAGGCGCCACCTTCTTCATCACAACAGGGTGGTTCGGATCGATTCCGTCATCATAGAGCACCTCCACGAAGATATCTCCGACCTCATCACGACGCACAGCAACCCGCACGTTTTCCGCAGAAGTAAGCGCAATCGTCTCGCTCAACACAACCGAGTTCTCCACCCTGTCACGCAGAATCGACAGGAACTCCATGGGAAGGTCAACTCCAACCTGCAGGATGAGCTCCTCATCTGCTGTGGTGAATGACACCCTGATGATTCGCTCTTCGGCGACCCAAAACGCACGGTCAATCTCATGCCACCAGAAACCCTCAACGGAACCAGATTCCCCACCCACGCCAGAGGCCACAGCGATCAACCGCCTAGCCGTGGCCGCCACGGTTACCGTGTCATCGCCGACAACGTATTCGAGCGTCTCAGCCGGAGAATCCTCGACTGTGGCACGTACAACATTCGCCGATTCCTCGTCCTCATCGATGAGGCTTGCACGCTGTCCCTGCGCCCATGCGAGCACCCGTTCCGTTGTAATCTCGCGGATTTGGCGACGAACAGGATCTGGCAGGGCTGCTTTTCTACGAAACATACTTTCCACGTTAGTGCGAGATGCTGACAAACAACAGTTGCAAAAGGCGCTAACCTATACATGCACCACGAACGATCACTTGATCCGCTGGCCATGGTGCACGCCCCAATAGCTCAGTTGGTTAGAGCAGGGAACTCATAATTCCTTGGTCGCGGGTTCAAGTCCTGCTTGGGGCACCCAATAAGCGATGTTGTAACCCGGGCCTGAAGAAAAAGGTCCTGGGTTACAACATCGCTCTTCTCATTGCTAGCGTTGCGCTGCTCTGCCCAAGCGATCGCTTGCTGCTTGGTGGTCTCGTCGAGGATCGTCTCGAACGGTGCTGCGGTGTCAGCGACGAGGTTGTCGTTCTCGTTCAGGTAGATACGGGTGAAGAACGTCTGGTTCGCGAGGCGCTTGTTCTGGTCATCGCAGCGCTCGTGGACAGCTGCGAAATCTCGAGCGAGGTCTAAGGCACCGTCGATGAGGTCGCGTGCACCCTGATAGTCGTTGTGGTGTTCAGCGATCTGCGCTTCGATGCCGTCGAGCTCGGCGCGCAGTCTGGTCTGGAACTTCTTCAACTGCTCGAGCGTGAGCGCGTCAGCAAGGTGAGCCTCCAAGAGCTTGTCTTGCTCGATGGGGATCTGCTTGCGACGGTCGATCAGGTCGCGGATGGACTGGCTTGTGCCCGCGGTGAGCTGATCGAACTCGTGCATGAGCATTCCTCGTAGCGCGTCACTCATTGCGGGGGTAAGGGTGATGCGCTGGTAGTAGTCGGTAACGAGTTTCTCGACCCGGTCAACGGGTGCGTAGGGCATGTCGCAGGTGGTGCGCTTGTTGTTACGGCCCAGGCAGATGAAATACGGGTAGATGTTGCCATGCCGATTCTTGGCGTGGATGATCGTCATCCGCTGCCTGCACCTGCCGCAGTACAGTGAGCCCTTCAGGTAGTGGTCGTGTTTTTGGGTGCGAACCCCGGACTGGGCGTGGGAACGCAGCACGGCCTGCACCTGGTACCAAACCTCTGGTTCCACGAGCCGTTCGTGTGCCCCGTCATAGCGCACACCCCGGTAAACGACATCGCCCTTGTAGTAGGGATTTTGCAACATTCGATGCACGCTCGACAGACCCAAAGGACGCGCGGAGCGTTTCGGAGTCGGAACACTACGAAGACCTTTGTTCGTCAGTTCGGTGCGCAGCTTCGCGATGCTGTAGTTCCCGGACGCGTACGCGGTGAATGCCCATTTGACCAGGAGCGCCCGCTCGGGGTCTTGCTTGATTCCGCGCACTTCGCGGCCGAGCTCGTCCCGGTGCAAGGTGTTGAGGTAACCGATCGGGGCACGCATTGGGGTGCCACCTGTCGAGGCCTTCTGCACGAGGCCTTTCATCACCTCATTGGCGAGGTTAACGGAGTAGAACTCCGCGTTCGAAGACATGATGCCGTGCAGCAGCATCCCAGACGGGGTCTCGTCGATGTTCTCGGTCGCCGACACCAGCATGACCCCTGCCTTGCGGAGGGCCATGTGGATCTCGACGTCGTCGGCACGGTTGCGGGCGAGCCGGTCGACCTTATGGACGATGCAGTAGGCGACCTTGTGACGTTTGACGTAGGAGATCATCTCCCGAAGCGCTGGCCGGTCAGCCTTCTTCGCCGACTCACCCGCGTCAACGAACTCCTTGATGATCGCCGCTCCCAGCGATTCGGCTTTGGAGTGATTCGCGGCTCGCTGCGCGGGGATCGAGAACCCCTCGTCCCGACCGCCCTTGGTGGCCTGTTCCTTGGTAGACACCCGAAGATATGTCACGGCCGGAGCAAGCATGCTCTGGGCGGCAGCGGATACGGGGGCGAAGTCGTCGAGTACAGATGTCATGGCGGGGCCTCTTTCGATGTTCTTCCCGCCACCACCTATTGTGGGCGGGTTGTGATGTTACCTTCCTTCACCGGTGCGGTCCCAGTCTCCGACCGGCTTCAGCACCTCGGGACGAGTCGTCACGGGCGCGGCCTCAGAGGCACGGCGTGCGTTTGCTTCGGCCAGGGTGAACCGGACGAACAACTCGGTTAGCGCGGTCATGTTCGGGCGATCTCGATGGGCGACCCGGACTTCGAATGAACGCTCCGACGCCGGAGGTTTACGCCGCGAGGTAGCGTCACCCATCACGGCCTAGCTGTTCATCAGCGAGGACCTGACGGATCACGGCATCCTGCTCGGCAGTCCTCGCCTGGACTTGCTCTTCGACGAACGCCAGGAAATCCTTCGTCCGTTCCACTACCGGCACCTCTGCTGTGGAGGGTTGGGTCCAGCCTTCTGCTTCGCCTCCTGGCCAGGCCGTGGTGCGTGTGGGGCGGTCACGGTCCAGGCGCGTGCCGGAGATCGTGACCCAGTCGCGCAGCCGTTCACGGGTGATAGCGAAGTCGTGATGCCATGCGAGCGCTTGGTTGCCTTTTGCTTGCGGGTCGAAGCAGAACAACCAGTGCTGCTTCAAAGCGGAAAGCTCCCACAGGAGCTCGGGGTGGCGGTGCCACATCAGTGGCACGACCTGGGCGGGCAGCCCGTAGGTGTGGCGAAGCCAGTCGACCCACGCGTTCAGCTCAAGGAGCTCGTGCTCGAGGTCTGCTGGGGGGCAGGTTGCGCCAGTTGATCGGGCGCGGCACCTGCCCGAGCGCCGCCGCAAGATCGTTCACATAGGCCTGCTTCGCGAACTCCCGAGTCTCCTCCTCCACGCCTGGAGGGAGATCATCGAGGTTCACGTCATCGACGTCCGGCCCCGGCATGTCCGGAGGTATCTGGTCAGTCATGGGTTACTCCTGAAAGAGTGCACGCCACTTCCGCGACGTAACAAGAATCTGGGCGGGTGCGGCGACGAGGCTGAGCCCGTGCCGCCGCACCCACGTTGAGGAGTTCAGCGGGCAACGACTTCACGCTGAACCTGACCGGTGCTGGTTGCTGAGGGTGGTTCGGAGCCGAGGTCTGCTTCGCGCTGCGCGAGCGCCTGCTGCACCTGCTCCCGGCCCGGGGCCTCATGCTGCGGTGTCTCGCGCTCGGGGCTGCGGCGATCGACGGTGTAGCGGGTGATGTTGTTGTCGTGCCCGATCCGGGAAGCGACGAACTGTTCCCGCTCGGTGCCGTCGTCCCCGGTATAGGTGCGGGTTTCACCTTCGGCGATGAAGTTGTCGCCCTTGCGGAACTGCTCGTGCGCGAGCTCGGCGGACTTGCGGAACATCACTAGGTCAGTGAATTCCGGATCGAGCTGCGTGAACGTCCCGTCCTCCTCGAACCGGGCCTGGGGCTGCCCGAAACGCATGTAGACGCGGGCGTCACCCTTGCTCGTGAACGTCAGCTCCGGGTCCGTGGCGACGAATCCTGCGAGGGACTCTTTCGTGCGGATACTCATCAGCAGGTACTCCTATCGGTCTCACACTCCGCAACTGCGGGGATCACCGGACAGGTACGGTCACTGGTCCGCGCTGACTGGACAGCCTCGCTTTATGATTGCTAAAGTGCTTGCATGAGTGAAAACACGTTCTCTGTTGATGATGCAACTCGGATTGTCGCAGCAGGTGAGCAGGCAGCCCTGCATGCGAAGCGTGCGACGCGCTGGTTCAAGGTGTTCGTGCTTTTGCAGGCGGCGTATGCGTTGGCGTTCACCGTGTCGGTCGATGTGGCAGGGGTGGGTTACTGGAAGGCGTTCGCGCCGTTCGTGCTCGCCACGCTGTGTATCTGGATGATCGCGTTCCGGTACCGGCAGTCCGTGCCCCGGCATGGGCTGCGGAACATGGGGATCGCGGTCGCGACCTGGTTCGCGCTGTATACGCTCATGCTCGACCCGGCTCTGCAGTTGTTTCAGTTGTCGTCGCCGTGGTGGTGGGTGCTCGCCGGGGTCATCGCGGTGACGCCGGTCGTGGCGTGCTTGTTCGCGAGTTCCCGCCGATGAGTCATCCGCGCAAGAGCATCGACAGTCTCATCCACTCGCCGGTGCGGTTCTCACTCCTGGCGGCGCTGCGGAACTTGGAGGATGTGGACTTCCGGTTCCTCGCAGACCTGCTCGAGGTGAGCGATTCCACGCTCTCGCAGACGCTCACCGTGCTGGAAGAAGCGAAGCTCGTGGCCGTGCGGAAGGAGCCGGTCGGTAGGCGTACGCGCACGTGGGTCGGGATCACGAAGACCGGCCGCGACGCATTCGAGCAGCACCTTGCGACCCTGCAGGCCATCGTCGAATCAGGTACACCCAACGATATTCAGGAGACGACATGACCCTCGTGCGGCACGCGCGACCTGCTGATCTGGCGGCTGCAGCAGACACCCTCACGGCAGCGTTCAAGCACTACCCGTGGACACGGCACGTGCTCCCGGAGCGCGACTACCTGGCCCGCTTGCGCGCGCTACAACACCTCTACCTGGGGTATGCGCGCGAGCACGGGATCGTGGCCGTTACCGGGGACAGCGATGGGGTGATCGCGCTCCTGCCGCCGCATGCGCCAGACCCAGCACCGGCCATGGTGGAAGAGGTGGTCGCGTTGCACGGCGACCGCATCGACCGCCTCGATCAGGCCCCGCCACCGGAGGGAGCGTGGCGACTGGAGACCCTCGGCGTGCGCCCCGAGCACCAAGGGTGCGGGATCGCCTCCGCGCTCATTCACTTTGCACTCTCGGAGGTCAGAGCCCGTGGGGGTCGTGCTGTCGCGCTCGATACCTCGGACCCGCGCAACGTGCGCCTGTACGAGCGTCACGGCTTTGGTGTCACCGCCCACACTGACTCCGGTGATGGCCCACCGGTGTGGAAGATGTTCGCATCCCTTGAGATTCAACACGGTGAAGTGGCTGCGGCGCAGAGTGCTGCTGCAGCGCTGGAGGCGTACTTGGCTGCGACGAACACACACAACTTCGACCACGTCGAACGCGTGCTCGCACCCGATGCGGTCTACTTCTTCGGTGACGCGACCTGCATCGGCGTCAGTGAGGTTCGAGGGTATTTCGAGCGGACCTGGGCGATGATCCCCGACGAGACCTACTGGGCGGAAGATATCGAATGGGTCGCCCTCTCCGAGGACGCCGCAGTGGCGACCTACACCTACCACTGGAGCGGCACCATCGATGGGCAGGAACGCTCCGGTGCTGGGCGCGCCACCAACGTCTTCACGCGCAGCCCACACGGCTGGCGGCTCACCCACGAACACCTGAGCTCGCTGCCGTCTAGGCAAGTCAGCGAGCAGGAGGGTGAAGGGATCGCATGAGGACGCTCTACGTCGTGACGCACCCCGAAGCAACCCATCACGTAGAGGGGCGCGTCGGGGGCTGGTACGGCTCCGAACTCACTCCTAAGGGCCTGAAGGCCGCGGATCAGGTCGGTGCTGCCTTGGCAGCGAGAATCCCCCGCTCAGAAAGTATCGAACTGTTCTCGTCGGACCTTCGGCGCACCACGCAAACGGCGGCAGCGATCAGTACACACCTGGGTATCGAGCCCGTGTTCGATCCGCGCCTTCGAGAGAAGTCCTACGGCGTTGCCGAAGGGAAACCCCAAGCCTGGCTCGATGAACGCTTCCGCACCCCACCCCCGGTGGGTAAGCGCCTTCGCCACGACGAGGGCATTGACGGGGCGGAGACGATGCACGTCTTCGCAACTCGCATCTACGAGAGCATGGAGGAGATCCTCGAACGGCAATGCTCGCACCAGATCATCTCCACCCACGGCGGGGTACTCACCTTCGCTGCCGCAGCCTTCCTGCGCCTGCCTATCGACGCGCTCGGACACATGCGGCTTCGGGCGCGGCCGGGAACCATCACGGTGCTGAGAGAAGACGACTACTTCCACAACCGCAGCCTCATCGAACTAGGCACCATCCCGCAGTGAGGCGCGAGCACCTCAGGTTGAGGTGCCGCTGAGCGCCTGCTCGACAACGCCCCGATCCTCACGGAGCTGTGTCGCGTCTGGGCGTGCTGGCCAGGGCCGGAGTGTGGTGATGATGGGGCGTGCGGTGCGGAGCATCACCACCCCAGTCCCGAACGGCAGGGTCCGCAGTACGTCGGGTGGGAGGGTCGGGACGCGGCGGATCGAGCGTTGGCTGGAGTGCGCACCGTACGCGTCGGTGGTGACGGAGTCAGTGGTTTCGTCGCGGTCGCCGATGAGGGTGGCGAGGTCTTGGAGGTCGCGACTGTTGGATGCGCCGCCGAGGACGATCTTCACGATCGAGGCACCCCAGATCGCGTTCGCTTGGTTCTCACCCCACTTCTCGCGCGCCTGTGCGAGTGACTGCAGTACCGGGAGGGGTGTGATGCCGGTGCCGCCGCCTTCTGCCATCAACGTTGGCAGCGATAGGAGCGGGGCAAGGTTCCCATCTCATCCAAAGCCAGCAGCAAAGGAGGGTCCATCCGTGCGCCCGGTGAACGGGCAGCGATCTGCCTCGCGGTCTCGACGAGATCTTCGATGAACGCCGCCACCAGCGCAGATGACGCGCCCGCCCCGGCACCGGTAGCAAGAAGGTAGAGCGTCCCGTCCCCGAGGAGGAACGTCTCAGGGTCGAACTCTTCACCCGGTGCAGGACTGACGTCGTCGAGGACGACCCTTTGGCCGATGAAAGCGTGCCGGTCGAGACCCGGCAGCGAGACCTCCTGCGGGTAGTCCTGCTCGGTACATACCGAACAGTTGACGGAACACGGACCAACACATTCAAAAGAGGTGCGGACAGTTATCCCCTTGTAGATTCGCTTTGCTGGGTTCTGGAAGGACCCAACCTGCAGAAGCTCATGGGCTTGCTGTCCCAGCAGCTCGAACCAGAGAAACGGCTGCAACTGGGAACATTCGTGGCTGATCCGACCGCAAAAGCGGTTGCCGACGGTGATCGTCTCTTTCAGCGCCATGCAGCATTATTGGGCAGCACAGGATCAGGCAAGAGCTGGTCGGTGGCTCTCATCTTGGAACGCGCTCGCGCACTAGCCCACCCCAACTTGATCGTCTTCGACATGCATGGGGAGTATACTCCCCTCACGGCCGGAGAAGATGCGGTTGCCAAGGGCTTCCGAATTGCCGGACCTGCTGAGAGCATAGGCGAGGACGGCACATTGTTCCTGCCGTGGTGGCTTTTGAACCAGGAAGAAATGCAAGCTCTCCTCCTTGACCGATCTGAAGCAAATGCTCCCAATCAGGCCGCAAGACTACTACATCACGTCCGTGCACTAAAGCACGAACAGCTGGTTGCAGACGGTAGAACCGATCTTGCTCAGCGATTCACAGTCGATAGTCCGGTACCTTTCAGCCTCGATGAACTCCTCGCGCGACTGGAAGCTGATGACATCGAGATGGTGCCAGGGTCAACTTCGAGGGGTGCTGCTGGACCGTTCAAAGGCAAACTAACTCGATTCATTGCGAGACTTCGCTCCCGAGTCGAGGACCGTCGCTACGGGTTCATGTTCGCGCCGCCGCAATCAGACGTTGGATACGAGTGGCTTCACGAGCTGGCAAAAAAGCTCCTCGGCACCAAGCCTGGTATCAAAGTCATAGACTTCAGCGAAGTACCGAGCGACGTACTGCCTGTTGTCGTTGGCGTACTCGCGAGGGTGCTCTATGAAATCCACTTCTGGACTGACGAGGACGTAAGAACTCCTGTGACCTTCGTATGCGATGAGGCACATCTCTACCTCCCCGCATCGGCCCCCGACCCCGCTGAACAGAGAGCACTCGAATCTTTTGAACGAATCGCCAAAGAGGGGCGCAAGTACGGAATCTCACTTCTCGTAGTAAGCCAGCGCCCGTCTGATGTCAGTCGGACAGTTCTCTCGCAGTGCAACAACTTCGTTGTATTACGTCTTACTAACGATCAAGACCAAGCTGTTGTTAAGCGTTTAATGCCCGACAGTATGGAGGGAATCGCTGCTGCCTTGCCACTTCTTGATGTAGGCGAAGCCCTGCTTCTTGGAGACGCGATCATTCTCCCGACCAGAATCCGCCTTGACGCACCCAAAGTGAAGCCTGCGAGTGCAACTCGTAACTTCTGGACGGAGTGGAATGAGACGAGCGTCGAGGACTCGGATCTTGTCGCTGCCGTTGAGTCGATGAGAGCTCAAACGCGAACCAAGGCTTAGATCAGGGTCGGGCACGGGAATTAGTTGAATAACTGTCTCCAAGTCGTGTAAACCAGTGACGCACGGAGCGCGCAAATGCAATAAGAACTCCAGTTCTGACGGGATGTTTACCCCACTTACACTGCCGCCTGGGAATGAAAAACTGTAGCGACTGGATGTGATTAGTCAATAGAACAGCGAGGTGTGGCGTTTCTTGGCAATACGCCACACCGGAGGCTTCAGATTTCGCTCTCGCTTTACGTCACTTCGATCTCGGTCGTTGAGATTGAGAACGCAGTTTTACTCCAGCCTTCTTGAGGTCTCTCCACACTATTGAGTGCCCTACACCCACCTCGATGGCAATCTCACGAATGGTGAGGCCCTCCCTATACCTTCGAACAGCATGAGCCACCTGCTCATCGTCTAGACCCTGTCGACGGATTCGAACACCAGCATCCTTCAAAAGATCCCTCACCTTCTCCTTGCCTAGCCGGTGCTCGCGAGCAATTGATATCAACGGGGCCCCCGATTCGTATGCCGAAACCATTCCTTCGATCATCTCCGGTGTGACAGGGGTTACAGCTGTCCCAGTCGGCGTCACCACGCGACCCCGGCATCGGTCCGCTGCGTAGATAGACTAGAATCTTCAATATCGCACCCTTCGCTAGATCCGCGATAAATCAACGATTTCAGCGCCTTGAACGCTGTTACAGTTTTCTCCACGTTGGGGCACCAGTAAACAAGCCGATCTTGCCGAAAACCGAGATTGGCACTCTAGCCAGACCAAACAAGTCCGGCCCACCCTTTCGGGTGGGCCGGACTTGTTTGCGTTCAGGGCTAGTTAGTGAAAACAACGCTTCTCTCGTCAAACGAGAATGAAGGTGACACGTCCATAGTGATGTCTTCCGGGTCTAGTACTGAGAACCCGATTGAGAACGTAACCTTCTTCCCGTCCAGAATCGTGGTGGACGGTGCGCCTCCGACTTTCTCTCCGTCGAAGATTCGCTCAGCTTCTTCGCCGCCGCTCGCCGCAGACGCTGTGAAGAGTATCGGGTCGAAGTCCTCGCCAGTATCGTTCGTTAACGTGATATCGAATTTGAGGTGTATTCCCTCGCCTGTGATCGCGTACTCCGACGGCGTGATTTCTTCCGGCTCTCCCACTTTGACAGATATGCCGGACGGGTAAGTGTAGGTGTCACCGAAAGCCGGACGCGTTTTCTCTTGCGGCTCTGATGACCCGGACTCCACGCAACCGTTGTACTTCCACTCCCCGCCTTCCTTGACCCAAGACTGATTCTCCTGACTCAACGCGCTCACGTTCAGTGAGTAGGTTGCCGAGGCTTTGTCGCCATCGATGGCGACTGTCATGGCCTCGATTTCTGCGCCGCTTGGGTACTGAACTTTTGCCTGGTCAATCATCGACTGGAAACCGGGGAGAGGCAGTTTCGCCTTGCACTCTTCAGATAGTAGATTCCATGCGGCTTCAGCGTCGGTGAAGAACGCTGCTGTATAGTCGGTGACTGCTTGTTTCAGGGCTGCTTCTTCGGGCTCTGTTTCAACGGTCTTGGCAGGCTCAGGCTGAGCGGTTTCGGTGACTGTGGCAGTCGGCGTGGGCTGTATCAGTCCTGCGCATCCTGTCAGCGTGAGCAAAACGCTCATTGCTGCGGCTAGGGGCAGGGTTTTCTTTGGTGCCATTGTTTTCCTTGAGTAGACAGTTTCCCTGTAGATCGTCTTTGATCTGTGGTTTCTTTAGGCTATCGCACGCGTTTCCGCCGAGTCAGGCCAGTGCCTGACAAGTTTGGCAGACACTCCGAGTTCTGCCGGAGTTGATTGCCTGTGCCCCTCGTGCGAGTGTTCTGTCCGCACATATTCGGTAGGTGATATGAGTAGGCGTTGGCACGCGCTTCATCGCACAGAATGACACATGCTGGGGTGCCATCGAGAACTGCATAGCACTACTTCAAAGATGATTTATGCAAGCAAGCGGCAACCCCTGCAGCCCTCATCTAGTTCCCTAGTGCAAGTCCTGCTTGGCGCACCAGTTGAGCAATGCCGTGTTCCAGATCTGCGACGGCAGGTTTTGCGCCACGACATCGTTATTTCTTGATACCCGGTCTATATCGCTATGCGACTTAACCTTCAATGCGTTCAGCCCATCTACAGCCTCACTGGTTCGGGAGCCCCCAGTTGCACGCAGCATAATGGGAGCATGAATCGCGCGCAGAATATCCTTGAGAAGCTTACGGAGGCCGCTGAGTCAGATGGATTCGCAGCCCATGGGGTCCATGTGCGAATCGGACATGACGTGGCCGAGCACCACTGGGGCGAGGATATTCGCCGAGATATCCACTCAGTGGCGAAGGGGGTTAGCGCGCTTGCTGCCGGGATCGCCTTCGATGAGGGCCTGCTCGACATCGACGCTCCTGTAGCGACCTATCTACCAGACTTTACGCTTGGCACGGGAGTCTCAACCGTTAGCATGAGGCATTTGCTGATGATGACCAGTGGGATCGATCTGCCATGGTCACCAACCCTGATGACGGATTGGCCTGACCTTGCCAGAGAGTTCCTCAGTCGCCCCTCGCGCGGAAGGGTCTTTCAATACTCCAACGCCAGCACATATACGGCTATGCGAGTACTCGATACCGTCGTTGGTGATGTGCCAACGTGGCTCACACCACGACTTTTCGAACCGCTGGGAATCGAGGCACCGCACTGGAAACGCTGCCCTAACGGATGGATCCTTGCAGGAGAAGGCCTACAGTTACGGCTGGGAGAGCTCGCACTGCTTGGGCAACTTATCCGTGATGGCGGCATATGGCAGGGCCAACCTCTTGTTTCGCAGCAGTGGGTACAGGCGTTGCACTCAGATTGGACGGAATTGCAAGGCGCTCCCGCCTACCGTCGCTACGCGATCGCAGGCTGGGGTGGCCCCGGTTCAGCGTGGAGATTACACGGCGCATATGGACAACTACTCATTTTTCTCGGCGATGCCGTCGTGACAGTCACCGCGGATGATCATGCTGGTGCTGATCGTATGGCAGAACGCATCGTTGACATTTTGGAAGCACAGGCATGGTGATCGCGTCCCGCGGGTCTTGGGCGCGCGAACCCCACACGGTCGTGCTTGATGACGTGGATTCCCCAACAAGCGTGTCCGATCCTTTTGCAATTGTGGTGGAGAGTGCCTTTGTTTCCGTGCCACTCGAGTTCGAGCCACACGCACACCCACTGCACGAGCTCGTGTGGATGCGCGGCGGCACCATGACAGTCCGACTTGCCAATCAGATGATCACCGTTCCAGAAGGTCACGGGCTATGGCTCCCCGCCAATGTCGTGCATTCTGGACGCACGACAGCTCGGTCCTCCCTTTTCAACGCGCTGTTCGATCCTGATCGCTCCCCGGTGGCCTTCGCTGAAGTAACCCCTGTGGAGGTGACACCCGTGATTGCGGCCCTCCTCACCCACTTGGAAAACACTGATCTTTCTCAGGCGGCACGTTTGCGCGCTGAGGCAGTTGTCTTTGACGTTCTTGAGCCATCCGATCTTCAACTTGCGCTCCCTGTGCCGCACGCCGAGCGCATCGGTCCGATTGTTGACGCTCTGGTGGCGGACCCCGCGGACGATCGCACATTGAGTGTGTGGGCCGCTGAGGTTGGCAGCAGCGAACGAACGGTCACGCGATTGTTCCGTGCCCATACCGGGCTGTCCTTCCTGCAGTGGCGCCAAGCACTCCGCGTTCATCACGCACTCACACTCATTGGGGAAGGGCTTCCCGTAAAGGAGATTTCCGAACAGCTTGGATACTCGCAGGCGAGCACGTTCATCGCATCGTTCAAACGAGTGATGGGGACAACCCCAGGAACTTACGCACCCAAATGACTGAAACTCTATATTCCATGTCTTAAAGCCTTGATTGCGGACGCCCAATTACCTCGTTAGCCTTATAAGGAAAGGCAAGCCTAACCTTCATCTGAAGCGTCCATCGTGCCGTGTGCCGATACGGAGGCCCTGCCCCATGCTAGTTCTTCCATTGCAGGAGCCATCGTGACGAATACCGCACTCACCTCGGTTGAGCCTGCCCAAAACTCAGGAACGTCAACGAATCCCGACGATTCCACCGCTTCACTTCGTGGTGCCGGAGTTGTCCTCGGCTTCGGCGACCATACAGTCGTCAACGGCGTTGATATCGCACTTCGTTCAGGCCAGGTCACAGCACTCGTCGGCCCTAACGGCTCAGGGAAATCAACGCTACTGCGCGGGCTTGCCAAGTTACACCCGGCAGCGGGAACCATTGTCCTCACGCAAGCTATGGACGCAGAACCCAGGCCAATACACTCCATGCGCCCACGAGAGTTCGCACAAGAGGTGACGCTGTTCGCCCAATCGCGTATCGCACCACAGGGTTTGAGCGTCAAAGAGGTTGTTGCCTTTGGCCGATACCCGTACCGCCGCCGTTTCTCGGGACTCACTCGCGAAGATCATGCCGCCATTGAGAGCGCATTAAGGGCGACGGGTTTAAATGCCATAGCAGACCGTGCTGCAGGCACCCTCTCTGGAGGTGAACTCCAGCGGGTCTGGCTTTCTGCCTGTTTGGCGCAGCAGACCGGCGTTGTGCTGTTGGATGAACCCACCAATCACCTCGATCTGCGCTATCAGATCGAAACGCTGGATGTAATCCGAGACCTCGCCGACGACCATGGGGTCGCAGTGGGGGTCGTACTGCACGATCTTGATCACGCCGCACAGGTCGCCGACGAACTACTGCTCATGCGAGCCGGCCAGATCGTCGCCAAGGGCACTCCCGTTGACGTGCTCACGGCTGAAAACATCGCTCACGCTTACGAGATCCGCGTGGACGTGAGGCTCGACCAACACACTGGCAGACTGCGCATAGACCCGATCGGACGTCATGCGCCCCGCCCACATACTCACGCCTCATCAGATTCCTGACCATCAACCGTTCCGGAAAGGACCGTACATGAAAACCCGCAACCGCCTTGTTTCCGTTGCCTGTGTGGGCATCACAGCACTCACGCTCTCGGCATGTGGAACCACCACAGTCAACTCTGCCGAAGAAGTATCAGACAGCGCGGCCATTTCAGATAGTTGTGCACAAGACTCCACAACGACCTCCACTGATCCCGTCTCGATGACAGACAGCCACGGCAGGTTGATCGAGTTGGACAAGCCAGCCGAACGCATTGTTGTCCTGGAATGGCAGCAGACCGAGGACCTGCTCACACTGTGTGTCGCACCAGTCGGGGCAGCATCTATTGACGGTTTCGCAACCTACGTAAGCGCTGAGACATTGCCGGAGTCGGTGGTCAATGTGGGCGAACGCGGTGAGCCAGACCTCGACGCGATCTACGCGACCGACCCTGACCTCATCATCATCGAGGCAAACAGCCCCGACGACGAGCTACTTGGGAAACTCGAGAAGGGTGATGTACCGGTTCTCGCCACAATCGGCACTGACACGAGCGGACAGATCGAGAACATGAAGAAGGTCTTCTCCCTCATCGCTGAGGCAACGGGACGCAGCGAGCGTGCGGCAGAGGTGATCGAGGAATTCGACAAGCATCTCTCCGCCGCCAAGGAGAAGGTTGCCTCCGCACAACTTCCAACCAACGACTTTGTCTTCTTCGATGGCTGGATCGAGTCCGGGAACGTCGTCATCCGTCCATACGGTAAGGGCGCGTTGTTCACCGAGTTGGGAGAACAACTGGGACTCAACGGCGCCTGGACCAACGATGTCAACTCTTCCTACGGCAGTGGCGGTGTTGATCCTTCCTATGGCCTCGCCCAGACTGACATTGAGGGACTTGTCGGGGTCGGAGAGGCAAACCTCATCTTTGCGAATGATGGCACTGCCGATAGTTACGTCAACGAGTTCACCAAGAGCCCTATCTGGCTGGCGCTTCCTGCGGTGCAGGAAGACCGCGCCTTTGAATTCCCTCCTGGTATCTGGGGTGCTGGCGGTCCACGCTCCAACCAGCAGGCGATCGACGCCTTTGTCGACGTCATCACCGGGCAGTGACCAGACGAGACACGCTTCACGCCGCCGACCACTCCTCACACGAGGAGCAGGTCGGCGGCGCATCCGCCTTAAGTTCCAACGTCCTACTTGGCGGGCTCTCCCTGCTCGTAGCGCTGGTCATGGGCGTCGTAGCTGTCGGACTATGGCATCTAACGCAAGGCACCTCTGGGGTTGGAACCACCGAACTACTTCGAGCACTCTTCGGTGAAGACGTCCGGGTGGGTGGGGTTTCGGTAAACGATGTTTTCCTCGGTTCTCGCCTACCTCGGTTGTGTGCGGGCATCGCCGTTGGTTTCGCACTTGGCGTTGCCGGCGCGCTCTTGCAGTCGATCACGCGCAATGCCTTGGCCTCCCCCGACACCCTTGCCGTAACCTCGGGGGCGCACTTCTCGCTTACCGTGGTTGCGGCATTCGGCATATCAGTGCCTCTATGGGCATCGAGCAGCGTTGCATTCACCGGCGGCCTGTTGGCTGCGGCACTTGTGCTGGGACTCACAGGTCGCGCCTCGGGAACGGCAAACACTCGGCTTATTCTCGCAGGTTCTGCAATCTCCATGGCGCTTAGTTCTGGGACGGCATTATTGCTTATCCTGTTCCGAGAAAACACCACTGGGTTGTTTGCATGGGGAAGCGGGTCCCTCGCACAACTCAACATTGATGCTTCAGTTCGCACGGCGCCGCTGATCGCAGTGATTCTGTTGTTCTCCCTGCTGCTTTCTCGGCGCCTAGATGTGCTTGGTCTTGGCGACGACACCGCAGCCTCGCTTGGGGTCCCACTGCGGTCGACACGTGCCATCGCAATATTTTGCGCGGTGCTCCTGACGAGTTCCTCTGTCACACTCGCTGGGCCAATCGGGTTTGTTGGGTTGGGCGGGCCTGTGCTGGCCAGACTCATCGCAAACTACGTGCCCGCGCTGCGTCGCCACGCATTCCTTGTACCCGCATCGGGGCTGCTCGGTGCCTTGCTCATCCTCCTCGCAGACGCGATCTTACGCGCGGTTCTCAGCCCCGAAGGCGCCACCTCAATTCCCACTGGCATTCCCACCGCATTCCTTGGCGGGGTCATTATCGTTATCCTCGCGATGCGGATGCGTGACACAGGTGCCGCCCGAATGGCCGCCAGCGCGCCATCCGCGCTCCGTACCCGGCGGCGCTTCCTTGCCGTATTGATTGTCTGCGTTACGCTACTGGTTTCTTCCGTGGTTATCGGGCTGTTAGCCGGAAACCTCTGGCTACAGCTCGGGGATGTTCAGTTATGGCTACAAGCAAGCGCGCCTAATCTCATTGATCGAGCGTTGAACGAACGAGCAGCACGTGTCGCCGCAGCGGTTCTCGCGGGAGCAGCACTGGCGCTGTCAGGTACAGTCGTACAGAGCACCGTACGCAATCCCCTCGCCGAACCCAGCCTTCTCGGAATCACAGCCGGAGCCGGGGTTGGAGCTGTTTTTGTTGTCACCACAGGGTTCGGTGGCGGTGGCCGCCCCGTACTCGTCGTCATGGCGGTGATCGCCGGGCTGGTCACCTTCGCAGTCGTGGCACTGCTGGCATGGCGTGGTGGGCTTTTCCCTGATCGCTTCGTGTTGGTCGGTATCGGTTGCGGCTATGCGCTCAACGCTGTGACCACGTTCCTGCTCCTACGCTCCGATCCGTGGGAAACGCCGCGGATCCTTACGTGGTTGTCTGGAACAACCTACGGTCGGTCCTTCGCAGATGCCCTGCCGGTCGCAGCGGGACTCATCCTAGTCATCCCCGTGCTTGTCGCTCTGCACCGAGAACTCGATTTGCTCGCAGTCGACGACGATACCCCTCGTATCCTCGGGGTTCGCCTCGAACGCACCCGTCTCGGTGTGCTCACGCTCGCCGCAGCGCTTGCCGCCGTAGCAGTCATCGCAGTGGGAACAGTGGGATTCGTCGGGCTCATCGCACCGCACCTCGCGCGTGCTCTCGTCGGCGCCAGACAAGCCCGGGTCATACCGGTTGCCATGCTCCTTGGCGCACTGCTTGTGCTCGTTGCAGACACTCTTGGACGTACGCTGATCTCTCCCTCCCAGTTGCCCGCTGGGATCATGGTCACCCTCGTGGGCGCTCCGTACTTCATTTGGCTCCTGCGGCGCGCACGCGGCTGAGAATACGGGTTCTGTCTGAAGGCGAGTCCTATTCGGGAATGTGGAACGCTGTCGCATACGACTGCGCCTTGGATTCATTGCCGACGAGCCAGTTACGTTCTGATTTCTGGCTTACGCTGGGCATCGGCTCGTCTTAGGTGGTGGTGTGACTGCTGGACCTTAGCGCGGTTGTGAATGTGGGTTTTGACTTCAGTGTCAGGACTGCTAGCACTCACACTCAAGCCCCGCACTCACGGCTACACCCCTGAACCCCACCAATCAAACCGATGGGGCGAAAAACGTCCGAGTGCACACACAAAAACTATGCACCCGGACCAAAAACACCCCACCGACCCCAACACCTACCCGCCCGGCTCCGGCACCATCCATACCCTGCCTTCGGTGGTTATCGAACTCAACCATTTGTGCTCCAACTCGACCGCGCCACGGTTGAGTTGGATGAGGGGTGGTTCTTGCCGGTATCCCCAAGGGCCAGTGAGAGTTACAGGGGAACAGAGCGACGAGTCGTCTGCGCATAACAAAAACGAGGACCCCCACCATTAGGGATCCTCGTTCTTTATATAAAGTTTAAGTGCGGCCACGTTCTACTCTCCCACACCCTCCCGAGTGCAGTACCATCGACGCTGGTGAGCTTAGCTACCGGGTTCGGAATGGGACCGGGCGTTTCCTCACCGCTGTGATGGCCGCAGAATTAAGTTAACTACACTTCCACCCCGCAACGCCAATTCTGGAACCGTAACCTCCGCCACACCGCAGCATCATGCACGCCAGATGCTAGAGGTACAGGCACGCGCAACACCCACACCAGCCCCGGACCAGGCGTGAGACAGGCACATCAATGCAACCGAATCGTCGCCAATCACAAGACCAGTGTTACGGACGCGTCGACACTGTTGCCACAAACCACAGCAGCACCACCAACTAGGCCGCAACACGGAAAACACGCAGAAGCCCGGGCGCGACTGGAACGTCAGTCCATTTGTTCTTGGCGCAGGATGCGGCGCTGTGCCTCGAGTTCGAGGAGTGCCCGATAGATAGCCTCATAGCCAACAGGGTCAGTGGTGGGATCCGAGCGGCGCAGGCGGCTCTTCACATCACCGATTTGTCGGGTGATACCCATGTCTAGGAACGCGCGAGTGATTCCCTGCGCATAGGCGTCAATCGCTTCGGAACGGTCTTCTGGCAGCGGCGATACCGCTAACTCGTTGATGAGCACCTGAACGGGTTCGATCGCTTGGTCGAGTACGAGGGTGATCCAGTCGCCGACCTCCATCTGGTGTGCCTGCGCGAGTCCACCCGCGGCGCGGATGGCCTCATACACTGCACGCCAGGCGGGCACAACGAACGCCTCAGACGGTAGTGAGTCAACAACCTGCGCGAACACCGCGTGCGGAAGTTGCAGGATGACTTCAAGGGTCTGCTTTTCAAGGCGTGCAACAGGGTCGCGCAAATCGGGACGGGAAATGCCAAAACTTGACTCGGCAACGTCCTGGGTCGCAGCACCAGAAACACCAGCACCACTACCGGAAGCAGCAGGCCGCCCAGCGGAAACCCCGGACGCACCCGAACGGCCGTCTTTGACCGCATAGGCAACGGCACGGGAAACGGAGTCGGAGTCGACGCCAAGCCAGCCAGTCAGCAGCCGGGTGTATTCGGGCCGCAGGGCGTTGTCGCGGATGGAGGCAACGATAGGGGCGCACGCGCGCAGTGCCCCCACACGCCCTTCGGCGGTGTCGAGGTTGTAGTCCTTGAGCGTTGTCTTGATCACGAACTCGAACAGCGGTTGGCGGCCGTCCACGAGGGCTTGGACTGCTTGCGGTCCTTTGTTCATGCGGAGGTCGCAGGGGTCCATGCCGGAGGGTTCGACGGCCACGAAGGTTTGGGCGTAGAACTTCTGATCCTCGCCAAACGCCCGCATGGCGGCTTTCTGGCCCGCTGCATCTCCGTCGAACGTAAAGATGATTTCGCCACCTTGGGAGCCACCTCCAGCGAGCCGGACGCCTCCCCCGGTATTCATGTCCCCGAGCAGACGCCGAACGAACCGTACGTGGTCGGAACCAAACGCGGTTCCACAGGTTGCAACGGCGGTGGTGACACCGGACAGGTGCGCGGCCATGACGTCGGTGTATCCCTCGACGACGACTACGCGCTTGTTCTTGGCGATCTCTCGTTTAGCGAGGTCGATCCCGTAGAGCACATGAGACTTCTTGTACAGCGGGGTCTCGGGGGTGTTGAGGTATTTTGGCCCCTGATCGTCGTCGTAGAGGCGCCGGGCACCGAACCCGATGGTGTCACCGGTGACCTCACGAATGGGCCACACGAGCCGTCCACGGAACCGGTCGTATACGCCGCGGTTTCCCTGCGACATGAGGCCGCCGATCAAGAGTTCCTGGTCGGTGAATCCCTTTTGCCGGAGTGCCCTGTACAGGTTGTCCCACCCTTTGGGCGCGTATCCGATCCCGAAGTGCGCGGCGTCGGCTGCAGTGAACGAGCGTTCGGTCAGGAACCGTCGCGCGGTTTCGGCTTCCGGGGAGTTGAGTTGTTCCTGATAGTAGGCGGCGGCGACGCGGTGCGCTTCGAGTAGCCGTTGGCGGCGTCCGGGTGCCTCATCGGGGCGTTGGGTGCCCTCCTCGTATCGGATCTGGATTCCGACGCGTCCGGCGAGGTATTCGACGGCTTCGGTGAAGCCGAGTCCGTCCATCTTCTGCACGAACGAGATGACGTCCCCGCCCTCGTTGCAGCCGAAGCAGTGCCAGCGTCCGACCTGCGGGCGCACGTGGAACGACGGCGTCTTCTCGTCATGGAATGGGCACAGGCCCTTCATCGAGCCGACACCAGCGGTTTTGAGTGTGACCTGCTCACCCACGATGTCTTCGATACGACACTTTTCGCGTACCGCCTCGACATCTTCACGTTTGATTAGCCCTGCCACGCCTGCCATTCTATGTCCTGTTCATCCGCCGCGAGGAACTGCTGTGGGCGAACAGAGGTTGCGGGTGCGTTGCACCCTTCCGATTGCCGACGACATCACAGTTTATTTGGAACGCCCAGCCGTGCGAGTGTTGGGCTTGCGAAGAACCAACATGTGATTTTCCGGAACTACTACCTAAGAAGAAACACCCTAATCCCGGAAAATCACCATGTTGGTCGTGGGAACACCGTTGTGGGGAACACTCTTACATCCAGTCAGAGCATCCAGCACAAACCTTTTGTCCTAGAACAGTAGGTTTTCTCCGGTCTGGCAGTAGCGTTCGTGCCAACGCAGCACGCTCACGTCAGTGAGTGAAGCGACCTGGTCGATCACCACGCGCAGTCTCGCTCCTTCATCTCGGGCAACATGCCAATCGCCACGGAACGCAGGCTCAAGGGCGTCTGCGCCACGGAACTCGAGAGCGCGCACGAGGTCCTCGATGATCTTGCGCTGATCTATGTAGTTGCGCTGGTGTTCCCGTGGTTCCATCACGTAGGCGACCGCGAGTCCTTTGAGCGCGAGGATCTCGGCGTCGGTTTCCTGCGGAACGATCAGTTCCGCAGAGTATCGAGTGAGCGGGCCGTCCCCATACACCTCACGGGTGGCTTTCTCTGCGGCCTGGGCGAAGCGACCGATCAGTTGGCTCGTGGAATCCTTGAGCACCGCCAGCGAGCGGCGAGAACCGTCAAAATCTGTGGTCAGCAACTTATCCCGCGTCAGCCGTTCCAGTGCGGCACGTAGATCGTCGGCGGAATGGTTGTGCCCGTACCACTGCTGTGCAAGTTCAACGACGCGTTCGCGTTCCTCATCGGCCCGCAGTTTGGCCAGATCCAACGTGCCGCCAGCAATTGCGTCCTCAACATCGTGCACGGAATAGGAGATATCGTCCGCCAAGTCCATGACCTGGGACTCCATACATTTCTTACCCTCGGGCGCGTCTTGCCGCAGCCATTCGAACACCTCGACGTCATCAGCGTAGACACCAAACTTGCGGGTCGGTTTGCCCTCCACGTCAGGACGGTTGTCATAGCCCCACGGGTACTTCACAGACGCATCAAGGGAGGCGCGCGTCAGGTTCAATCCGGCGGGCACGCCGACGGGTGAGAACACCTTGGCCTCAAGGCGAGTCAGAATACGTAGGGTCTGGGCATTACCTTCAAACCCGCCGATGTCCTTGGCGATCTCTGCCAGAGCGCGCTCGCCGTTATGCCCAAACGGCGGGTGTCCAAGGTCGTGTGCGAGGCATGCCCCGTCAACCACGTCGGGGTCGCACCCGAGGGATTTACCGAGTTCACGCCCCACCTGAGCAACCTCTAGGGTGTGTGTGAGTCGGTTGCGAATGAAATCGTTCGAGGAGGGACCAAGCACCTGGGTTTTATCGCTCAAACGCCGCAGAGCAGAAGAGTGCACAATGCGCGCACGGTCGCGTTCAAACGACGTGCGATTCTTGTTTTTAGGTGCCTCGGCTACCCACCGTTCGCGGTCAGCGTCTGAATATCCGCCTCCGCCCCCAGTACCTGCAAGTTCTTCCACGTATTCACCCTAAACCAATGGGAGGGCAAAATACGTTATCGCAAACGCCAAATGTGGACAGAAGGGCCGGTTTTGGGTAGTTCGTACACCGAACCATCGAACCCAAGAGCGCTCGAACCGTACAGGATAACCGGTGAGTCCAGCAGCGAAGCTGCGTCCACGCCGAACTCCAGGCCGATCGAGGCTGGCAACTGAGCACCGTCGAATGCGGAACGCGACACCACAACAAGCACGGACTCATCCGCAGCGGAGCGGACATACGCGACCGTCTCGTCGGTAATCAGCACCCATCGTAAACCGCCTGTACGCAACGCCTCGGAGCCAGAGCGTGCCGAGAGCAGGCCGCGGTACGTGGCGTGAATGCCATCATGCCACCGCGAGGGGTCATTCCACGGCATGGTCTTGCGGGCATGCTCGCCGTTGATTCCTTCGAGCCCGACCTCGTCGCCGGCGAAGATGACCGGGTTTCCGAGGTAGGTGACCAGCAGGCCGAGAGCAACCTCGATCATGTCGTCGCCCACGAGCGTGCGCAGACGCGGCGTGTCGTGCGAGCCGAGCATGTTCCAGTGATCGCGGTTGACCTTGAACGGCACCACGGAATTGAACTGACGCATCACGGCGACCATATCGGTTCCACCGGTGCGGTTGATCTTGGCGGGCAGCCCAAACGCGGGCGTCTCGTTCGCGGGGTCAGCCAGCCACGACCAAATCGGGCGTGTGAACGCCGAGTAGTTCATGTTGCCGTTCCAGCCTGCACCGTCGAGGTCGTGTGATGCGTCGTGGAAGTGCTCCGCGATCAGCAAAGAGTCGGGATTGACGTCGTTGATGGTCGTGCGGATGGTACGGGCCACGTCGTGCGTCATGTCGTCGGTGCCCCACCGCCCGGTCATGTTCGCCACGTCAACGCGCCAGCCATCGAGTGAGAACGGAGGTTGCAGCCAGCGGCCGATCACCGAGTCTGGGCCGTCAATCATGCGCTCACGCAGCAGCTGCGAGTGGTAGTTGAGTTTAGGAAGCGAGGGGTGTTCGAGCCAGCAGGCGTACCCCGGTTCCTCGTCAGTCCAGTAGAAGAACGAGTGTTCGTCGCTGGTTGGGTCCGCCTGCGCGGTGCGGAACCAGTCATGGCTGACCCCTGTGTGGTTTGAGGTGATGTCGCCCATCAGGCGCATGCCGCGTTCATGCACAGCCGCCGAAAGCCGTGCATACGCGGCATCCCCACCGAGCAGCGGGTCCACCTCGTCGAATGTTGCCGCATCGTAGCGGTGGTTCGAACGCCCTGGGAACACCGGCGTCAGATACACCGTGTTCACACCCAGATCCTTGAGGTAGTCGAGCTTCTCGGCGATGCCGTCCAGGTCACCGCCAAAGAAGTGCTCAGCCACACCTGGGCCGCTTGGGATCGGGTCGCTATTCCAATCATTTTCGACGATAACCCAGTCCGGCAGGTCGGCTTGGCTTAAGTCCACCGCATTTTCGGACCGCGCAAAGCGGTCCGGGAAGATCTGATATACAACACCCTCATGAAGCCAGTGCGGCGCAGGCGCGTGCACTGTCAACCGGAAGTCACTCGCATCGGGAACGTCACGGAAGAATGTTCCCTCCCCGTTCAGCCACGCGTAATCATCCTGCCGGGCGAAGAAGAATCGGTAGTTTGTGACCGGATTGTGCACCAGCACATCGGCCTCGTACCAGCGTTCAGCCTCAGTCTCCGCCACGAGACGGGCCTGCGAGAGGCGTGGTTCCCCATCCCTGACCACACGCACATGCACGGAGGTCTCCGCGAACGACAAGGGCACCCGCACCCTCACGCTCACCGTCTCCCCCAGTTGCGGGGTGATCTGCGAAACATAGTTCTCACTACCGTCGTGATGCGGCAGGTCGGTCAGTTCAAGATCGCGGTGGCGTGATGATGCGAGTGCCATTGTGTGTTTAACCCTTCACGGAACCTGCGGTCAGGCCCGAAACGATGTACTTCTGGAGGAACATGAACAGGACGATGATCGGAATCGCAGCGAGCACAGCACCCGCGGCAAACAGACCCCACGGAGCGTTACGTTCATCGGATGCCCACTGGTACAGACCCACGGCAAGAGTCATCTTGGACTGCTGCGACAAAATCGTACGGGCAATGATGAACTCACCGTAGGTACCAACGAACGACAGCAGACCCACAACCGCAAGGATTGGTGTCACGAGCCGCAGGATGATCGTCCAGAAGATCTGGGCGTGCGAGGCACCATCGATCTTCGCGGCCTCATCGATCTCGGTTGGCACGGTGTTGAAGAACCCATACAGCAGGAAGGTGTTCACACCGAGCGCACCACCGAGATAGATGCAGATCAGACCGATCTGGTTGTTTGCTCCCAGGAACGGGAACACCTCGCGCAGCGACAGCAACAGGAGGAAGATCGCGACGACGGCGAGCATCTGCGGGAACATCTGAATGATGAGCAGTGCGGTGAGTGCCGGGCGGCGGCCTGAGAAACGGAAGCGCGAGAACGCGTAGGCCGCAGCGCCACCCATGAGCACCGTACCCACCGCTGTGGCGGTGGAGATCACCAAGGAGTTGATCGCCCAGGTACCAAAGCCAGTGTCGAACAACGCCACAAAGTTATCCGGCTTGATAACAGAGAACAGGTTGTTCGAACCGGTCAGCGTGGCATTCGGCTTCAGCGAGGTCGACAGCACGTACAGCAATGGGAACACCGCGTATGCGATACCCGCGAACCCTACGATGTGGCGCCAGCCAACCTGCTTGAACCACTGCTTACCCTTTAGGGTCTCAGTGCGGATCTCCATGTAGTCCGCATCAGGAGTGTGCGTAGCCATGTCTAGAGCTCCTCAAGGGTACGGGTACGGCGGAAGCCGAGCCAGGAAACGAAACCAACGAAGATGAAGATCAGAATCGAGACCGCAGAGGCGAGGCCATACTGCTTGACACCCGACTCGAATGCGACCGAGTAAACCATCGAGATCAGAATGTCGGTGTTACCGATCAGCAGTGGACTACCTTGGAAGTTCGGCCCACCACCGGTCAACATGTAGATCAGCGAGAAGTTATTGAAGTTGAACGCGAAGCTCGAGATCAGTAGCGGTGCGGTTGAAACCATGAGCAGCGGCAGGATGATCGAGCGCAGCACACGCCACGGAGAGGCACCATCCATACGCGCGGATTCCAGAACGTCACCCGGAATCGACTGCAAGGCACCCGTGGTGATGAGGAACATGTACGGGAATCCGAGCCACAGGTTCACCATCAGAATCGAGATCTTGGCGAGCGTCGGGTCAGTCAACCACGGAATGTTCGCACCGCCTAGGACGACCTCGTTGATATACCCGAAGCGTTCGTTGAGCATTCCGCGCCACACCAGCGCGGACAAGAATCCAGGGAATGCGTACGGCAAGATCAGGAGAGAACGATAGATCTTGCGGCCACGTACCCGAGGATCGTTGAAGACCAGTGCGAGTGCCAGGCCGAGCGCGAATGTGGTGACGACCGACAAGAAGGCGAACGCGAACGTCCACAGTGCGATCTTCACGAACGGGCCGGACAGGCGTGAGTCGGTGAACATCTTGGTGAAGTTCTCGGTTCCGACGTAGACGCGCCATCCGGGAGTCAACTCTTCGCCGTCGGCCGAGACAAAGCTTCCTCGGTCGTTCGGGGTGTATACAGTACCTGTGACCAGGTTGGTCATGGTGTCGGCAGCGTCATCGTATTCAAGAATCGACTCGTAAACGTAGGCGTTTGTCGCATCCAACGTACGCAGGGAACCGTCTTCAGCGTTCTCGGTGAGCGGCACCCGCAGCGTTGTCACTTCGGTTTGGCGGGCAGCAAGATCAGCGAACGGCAGAACCGTGTACCCATCAATTGCAGTGACGCGACCGCCATCCACGGTTGCCTCAACCGGTTCAAGGGGCTGCTCCGCGGTTCCAAGCTTGGCCACGCCATCTTCGACAATCGCAAAGCCAAGGTTTCCGTCGTCATCTGCAACGACTGCGAGCGGGTAGCCGGCAGTACCCTCGACGCGGGTCTCGTTATAGGCGAGAATCGCTGAGATCGCGTCCGACTTAGTTGAGTTGTGCCCGTCACCGTAGTTGGTGAACGCCACGTAACCCGTGTACGCCATGGTGAACAACTGGTATGTGAACAGGAACAGCAGCCCCGGGTAGAGATACTTGCCTGGAATCGCCCGGCGCGAGAAATACACCCAGTTCGCCGCGACCAAGGCGATGATCAAACCGGTGAAGATGCCCCAGGCGTCAACCGCCCACGCAGAAAGCAAACCGTATAGGCCGAATGCGTTGATAAGCGCCATAAGCACTAACTTCACAAGGAAGCCCGGCTTAACGTTACGTGCCGGTGAGTTATCCATTCGGCCCAACCCTGTAGAGGGAGTATCTGAACCCGGCGGTACGACCGACTCCTGCTGGAGTGTCATTTCTCTCCTTAAAATGACCAGAACTAAAAGTGGCGGCGAGGAGCATTGTTGCACATGCCCTCAAGGTGACTCTCTAACATTCCCATAGACACCACAACCGGGGGCCAGATATTCACTGGCCCCCGGTTGCAGTTCAAAGGATTGCGCTTCGCCCACAACTCACTGAGTGAGGGTCGAACTGTGCGATCAGGGATCAGTTACCCGCGATTGCACCTTCGATGTTTTCGTTCATCGTGTTCCAAGCTGCTGCAGCGTCAGTAGCGGAACCGTTGATGATCGATACTTCAGTCGAACCCCAGTAGTTCCAGACCGAACCCATTTCTGGAATGGATGGCATTGGCGCACCCTGGGCAGCAACCTCTGCGAAGGACTTGGTGATTGCGTTGTCGATCTTGTCCGCCGATGCGGTCAGTGCAGGGATGCGGTTACCGGATGCGTAGATCGTGTCTGCTGCTTCCTCGGTGGAGAGGTAGTTGACAACGAAGTCGTTGGCGAGCAGTGGGTTTTCCGACTTAGCGGAGATGTATGCGCCCTGGACGCCTACGAATGGCTGAGCAGGCTCGCCACCAGCGGATGGGATTTCGGTGACAGCCAGGTCGATGCCTGCTGCTTCGAAGTCTGCGATGTTCCATGGACCAGTGATGATGAATGGAGACTTGCCGTCGATGAATGCCTGCTTAGCAATCTCGCCGTCGATCGCGGAGTCGAGAACGCCGTCCTTGCCGAGCTTCTGGAGGTACTGCGCGAATGCCTCGCCAGCCTCGCCCTTCATGCCCAATTCCTTGGTGTAGGAACCGTCAGCCTCGGACTCGAACACTGGAGCACCGAACGAGGTCTGGAGTGGGTACATGTGGTAAGCGTCGCCGTCAGCGCCCTGCTGGAGCAGAACTGGGTAGTCGGCACCCGATTCCTTACCGAGTTCCACCAGTTCGTCGAACGTGGCTGGGGTCTCGGTGGCCAGAGCGTTGTTACGCACGAGTGCGATTGACTCAACCGCATATGGGACACCGTAGTTTGTGCCCTCGTAAGCGAATGCCTTCACTGCCGCATCTGCGAAGCCTGCGGCCTTGTCGCCGAGTTCAACGGTTGAGACTACACCGTTGGTGACGAACTCGCCGAGCCAGTCGTGTGCACCGATGATGACGTCTGGGCCTTCGCCAGTCGGAACCTGCTGAATGAAGTCGGTGCGGATGTCGCCAGATGCCTTCTGGACGACCTCCACGTCAACGCCGCGTTCGGTTTCGAACTTCTTGACGACTGCGTCGAAGTCGTTGATGCGGGTTTCGTCAACCCAGATGGTGATCGAACCGGAAGCGGCAGGAGCATCCGTGGTTTCAGTGGTCTCAGCCGCAGTTGGTTCGGAAGTGGTGTTCTCTGGCGTGCTGTCGCCACCGCATGCGGCGAGCACAAGGGACAGGCCGAGCGCCGCAGCTACTGCTGGGATGCTTCTTTGCATCGTCTTTTCTCCAATGGGGTAGGGAATCAATCCTCAGGCCCTCAAGCTTGTTCGGGCCCCGATGAAAAAACTGTAACGAGTTGCCTGCAAGATTTGCAAGTTGTTTCAGTAACTTTCATGTAACGATCGGGAAGCTTTGCTGGAGTTCTTGCAGAAACACCAAGATCGGCGACGAATTTCCCTTGATATCGGTGAAATCCGTACGATTTGTACGCTAGACTGCCTCAGAGAAACTTGTCTGCAAGATTTTGCAAGAATCTCTGCAAGCAATGTAGCGCAGGCCACACTAAGCACTCCTGCGCTGCAGTGACTAAACAGCGGCACACTCCGGCACCAGGCATATCGCTGGCACGACCGCACCACTGACTTAAGGGCACAAACTTTGTGACGAGGAGGTCCAAGTGTCCCCCACCATCAACAGCCAGCTCAGCAGCAAAACACGGCTGACGGACATCGCCGACCAGGCAGGCGTGTCAACCGCAACCGTGTCACGCGTGCTCAACGGCAAAGCTGGCGTTGCGTCGGACACTCGCCAAGCGGTTCTCGCTGCTCTCGATGTGCTCGGATACGAACGACCTGAAAAACTCCGTGATCGTTCTGCGGGGCTTGTCGGACTGGTCGTTCCCGAATTGACCAACCCCGTGTTCCCTGCGTTTGCACAGACAATCGAAGGGCTACTGGCACAGCGCGGTTACACCCCGCTGCTATGCACCCAGTCCCCCGGTGGCACCACCGAGGACGAATACATTGAGATGCTGCAGGAACACTCGGTCGACGGCATCATGTTCGTTGCCGGACTCCACGCTGACATGCGCGCCAGCCACGCACGTTACGAGCAGTTGCGATCCCGCGGGACCGCCATGACATGCATTAACGGCTTCTCCCCATCTTTTGAGGCGCCATTCATCTCCTGCGATGATGTCGCCGCCATGGAACTGGCGGTACGCCATCTGGTGTCCCTCGGACATGTCCGCATCGGTCTTGCCATCGGCCCGCAGCGCTTCGTCACAGCGCACCGAAAGGTCCAGGGCTTCAAGGATGCGCTGGCACGTCACCTCGGACAGAATGATGGGGATGAACACGTCGCCACTTCCCTGTTCACGGTAGAGGGCGGGCAGGCGGCCGCCAACGACCTGATTGATTCCGGCCACACTGCGATCGTCTGCGGTTCTGACATGATGGCGCTCGGCGCGGTGCGTGCCGCATACCAGAGGCAGATGTCCGTGCCAAACGACCTCTCGGTCATTGGGTATGATGATTCACCGTTGATCGGGTTTACTGACCCGCCGTTGACAACCATCCGTCAGCCTGTCTCAGCCATGTCCCAGGCTGCTGTGTCCGCGCTCATCGCAAGTATCGAGGGCGCGCCAACCCCCAAATCCGAACTGCTGTTCCACCCCGAACTTATCGTTCGGAACTCAACCGGAACATCGCCAGCCGCTCGTCTTGCCGTGTACCAGGGCATGAACGACAATCACTGACCAAACACAGCCTTTGACAGGGCCGTGAAAACCCGCAATGTAGCCCGCCTCGGTGGGAGACTGCGCAAAAATCGAATCAATTCGAATGGAGTAACTGTGTCCTTGACACTCACCACCACCTCGCCGGACGTGAACGTGTTGCATCCGGCTACTAGCGGCGCTTCCGAGTGGTGGCGCAACGCCGTTATCTATCAGATCTACCCACGCTCTTTCGCTGACGGTAACGGTGATGGTGTCGGTGACATCCGCGGAATCATCAACCGCCTGGACCACCTTGTGGATCTTGGCGTTGACGCTCTGTGGCTCTCCCCGTTCTACAAGTCCCCTCAGGCTGACGCCGGGTACGATGTCGCGGACTACCGCCAGATCGACCCACTGTTTGGTGACCTGGACGACTTCCAGGAGATGGCTGACAAGGCTCACGCACGTGGTCTCAAGGTGATCGTTGACCTCGTGCCGAACCACACCTCGGACGACCACGCCTGGTTCCAGGAGGCAATCAAGGCGGGTCCCGGTTCTGCGGCGCGTGACCGCTACATGTTCCGTGACGGTAAGGGCGAGAACGGCGAACTTCCACCAAACAACTGGCAGTCCATCTTCGGAGGCCCGGCATGGACCCGCGTGGATCAGCGCTGGAATGCGAGCGAGGACGGCGTAGACGACAAGCAGTGGTATCTGCACATGTTCGACACCCGTCAGCCAGACCTCAACTGGGACAACGACGAGGTGAAGGAAGATTTCAAGTCGATCCTGCGCTTCTGGCTTGACCGCGGTGTCGACGGTTTCCGTATCGACGTGGCACACGGCATGGTCAAGGCCGCGGGCCTCCCGGACTGGGATGGCGTCACCGGAATGGTGGACGGCACAAAGAACGAGGGCGCAAGCCAGGTTCAGACCGACGGCACTCCAGACGAGGATGGCTCGAACGGTGGCGGAAACTCCGGTCCGATGTTTGACCAGGACGGCGTGCACGACATCTATCGTTCATGGCATGAGGTTCTAGAAACCTACGAGGGCGACCGCTGCCTTGTCGCGGAAGCCTGGGTTGAGCCACTGTCCCGCCTTGCCCTGTACGTCCGCCAGGACGAGATGCAGCAGGCGTTCAACTTCTCCTACCTCACCACCAAGTGGGATGCGGCTGCGCTGCGCACGGTCATCAGCGCCTCTATCCGTGAGAACGACGTTGTTGGCGCGCCTACGACCTGGGTACTCTCCAACCACGACGTGGTTCGCCACGTGACCCGCATGGGTCTGCCTGCGGTGATCGAGGGCAAGGAGATGAACCCGAACGGTGTTCGCGCAACTGAGCCTCAGCCGGACGTTGAGCTCGGGCTCAAGCGTGGCAAGGCCGCAACCCTTCAAATGCTGGGACTGCCGGGGTCGGCCTACCTGTACAACGGTGAGGAGTTCGGTACGCCAGACCACACCGAGATGCCAGACGAGTTCCGTCAAGACCCGGCATTCGAACGCAAGGGTCGTACCGAGGCTGGCCGCGATGGCTGCCGGGTGCCTCTTGCATGGGAGGCTGACAAGCCTGCCTACGGATTCTCCGAGAGCGGCCTGACCTGGCTGCCTCAGCCTGACACCTACAAGGCCGTTGCCGCGGATGTTCAGAAGGCCACCGAGGGTTCGACCTTCAGGCTGTACCAGCAGGCTCTGCGGCTTCGTAAGGAGCACAACCTTGGTTTGGGCTCGCACGCCTGGCTTGCCGACTTCGTGGATGCCCCCGAGGTCCTTGCCTACCAGAACAACGACGTCATCGTCCTCACCAACTTCGGTGATGCACCAGTCCAGCTACCCGCTGGCTCGGACATCCTGGCTTCGAGTGTTCCTGTTGCGGGCAATGTCGTTGAGCGGGACGTGTGCGTCTGGATTCAGGCCAAGTAGTTTGTAACTCGAGTAGGTCAAAGGGGTGGTGGTCCGGTTATGAACCGGACCACCACCCCTTTGTCTACTCTCACGTCCCACTCCTGCACTCGCACTTCGTGTCTTCGTTTGAGAGTGCCCATATCCGCACTCTCACGCATTGCGGGTGCACTTTTGGTAACTCTCAACGACGCACAGCACGTGCGCTCTCGTCGCAGTCGGTCAGCGTCATGTGGCAGATTGTCGACGAGCCGGACAGCACCGCACCTTCCTACTGACCCAGCCCGGCTGGATCAGGACGCGATCAGGCGACAGCTCGAATCGTCGCCAATCTGCATGGCTGAATGGATCAGTGCTGCTGACCTACGGTCAGCGCAAGCACACCATAAGACGGAATCTCACCGCTCACGGTGCCGTCCTCGGCAACGGTGTGGGTCGGGTTCTCACAGACATCATTCCAGGCCGTTCCCGCACCACCGTCGCAGTATTCGCCGGCAGGCAGTGTGGTCTGCCAGGTGCCCGAGATAGGGTCGATGCCACGGTTCACCGCAATAAAGGACTTGCCTTCCCGCGCAAAGGCGAGTCCGTCGTTCTCGCTCCATTCCTCGACAACCGGTGCGGCGCCAGCGTAAGCCCGCCACGCAACCATGTTGCGAATGGTGGGCCAGTCCTGTTGGCAGGTGTAGTCGCCGTTCGTGTACTGCTGGTCAACGCCCGTTCGTTCAGTGCACTGGGCAGGGAAGATCGTGCCCTCAAGCGGGTCCATCACCGCGCCCGTGTCGTGGTCCGTGAAAGCGTAACCGCTGTAGAGGACCGGGGTCCCATACGGGCTGGCCAGCATTAACGCCGTGAACACCTCGTACTGTGGATCCTTGTAGGTCAGCGTGGAGTTGTTACGCTCCGTGTCATGATTCTCCACGAACGTGTAGGCGGACTCACTTGGCGCATAGGTCGAGCGGGTGCCGGCCTTGAAGAATGACTTGAAGGTCGAACCCTTTTGGAGTGTCTTCATGTCCTTGCCCCAGGAGAACTCGAACACCCCGCCATTATCAAGGTAGTCCTCCGGTTGGATAGGCTCACCCGCACCACGGATCACTTCCTGAATGATCGTCGGTTCCCCATTGAGTTTCTCGATGACAGCGGCGATGTCCTTGGCTGGCATGTGCTTGGCCGCATCGATGCGGAAGCCTGCCACGCCAAGTTCGGTGAGGTGGTTGAGGTAGTCCGCGAGCGTGTTACGCACCTTCTCAGACTCGGTCTTGAGATCTGCGAGGTTCACGAGTTCACAGTTTTGGACCTCAAACCTGTCCGTGTACACAGTGATGTCGTTGTTGAGGCTGCCGCAGTCGTGGAAGTCCTCGCGTGTGTAGATGCCCGGGTATTCGTAGTGTTCGTAGGTGCTTCCAGCGGTTCCCTCCCCCGGGGTTTCCTGCCCCGTCATGTGATTGATGACAGCGTCGGCGATGATGTCGACTCCCGCATCTTTACAGGTCTGCACCATATTTGTGAACTGCTCCTCGTTTCCAAGGCGAGACTCAACCAGATAGGACACGGGCTGATAGCTGGTCCACCACTCTTGCCCCTAGATGTGTTCCTGAGGCGGTGAGGTGAGCACCCAGCCAATGCCGGCAGGACCAAGACTATCCGTGCACGCGGTTGCGATTGAGTCCCAGTTCCATTGGAACATCTGAATTCCAACGTCAGGATCGGCCTTTTCAATCTGTGGGGTGTTGTCCGCGCAGGCGGAGAGCGCAAGCAGCATCGCGGTGACGGCTGCTATTTGTTTGGAGAAGTGCATGAAATCAACCTTGAAAATCTTGCAATGGTTTTCTGCAAGCGTAGGTCGGTTGTTTCCGCTGTTTCCATTGCAGCCGGTCACAAAACGCTAACGATTGCAACGGCCTGCAGGTTGATGGGCGCTCAGCCACCTGAAATGGAGAGTTCCGCTTCCTCAAGTTTCTTACGGAACTCGTCGCTCAACTCGCGTGAATCCAACCAACCCTCAGGAAGATGTGGACGCTTCGGCGAACCAGCCCGCCCCCTCTGGCCTTCGGCGGCTTCACCCGGATACGGCGCCTCAAGGTCGAGGCGATCAAGCTTCTCCCGCAGATCCTTGAGTGAATCCACGAGAGCCAGACCATTGCGCGCCTCGCCCCCCACCGCATAACCCTTGAGGTACCACGCCATATGCTTGCGCAGATCACGCAGACCGCGGCCCTCGTCCCCAAAGAAGTCCACCATGTACTCGCCATGCCTGTAGATGGTGTCCGCAACGTAACGCAGTCCGGGGCGCACACGCTCGGACCGGCCCGCAAACGCAGCGGTCAGGTCTGCGAACAACCACGGGCGCCCCTGGCATCCGCGGCCCACCACAACGCCGTCGCAGCCGGTTTCCTCAACCATCCGCAACGCATCCTCGGCCGACCAGATGTCGCCGTTGCCAAGTACGGGAATGGTTGTGACCGCCTGTTTCAGTTCCCGAATGGCTGCCCAGTCCGCGATCCCTGAATAGTGCTCCGCCGCAGTACGCGCATGCAAAGCCACCGCTGCAACGCCGAGCTGCTCAGCGATCTGTCCTGCTTCGAGGTAGGTGATGTGATCCGAATCGATGCCCTTGCGCATCTTGATCGTGACCGGCACATCGTACGGCGCAGCGGCAGTCACAGCAGCATCGACAATGCGTTTGAATAACTCGGTCTTCCACGGAAGCGCCGAACCGCCGCCCTTACGGGTCACCTTAGGTACGGGGCATCCAAAGTTTAGGTCAATGTGGTCGGCACGGTCCTCACCGGCGATGATCTTGACCGCCGCACCAACCGTCGCTGGGTCTACGCCATACACCTGAGCCGAACGTGGAGTCTCAAAGTCCTCAAACGAGACAATGCGCAGTGACTCCTCATTACGTTCAACCAGCGCCCGGCTCGTAACCATCTCGGCAACGAAAAGACCCTCACCCTGCTCACGGCACAGGCGACGGAACGCCGTGTTGGTCACTCCCGCCATAGGCGCGAGAACCACAGGAGTCTCCACCACGTGCTTGCCGATCACGAGCGGCGGCAGAACGGGAGTTTCAGTCGTTTCGGGTGCGATAGTCACCCGTCAATTCTCCCATTCCAGCCGATCTGCTTGGAGGCTGCGGGCCGTAAGTTTGCCCACACTGCCCAAGGGATGTCAGTTGTAGTACGCCGATGGTTGTTCCACCACAACTTCAGTGTCCGGGGCGATCAGCGTGCCGTCAGTGGGCACGATACGCTGCTTCACCACCACGTAGGACTCCTCACAAGGCCCTTGACCCCAGTCTTTGCCAATCAGTGCAATTGTATTGTGTCGCCACGGTATTCTGCACTCTCAATGAC
The DNA here is from genome assembly GCF_042683685.1 of Populibacterium corticicola. Taxonomy (NCBI): domain Bacteria; kingdom Bacillati; phylum Actinomycetota; class Actinomycetes; order Micrococcales; family Jonesiaceae; genus Populibacterium; species Populibacterium corticicola. Next base: position 263,963 of record NZ_JBHUOP010000001.1, on the reverse strand, counting down.
CGGTGGGCAGCCACCAGCACCGCCAGCCGTGTACACCACACCGCCGTCCTCAATGGTTACCTCGTAATACTCACCCGACGCGAAGGAAGTTTCAATGCTGCTTTCCAGGTCGGTGATGACAAAGTCTCCAGTCTCCGCTGGCAAGGAGGCATCTGCGTCCGCGTTGTCGGACTGTCCTACCGCAGTCTCGTTGAGGACAAAATCGACATCGTTCGCAATTGTTTCCCCATCGGCCCGTGCGATCTCCTGCTTGTATGGACGATAGTCCATGGTGCACGCCTGACCTGAATAGTCAGTGCGGTTCAACGTGATGACCCCATTTTCAAGGGTTGCGGAGTTCACCACAGGGGCACAAGAACCAGATCCCGCTGACTCGTAGATGACAATGCCGTCGACTACTTGGGCCGACCAGCCTTCATCGTTGAATGCCGTGTCATCGATCTGAGCGTCATCCACATTCGTGACGACCAGCTCCACTGTGCCTCCAGTTCCGGTGTCCACGGATTTCGCGCCTGGTTCTGGTGTCGAGTTTGAGCAGGCGGCAAGGGTGAGCAGCAGCAAAGTTGAGGTAACCGCGGTGATAGTACGGTGTGCCATGTTTCCTCCTGAGACGACGTGCATAGCTGATTTCCAGCTTCTCCTGTCTGTGTTCCCCATGTTCTCGAACTTACATGCGCGACGCAGATCACATTCGGTTCGGCAGGGCCCTCGTCTACCACAAATCAAGATCGCCCAGCTTCTTCCCTCTTCAGGACCGTCTCCCCTATCGACATGGTGATTCTCCGGTAACAAGACACAAGAAAAACCACCCTAATCCCGGAAAATCACCATACGAGGTGGCTCGAACTACCGGGCGGGAACAGCGAAGCGGGGTGTACCCACTAAAAAGTGGGTACACCCCGCTTGAGATTACCATGTCCCAACGCTGCTAGGGCGCTGGAATCATGCACTTAGGCGTAACTTACGCTCCGATGAGACGAGTAGCCAGGAAGGAGACGACCTGGTCAAGCGCAACGCGCTCCTGCTCCATCGAGTCGCGGTGACGGATGGTCACGGCATTGTCTTCGAGAGTGTCAAAGTCGACGGTGATGCAGAACGGCGTACCGATCTCGTCCTGACGGCGGTAACGGCGACCGATGGCACCTGCGTCGTCAAACTCAACGTTCCAGTACTTGCGCAGTTCAGCCGCAAGCGCTTTGGCCTTTGGCGACAGGTCTGCGTTACGCGACAGAGGCAGGACGGCTGCCTTGACCGGTGCGAGACGTGGGTCGAGCTTGAGTACGGTGCGCTTGTCCACGCCACCCTTGGTGTTTGGGGCCTCGTCTTCGGTGTATGCCTCAACAAGGAACGCCATGAGGGAACGGGTCAGACCAGCGGCTGGCTCGATCACGTATGGGTAGTAGCGCTCACCTTCGGCCTGGTCGAAGTACGACAGGTCCTTACCTGATACCTCGGAGTGGGTCTTGAGGTCATAGTCGGTGCGGTTGGCGATACCCTCGAGCTCGCCCCATTCGCCACCGGTGAAGCCGAAGCGGTATTCGATGTCGACGGTGCGCTTGGAGTAGTGCGAGAGCTTCTCCTGTGGGTGCTCGTACAGGCGCAGGTTCTCTGGGTCGATTCCGAGGTCAACGTACCAGTCACGGCGGGCGTCGATCCAGTTCTGGTGCCATTCCTCGTCGGTTCCCGGTTTCACGAAGAACTCGAGTTCCATCTGTTCGAACTCGCGGGTGCGGAAGATGAAGTTACCCGGGGTGATCTCGTTGCGGAACGACTTACCGATCTGTCCGATACCGAATGGCGGCTTCATGCGCGATGCGGTCTGGACGTTGGAGAAGTTCACGAAGATGCCCTGCGCGGTTTCTGGGCGCAGGTAGTGCAGGCCTTCTTCGTTGTCCACTGGGCCGAGGTAGGTTTTGAGCAGGCCGGAGAAGTTCTGAGGTTCGGTCCACTCGCCCTTCTTGCCACAGTTGGTGCAGACGATGTCGCTCATGCCCTCGGGCTTGCGACCCTTCTTGAACTCGAATTCCTCGAGGAGGGTGTCTTCACGGTAGCGCTTGTGGCAGGCGGTGCACTCAACGAGTGGGTCGGTGAACACGGCAACGTGGCCGGAGGCTTCCCAGACCTTGCGTGGCAGGATGACCGAGGAGTCGATTCCGACGACGTCCTCACGTCCGCGGACCATCGACTGCCACCACTGGCGCTTGATGTTTTCCTTGAGTTCGGCTCCGAGTGGCCCGTAGTCCCAGGCGGAACGGGAACCACCGTAGATTTCACCGGATTGGAAGACGAATCCACGACGCTTTGCAAGCGAGATGACGTTGTCGAGACGTGAAGGCGCAGCGGCCAAGATGATCACTCCATCAATTAGATACAGCCCCGCGTGGCTCGCGGTGGCGAATGAAGCGCATGGGGTGCAATGCGTTCCATGCAAGTACACAAGCCTACCGTGTTACGCCATGTAATACCTAAGGTCTTGGCTTGTGGACGGTGTCGGGCTGACGGGTGCAGGGATGAGGGTGTGACGAACGACGTTTTGACGTAGAACCCCAGAATTATTGATAATGGATCTCATGAACATCAAGAAGCGTTCCCTGCACGTCCTAGCCCTGAGCGCCGCCGCTGCGCTTGCGCTGACCGCCTGCACCACCCCATCCTCCGAAGAGAACGGACAGGATGCCAGCACGTTGAATGTGCTCGCTTCGTTCTACCCGCTGCAGTTTGTCACCGAGCAGATCGGCGGCGACCTCGTCACGGTGGAATCCCTCACCCCGAAAGGAGCTGAGCCGCACGACCTCGAACTCTCCCCAGCGCACACTCGCTCCATCTCGAGCGCTGACCTGATCGTCTACCAGGCCGGTTTCCAAAAGGCCGTCGACGAGGCGATCGAGGCACGCAACCCCGAGCACGTCTATGACGCTTCAGTTCACGCGGAAGGCCCCGCATCCGACGCCCACGATGAGGACGCCGACGATCACTCAAGCGATGATGAGCACGTAGATCATGATGCAGAGGATCACGTGGATGAGGAGCACACCGACGACGACCACGCAGATGAGGAGCACGCCGACTCGCACGACGGTCATGACCACGGCGCAACCGATCCACACTTCTGGCTCGACCCAACGCTACTCGCGGCCACTGCGCAGGACATCGCCCACGAACTGAGCGAACTCGACCCCGACAACTCCGCAACCTATGAGGCGAACGCAACCACACTCGTCGCCAATCTGACTGCGCTTGATGCGCAGTACGCAGACGAGTTGAGCACAACCTGCCAAAACCGCACGATTGTTGTCACCCACGAGGCATTCGGGTATCTCGCAGCCAAGTATGATTTCAAGCAGATCGGCATCTCGGGAATCGATCCCGAAGCCGAGCCAAGCCCAGCCAAGATCCGCGAAATCCGTGCCACCATCGCGGACACCGGCATCACGACCATCTTCTTCGAGACCCTCACCAGCCCGAAGGTCGCGCAAACCCTAGCAAGCGACCTGGGTATTGAGACAGCCGTACTCGACCCCCTCGAAGGATTGGTCGACGACACGCAAGACTACTTCTCCGTCATGCAGTCAAACCTGATTGCCCTTAAGGCAGGTATGCTCTGCGAATGAGCCGCAATATCATCATGAGGGCCACCGATCTGCACGTGCAGATCGGGGCCAGCCACATCCTACGCGGGATTGACTTTGAGGTCGGTGAGGGCGAGGTTGTGGCACTGCTCGGAGCCAATGGCTCCGGCAAGTCCACGCTTGTACGCACGCTGACGGGAATCGTTCCAGCAACAAGGGGTTCGGTCACACTTTTCGACGAGCCATTGAGCGCCTCCGTACCCTGGCAGCGTCTAGGATACGTGCCGCAGCGTGTCGCTGCAGCGACGGGCATGGGTTCGACCGCGGGAGAGATTGTGTCCTCGGGACTGCTGTATGGCGGTCGTCTGCGACTGCCGCGCGGACACAGGCAACTTGCGCGCCAAGCGCTTGGCCAGGTGGGTCTTGAACAGCGGTTTGACACCACCATGGCGCACCTTTCAGGTGGCCAGCAACAACGCGTGCTGATCGCACGCGCGCTCGTGCGCAAGCCAGACCTGCTGGTTCTCGACGAACCGGTCGCCGGGGTGGACCGCCCCAGCCAGGTCGCCTTCGCGCAGACGTTGGAGCGTCTTGTCGCCGACGGTAAAACCATTGTTGTGGTGCTGCACGAACTCGGTGAGTTCGAACCGCTCATCACCCGCACCGTCGTGCTGCGGCATGGCAAAATCGTGCACGACGGCGCGGCGTTGCGTGCTGCGGACCATCACGCGCATGATGACCACGAGCATGTCCACCCGCATGAGGGATTCACCCCCGAGGGCTCGCCGCTGATCGCCGAGACAGGATTCGAATCATGACATTCTTTTCTGAGATCGCGGCTCTGTTCACCGACCCGCTCATGCAGCGCTCGCTGATCGCTGCGTTCATCGTGGGCCTCGCCGCCCCGGTCATGGGCGTGTACCTCGTGCAACGAAAGTTGTCCCTGCTCGGTGACGGCCTCGGTCACGTGGCGCTCACCGGTGTCGCCCTCGGCTGGATCATCGGTGCGGCAATGGGACTCGTGGAGCGCGATGCCCTCGCCATTCCCGGTGCCGTGGTTGCGGCGATTATCGGTTCGGTTGCGATCGAACTCGTGCGCGAACGCGGCAAGACCTCCGGCGATGTCGCTCTGGCGATCCTGTTCTACTCGGGTATCGCAGGTGGTGTCGTGCTCATCGGCCTTGCCGGTGGAACCAACGCGAACCTCATGGCCTACCTGTTCGGTTCCATCTCAACGGTCACACAACTCGACCTCGTGCTCATCGCGGGACTTGGAGCGGTCATCATCGCTGTTGGTGTTGGCCTGCGCTCCCTGTTCTTTGCGGTGTCACACGATGAAGAGTTCGCCCGCGCATCAGGCCTTCCGGTGCGCACCGCAAACCTGGCCATCGCCGTGATCGCAGCACTGACCGTCACCGTGTCGATGCGGGTTGTCGGCCTGTTGCTTGTGTCCGCGTTGATGATCCTCCCCGTGGCTGTGGCCCAACTCATGACCGCATCATTCAAGACCACGATGCGCATCGCGATGGTGATCGGTGTTCTCGTGACGGTCGGCGGACTGTCCATCACCTATTGGGTTCCGCTCTCCCCTGGCGCTACGATCGTAGTGTTGGCTGTTATCGTGTACGTCGTGGTTGCACTCGTGCGGGCAGTCCTGACCAAGTCCCAGCACATCGGCCACGACCCACACCCTGACGTGCCAGATGATGTAGCGTTGGCGGAAGCAGGAATCAAGGAGCCAGATACGTGCAACGAATGACCAAGCAGCGTGCAGCGATCGCTGAACTGCTTGCCGCAACCCACGACTTCAAGTCCGCGCAGCAACTTCACGACCTGCTGCGCGAAAACGGTCACTCCGCAGGTCTCGCAACCGTCTATCGAACCCTGCAGAACCTCGCCGACGCCGGAGAACTCGACGTGCTACGCACCTCCGACGGCGAAATGCTGTTCCGTGAGTGCGAACGCAGCGAACACCACCACCACTTGGTGTGCCGTTCCTGCGGCAAAACCGTCGAGATCGACGGCCCCACGGTTGAGGATTGGGCACAGCGTGTCGGCGCCTCATTCGGGTTCTCCAACATCGAACACACCATCGAACTGTTTGGCACCTGCCAAGCCTGCATGGAGTGATCCACCCCGATGCCCTCAGTTGACGACACCCCGGTCATCCAGCTTTTCCTGTTCTTCTTCACCGTGGTGTTCATCCGCACCCAGGTGTTCTACTGGATCGCCCGGTATGTCAGCTACATGTCGCTCAAGCGGACAGACATCAAAAATCCCCGCATGCGCCGTATCGCAGAGTCCATCCGGCGCACCGGCGAGGGACGTGGATCTCGCACGCTCGAACGCTGGGGGCTTCCCGCGGTGTTCTTCTCGTTTTTCATGACCGGCACAAAGACGATCGTCAATGTTGCCGCTGGCCTCGCCCAGATGCGCTTCTTCGTGTGGCTCTGGCCGATGTTGCTCGGCTGCATCGCACACGCAATCATCTACGCGACAATCGGTTGGGCTGCCTGGACGGCGGCTTTGACTGCTGCAGCAGGTTCGCCTATTGGCGCTACGGCGATTCTCGTGGTTGTCGTTGGGATCGTGTTCTACGTTGTGCGTGTGCGCGGTAGGCGGCGTGTCGCTGCGGCTGAGTCGGCCCCGGTATCAACTGATGGCTCGGCACTCACCGATTCAACGGCGGCTGGAGTTACGGGTGTTCCAACGCCAGCGCCCACGTCCGCGCCCGAACGCTCACGGAACTCCCGCTGAAAGCACCGTTTTCTCCGTATCGCGTAAGTTTTTGTTGGGCGAAACAAAGGAAACCGTACTATCTCCCACGGGCTGGAGGTTATCGGGATACCGGCTTGTCCACCGCGCCACCATAGCGGCGGTCTCGCTGCGCGTAGATCTCGACGGCACGCCATAACCTGCGGCGGTCGAACTCCGGCCATGGCTCATCCATGAACACCATCTCCGCATAGGCGGACTGCCACAGCATGAAGTTGGAGATCCGCTGCTCCCCCGACGAACGTAGGAACAGGTCGACATCCGGTAGGTCTGGCTCATCAAGATATCGGCCGATGGTCTTCTCGTTGATGCGGTTGGGATTGAGCCGTCCTGCCGCCACGTCTCGCGCTATCGCGCTTACGGCATCGGCGATCTCCGCTCGGCCCCCGTAGTTCACGCACATGTTGAGCGTGCACGTGGTGTTGTGTTTGGTCATCTCCTCGGCCGTTTCGAGCTCCTTGATAACCGATCGCCACAGCTTTGGCCTGCGTCCAGACCATCGCACGCGGATGCCCCACTCGTTCATGATGTCACGGCGACGGCGCAGCACGTCCTTGTTGAAGCCCATGAGGAAGCGCACTTCCTCGGGTGACCGTGACCAGTTCTCAGTTGAGAACGCATACACCGATACATGCTGAATACCTATGTCAATGGCTCCCGCCATCACATCGAGCAGCGATGCTTCCCCAGCCCGGTGTCCCTCCGTGCGCGGCAGCCCACGCTGGTTGGCCCAGCGTCCGTTTCCATCCATCACGATAGCAACGTGCTTGGGCACGAACTCACGCGGAATGTTCGGGGCAACTTCGCCGGACGGGTGCGGTGGCGGCGCAACCGGGGTGCGTTGATTCATGAGATCTACTGTCCTACTCGATCAACCATGCGCAGTGAGCGGATGGTGCGTTCTAGGTGAAATTGGCAGAATGCGGCCACAAGGCCGCTTGCTTCACGACGAGTCCTCACGTCAGTGCGCAACGCCGCGTCCCAGTCTCCGCTCAGTAGGGCGGAGAGCAACTGGAACGTCTGCGGCGCAGGCGAGGCCGAACCTGGGGCACGGCAGTCTTGGCAGACCGCACCGCCTTGAGGCAGCGAATACGCCCGGTGCGGCCCCGGTGCACCGCAGCGCGCGCAGTCCTCAAAAGATGGTGCATACCCCGCCACCGCGAATGACCGCAGGAGGTAGGAGTCTAGGATCAGTTCCGGTGGTTTGTTTCCCTCGGCGAGAGTACGTAGCGCGCCCGCAAGTAGCCAGTACTGTTGCGTGCTTGGCTCGTGTTCTGCGACTACCAGCCTGTCCGCGGTCTCAAGGATCGCTCCGCCGACCGTGTACTTGGTGTAGTCCTCACAGATCGCCTTGGCATAGGCGCCAATCGTGTCAACCTGCGTGATCATGTCGAGGTTGCGGCCCTCATTGAGTTGCACGTCGATGTGCATGAAGGGTTCGAGCCTGGCACCAAACTTCGAGGAGGTTCGGCGTACGCCCTTGGCTACGGCACGGACCTTTCCATATTCACGCGTGAGCAGCGTGATGATGCGGTCCGCCTCCCCGAGCTTTTGGGCGCGCATCACGATGGCATCGTCACGGTACAGCGGCATGCATCTATTCTCTCACCTGAGTACCTGCTGCCCACACTCGATCCACTCAAGCCTCACAAAACCTCACCACTCGTCACCCGCCAGTCAGGCCAAACGTCCAGATACAACACGTCTGATCTCATACCCATGGTGGATGCCTTCTCGTAGTTGCTCACCATAGAGTATTCACGCCCACAAGCCTTCACTGGAAAATACTCCATATTTCAAGCCGAGGGAAAAGTCACTGCCACCCACGTGAACCAGTAGTCAGGACATATCTGGCTAGCGAGATAGTGTGCGTTTGACTCAATGTGTAGAAAATTACTTCTCTGTGAGGGGCAACTACCCTCACAGAGAAGTAATTTCTACACGTTCAGAGCAGCCAGGGCATGATGAGTGCGCTCAAAGCACGTCTGGAGGTGCGCAGCAATGGGCGGGCATATCGTCTCGCTTCCTTCGCCCGCGACCACGTCAAAAACTGTCGTGGCGAGCCATCATGCCTAACTACGACAGTTTTAGGTGGGTCGCGAAACCTGACAGATGGGCGAAGGGTACAAGGCAGGTGCATAGCAAAAAGGGGCGTGGAACCACACATGTGTGGTTCCACGCCCCTTTCTCGTTCTGGCAGGCGCCCACCAGCGCTCAAGACGGTGGACCTAGAGCTCAGACGTCAGTTCTGAACCTCTGGCTGGTGGCTACGGCCCTCACGGTTGATCGCGGACACGATCGCCTTGAGCGAGGCGGTCGTGATGGATGGGTCGATACCCACACCGTAGAGAATCTCATCTCCGACCTTGCACTCAACATAGGCCGCCGCCTGGGCATCGCCGCCCTCAGACAGTGCGTGTTCGGTGTAGTCCAAGACCTTAACGTCCACGCCATGTCCTGCAAGAACTGCAATGAAAGCGGCGATAGGACCGTTTCCAGTGCCCCGAAGGGTAAACTCCTCGCCGTTATCGGTGAGGTCCACCTCGAGCGTGTCGGACTCACCATGATGTGAGCTGACGCGGGTGCCCTGCAGCACGAACCGACCCCAGTTGCTCAGTTCCTCGCTCGCGGGATCAGCAGGCAGGTATTCATCCACGAAGATGTTCCAGATGTCGTTTCCGCTGACTTCTCGACCCTCAGTGTCTGTCACGTTCTGGACCACGCGGGAGAACTCGATCTGCAGGCGGCGTGGCAGGTCCAGGGAATGCTCAGTCTTGAGCAGGTAGGCGATGCCGCCCTTACCAGACTGGGAGTTCACGCGGATAACCGCCTCATACGAGCGGCCAACGTCCTTCGGGTCAATCGGCAGGTACGGAACCGCCCAGACAAGGTCGTCCACGGTCTTGCCCGCAGCGTCGGCCTTGGTCTGCATCGATTCAAGGCCCTTCTTGATTGCGTCCTGGTGTGATCCGGAGAATGCGGTGAACACGAGGTCCCCGGCGTATGGGTGCCGCTCGTGGACCGGGATCTGGTTGCAGTACTCGGCTGTGCGACGAATGTTGTCGATGTCAGAGAAGTCGATCTCAGGATCGATTCCCTGCGAGAACAGGTTCATTCCCAAGGTCACGAGGTCTACGTTTCCGGTGCGCTCGCCGTTCCCGAACAGGCACCCCTCGATACGGTCAGCACCGGCCTGGTAGCCGAGTTCCGCAGCCGCAACCGCAGTACCCCGGTCGTTGTGCGGGTGCAGTGAGAGCACCACGTTCTCACGGAAGGCCAGGTGACGGTTCATCCACTCAATCGAGTCGGCATACACGTTTGGCGTTGCCATCTCGACCGTTGCGGGCAGGTTGATGATGACCTTGCGGTCAGGGGTTGGCTCCAGTACCTCGAGGACGGCGTTGCAGATTTCAACCGCGAACTCGAGTTCGGTTCCCGTGTAGGACTCCGGTGAGTACTCGTAGTACACATCGGTGTCTGGGATGGTGTGCTCGAACTTGCGGCACAGTTTCGCACCTTCAAGTGCGATGTCGATGATGCCCGCCTTGTCCTTGCGGAACACCACCTCGCGCTGAACAATCGAGGTGGAGTTGTACAGGTGCACGATGGCTTGCTTGGCACCCTGGAGCGACTCGAAGGTACGGGCGATGAGGTGCTCACGCGACTGGGTCAGAACCTGGATGACAACGTCGTCTGGAATGTGCCCATCCTCGATGAGGAGACGCACAAAGTCGAAGTCGGTCTGCGAGGCGGAGGGGAATCCAACCTCGATTTCTTTGTAGCCCATCTGCACCAGCAACTTGAACATACGCAGTTTGCGCTCAGGGTCCATTGGTTCGATGAGTGCCTGGTTTCCGTCGCGCAGGTCTACTGCGCACCAGCGAGGTGCTTTGGTAATGGCCTTGTCCGGCCAGGTGCGGTCTGGCAGATCAACCTTGATCTGCTGCTGAAACGGGACGTACTTGTGTACGGGCATTCCAGATGGTTTTTGTGCGGATGTCAAAGCGTTCATTGTTCGCTTTCCTTCGTGGGTGCTCTGGGCTTGTGGAGGGGATGAAACCCCTGTTAGCCGGCACAACGACCACCGCGACGAGTGACCGGCTTACTAAGCCTCGTCGCGGCACAGAAGGAGTAGGAAAGCCCGCTTAATGCCATGCACGTCTTCTACTGTACATCTTTCGGCACGCAAACGGGCGCCCATTCCAAAGAACGGGCGCCCGTAGGTAGGTGTCGTGCTGTCAGTGGCCGCGTTGCGCGAGTGCGGCGTCCACGGCCGGATCACCGAGTTGACCGAGCCACTCAATCAACGCAGGGTAGGTGGACGGGTTCTTGGCCAACGCAGGGCGTAACTCTGGTGCGAGTTCCGCGATCTTCGCCAAGACAATTGCCGGTGTTGCCGGGTCCAGAGCCTCAGCCTCGCTATAGCCGTGGGCTGAGACGGTGGATCCAGTCGTAGCTTCCTCGAGTCCCAATACCTCGCTTCGAGAGATGGTCTCCGTCGGAGCGCTTTCCGAGTTGCGACTGTTGGCCACACGCGAAGCAGTCACCGTTGCGTCGTCGGGGACCTCTCCAATAACCTGCGTTGCCTCGCTGTGCGGGCTCGCGGACTGAACCGAATCGATATTCTCGCCGCCCATCTGGTGGATGCTCGTGCGGGTCACGCCGACCGGCGCTGGTTCTGCGGCCCCAGGTGCGACTGGCTCGGAGAGAGCAGGGGCACCGCCTGTCGTTGGAGAGAACGCGGAGTCACCGGACACAGGGGACGAAACCGAGGCCTCGCGCTGCTCCGAGGAACGCGTCGCTGGTACGTCTGGCGAAGCGCCGCTCACTGGCGCGACAGCAGCTACAGCGCCTGTGGTTCCACCAGCGGGAGCAAAGGATTCACTGCGGCGTCCAGCCGGTGCTGACGAGACCCGTGTTGGTGTTGCCGGGGAACCGTTGGCAGGAGCCGCAAGCACCTCAGCTCGGGGCACCACGCTTGCCGCCGTCCACTCGTAGGCGTCGCGTCGTGGTTCCGGGCGGGTCTTGGAGGCTTCGGCAAAGAAATCACGCGATGACTTGTTGCCGATGAGAGCGTAGGCACCGATCGCTGGGATGGCGAGGAGCAGGAGTAGTTGACCGATACCCAAGCCTGTAAACGGTGACAACGCATTCAGAACCAGTGCGAGGATGGCCGAGAGCACCAGCGCAACGGTGATGGGAGCACGTGATGTGCCAGGGTTGCGGTTGAACGAACGCAACGCGATGAGCGCGACAACCACGATGACCACACCGGTGAGCGCCGCCGCGATGTTGTCGGCAAGGAATCCGTCACCATACGCGCGTAGTTCATCACTGGGCACGAGCACTGCATAACCTGCATGCACAAGTGCGAACAGGGCGCCGAGAAGCGCCATCGTGCGTAGCACGATTGCCGCGAGGTCGAGACGCTGTTCGAGGTCGCTGCTGCGGCGTGCCACCCGTGCAAAGGCCGGTGCGGAGACCACGGCTGCAAAAGCCGGGAACAGGAAGAGCCCAAGTCCCACGGTCAGTGCCACAGGATGCGTTGCCAGCGGCCCATAGAACTGTGCGGTTTCAAACTTCGGGACAACGCTGGCCGGGTCCTTCGCGGTGAGGTAGAGGAACGCCGTGATCGCTATCGCATATCCGGTGGCAAGCGAAATCCAGGCACGCGTGTGCTTGAAGACTGCCGCGAGTGCAGGTACCGCGACAGCAGCTCCACCTGCAAGAACGAGGATGAAGGTCAAAACGAGTGCGGTCGCTTTACCGTCCGTCTGCGTTGCGATGAATATGGCGGACCCGATGTACCCAATAGCGATGAGAGCAGCAAGGATCAGCGCGAAGAAGCGTGCGGTTGAGGCTGGGCTACGGTCACGATCAATCGGGCCGAGTTCACTCGCGCGCGCCTGCGCGCTCAGCGCCACGCCGGCCCCAGCGAGAGCGAAGGACGCACCAATCCCGAGAGGGGCGTCGTCGGTGAACAGGTGTGCGCCAACCGCGTACCACAGGTAAAGCAAGACAAACGGGACAGCGAGCAGGAGTCGTATAGCTCTGGTCCGCGCGACGGTCCAGGTGGCGGGAAGCAAGCCGAATCGGGCAGCATACGGGAATACGAGTGCGATCGCGGAGATCGCGATCGCGCCGATGAACAGCGCGTCCTTTTGCGGGGCGTCGGCTGCTAGATAGCTTGTGGGGAGCACCAGTGAGGTGGCAAAGAGCAGGAGTGCGAGTACGTCGCGAACGTAGTCGCCCTCTGGTACCGAAGCGAACCGCTCCTTCAGACTCGTGCGTGGGGTGTCGATCGCGCCTGTTGGCGCTGACAGGTTGGTCATAGGGCTTTCCTCCGTTTGTGCTTTGGCTCGTGCCCCACACGCGCTTCACGCGCTTGCACGACACATGCTTTGGCAAGTGTTCCGTCCTGCCATTGCGCATGCGTGGCAGGACGGATAGCCGCAAATCCAGGCAGACTAGAATCCGAGGCGTTGCAACTGCTTCGGGTCTCGCTGCCAGTCCTTGGCGACCTTTACTCGAAGATCAAGATACACGCGAGCACCGAGTAATGCCTCGATTCCCGCACGGGCTTGACTCCCCACATGCCGTAGACGTGAGCCGCCCTTGCCGATGACGATCGCCTTCTGAGAGTCGCGTTCCACGTATAAGGACACGTGTACGTCCACCATGGGCATACCGTCTTTTTTCTTGTCGCGCTCGTTAATTTCATCCACTACGACGGCGAGTGAGTGCGGCAGTTCGTCGCGCACGCCTTCGAGTGCGGCCTCGCGGATGAGTTCAGCGATCATCACGGATTCCGGTTCATCGGTGAGTTCGCCGTCGAGATAGAATTCACCGCCCTCAGGCAGGTGCGAGACGAGGACATCGGAGAGGGTGTCAACCTGGTAGCCGTCCTGCGCTGAGACCGGCACGATGTCCGCGAAGTCTCCGAGTTGGTTCACGTCCAGCAGGTGCTCGGTCATGCGTTCGCGATCCACGAGGTCCGCTTTTGTCACAACCGCGATGATTGGTGTGCGGTGTTTCTTCTCGTTGATTTTGGCGAGTTCGCCCGCTATGTAACGGTCTCCGGGCCCGATCTTCTGGTCTGCTGGGAGGCAGAACGCGATCACATCCACCTCGGAGAGGGTCGATTTCACGAGGTCGTTGAGTCGCTCACCGAGCAGCGTGCGTGGACGGTGCAGTCCCGGTGTGTCCACGAGGATCAATTGGGCGTCGGGGCGGTGCACGATACCGCGGATGGTGTGCCGGGTGGTCTGCGGCTTGTTGGAGGTAACGGCGACCTTCTGCCCTACAAGCGCGTTGGTCAGGGTCGATTTTCCTGCGTTGGGTCTGCCCACAAAGCACGCGAACCCCGAGCGGTGTTCGACATCCAGTGGCTGGTTTTTCTGCGCCATTACGCATCCTTTTCTGCGCGGCCCGAGCCGCGCTGGTCTGACGGGTACTGCCCCGCTGGTTGGGTGACGAGTTCTCCGGACTGACCCGGCTCGTCGGAAATGTGTGTTCTTTGCTTTTCGACGAGCACCGAGATGAGTTGTTTTCGGCGGCCCGCAAACTGGTCGGCCGAGATTCGTAGGTGCTCGACCTCCGCGGACGCCCCCGCCAGCGGAACCTTGCCGAGCGCCTTCGCGAGAAGACCCGCAACCGTGTCAACGTCCGGGTCATCGAGTTCGATGTCGAAGAGCTCACCAAGGCCATCGAGTGAGAGCCGAGCAGGGACGCGGTACACGCCATCGCCCAAGTCCTCAATGCTTGGTGCCTCTGTGTCGTGCTCGTCCACCATCTCCCCCACGATCTCCTCGAGGATGTCCTCGATCGTGATCAGACCCGCAACGCCACCGTATTCGTCTACAGCCATGGCGATGTGCTGATGGGTTGCCTGCATCTCGCGTAGAAGATCATCAGCAGGCTTGGTCTCAGGGTAGAACCGGATGGGTCGCATGACATCTGCAACGGTCTTGGAGTCCGGGTCCGAGGAGTTGAGCAGAACGCGCGCCGCATCCTTGAAGAACAGCACACCCACCACCTCATCGGTAGACTCGCCCACGACCGGGACACGGGAGAAGCCAGAACGTACAAACAGGTTCTGTGCTTTGGCGAGCGGCGTCGCGGCCTCAATCGTGATCATGTCAATGCGCGGGACCATGACCTCGGAAACCCGAGTGTCGTGCAGTTCGATCACAGAGCGGAGCATGTCGCGCTCCTCCTGCTCGATGATCGATGAGTCCTCAACCCGCTCGACGAACTGCCTCAGTTGATGCTCGGTCTCCACCTCGGTTGGAATACGGGCTGCACGGGTCAGCGGACCAATCCATCTGAGCGTTCGATACACGACCAACAACAGCAAGGACAGCGCGGACAACACGCCTGCGGGATTGTGGCGGCCAAGCGTGCGCGGAGATATCCGCACCAGCAAAAGAGCCACCACCACGCTTGAGAGCACCGAGAGGAGAACCACCAGCCACCACTCGTCGAAAAACGCGGCATAGGTGACCGTGATACACGCAGTCGCGAACATCTCCGCAACCATGCGGGCAAACGAGGAAATCGCGGCAACCTGTGCCCGATTCTCCGCGAGCAGAGCCAGTCGTCTAGATCGCTCCGGTTTCTTGGCGCTGGCTTCCGCGAGCGCTGCACGCGATACCCCGACCACGGCGACCTCACCCGCAGACAGCAGCGCTGCGAGCGCGATACCGAGTATCGCGCAGACGATGAGTGCGCCGACCGGGGCATCGCTGAAGAGGTTCATGAGTGTTTCGAGGCCAAGAAGGTGAGCAGCAGGTGGCGCTGGAGTGTGAACATTTCCTTTTCCTCCTCGGGTTCCTGGTGGTCATACCCAAGTAGGTGCAGGATGCCGTGGGTCGTGAGCAGCAGCAGTTCCTCAATGGTTGAGTGGCCTGCAGCCTGAGCCTGGGTCACGGCAACCGCTGGGCACAGCAGAATGTCGCCGAGCATACCCTGTTCGGTTGGGTCCTCGGGACTGCCGGGAACCAGTTCGTCCATCGGGAACGACATGACGTCGGTTGGTCCCTCGATATCCATGAACCGCACGTGATAGTCACTCATGGTGTCGGTGTCGACCAACTTGATGGACAGTTCGCACAGGGGGTGGATGTGCATTGCCTCGAAGACGAACTTGGCGAGGTCGGCAAACTCAGCCTCATTGACCTCGTAGTCCGACTCGTTGATGACCTCAATGCTCAATTTCCTGTGCCTTTCTCCTGTGCGCCGTGACGGGCCACGCTGCGTGTACTGGTGCGAGGCTGATGTCCCGCGAGTGAGGAAACATCCCAGCGCTCGTAGGCACTGACGATGTGGGATACGAGTGAGTGTCGGACAACGTCCCCTGCACCGAGGTGGCAGAACTCGATATCCTCAACCCCGGAAAGGATGTCCTCGATGATACGTAGCCCGGATACGGTTCCACCCGGAAGGTCGATCTGAGTGATGTCACCGGTCACAACCATCTTGGAGTTGTTGCCCAGACGGGTCAGGAACATCTTCATCTGTTCCTTTGTCGTGTTCTGGGCCTCGTCGAGGATCACGAACGCGTTGTTCAGGGTGCGACCGCGCATGTACGCCAATGGGGCGACCTCGATGGTGCCCGATTCCATGAGGCGGGCGATAGCCTCGGGATCGATCATGTCCCGCAGTGCATCGTAGAGCGGGCGGAGGTATGGGTCGATCTTGTCAGTCAAGGAGCCAGGCAGGAACCCGAGCCGTTCTCCTGCCTCAACCGCTGGCCGGGTCAGCACGATGCGGTTGACCTTCTTGGTCTGGAGCGCCTGAACCGCCATGGCCATGGCAAGGTAGGTTTTACCGGTACCTGCTGGACCGATGCCAAAGGTGATCGTGTTGGTCTCGATTGCGTCGACATAACGTTTTTGACCCACGGTCTTCGGGCGGATCGAGCGTCCCTTGTTCGTGAGGATGTTGAACGACAGGATGTCTGCGGGCCGGGTCGGCACGGCATCGGTAAGCATCGCAATCGATCGAGACACCACGTCAGGGGTCAGGGGCGTACCATCCGAGACAACCTCGATCAGTTCCTCAAGGAGTTGCACGGCCAGCGTCAGGTCAACCTGCGGACCGGAAATGGTGATGGCGCTGCCCCGGACGTGGAAGTCCAAGGATGGGAAGCCCTGTTCGATTGCGCGGAGTACTGAATCCGCGGGGCCCAGGAGCAGCGAGATGGAGATGTCCTGTGGAACCACGATCCGGTGCTCGGCAGATAGTTGAGCGGAATCGTGGTGTACGTCGTGTACAGCCATATGTTTGACGGGGCTCCTAGGCGTGAGGTGTATGGCACTGGCAGTTTCAAGTTTACGTCCGTGGCCACCGCTATGCGGACTCAATTATCAGATCCGTTAGAAGCATCACCAAACTCCCTCGGCTGCTGCACCTAGGCCCACAGCACGCATACCTCACTTCATAGCCTCGATGGGGCATTTTTCGTCCGGGTGCCCTAACTTTTCATACGCACCCGGACCGAAATAGTCCCATCGGTTTTCTCCAACCGCAGCTTCTGTGCAGCACGAGTTGGATCTAGCCCACTTGCAACAAGTTGTGTGGGATACCAGAGAATACCCGCTGCAGGGAGGCGATGCGGATCAGGCGGGGTTCCAGCCAAGCTTCGTGCCGCCCAGAACGTGACCGTGCACATGGAAGACACTCTGGCCAGCGTTTGGGCCGGAGTTGAAGATGAACCGGAACTGACCATCCGCGTGCTCCGACGCAACCTCATCCGCGAGAGAAACCATCTCCGCGAGGAGTTCAGGATCCGCGCCCGCAACTTGGGCAACGTCGCCGTAGTGTCGCTTGGGCACGATGAGAGCATGCAGTGGCGCCTGCGGGTTAATGTCGCGGAATGCGATCACACGGTCAGTTTCCGCGATAGTCTGCGACGTCAACTCACCGGCGATGATCTTGCAGAAGATACAGTCTGCTGTGGGGTTGTGAGAGTTAGCCATGTGCCCACGATAGACCGTCAAACGCCCGACCCGCTCGCCGAAACACCGTACCTACTCAACACGGATCACGGTCAACAGCACCCAGCGTGGGCTACCAGCGCCCCGTCGAATGCGACAGGACCGAGAGCGCCACCGGACCGGCAGTGGATGTACGCAACACGTGTGGGCCTAGTCGTCCGAGCACGGCACCTGCCTGCGTGAACGATTCGACCTCACGCTCCGTCATGCCGCCCTCAGGACCCACGATCAACAGAACACGCACCGGAGTACCGTTCCCGGCGGGTAGTTCAACTGCTCCAATCCCCGTCGATGCTTCTTCATGGAGCACAACCGCTGCTCCGCCATCCTGAACAGTCTGCTCGATGAGTCGGGTCAATGCCCTCGAATCCACCGGCTGCTCGACAAACGGCAGTCGAGCCCTGCGCGCCTGCTTGGTTGCCGCACGGATCGTTGCACGCCAGCGGGCGTGTGACTTTGCCGCACGTGGACCACGCCACACAACAATCGAACGATCAGCCTGCCACGGTACGACACCGTCGACGCCGACCTCGGTGCTTGCCTCAATCGCGAGTTCGTCACGGTCTCCCTTGGCAAGCGCCTGCACGAGCACAAACTCATGCTCGCTGGTGGGTTCAGCGTTCACCGCGTCTACTCGAAGTTCAAGGTGCCCCTGGCTCACCAGTTCGATCGTGGTGCACAGGCGCATGCCCTTACCATCCACGATGTCGATCTGCTCGCCAACCTGACGGCGCTGCACCACTCCAGCGTGACGGCCCTCCTCACCGTCGAGGGCGAAGACCGAGCCGGGCGTGTACGCGGAGAGGTCCTCCCCCTCAGCAAGAAATACCGGTGCGCTCATTTCAGTTAGCGTCCGCTCAACTTCTCTTTAAGGCGTGAGAACACACCGTTGCTATTCGCCGCAACGCGGCCTGCGGGACGCTCCTCACCACGCAGCGAGGCGAGTCTTTGCAGCAACTCAATCTGTTCGTCGTCAAGCCCACTCGGAATGGTCACGTCAATGGTGATGTCCAACGAACCGCGGCCACTGCCATGCAGGTGACCAATGCCCAGATCGCGCAGAGTGATAATCTGACCAGGCTGCGTGCCCGGTGCAAGGTCGACCTCGCGCACGCCATCGAGAGTTTCAATCTCCAAGACCGTGCCGAGCGCAGCAGCCGTCATCGGCACCTCAACCGTGCATGCAATGTCGTCACCGTGCCGGGTGAAGATGGGGTGCTTGCGCTCCCGAATCTCAAAGTACAGGTCCCCGGCCGGGCCACCCGCCGGACCAACCTCACCCTGACCGGACATCTTGATCCGAACACCGGTTTCGACACCAGCGGGAACATCGATCTTGATGGTACGGCGTGAACGCACGCGACCCGAACCGGAGCACTCCGAGCATGGGCTCGGGATGATCGTGCCGTAGCCCTCACAGACGCCACACGGAGCGGTTGTCATCACCTGTCCGAGGAACGAGCGAGCCACGCGCTGTACTGTTCCTGAACCATGGCACGCCCCACAGGTGGCCACGTTGGTCCCAGGCGCGCAGCATGACCCCTTACAGGTGCCGCACAGGACAGCCGTGTCAACCTCGATGTCCTTTGTGACGCCGAATGCCGCCTCAGACAGATCGATGTCGATCCGCATGAGCGAATCCTGGCCACGGCGAGCACGCGGGATCGGGCCACGTTGCTGCTGACCGCCGCCAAAGAACGTCTCGAAGATGTCCTGGAAGCCAAAGCCGCCACCCATGCCGCCACCACCTGGAGCGTTCGGGTCAGCACCCATATCAAACTGTTGACGCTTGTCAGGGTTGGACAACACATCGTAGGCGCGCTGAACGTCCTTGAACTCCTCCTCGGCATCCGGCCCAGCTACGTCTGGGTGGAGTTTGCGAGCGAGTTTACGGTAGGCCTTCTTGATCTCCTCAGGAGACGCGTTACGGTCAACACCGAGGGTGGCATAGTAGTCGTTCACGAAAATCTCTCTGTGTGTTCTTTGGTGACAGGTTCTGTCACGGATCAACGTCTGGGGCGCGCGATTAGTTACTCAAAATGCGTGTGAGATAACGAGCAACCGCACGCACCGACGCGATTGTTCCTGAATAATCCATTCCCGTTGGCCCCAATGACCCAATGGCGCCAAGCGGTTGATCCCCCGAACCATAGGCCGCGCGCACGACCGAGGTTTCGTAGAGACCAGAGTTCTGGGTTTCGTGCCCGATCCGCACCGAGACGCCAGCGGAGTCATCAGCCATTTCGGACAGTAGCTTCAGCAGAATGACCTGCTCCTCAAGCGCTTCAAGCACCGGGCGCAGGTTGGACACTCCGTGGCGGGCTAGGTTGGCGGTTCCTGCAAGTACGATACGGTCATCGTTTTCCTCTGCAAGAATCGCAGCGATAGCATCAGCAATCCGACGCAGTAGCATCCGGTCCGCTTCCTGCACGGAAAAGATAAGGGTTTCAAGCTGAGCAAGGAGTTCGCTGTAGGGACGTCCCGTCACCGCCTCGTTGAGCGACAGCTTGATCCGGGACAGGGCCTCCTCGTGTTCGCGGGCAACGTGGTCCTGCGGGAGACCATCGCTCTCACTCACGCGCAGAGCGCCGGCAGCCAGCTCGCTTGGCTTGATCTCCACGTTGCGTTGCTCCACGCGCCCCGTATCGGTGATCACCACGAGCAGCAGCCGGGTCGAGTGCAGCGGAACCAGTTCCAGATGGCGCACCGTGGACTTACGCAGTGACGGATACTGCACGATCGCCACCTGTCCGGTGATCTGTGCGAGCAGGCGACCAGCTCGATGCACAACGTCGTCGAGGTCCACGGCGGAGTCGAGGAACAACTTGATTGCGTTGCGCTCAGCACCTGAGAGCGGCTTGACCTCGGAGAGTTGGTCCACGAAAGCACGGTAGCCAAGGTCAGTTGGCACGCGTCCAGCAGACGTGTGCGGCTGAGCGATCAGCCCTGCCTCCTCGAGAAGAGCCATGTCGTTACGGATGGTCGCCGAGGACACGCCAAGCCCATGACGCTGTGCAATCGCCTTCGAACCGATTGGTTCTCGGGTTTGCACGAATTCCTCGACGATTGCGCGAAGAACCTCCAGTCGGCGCTGTTCCGCTAACATGTTGTCCCTCCCGTCTGCTCTAGCACTCCATCTTAGCGAGTGCCAATTTAGGTTTACCAGTAGCCAGGCGTGATTCGCGCTACCTCTCTCGCACAGCGAACGTCTCACGTATGAGGGGCCCCGCACGCATTCCTCACGAGGTTTCACGTCGGTGGGGCGAAATTGGCCCGGATGCGTGTACTTTGCGCGTGCACACGGGCCAATTTCGCCCCACCGACGCGGAGTTCATCGCCTGAGACGTGTCACGCGCACGCTCCTGCCCTGGCACACGTTATGGTTCCTAGGTGAGTTTTGATCGCTATTCCAACGACGTTCTGGGCAACGGTTCCCCGCGCGCCCACAAGCCCAAACCAGTTAGGGAGTTCCCGGCTGATCGCGGAGTTGTGGTTGAGGAAATCACGACAGGCTGGGTTGGCGCCGTTGTGCGGGTCGAGAAGTCCGGCGGAATGCACGTTGTGGTTCTTGAGGACCGCAATAGAAGAACCCGAACCTTCCGCCTCGGCCCAGGCTTTTGGGTAGACGGCGAGCCGGTCATCCTCACTCCCCCACGCAAGGCCGCACCCACGGCATCGGGTCCATCTCGTACGGCTTCCGGTTCCGTTTCGGCAGGACCCCACAAGGCGCGTGTGGCTCGTGGTTCACGGATCTGGGTCGAGGGGAAACACGACGCCGAACTCGTGGAGAAGGTATGGGGCGATGATCTACGCTACGAGGGAGTTGTAGTCGAACTACTCGAAGGTGTGGACAATCTCGAAGAAGTGCTCGAAGAGTTTGACCCCGAACCTGGCCGCAAGGTGGGTGTGCTCGTGGACCATCTTGTATCGGGTTCCAAGGAATCACGCATCGCCCAAGCGGTGATCAGCCGATTCGGTTCCGAGAACGTCAAGATCCTTGGACATCCCTACGTTGACGTATGGGAGGCCGTGAAACCTACCCGTGTTGGACTGGATGCTTGGCCAACGATTGACCGTAGCGTCGAGTGGAAGGTCGGCGTTCTCGCTCACCTCGACTGGCCGCACAGCACCCAAGCAGATGTGGCGCAGGGATGGCAACGAATCCTCGGTACCGTCCGCTCATACACGGACCTTGAACCCGCACTGCTTGGCCGGGTCGAGGAACTCATCGACTTCGTCACCGCACCCTAGCCGCTTACCACGCAGCACCGCCCACGGGATCGCTTGGCCGGGAGCCAGGGTACCAATGCGACCATGGACAGCGCCAACGTTCCCGCACCCTATGGTCAAAGCTGCCCACGGTCACACTTATTACCGATGATTACGCATCAAAGTGTGTGGGCTGCGCGTACTTGCGCAGCCCATACGTCAATCACTCTTGCTGATCAGGATTGTTTTGTTTCCATGCCGCTCGTGGGAGCTCGAATATAAGCAAGTACCCGGTGGGGACGAACCACGACAGCACTCCCAGCATCTCGATTTCAAGTTTGAAGTGCAGACTCAGCAGGCTCACCGCCACCACCGCAACAGCGATCCGCACGAGCATCAACTTTGAAATACGTGCTCTAGAAGTCATGTGCACCAAGCTGTCCTTGTGTGTATTCCGGGGCGGCATGTTGGGACTCGCAAAGCGAACGCGGTTCTTCATTCGATCGAATCTGCCTACAACGTGCCACAGGCTTCACACCATGCCCCCTGCTCAGGTGTATTGATCGAAGTTAACGCAGATCAGACCGATTTAGCAACATCTATGGATGTAAACACAAAGTAGAGAAATTCGATTAGGTGCTTGCAGGAAGAACCGGCGTTCCCCGAGTTCTTCCATTCGAAAACATGCTTCACACATCAAGCACCGCGCTCTATTGGCAGGAATTCGATGTTGCGGCACTGTCGGCGCCGTCACGTAAAAACAGCGAAACAGTGTCGGCAGGGCCGCAACATCGTTTGGAGGGTAGTACGCCTCATCGGAAGTCAGAAGCATCCACACACTCAGGTATGCAGCAATCAGGCGTTGGCAACCTTGAGCGCTTCCACGACCACCTTGGCGTAACGTTTGGCGCCCTTTGGGCCGGGGTGAATGCCGTCGCGGGCGAGTTCCTTCTCGTGTTTCTTGATCGCTTTGCTCCAGTCGGCGACCACGACATTGTCGTGCTCCTTCGCGACCTCCTTGAGCATCTTGTTGGTGTCCTTGATCCAACTACGTTCGGCGTGGCCCGTCACGAACACGACCTTGCGCTTGCCGGCGACCTTGAGGATGGACTCGATGTCCTTCTCGCGTGCGGTCGAGTTGGTTGCCAGCGCCACCACGACGAAATCACGCAGGTCATCCTTCTTCTTAAGCTTGCGCATGATCTTCGGAGCATCGCTCAAGAACCGGGACACTTCTGCATCGACGTACGCACCCTTGAGCGATTTAAGGAGCGGATCGGCCGAGGCCAACGTCACGGAATCACCGATGACGGTCACCTGCTTTCCCTTCGGCTTCTTGCCGACGAGTCCAGCAGATTCCCTATCCTGTTCAGTTTCCTTCGGAGTGGTTTCCGTATCCGTGTCTGGGTTAGGAACACCCGTCTCCTGTGCATCAGGTTCGGTAGCAGGGTTGTCCTCGCCATCTGGCTGGGAAGAGCCTAGATCATTGTGCCCCGCAGCACCAGATCCATCATCCACGGTGTCGCCGTCCTCTTCGAGGTCGGCGAAAAGCTCCTCATCGCTCACATCATCGTCGCCAGATTCATTGACACCGCGTTCGGCTTCCTCCTGAGCCTTACGGATGAGATCGGCGCCATCATTGATGCTTGCCTCAATAGAGTTCTCGTCCGGTACTCGGGTCAGCGCGGCGGTTGAGCCTCCGACAATGGCAGCGGCAGCCACCACAACCGTCAAAACACCAGCCACGGCGCGACTACGTGTTGCGGAGAAAGCCGCCGGATCGTCGGAAATCAGTTCCCGCGGTGCGGTCACCGCGGTGACCAGCCCGCTCAACCACCCGCCCAACTGAGCGAGCGAACCGCGCACGCCGTGGCGCAGAACCGGCTGCTCGACAAAGCGGTATGACAAGGCTGCTGCAGCGACCGTTAACGCGAATGCAACTAAGAAAGTGAGCGGAGACGAATCAGCACCCGCAGCTCGCTCGGAGGTGAGGAACGCGACGATGACCAGAACCGGCCAGTGCCACAGATACAGCGCATATGAACGCCTGCCCACCCACTTGAGTGGCGTGATCTCAAGTGGGTGGGCAGCACGCTGGTTACACACGATCACCGCGATGAGCACGACCGTCGCAACGTCGACCGCAAGCAGACCGCCACGGAACGTCAACGCATCGGAGAATTCAAGGGCAACCGAGGCATAGCCGATCACACCCAACGCGGCCAGCGCAATAACGGCGTGGATGATTCGGACAATAAGTTCAGGAATCTGCTGTGTGAGCCGTGCCGCCAACGGGATACGACGCGGCCAGCCAAACTCAGGATTCGGCACCATCACGAACGCCAGGACCGCACCAAGCATCAACCCGAACAGGTGCGTGTCGGTGCCGAAATACACGCGTGACGGGTCTTGCCCAGGCGTGAACAGTAAGAACATCAGACCCGCCGAAACCACTGCAAGCAGGGAGGTCACACCGACTATCACGGCGCGTGAGCGACGTTGCGACAACCGTTTGGTCCAGACAAACCCGGCAACCACAGCGAGCGGCCACAGCACATAGAACTGCTCCTCCACCGCGAGTGACCACAGGTTGTTGAGCAGCGCTGGTGTGAGAGCCGCCTCGTAGGTTGAGCCTGTCGCGATGTATACCCAGTTGCTTGAGAAGGTGAATGCACCAAGCAGTTGGGCGTGCAAGCCAGCCAGAATATCGCCGCCGATGACACCAGCTACAGGAACGATCACCGCCAGCATCAGGAAGAGGGCCGGAAGAATACGGCGGGCGCGGCGACGCCAGAAATCCTTGAGGGATATGACGTTACGCGCCTGCCATTCCTGCACCAGCAGCGAGGTGATCAGGAAGCCAGACAGCACAAAGAAAACGTCCACACCGATGAACCCACCGGGCAGCAGCGATGGCGAGAAGTGATACACGAGAACAAGCAACACGGCGATCGCACGCAGCGAGTCTAGGCCATAGAGCCGGGGTGCGCGATGCACCGTGGTTCTCGCGGGTTTGGACAAACCGGCAACCCCGGTCTTCCCAGCGGGAACACCGGTCGCAGGAGTTAGTACAGGTGGTTCAGTAGCAGTCACAGCAGGTTACTCAGAAAGGTTCATTAATCGGTCAGGTCACGGATAACGGTGTCTGCGAGGAGACGTCCGGTGCGTGTGAGTTTGAGCGTTCCCGCAAAAGCAGGTTTCGGCTCAACGAGTCCAGAAGCGATGTGCGCGGCAACCCGTTGCCTGGCTTCTGAGGAGAGCGCGGCAATCGAAAGGCCTTCACTCAACCGTATCTGGAGCATGATGCGTTCCAGGTGAGCCTCGGCCGGTGTCAGGCGTTCTCGTCCGGCTGCCGGCGACTCGCCGGACTCAAGGAGTGCCGCATAGCGGATGGGGTGTTTGACATTCCACCAGCGCATACCGGCATCTGGCTCAGTATCCCCTGTTCCGGGTCCACCGAGATATGAGTGCGCTCCAGGGCCGATTCCCCACCAGTCGTCGCCGCGCCAATACGCAAGGTTGTGTTCACAGGCCTTGAGTCTGCCGTCCACACGTTTGGCCCAGTTCGATACCTCGTACCATTCGAAGCCAGCAGCGGTCAGCAGGTCGTCCACAAGTTCGTACTTCTCGGCCTGGTCGTCTTCGCTGGGGAGCTCAAGTTCACCGCGCCGCACCTGGGCAGCCATCTTGGTGCCCTGCTCAACGACCAGAGCGTAGGCGGAGATATGCTCGACCCCGGTTTCAAGGGCAGTCTCAACCGAGGTGCGCCAGTCCACAAGCGACTCCCCCGGAGTACCGTAGATCAGGTCAAGGGAAACATCGAGTCCGGCGTCGCGCGCCCAACTCACGACATCGGGTATCCGTGCGGCGTCATGGGTGCGTTCGAGAGTTGCAAGCACATGTGGAACCGCCGACTGCATACCGAAACTCACGCGAGTGAACCCTGCCTGCGCGAGAGTACGCAGGTATTCGGGAGTCACGGAATCGGGGTTCGCCTCAGTTGTGACCTCCGCGCCCTCGGTCAGACCCCACGCATCCTTGATACCGCCAAGGATCTTCGCCAGATGAGTGGCTGGCAGCATCGTGGGAGTTCCCCCACCAAAGAACACCGTGTTGGCGGTACGACTGGGCAACCCGGCACGGTCCATCACGTGGCGTGCAAGGTCAATTTCTTTCAGCGAGGTGTCGGCATAGTTGACTTGGCTTGCGCCGCCACCCAACTCCGTTGCGGTGTACGTGTTGAAGTCGCAGTAACCACAACGCACCGAACAGAACGGAACGTGCACATACACGCCAAAACCGCGAGAATCCGCGCCACTGGCCACCCACGAGGGGAGCGAGCCGTCCTGTGGCACGGACTCTCCGTCAGGAAGTGCTGGTGACATGTCACCTTTCCTTGTAAAGAACTGCTGGCGGGCTACTTCTTCTTGGAGTCGCCCTGCTCACTGGTAAGAGCGGAGATGAAAGCTTCCTTTGGAACCTCAACGGTTCCGATCGTCTTCATGCGCTTCTTACCTTCCTTCTGCTTCTCAAGCAGCTTGCGCTTACGGGAGATGTCACCGCCGTAGCATTTGGCCAGGACATCCTTGCGCATTGCGCGAATCGTCTCGCGGGCGATCACCCGCGAACCGATAGCCGCCTGGATCGGGACCTCAAACTGCTGGCGCGGGATGAGTTCCTTGAGCTTGGCACACATCTTGACGCCGTAACTGTAGGCGGCATCCTTGTGCACGATGGCCGAGAAAGCGTCCACCCGCTCACCCTGAAGCAGGATGTCAACCTTCACGAGCGCAGCCGATTGGGCGCCGTTCACGTCATAGTCAAGCGACGCATACCCACGGGTGCGGGATTTGAGTGCGTCAAAGAAGTCGAACACGATCTCTGCGAGTGGCAACTGGTAGCGCATCTCCACGCGATCCTCGGACAGATAGTCCATGCCCTGAAGGTCGCCGCGGCGTTCCTGGCACAACTCCATGATCGCGCCGATGTACTCAGATGGCGCCAGAATCGTTGCCTTGGCCACCGGCTCTTGAACGTCCAGGATCTTTCCGCCAGGGAACTCAGACGGGTTTGTCACCTCAACCCACGTCTTGTCCTCGAGTTGCACGTCATAGATGACGTTCGGGGCGGTCGAGATCAGGTCGAGGTTGAACTCGCGTTCGAGGCGTTCCCGCACGATCTCAAGGTGCAGCAGACCGAGGTATCCGACGCGGAAACCGAAGCCAAGTGCCACCGACGTCTCAGGCTCATACACGAGCGCGGCGTCGTTCAGTTTCAACTTGTCGAGCGCGTCACGCAAAACCGGGTAGTCCGAACCATCAATCGGGTACAGACCCGAGAACACCATCGGCTTGGGGTCAGAGTAGCCGCCAAGAGCCTCCTCGGCTGGCTTAGCGTTGTTTGTGACCGTGTCACCAACCTTGGACTGACGCACGTCCTTCACGCCGGTGATGAGGTAACCCACCTCGCCCACACCAAGGCCCTTGGTCGGAATGCCCTCCGGCGAGGAGACACCGATCTCCAGCAACTCGTGCTGTGCCTTGGTGGACATCATCTGGATACGCTCACGCGGGTTCAACTTGCCGTCAACCACACGCACGTAGGTGACCACACCACGGTAGGTGTCGTACACGGAGTCGAAGATCATCGCGCGCGCTGGCGCATCGGCTTCACCAACCGGAGCTGGAATCAACTCAACGATCCGGTCCAGTAGGGCCTCGACACCTTCCCCTGTCTTGCCCGACACCTTGAGCACATCCTCAGGGTCCACGCCGATCAGACCGGCGAGTTCCTCTGCGTACTTTTCCGGCTGCGCGGCTGGCAGGTCGATCTTGTTCAGAACGGGGATGATCTGCAGATCGTTCTCCATTGCCAGATACAGGTTAGCAAGCGTCTGAGCTTCAATACCCTGCGCTGCGTCAACGAGAAGAATCGCGCCCTCACATGCGGCGAGCGAGCGAGACACCTCGTAGGTGAAGTCAACGTGTCCGGGGGTGTCAATCATGTTCAGCGCGAATGGCTGGCCATCAACTTCCCACGGCATACGCACAGCCTGGGATTTGATGGTGATTCCACGCTCACGCTCAATATCCATGCGGTCAAGGTACTGAGCACGCATGGCACGGGCGTCGACAACGCCAGTCAACTGGAGCATACGGTCTGCAAGGGTCGACTTACCGTGGTCAATGTGCGCGATGATGCAGAAGTTGCGCAACAGATCAGGCGAAGTCGCCGCGGGCTGAATGCGGGCCAGATTGGCCGCCGATGGGATGGGAGTCACGCCGTATATTCTCCCATGTTCGCGCCCTTTTTCTTAAGCAGAAACGTATGATACCGACCACCTATCACCCCACCTGCGGGTTTTGTCTGCCCGCTCTTCCCAGTTAGGTTTGATGCGTGGCTAAGAACAAATGGACAGATCTGCTCGGCACGCTCGGGCGCATCGCCCTCGACGTCTTCGTTGACTCAAAGAAGAGCAGCACCTCGCACAAGCCGAAGGGCACCACCTCCCCGCGCGGCACAGGCTCCCCCGCGCCGAGCAAACCCAAGGCGTCCGCATCGTCGTCAAGCAAGAAAAACGACGCCAAACCGAACTCCAGCGCGAAACCAGGTCCACGCAAACGTCTGGGAAGCACCGGCGCAACTCCCCCACTCAGTGACGCCTACCCCGGCGACTTCACCGGCACAGTCACCCCCGAATACTCTCCCGCAATGGACGGAGACGCCGATCCCGGTGAAATCGTGTGGACCTGGGTGCCCTATGAGGATGACTTCAACCAGGGCAAAGACCGCCCCACACTCATAGTTGGACGCGATGGCGACTGGCTACTTGGCCTCATGCTGACCTCGAAGGACAAGAGCAGAGCCCGGTATGGCGACTGGCTCGATATTGGCTCTGGTCCGTGGGATAGCCAGGGGCGAGATTCGGAGATTCGACTCGATCGCGTTATCCGCGTCCATCCGGACCACATGCGCCGCGAGGGTGCGGTCATGGATCGCGTCACCTTCACAGGCGTTGTGAAGGCCATGGCTGCAGTTCGCCGCTAGTTGTTCAGATAGGGCCTTCCCGCACTGCTTGACGACGATCTAGGCGGTTGGCACCGTAACATCACCTTGAGTTGGAAGTCGGTGGGCTGTTTTTGGTCCGGTGTCCCAGAGATTTTCTGGGACACCGGACCAAAAACAGCCCTTTGATGGTTGGGGGATGTGGGCGAGGCTGGCGAACCTGAGGTGATCGGCGCAGCGCGAGCTGGAATGTCGGCGAAATCACGGCACCGCGCGGTTTGCGCTCTTTCATCGCGCCTGGTGGGTTGGTAAGATTTTCCCTGTGTGTCCGTCAAGGTCGGCGGGCACCGTTCCAGAGCCTCACCACGGGTTCCCCACCCCAGTCCCGGCGCTGGAATCGCCTTCTACGACCTATCCGCTCGCCGAATGGCGAACAAAAAGAAAGTCCTAAAGTGGCAAACATCAAGTCCCAGATCAAGCGCATCCGCACCAACGAGATCGCACGTCAGCGTAACAACGCTTACAAGTCCGAACTCAAGACTCTCGTCCGCAAGGTACGCGAGGCTGTGGCGGCAGGCGACAAGGAAGCAGCTTCTGCTGCACTCGTTGTTGCCTCACGCAAGCTTGACAAGGCAGTGTCCAAGGGCGTCATCCACCGCAACCAGGCAGCGAACCGCAAGTCCGCTCTGGCAAAGGCAGTTGCCGCTCTGTGAGTTTCAATCGCTGACGCACGTTAGCGATTAGGCTTTGGGCCGAAGGCGCCCACAACAAAGGTGTCATCCCAGTGTCTCGGGATGGCACCTTTGTTCTGTCCAAAAACAAGGTCACTACCCGCCGGAGAAGCGTGATGGCGGGGCTGGGCTGGAAGGTAACCTGCTCGTCGGCAATGAGTATGTTGCCGCCACTAGGCAGCAAAGGTCTGGTGCGGATATCCGCACCAGACCTTCACCCCTCTGCTTCACGACGACCCTTGCCTCCCAGCGCGCAATCGCCTGGCAGTGACATGGCTCTGGCTAGCGAACCGAGGCGGAGCGCAGTCCAAGATACTGCCCGACAGCCGCAGCCACACCTATCGCCAGGAAGCCAGCCCCTACGCGGACAAACGTGAGCGACCTGAAGATCGCCCCAAGTTGTGGAGCAAGAATCACCAGCAAGACAGCCACCGCGAGAATGAGGGCAATCGCGAGGATCATCGGGCCTTTCGTTCCCGCCTTCACGAACAGGGCACCGAATACGCCACCGATGCTCAGCGAGAAGAATGCAACCGTGAATATCATCCATAGCAGGATCGGCACGTTACCCGACCCGAGCATGTTCACGTTGAAGACGTATGCGCTCACGAACCAGCCATCCGTAAGGCGCTCAAGGGCGAAGAGCACAAGCCCAAGCGCCGCGATGTAGGCAGCCTGCAACAGGAAAAACAGTGCTGTTCCGGCGGCATAGGCTTTTCTTGTAGTACCCAAAGCCATACCGAACGGGAATGTGGAGGCGATTGCCTGGACTCCCAGATACACAAAGAAACCAGGGAAACTCCAGAACGCACCCCCGTTGTTCTGGAAGCCCTCTTTCCACTCAGTTGAATCGGGATTCAATCCGACCCGCTGCATAACCAGCGCGACCAGGATCGAGACGATCACCACAAGTGCCATGATGATGATCGGGACCACGAAGGAAATCTCGCGCTTAATGTAATGGAGTCTTGTCACCTTCAGTGCGTCATTCATCATGCTTCCTCTTCCGGTGCGTAGACGTTGCCGATAGCGGCAACGAGGTCATGGATTGGTGCTGGACTCAGCGTGACACCGAGCGCTGTCGCACGGTCGCGCAGTTCAGGGGTCAACCGATCAAGCACGACAGTGCTTGCAAGGCTGCCAACGGTGCGGGTGCTCAGCGTGTTCAACCCCTCGCTGAGTTCCAGGACCGCCGCTGTGTGTCCGGAGAACTCGAACGCCTTGGCAGACAGGTCATCGGGGCTCGCGTCAAGGACGATCCTGCCCTTGTGGAGGACCACGACCTGATCAAACATCGCTTCCATCTCCTCAACCAGGTGGGTCGAGATGATGATGGTCCGCGGATGGGCGCTGTAGTCCTCAAGCAGGATCTCGTAGAACCGACGCCGTGCGGAGATGTCGAGACCGAGATAGGGCTCGTCAAAGATCGTGATCGGCGCCCTGGATGCCAAACCGATGATGATCGCGATGGCTGAGAGCTGTCCTCGGGAGAATTTCTTCACAGGGGTTTTGAGCGGCAGGTCAAACTGCTTGATCAGTCGTTCCTCTAGGTCGCTGCTCCAGTTGGGGTGGAAGATCCGCGCCGTGCCGATGGCGTGTTTGAGGACGTAGTCATCTGGGTAGCGCTGATTATCACGCACAAACGAGGTGTTGTTCGCGACCACGGCGGATTCAAAGGGGTGTTCGCCCTGAACCGTGATGGAGCCGGCAGATGGACGATCATGTCCCGCGATCAGCGACATCAGGGTGGTTTTACCGGCCCCATTTGATCCCAGCAAACCACAGATGGTGTTCTGCCCGATGGTCAGATTGACGCCGTCCAGTGCGCGAACCCGCCCGTAGGTTCGGGTCACGTTCTGCACTGCGATCGCCGTGGAGTCGCGGCTGGCACTAGCGCGTAGGTCAGTCATTGT
Source organism: Populibacterium corticicola (assembly GCF_042683685.1). NCBI lineage: Bacteria > Bacillati > Actinomycetota > Actinomycetes > Micrococcales > Jonesiaceae > Populibacterium > Populibacterium corticicola. The sequence continues at coordinate 232,764 of NZ_JBHUOP010000001.1, read as the reverse complement.
TGTATTCCTTTGCGATCAGTGTGGTCACGGTGTCGAGCGAGAGTCCAAGGCTCTTGGCATGAATCACAAACGCTTTGAGTTGGTCCTGTGTGAAAGCCATCTCGCGGTCTTTGCGCACGATCTCATGCGCTCTAGGTGCAACGAACATTCCGATGCCTCGTTTCTTGTACAGAATTCCCCGGTCCACGAGCAGGTTGATTCCCTTTCCTGCGGTCGCAGGATTGATCCGCAGGAAGAGCGCGAGTTCGTTGGTGGAGGCAACCTGCGATTCCTCCGGTGAGGCGCCGCTGAGGATGTCATCGCAGATCTGATCGGCAACCTGTTGGAAGATCGGTTTCGATTCATCTAGCACGCGAACCTCCTTGGTTCATTACTCATGTAACCAACCTACGAACCTCAAGGGATCTTGTCAACCTATACCCCATCTCGATGGGCTGTTTTTGGCCCGGGTGCATATAAAAATTCAGTGCATCTGGAACATTTTCAGCCCACCGGGTAACCGGCGCCCCACACTTTGGCGAGCAGACCCACACCCTGCTCAATCGCATTCCCCAAAACACGACCCCATACGGGCATGACAAAGGCTGGACGGAATCGCATCAATTCCGCCCAGCCTTGTCATACCCAGCGCGCGTTAAGTACCGGTCTACTTAAGGGGTAGGGGTCACCTCATATGAGTCAAGCGCGCTTACGAGCCACTAGGAGCGCTCCGCCGCCCACCATGAGTAGCAACACTGCCGCCAACACCAGACCCGTAACTTCAGCTCCCGTGTCCGAGAGACGTCCACCCGAAGAACCGTTGGAGTTGCTCGTGGAGTCGGAGCCACCAGCCGATCCTGATGAGTTAGAACCGGAGTTCGTGTTGTTACCGGAAGTGCTGTCAGCGCCGCTGTCGGTGCACTTTTTGATGGTGAAGGTCCATTCGGCACGAGCACCGTCCTCAAAGACGTAGCCGTCCTCAGGCGTCGCAGTCACGATGATCTTGTCACCGCTACGCTCCTTGGTGTACTGCACGCCTTCAGTCTTTGGCAGAGTGGCATCGTACTCCGAGCCACATCGGTCATTGGCGACAGGCTTGACCAACTTAACAACCTTTTCTCCAACGTTGTCTGGGTTGTTGGGGTCAGGATTATTTGGGTTGCCTGAATCGTCACAGTCTTTGACGGTGAATTCCCACGAGGATGTCACACCAGCCGGGAACCTGTAACCCGACGCAGGGGTGGCGGTTACAGTGATCTTGTTGCCGCTACGGGATTTGCTGTACACAACGCCCGTGGTGGTTGGAAGGATTACATCAAAACTACTGCCACAACCGGTGGTCACGGTTGGTGCGACAGGGGTTACAGCAGGCAATACTGGTGGTTGAGTTGGGTTCCCGTCATCTTGGCACGAGAATGGGAGATACCCTTGGAACGGATAATTATGCAATTCCCGACCACTGCCAAGCATTGAAAGGTTGCCGTTGACATACACGCGCCCGTTAATGCTCTCGTTGGTTTCCACGTTCGAACCTGCAACCGGTGCAAATACTGTTCCAAGGAACTGGCCATCGTATCCACCCGACTCGCCGATGGTGATATCGGTCGCCTCAGTGAAGTGCCACAGGGTATGAGCAGCGAACGATCCAGATGCGGCAGTGTTCCACGGGACATCAACGCCGTTGAGCTCATAGGTGAGGGAATGATGAATAGTCACGGGAGCAGCACCTGCGACTCGGAATACAACCGAAGCACCCGCTGGGATATTGTCCAGGGATACTTGAACGTTAGAGGCTCCAAGAGAAGCGCCCGGAACATCGAACACCTGAAGCAGGCTTAGTCCGTCGCCTGAGAACTCAAGGACAGAACCGTTTTGAGTGAAAGATCCCGTGGTGGCAGCAGCCTTGAATGTTGCATCCGCCGCAGCCACCGTTGCATCAAAGTTTTCCGCGTACGTGCCTGTCACATCATAGGGAACCGAGGTACCGACATCGAACTTGCCGGGGTCGCTGATCGCGCCACCGACCATATACTGCCCGACTCGATCTGGAGATTTACCCACCTGCACAGCGGTCGTATTCGCTGAGCTCAGGTCTAGATCTCCGCCAACGATGAGCATCGGTTCATTGTCATTCGGCAAAATCTGGCTGCCAACGCCCACCCAACCAACGTTATAGAGTCCTCCGGGACTACGATCGATGGTCAGGTCTTTTTCAACAACCATAAGGCCTTCCACCTCGGCGTTGTTCAGAAGAACATCTCCAGCCGCCCACAACGTCACATTGTTGTCGGCAAACAATGGCACGTTGCCCATATTTGGCCAAGAACCAACTGGGCATTGATCTGCTGAGGGAGCCGCGGATGCCGGAGTAGCCACTACGACAGTTGTAGCGACAACCGAGGTTGCGACGACCGCGAGCGTGCTGAGCGCTGCCGCGAGTTTTCTTCCAAGGCGCTGACCAAGCGCCTTCTTCGGTGATGGTTTCAAGTCCATCGTCCTTTCGAGGAGTTGAGCCGGGATCGGACCAGGAGTTGCACCTGAACTTGCAACGCCCGACCTTCGCCAGACCTGATGGGGATTGGCGGATTACGCCTTCGCTATAGATAGAGTGCGGGCGCGCGAGAACTTTACGCAATAAGACATTCACGCAGCCTCAAGCGGTCTCACCACCGGAAATCTACGTACGTAGATCCAACTAGGCAGATCGATGAAGTGCACAAATGGGCAACAGTGCCCATCCTCAATCACTTCAGTTAGTTAGTAAGCATTACAAATTTTCACCCGAAGGAGTCCGCATAGTGGGACTCCTGAGAAACGCCCTACGTTTATCTGCCGTATGACTGGCAAATCACCAGAACCGCACGCTCGACGGCAAACACGGGGTCCCGCCCCTGGCCCTTGACCTCTGCATCGGCTTGAGCAACGGCTTGAATGGCTCTGGCGATCCCATCCGGAGTCCAGTTCGCCAGTTCCTTGCGGGCACGGTCCGCTTGCCACGGAGCCATACCCAGATCGGCAGCCGTACGGCCCGAACGCAACGCACCAGCCTTAGCGAGCGTCCGCACTTTCAAAGCAAGTGCCGCAACGATGGGCACCGGGTCAGCGCCTGTCGCCAGTGCGTGACGAAGCAGTGAGATCGCGTGGGCTGTCTGACCGGCAATCGCGGCATCTGCTACCTTGAAACCGGTGGCTTCCACCCGGCCACCATAATATTTCTCCACCATCGACTCGTCGATGGTCCCAGAAACATCGCCGATCAGTTGTTGGCAGGCAGAGGCCAGTTCGCGCACATCCGAGCCGAGTGCCTCAACGAGTGCGCGCACCGCTCCTGCAGTTGCGCGCCGCCCAGCGCGTTTGAATTCTTGAGCGGCGAACGAAACCTTGTCGCCATCCTTTTTTAGAGCTTCACAAGCAACGACCGGCGCACCAGATGCCTTGATCGCATCGAGCATTTTCTTGCCACGCACTCCCCCGCGGTGTGCGATCACAAGCCACACGTCGGGTGCGGGCGGATGCCCGACATAGGACACAACGTCGGTGATGAGAGCATCCGTTGCTGCCTCCGCATTGTCAATGACGATGAGTCGGGCCTCGCCGAAAAGGGAGGGGCTGGTATGCAGTAGGAGCGTTCCATTTTGATAACCGGCTCCGGCCAACACGGTTCGCTCAACCTGCGGGTCCGCTTCACGCGCCCCAGCTGTCACAACCTCAATCGCACGGTCGACAAGCAACCCTTCGGGTCCTTGAATCAGCACCACGGGCGCCAGCGGAGCCTGTTCCCACGTCACTGAGCGCGCAGCGGAGGAACGTGAACCTGATGAACGCGAAGCAGTTGCCATGCACTTAGGTTTTCATAGGCAGCCGCCAACAACAAACCACCGCTCCGCTTGGCTGTACACCCCAAACGTTCCACATTCAGCGGTGGTCAAAATATGGCTCCCAACCCGCGTATACAGGTCAGTTGCCGCACGGGCTGGATGCCCGTACGAGTTGTCCTCTCCCACGCCAACGATCGTCACCTTGGGGGCGAGTACGCGCGCCAAGGTATCCGACTGGGATGCGGAACCGTGATGAGCCATTTTCACGATGTCATAGCCCTGATTGGCGACGATTCCCTCCTGCCCCTTTTCCTCACCTTCGTGCGTGGGCGCGTTAGATTGCGCAACCTGTCGGTCGCGCTGGGCGCTGTCGGCTGATGTGTCCAGGGTAAGTTCACCGAGATGATGTGCGAACCGTTCTTGGCCCGGTTCCTCAAGATCGCCTAGGAACACCGCTCGCCCACCGTCCTGAAGATCAACTTCCACGACCAGGCTGGCATCATTCATGACATTGACTCCTGTACTCGCCAGCCGTTCGAGTAGAGCCACCTCCGCAGGTGTAGGCCACATGATCCGCCAGCTCTGACTACCCTCCGCACTTTCCATGATTGATCGCTCGGGCATAGCAGCGATAGGCACATCATGGCGTTGCGCAATATCGAAGACATACGCCACGCCTGCCGATTCAGCCACAACGGGGCCGGTGATAATCTGCCCAACCTCCGTCTCGTCGAGAAGCGTTCCGAGTGAGCCATAGTGGTCGGCGTGAAAGTGACTGATGAATACGACGTCTATGCGCGTGATCGCAAGATCACGCAGGCAAGCCCGCAGTAGACGGTCCTGTTCACCAACATCGAACATGTAGGTGCTGCCGTCCGCACCACGGGCGAGAAAGGCGTCACCCTGCCCAACATCGCATCCAGCAACCTGCCACTGACCCAGACCACCAGGGTTTAAAACATTGATAAGCCAATACGGACGCAACACGAAGAGCGTTGCCACCATGACCAATGCGACGTACACGACGCCAACTCGGGTAAGCCATCCGCGCTGATGGGCGATAGCACCGCCTACGCGGGGATGGTGCAGTCGGAGACTCAACGGAGTGCGCCATCCACGGGAAAGATCCTGCCGCATGGTATTGCGCGATTCTGCGCGCTCTGCGTGACGTTGGGCTCGACTCAATCGTCCAGTGTTGAATGCCCACATCCACCACACGAGTCCTGCGCTCAGCGCGGTCAACAACACCGCGCCAGTCGCGCCCTCGGGCCACGACAGTGCCGCACCCGGCAGCCCTGCAAAGAACGTAGCGCATGCAGCGATCCACCAGGTCGCACCGCTCGCAATGTGCGCACATACGAGCGCCGCCGTGGGTGCAAACGGTGCGAGAAAAGTTGCGGACAGTCCGAAGATGGTCGCCGGAGCAAGCGCTGGAGCCGCAGCCACGTTCGCCGGAACCGAATACAACGACACGTACGGCTGCAAGAACAACAAGATCGGGCCAACAGCAAGTTGCGCGGCAATCGGAACGGCGAGTGCGTGAGCAATCGGTCTTGGCACAAGCGGATCGATGCCGCGTGGTCGATGTAGGAAACGAGCAAGCGGTGAACTACCCAGAATCAGCCCTGCGGTCGCGGTGACAGAGAGCAGAAACCCATAGTCGCTCGCGTTATACGGGTCATAGAGAAGCAGGGCGAGAGCACCAAACGCCAATGCGGCAATGCCCTGCGAACGTCTCTTGAGCGCGAGTCCTGTCACCGCGACAAGTCCCATGGTCAGTGCGCGCAACACGGCACCGCTCGGATGGACAAGCGCAACAAACCCGAGGCAAACCATCGCGATGATTGCGACCCGTGCTACCCGTGGGAGAGATGATGCAGCCGCCTTTATGAGCAGAAAGATAACTGCGAAGTGCGATCCCGATACCGCCGTGATGTGTGTCAGGCCTGAGACCTTCATGGCCTGGTCAAGGCCATCCTCCATCTCCCGGGTATCCCCTATCGCAGCGCCAGGGACAAGCGCTCTCGCCTGTGGTGACAAGGGTTCAACAAGGCTGTTCAGGCTGGAACGTAGCTGATTCGTGGCTGCCGCCAGACCACTTGGCGCATGAAGTTCTCGTGCGGGTTCATTGACGCGGAGCAACGCTTGCGTACGTTCTCCCGGATTGGTGGCACTGAGTTTCCCGCTGAGTTCCACGATGCTCGCATACGTTGGCCCCTCCTTGGCCGAATGGCTCGCGAGCACTCGGATCTGTCCTGGGGTCTTCACCTCCGCACCGTTGGCGGTGAGCAGATAAACCTCGAGCGTATACGTCGATGATTCCTGCGTGAACCGTGCCGTAGAGCGTTTGGGATCAGAGGTCACCCTGCCCACGACTGTTGCGTGGAGTTCCGCGTCCATGGCTTGCCGAAGCTGACTGGTTTGGACCACATATGCTTCGTACCCCACACGTGCTGACACAAGGGCCGCTGCGAAAAAGAACAATACGGCAGTCAGATAGGCCGGATTCAGAGCACTAGGTCCAGTCGGCGAGCGTCGGTGTGCTGGCTGCGGTTCCTCACCGGGTTGACTGTCGCGCTGGCCACGCCATCCGACAATCCACATGACCCCTGACAACACACCCGCAGAGGCCGCGGCCAGGACAAGCACCGTCCATGGCAGACGCAATCCAACAAAAGCCACCAACCATGAGAACAATGCAATCGGAACCAGGCGAAAGTCACGTGACACGGCTACGGCCCATCAACAGTCACGAGGTCCTGAAGTTTACGCATCATCGCAGGTCCGATTCCGGACACTGACCGCAAGTCAGTAACCGTGGTAAAGCCGCCGTGCGTTTCCCTGAACTCAATGATTCGCTGGGCAATTGCGGGTCCCACCCCTGGAAGGGTATCGAGTTGCTCCGCAGTCGCGGTATTGATGTTGACCCTGCCTCCACCCGAAGCGGCTCCAGTACCAGTTGGGTTAACGGAGGTTGCGGTGCTGTCCTGTGAAAGCTGCCCATCGAGCGCTTGGCCGTTCGCAGTATCCATTGGCGGAGGCAGTTCACCAGGTTTCGGAACAAATAGTTGCTGCCCATCGATGAGTGGGCTCGCCAGATTGATCGCGTCCGTGTCCGCTGAGTCGGTGGGTCCACCAGCCGCTTCAATCGCGTCATATACCCGAGCATCCACAGGAAGCTCATACAGCCCAGGGCTGACTACCTGCCCTGCAACGTGAACAAACACGGTAAGTGCTGACGGTTCTCCAGCGTCCGCAGGTGTTGGGTCCTCCTCAACTTCGTTGCGGCCTCCTTCACCCGAATCCGCTTCGATGTGAAAGCCCTCCACCTCCGCAGCCACATTCTCACCGTGCGACCCGTCCGTCGCTGCCACTTCTCGCTGATCTTGCCCAAGTTCTCGGGAAACCTCAGCCCTGTTCCATGACTCGAGGCTGAGCACTATCGCCACCATGACGGTGATCAGCAGGATGAGCGATACCCCAGACCTGAGCGAGAGCTTCCAGCGTGACCTGCGCTGCGCCGCTGCCGTGCGGCCATCATGCTCAAGCGGATGCCCGTGCAACCCCGTATAGGCTTCCACGACGCGTCGCTGGACCGCTGTAGTCACGGGAACTTGTCCTGGTTCCGCGTCTGGCACCTGCCATGTCAGAGATTCCAATCCCTCACCCACAGGCCGATCATCACCGATGGCAGATCTGGGGGAACGAGGGAGGGTATCGTCGGCAATCGAACTCGCGGGAACACCGAGACCCGACAACTCACCTGAGGCGAGACTCGTTCTTGGATCTGCGGGAACCGGGGCGGTAAGGCGTTCAAGCCGGGTTTCGATGCTTTCGGACACACGGCAACACTGTCATGTGCTCCACCCCATCGGCTCCATCGCGGTGTCAAACAGTGGATAACGAGTCTGTCTAGCACGTCCCGACAGTTTGTGAAAACAGATCAAGCGTAGGTGACGGCGAGCATCCCTGGACCGACGTGAACGCCAAGAACCGCGGAGGCAGGGCTTACATATATGCGGGCGGACGTCTCCTGCCTGAGTTTCTCCGCGAGCTTATGGGCTCGGTTCGGATCGCCGAAGTAATGAACGCCCAGCTCTATGGCACCAGATTCCGTTGCCTCGACAGCTTTAGCGTGCAAGAACCTGATCGCATGAGAACGGCTACGTTCCTTAGACACAACCTCAATATGCCCATCCTTGCTCATTGCAAGAACCGGTTTGAGGCCAAGCACCGTGCCCACGGCAGCGGCAGTCGCGCCCAGCCTACCGCCACGTCGCAAATGATCGAGCGAGTCAACCATGAAGTAGGCTCCCGAACCTTGCGTAGCATCTTTGAGCAGGGAAACAATCTCGCGAGCAAGCATCCCCTCACGTGCAGCACGTGCACCTTGGAGAACGGTTAACCCCAACGCCATCCCCGTAGTTCGTGAACTAACGATATGGACCTTGCCCGGCCATTGAGTTGCCACTGTTCGCGCTGTGTCCTCGGTGCCAGAAAGAACCTGAGGGATGAACATACCAACGACATGGGCGTAGCCTTCGGCAAAAGCCCTGGAAAACACCTCTTCGAAAGCGGAGCGTGGCGGCTGCGACGTTGACAGTTCAACATGACGTTCCACAAGTTCGGCGCAGTGTTCCGGGAGTAGTTCCGCGTTCTCCTCAAAACTCTCACCGCCATGGATAACGTGGAGATTCACGATCTCTAGGTGCGGGGTGGACCACAGTTCCTGCGGAATAGAAGCGGTTGAGTCCGTAACAATCAACGTTCTCTGCTTGCCAAGGTGAACGCTTTCCCCCACTACCCCTCCATCATTCTGAGCCTTGACCACTTCCGGCTGTTTCTCCGCCAGCTAAGTCGCCGATAACCGCACGCAGCGCCTCACGTGCATCATCCAACGGTATGCGTTCCTGCTCGATTCGGCGATAGGGAGCAGGATTTGGCCCTGTCACGACATCGAAGGCTCTCTTCTCATTCGCCTCAAGGCTGAGATGCCCAGTTATCTTTCCACATAGAACAAGACAACTGACTGCTTTAATGTTCTGGCTGTCTCGACGAGGTACGTATGCTTACTCCTGTACACCCGCCGAAGCAGGTTCCCGTTCGGGGCTTGTACCAGTGTCACTCGCGCCCGTGTCGGAGTTGAAATGTACCGCAGAGTCAGCGGCGATCGCTCCCCGCAGGTGTGTGTGCCCCTCGGAGTTCTTCACGGTCTGAATCAACAGGGCCATGTGCGGTTCAAGTGCCGACACCTTATCAAGCGGCGCACCAACGATGAGTTGGAACCCAAGTCCCTGCCATGCGGTGACAGCACGTCCGGCAAACCGCGAGTCCGCCTTAATGAAGGCCTCGTCAAGGAACACTGGTGCATAGCGTGGCCGCTCCGCATCCGAGTCACCAAGTTGGTAGCGCAGCGCCGAACCCACGATGAAGGCGACAAGTTCTTGGCTTTCACCACCGGATTTACCGGCGATGTGGTCAAACACGGACACCTCGTTACCCTGCAGGTCAACCTTTAGCGCTTCAATCCGCACGTGCTCACGCACGTCAATGAGTCGACGACGTTCGGCAGATTCGGGGCGGATACGCGCCAGCAGATCGGCGATCTTGCGATACCGTGCTTCACGCTGCTTAAGGGTCTGTTCACCCTCAACATCGCTCGCGAGTTCACGCAGTTGCTTACGGAACGATTTGATATCCAACGAGTCAGTGGACTTCGCGGAGATTCGTAGACGATGCTGATCGTCTTGGAACGGAAGTTCCCACAGGATCTCGTTGACCGGTGCCATACGCACCCGAATCTGGTCGATTGCTTGGGTCATCTGTCCATTGAGGCGAGTGAACTCCTGACCAGACAAACGGGTAACGTTGCGGTTCCACTTTTCCTTGATTGCATAGAGTTTCTGGTGCTCCAGTTCCTCAAGGATACGGGCGTAGTCGTCAAAACTCTTGTCTGGGTCACCACCGAGATTCGGGTTAGGCCACGTTTCACGGAACCGATCAAAGATACGGACGAGTTCGTTCCCAGCGGTTGCCGCCGTACCGTCAGCGGTGCTCTGATCGTGCTTAATATCGATCAGTACGAGATCAATGGCCCGTTCAAAGTCCTTGAGCGTGCTCTGCCAGTTACCGTCCGACACCCGGTTGATGTGATCCAGTAGGTAGGTCTCTTGAGCCGCAGACACTTCGAAACCTGCTTCTTCAGCGGCTTCAATGGCGTCTTTTGCCGCATCTTCCATATCCACGAGATGCTCGTATTCAGCTTCGAGCGCTTCCATGCTGGCCTCGGCGCGGGCAAAGACCTTACGCTGGCGCTCAAGTTCGGCAAGGAGTTCTTTCTCTTCCTTTTTCAAGGCGGCCAACACATCGTTACCGTCAATCAGCGCTGACAGTTGCTTGTGTTTCGCTTCAACTGTGGATTGTGCGCCAGCAACGTCAATGCTTGGCCACGAGAAATCGACCAGTCGCCGGAATGCCTCGACCCGAGCCTGCTGAGCGTCGGAGGCAGAGGTAACCGACTCAACCATTGCCCGCGCATCAACGATCTTGCTGTCCAGTTCCTCCAACCGTGCGGCGAGTTCCTTGATCCGACCCTCGTTGGAGAAACCGATCACGGAACGTTGACCCTGACCGCCGTGTGCTCCGCGCGCACCCTGCGAAATCTGGCCGCTCTGAGTCAGTGCCTTCTTATGCGCGCCCAACTCGGATGCATCAGTAACGCACACAAACCCGAACTGCTGATCTAGGCGTTCAATGAGCCACCCGGTGAATCCTGTGTGCTTGTACTCCAAACGCCCCGGAAGCACATACCTGTCAGTGGGTTCGTCAATGCGAAGCCCTACTTCCACACCCTCGAACGAAACTCGACGCTGTGTGCGGATCGAGTTGATCGCGATCCGGAAGTCGGACAGCCGATCTTGGTCCACCAGGATCGTGGTGGCGAAACCACCAAGCGCCAAACCGATAGCATCGCGCCAGCCCTCATATTCTGGACGCAAGTCGATCAGTTCGCCAACGAATGGGAGTTCTTCGGGTGACACTCCCATTGCATCTGCAAAGAGTCCGCGAGCCTCCTGCAACTCAAACGGAATGTTTCCCTTGACCGTGCGCAGCAACCCGATCTCGTGCTTGGCCTGTTCCCGCTCTTGTTCAAGAGATTTCAGCACGTGCATCGCATCGTACTCAGCCGCACGGCGACGCTGTGCTGCGCCCTCGGCCTCATCGATCTCTTGACCGGCCATACGCATCATCGAATCGAACTCGGACTTCTTCGTGATATCGAGTCCAGTCACGGCAAGGTGTTTATCAAACTTCGCACGCTCCGACTGCGCGGAACTCAGAGCGTTCTCCGCCGTCGTGACCTCACGGTTCAGAGCCTCGATCTGGTCGCCACCGCTCTTACGCTGGTTATCGCGCACGATCTCTAGTTGCGCGTCATGCGAGGAAATAGCAGCACCGGCAGATACCTTCGCTGCTTTGGCTTCGGCGTAGGATGTGCGATTGTCGTTCTCTTCAACCGTGATCAGGTCGAGGGAATTTCGGTCCCGCCACAGACTAAAGGCCGATACTGCACCGTCACTGGTCGTCCCGCTGCCCTGCAATGCACCCAAATCATTGATAAGTGCAGCTTTTTCCAGCGCGGCTTGACGTTTCTCGCGCAGTTCGAGGATTGGGCGCAGCATCGTGACCTGCTCTTCGGCGCGAATCATCTCGGAACGCACCGCGGTCAGCTCGTCAAAGTGTGCAATCGCATCATCAGCGATGCGGAACGTCTCTGGTTCCTCAAGAACCATCTGCTTGTATAGGGCATCGACGGTTGAAATCTGTTGACCGGCCTGAATACGCGCAAGAAGTTGTAGAGCTTTATCGCCGTCACCGTGTGCACCAATACCGAGCACAGACTGGAGTTTCGCAATAAAAGCGGAGTCGGTGTCGAGTACCTGCATGCCCAGCGTGCCAGACAAGATACCGGGCGCAAACTTCCCTACCGCATACTGCTCGAGAACCCGCAGGTCGATGGAGCCGTTAATGACTGCGCGGCGGAATGTGCAGTCCTCGTTCTTGGTCGCACCCTTGGGCACATAGAAGATACGGACCGCAGTGAACAGTTGTTTCGACTGGTCCCGCCAGGTCATGGCGATCGCGGACCACGTGTCGCTCTTGTCGCCACGCAAAACGGTGTCTCGCAGCGTATCGGTGTCGAGATCGCGCTGGTCATCCACCTTTCCACGAACGTAGGACAGGATGTTGCGCTGGTCCTTGGATCGTGCGCGACCAGTCGTTGCCCCGTTTGATGCGCCATTGAACGGCGTGGTGTGCGGCATCATCAGCGCAATGTATGCGTCGAGCAGCGTGGACTTACCGGTACCGGAGCCACCGGAGATGAGCGTTCCGTCTGGGTGAAATGGGACCTGATGGTATCCGTGGTACCCACCCCAGTTCACCATCTGCATCGACAGCGCAACCCACTGTTGCCCGGTGGAGGCCTGCGGAATGAGCCCAAAGAGAGTGTTGTCAAAGGTCATTGGTTTCAGTCCCCTACTTCCTGCAGGTCTACGGCATCGGACGTGTCAACACCACTCAGCCCATCAAGCACGCTTGGCTCTTCATCAGCGTTGGGCACATCACCGGCAGCGTGCTTTCCGCCAGCACCTACAGTTTCGTTATCACCAGCAAGTTCAACCAATGGCTCATGCACGCCGGCCTCCTCAAGATCAAACCCGACCTCTTCAACCACGACTGAGTCCACCAAGTCGTTCTCAAGGTCATCGTCTTCGCTGTCGTCAGCCACGGACGTTACACCCGCCGCTAAACGCTGCTCGATCCACGCAGTCAACTCTTGAATCCGGTCGAGTGGCATGAGCACCTCGATGATCGGTGAGATCCGGTAGCGTTCCTGCGATGCTTCTTTCAGGATTCCTTCACGAGCCAACTGGTCAATTCCTGCACCTACCTCACGCTGGCGTGCCGCTAGGTTGGTTTCGTCTGAGGCGAAGAAACTCATCGCGTGGTTAACCAAGTCATCGCGGTCAACGAACGCTGCTCCCTCACCCATTCCAACCTGCTGCCGGAACGTGGAGCGCAGGTAGATCAGGATGACGGTCTCGGCCCGCTTGTAGGAGTCGTCACGCAAAAGAATCGGGATGTTTAACTCTTCTTGTCGTATCTGGGTCTTGTACGCGACCCCGTACTCCCGGTCCACCACGAGTCCGAGGAACATGTCATGGAACCGCGACTCAAGCAGGTTCTGATGCCTGAGGATGGTGTCCCACGCCCATTTATCTTCGGCTGCCTCGATGAATCGGCGTTGCAGCAGCAGCGCAAACACTCGCCGCGCGTCGTATTCGAGTTGCCCCTTGTCGCCAGGAAATAGGAACGACTGGTCTTCTTCGAGTGCCGGAGTCTCATTGAACGCGCCGAGAGATTCCCCGTCCGCACCCCGCACAGTCTCCGCTACCTGAGCAGCAGCCGCATTCTGCTCAGCGTCAGTCTGCTGCACCGCATCCACGGATTCCTCTGCGTCCGAGGAGCCCGTGCCACCATCCATATTCGCCCCGGTGTCTGTGAACTGCTCAGTCATTGGTGACCTCTATCGGTAGGGAGTCAGCCTGCACATCGTGCGCTGGAACGCGTGCGGGGTGGTGAATGGTTTGGCGTGGAACGATGAACTCGCGGGTCGTTCCGTCTGCTCTGATCGCGATGACTCGTTCGAGTGGCGCAGGCTGCTCTTCGACGCCGCCGGACTCGAGCCTGCCAAGTTCAAGGTCTGGCTCGCCACTCGTTTCACCGGATGCAGCAATTTCTTGGTACCCGAGAATCTCGACGGGTCGTTTCAGGTTGTCGGATCCCTGGGTAAACGCCTGCGCCACGGTCAGTTCACGGTCTGCCTCATCAAGCAGCGCACTCACATGTTCGAGCAGTTCCCGATGCCGCGGTCCACCCATCGCAATGATTTCTTCGAGTTCCAGCCCGGAGATTTCCACGTCCGAGTTCTGCGCAATCGCCTCTGGTGGAGCATCGTCGTGGAGGTCGTGCAGCCCGGTGCGCAACCGCCCAAAGTTGGCACGCTCAAACCGGGTCAGAGCCTCAACAGGTTCGCCTCGTCCGGTCCCTGGGAACCACTCGGTCAACGCCAGGACCGCTGATCGGAGGGCATCGTCCAGTTCGCGGTCTCGCAGCGGATTGTGGTTCCTGATCTGGGCGGTCAACGTGCGCGAAGCACGCTGTTGTTCAGCGAGTACAACGCCGAGTGCCTCAAGAACTGTGGACTTGATGGCTCGGAATGACTCGCGCTCACGCGAACTCAGTTCCCGGGCAAACGGGTGCGACAAGATCGCCTCAATCGACGCGTCCAACTGTCCCAAGAGCTCATCGCTTTTCAAGAGCTCCAGCGCACCCGTGAACGCCTTGCCCTCGTTGGTTTGCTCCAGCAGGTTTTCGGAGGCAGCCAAGTATTCAGCCAAAACCTCACCCGTGGGCCGCTCGTCCTGACGTAGTTGCGCCAGAATCGTACGCTGCAGATCCTTGATTGACTCGGCCACGCGAGTGAAGTCCGCAGGCAACTCACGGACCAGGTACTTCACGTTGTCGAACTGCTCCTCCATGCGTTCCGCCGAGGTCGGTTCGATCTCGCCGCCCGCTTCAAGGCGCTTCTTCTCCGCCGTGAGAGTCCTGATCTGCATGTTTAACGCCCGGATACGTTTTTGCCGGTCAGGTTGCGCATCAAGAGCAAAACGTTCGACGGTATCAAGCAGCGTACGGATCCGGGACTCGGACACGTAGGAACGCTCCCCCGCGGACCGCGACACGAAATCCAATGCTTCCTGAGCGTTCGACGTCAGCGCATACTGCTCCTGCCCGCTGTCATTCACGGACCGAACCAGCCACCTGTCGCGAACCCAGTTCGATGCCAACTTGCGCGCCGACATCTCAGGGAGGGAATCGTCGTCAAGCAGGCGCAGTTCATCTAAGTGATCCGACACTTCAATATGGAACTGATCAGCGGGAACACTCTTGCGGTTGGGGCCAAAAATAGCCGCAAACAACGCTATGACAACCGGTGCGTAGGTTTTATTGAGGAGCGCGAGCGTGGGCCGCGCGAAGGCGCGCCGCGCAACTGCGATCTCAGAACTTACAACACCCATAAGAGACCTCTCGGAGAAGTAAATCAGGCCGTGTCCGACTCTACCCGGACCCGCTGACAATGCACACGCCCGCTTTCACGCGAGACGCTCCGGGTGCAGAATCGCGATTCTGCACCCGGAGCGCGGTTGCTAAAAGATTTTCTTTAACGCACCCATTGCCGACGACACTCACTTCACGGTGCAGCCGCCAGTCCCAGCGTGTGGGTTATGCCAGCAAACCCTATTACTCGGGAACGATGTTCACGAGCTTTGGAGCACGCACGATGACCTTGCGGATACCCGCACCGGCGAGGGTGCGCTGCACTCCAATATCGGCCAATGCGAGGGCTTCCAGTTCGGCGTCGGTTGCGGATGGTGACACTTCGGCCTTACCGCGAACCTTGCCCTTGACCTGGAAGATGCAGGTGACGGTGTCCTCCACCAGATACTCGTCGATGGCGGTCGGGAACGGCTGGTATACAACCGAATCGGAGTGTCCGAGCTTGGCCCACAGTTCCTCAGCAATGTGTGGCGCGACGGGCGCAACCATGATCACGATACCCTCCGCAGCTTCACGCGGTACGACATCCAACCCGGTCAGATAGTTGTTGAGTTCGATGAGCTTGGCAATTGCAGTGTTGACGCGCATGCCCTCCATCTCCTCGGCAACATCCTTGAAGGCGCGGTGCAACTTGCGCTTGGTCTCAAGGTCGGCTTCATCCTCGGTGATGGCGAGTTCACCGGTCTCCTCGTTCAACACGTTGCGCCACAGACGCTGCAGGAAGCGCTGCGCGCCAACCACCGCACGGGTCTCCCACGGACGGGACAGGTCCAGTGGACCCATCGACATCTCGTACACGCGGAAGGTGTCGGCGCCGTATGCCTCGTACATGTCGTCTGGGGTGACGATGTTCTTCAGCGACTTGCCCATCTTGCCGTACTCGCGGTTGACGGGTTCGCCGTTCCAGGTGAAACCGGACTGCTCATCACCCTCCACCTCGGCTGCTGGTACATACTGCCCGCGCGCGTCGGTGTATGCGAATGCCTGAATGTATCCCTGGTTGAACAGTTTGTGGAACGGCTCAACTGAGGAAACGTGTCCAAGGTCGAACAGCACCTTGTGCCAGAACCGTGCATACAGCAGGTGCAGCACAGCGTGCTCAACACCGCCAACGTACAGGTCGACACCACCGGCTGCGCCAGCGGACTCGTTGTGGTCTGGGCCAAGCCAGTACCGGTCGAGGTCTGCTGCCACGGGCAGGGTTGCGTCCGCACCATTGTTTGTAGGGTCGAGGTAACGCAGGTAGTACCAGCATGAACCGGCCCAGTTGGGCATGGTACTGGTTTCGCGGCGGTACTTCTTTGGGCCATCGCCCAGGTCGAGTTCCACGTACACCCAGTCGTCGTTGCGTCCGAGTGGTGGCTCTGGCGAGGAGTCCGCGTCTTCTGGGTCGAAGGTGCGCGGCTGGAAGTCCGGGGTGTCCGGCAGTGCAACTGGCAGCGCGGAGTCTGGCAGCGCGATGGGCTGGTCGTTTTCGTCGAACACGATGGGGAACGGTTCGCCCCAGTAACGCTGGCGGCTGAACAGCCAGTCACGCAGGCGGTACGTTGTAGTGCCGGTTCCGAATCCCTTGGCTTCGAGCCATGCGATCATCTCGGACTTGGCAGCGTCAACGTTCTTGCCGTTCAAGTCCAACTCGTCGTTGGACGAGTTGATGACAGCGCCGTCTCCGGTCCAGGCCTCATCACCGGAGAAGCCCTCTGGTGGTTGCACGGTGTAGATCACGTCTAGGTCGAAGGCCTGCGCGAACGCGAAGTCACGCTCGTCTCCACCGGGAACAGCCATGATCGCGCCGGTTCCGTATCCCATGAGGACGTAGTCGGCGGTGAACACTGGCACCTGCGCACCGTTGACCGGGTTGGTGGCGAAGATTCCGGTGAATACACCGGTCTTGTCCTTGGCACCGGCTTGGCGCTCCACAGCGGTTTTGGCCGCAGCGGCCGCCTGATATGCGGATACTGCCTCGGCTGGCGTAGCGTACCCACCGGTCCATGCATCCCGCGTACCTTCGGGCCAAGCATCTGGAATGTGCTCGTCCAAGATTGCGTGCTCGGGTGCAACCACCATGAAGGTGGCCCCGAACAGAGTGTCTGGACGGGTCGTGAACACGGTCAAATCCTCGCCAGCGGCGGTGAACGTGACGTGCGCGCCCTCGGAGCGGCCAACCCAGTTGCGCTGCATCGACTTCACCTTGTCCGGCCAGTCGATGTGCTCCAGATCATCGGTCAACCGGTCAGCGTATGCTGTGATGCGCATGTTCCACTGGTTCATGGCGCGCTGGAAGACCGGGAAGTTACCGCGCTCGGAACGTCCCTCAGCGGTCACTTCCTCGTTAGCCAAAACGGTTCCAAGTCCCGGGCACCAGTTCACTGGCGACTGCGAAACGTAGGCGAGGCGGTATTCGTTCAACACCGCGCGCTTCTGGGCAACGCTCAACTCGGACCAGTCAGCGCCCTCGGTAACGTCCGCAACCTCAGGAACCGCACGGGCTCCAGCAGCGAACTCTGCTTCAAGTTCCGCAATGGGGCGGGCCTTGCCCTTGGTGCCAAACGGGTTGATTGCTTCGGCGTCATACCAGGAGTTGAAGATCTGCAGGAAGATCCACTGCGTCCAGCGCACATAGTCAATATCAGTCGTGGCAAACGAACGACGCGGATCGTGCGCCAATCCCATGCGGCGCAACTGGCGCTTCATGTTGGCGATGTTGTTCTCCGTTGCCACGCGTGGGTGCTGTCCGGTTGCAATAGCGAACTGCTCGGTTGGCAACCCGAACGCGTCAAAGCCCATCGCGTGCAGCACGTTGTCTCCACGCATGCGGCGGAAACGACCCACAACGTCGGTCGCGATATAGCCGAGTGGGTGTCCCACGTGCAGACCAGCACCGGATGGGAACGGGAACATGTCCATGACAAAGAACGACGGGCTCTTCGGGTCCGCGTGCTCGCCCTGACCGTTGGCTAGACCACCGGCAGGGTCAGCGGCGAAGTAGGTGCCGCGCTCGTCCCATAGGTCCTGCCACCGCAACTCGATCTCGGACGCGAGTTGAGCGTTGTAACGGAATGCAGGTTCACCATTGCTTGGCGCGCCGGAGGCGCCCGTCAAAGTCTGGTCTGGAGTATTCACGCGTTCCAGTTTACAGTCGCCAACACCTGCTCCGGGCCCATTTTCCGCGTGATGAAACGCATGTGTGAGCCGGGCCAGCGGTCAAACGTCTGTTTGTTACGAACTGCATTCGTTTCCTTGCGGTAGGGGTCTGCTCCGCGACACCCCTACCCTCCGCTTCACTACTTTGTCTGTAACAGTCGTGTGATTGATTTCGGTACCGAGTCAGAAAGTGTCGTAACTATGCATCCATGATGGCTAGTTACGACACTTTCTGACTCGGTAGCGTTCCGGGCTCTGAGCTACGCCCCGCCTAGTTCTCGTTTACGCCAAACGCCGTAAAAAACACATCGTCCGCCGACACTTCGGCGAATCCGATAACAAAGTCATCGGTAATGTCCACGCTCTTTTCCCACGCTCCAAACTCATCGGCGTCCGCGGTGAACTGGGTGACCGGCTCATCTTCCTGCGAGATGGTGACCTCGATGCCAGTTCTCGGGCTCACATCCTCGTAGGTAGTGCGACCCGTCAGCGAGTTGTGACTTCCAAAATCCCCGCATCCATCGAAATAGTTCTTTCCCTGGATCACGATCTGATCGCCCAAAGCGACGTGGCCCACAGAAGTATTGATCTGAGGGGCCGCACACGATCCCGCGCTCGATGCCCCACCGCACGCAGACACGGCTGCGATCAGGCAAAGCGTCGCGAGCGCAAGAAGTTTCCTCATGGGTTCATACTACGCGCCAGATCCGCACAAACCTAGGGTGTGACCTGCATAAATTATCGCTCAAGAGCCGCGTTGTATCAGTTGGGCGTTCAGTGCCCGTAAACCGATCGACGCTGAGAGGTGGGTGGCGCTGGTAAGCACCGTATCGTCGGCAATCTGTGTCCTTGTGAACGATCCCGCCCAGCCCGTGGGCTTAAAGCCCACGGGCAAGGCAACTCATTGCCGACGAGCCCTTAGATTTCTGCATTCCGCTTACGTACTGCGAAACGTGGTTCGAGGCAAACACACAACCGTCAGGAGTTGATGTACTCGAGGATCACGCCACCCATACCGAGCGCAATCCACACAAGCACCAGCACATAGAACACGGGAAGGATCAGGTGCTTGTCACGCATCAGACGCGTACGCAGGCCATCTGACACCTTGAGGTGACGTTCCTGAACTGCCCGAACGATCTGGTACCAGAACAGTGGGATCATCGCGGCCCACACAACCATGCAGTAGGGGCACAGGCGCTGCAGCGTGTGGATGGAGGTGAACATGAGGAACACGATCATCGCCATGCCAAGAGCAGTTCCGGTCAGCAGCGAGAGCCAATACCAACGAGGCAATCGGGCTCCGGCCACCAGAACGACACCGGAGGTAATCACCACGGTGAAGGCGAAGACACCGATGAGCGGGTTGGGGAAACCGAAGATCGCCCCTTGAGCCGAACCCATCGCATCGGCGCAGTCAAGGAACAGGTTGAACGTGCAACTGGCCTCATGGTCAGGGTTGGCCAGTTTGAGGTACTTCTCAATCGACAGCGCCATCGAGGCGGCAAACGCGATGCCACCCAAGACGATGAGCAGCCACCCGAAGGTCCGATCGCTGATACTCCTAGATGCCTCAAGTTCCTCAGAAAAATCGAATTCCTCATCAAGATCGTGCTGGCTCGCCTCTGACACGGCTTTCTCCTCAGTGATTCGCGGGATGCACAGATGTTTCTGCGGTGCTCTACGCTGTCGGTGCAAACCCCTCCGCCCCGCTGCTGAACACGCGCCACAACTCACAGTAGAGGCTATTTCTGGAAATCGCCTGATGGCAAGGCCTGCACTCCCCTAACTGGCGACGGGTCGGATGGAAGGTGTCACTCAGACTCGGCGAGCAACGCGTCCAAGTCGCGTGGTTTCTTTCTGGGCAGGAACAGGGCAACGAGTGCGAAACCGATGACAGTCAACCCAAGTCCGAGCCAAGCGAGTGAGGTGTAGCCAAGACCCCAGGTAATGAACAGACCGCCGAGGAAGGCACCGTTCGCATTCGCGGTGTTGAGTGCGGAGTGGCACAGCGCCGCGCCGAGCGATGGGGCTTTGGGGCTCAGATCCATGAGGAGACCCTGCAGTGGCAGTGCGAGCAACTGCGACGTGAATCCTACCGCGAAGAGTGCAATCAGCACGAGCACCACGTGTTCCTCCACGAAGCCGAGGAAGATCAGGGATGCCGACGTTGTGATGAACCCAGCCTGGACCGTGCGCACCACGTTGATGTCCATGAGCCGTCCGGCGAAGAACGTTCCAAACGTCATGCCCAGACCAAACAGCGCGAGAACGAACGGTACGTGTTCTTCAGCCATTCCGGCCTCGTACATCACGAGCGGTTTGACGTAGGAGTATACGGTGAACATGCCGCCAAAACCGATCGCCGCAGCCACGAACATGGCCCAGAGGCGCCCGTTCTTAAGCGCCTTGAGTTCAGAGGCTGGGTTCGCCCCTGGCGCTGGTGGCACCTTGGGCAGCAGCATGACCAGTGACACGACCGTGATGAAGCCAAGCACACCCACGATGACGAATGCCGCCTGCCAGCCGAGGTTCTGGCCAACCCACGAAGACAGCGGCACACCGATAACATTCGCGATGGTCAAGCCACCGAGCATCATCGACATCGCATGGCCGCGACGGGCCTGTCCGACCACAGCCGTGCCGACAACTGCTCCAACGCCGAAGAACACGCCGTGCGGTAAACCTGCGATGAAGCGCCCAAGGATGAGCAGACCCATGCTTGGGGCAAGAGCGGAGAGGATATTCGCAACCGCATAGGCTCCCATGAGCCATGCCACTAACGTCGAGCGGGACATCCGGGCGGACATGACCGCTATGACCGGTGCCCCGATGACCACGCCGAGCGCGTACGCGGTGATTGCGTGGCCAGCAGTCGGAATCGACACCTCAAGGCCGTCCGCGATGTTGGTGAGAATACCCATGGTTGCGAACTCGGTTGTCCCGATGGTGAAACCACCGAGCGCGAGTGCGAGGAGGGCGAGTTTTTGCTGCGTTGGGGTGCTCTGGGTTGAACCCGAGCCATGTTGCTGAGTCACTGGGGTGTTACTTCAATCCAGACGGCGTGCGCCGCCAAAAGTCCGAGGGTGAGTGGTTGAGGATCGCTGTCTGAGTGCTGACGCCATTCAATGTTCATGACACCGACGGCGTCGTTTCGCTGCGTGATCGTGACGATCGTGTCGAGTCCAAACCCGAGTTCGGCGAAGTAGCGCAAAACCTGAGGGTCTTCGTCGGAGATTCTGCTGACCGTGCCTGTCTGCCCCTGTTCGAGGTTGGCGAGGGGTAGCGCATTGGGACGGTCGTGAACGAGGTCCTTACTGGGGATCGGGTCTCCGTGCGGGTCCCGCGTGGGGTACCCAAGCCGGGCATCGATGCGGTCAATCATGAGATCCGACACCGCATGTTCGAGGACTTCCGCCTCGTCGTGGACTTCGTCCCACGTGTATCCGAGTTCGGAGACAAGGAAGGTCTCGATGAGTCGGTGCCGCCGGACCATGTCGAGCGCATGTTGGCGCCCAAGTTCAGTGAGTGAGATTGCACCGTACCGTTCATGGTCGAGCAATCCCTGAGTCCCGAGACGGCGCACGGTCTCAGACACGGTCGAGGCACCGACTCCCAGGCGTTCCGCCAGGTCCTTGGTGGTGACCGGCTGATCTGACCATTCTTGGAGGCTCCACACCACTTTGATGTAGTCCTGACCTACAGAGGTCAACTCTGTCTTGGACACGTGTCTCCTCAGTGTTCGGGCCCGGTGGGTGCACGGTTGTCGTTGGATAATTTTTGCCCATAGTGCCGGAGATATCCGGGCACTCGGACGAAAAACCATCCATCGAGCAAGCGCGTGCTACGTTCAGATTAACCGCCTGACGTTTCATTCCGGGTGTTTAACCGTCAGTTGGACTGGACTGTGAATCCGTTTCAGGTTGTTCCGCATCAGTGTCTTCGACGCCGGAGCTGTCCCCATCCTCCAAGTCTTCCGGATTGGCCTCCTCACCTGATTCCCCGCCAAGGTGCATGCCCTCGAGGTCATCCGGATTGATGGGTAACTCCGGGTAGCGCAGACGTGGCCCAGCGTTCGCGGAGCCATTCGTGTCCACGGTGATGACCTGGTAGTCCACGATCGTTCGGCTGTCCCGGTCGAACCGCAGCACGGTCATCTCGGCGACACCGTTGAGCGGCCCAATAGTCGCTTTACCCTCCACAGCGCCAGCGGTCGAGGCACTGACGTATTGGATTCCGTTACCCACCTGAGCCGGGCCAATCTGGCGGTGCATGTGTCCCGACAACTGGTAGGGAACGCATCCGTTCTCAAGGGTCACTGCGCCCACTGCTGGGGTGTGGATGAGTAGAATATCTGCGCCGTCATCCGACTCGCACGAGGTTTCAGCAAGCCGCGTCCCTGCATCATGGTAGGTTTCCTCGCCCACCAGTACTGAGCCCTGCCCGATTCGGGTCGCACGAGGGTCGGAGTCTCCAAGGAAGCGTATCCCGTCGACCTCGACGATAGACCCGTCCAGCACGATTACGCCTGCCGCGCGAGCCTGCGCTCCCGTGATCTCTGAGTCGTGGTTTCCGTCAGACTGAACCATGACGGCGCCCTGCGGTACGGCGCTGGCGAAGGTTTGCATGCAGAACCGTTCGACATCGGTTCCGTTCATTGTGGTGTCTCCACCGTTGAGGATGATCTGCGCACCCGATTTCTCTGCAACGGTGCGGATGAGCGGTGCCATTCCGACGTTGCAGTGCAGGTCCGAGATGAGCAGCATCGTGACGAGGTCTTCAGGAGCGTCTTCGCCGTATCGGCCAAGGCCGCGGTCGGTGGCATCCTCGATTGCGGCGCGCCGGTCGTAGGCGGAGGCGAGTTGGACATTGGCTTGGGCGTAGAACTCCTGATTGTCGTTGTATACGTCAAGGAGTTGCCCACCGTATTCATCGATGACGCCCGAGAGCCGTCCGGTGATTCGGGTGCCCTCAAGTCCGGTTCCCGCCAGTACGGCTGTCTCACGTCCGCCGATCGCCTGTGCCTCACGCTGGGCGGCTTGGGTGAACACGGCCGCACCCACCAGGCTCAGAACCACAAACCCCACGGTCAGACCCCAGGTTGCGCGCGCTGCACGGTAGGCGAGTTCACGACGGCGCGAGAACCCCGCGACGTATGCCATGACGGCAAGAGCCACACCAATCCCGACTGCGAGCGCGAATGCCCGTTTCACCGCGTTCTCCACGAGTAGCCCTGTGACGACCTCGATCGTCTCCTGCGGTGCTGCGAAGAACTGCAGGTAACTGTCGAGGTCTTGGTTGAGTGCCTGGAGCGTGCTGCCACCCTCGACGGTGGTGAGTGAATCGGGGATCTCTCCGATCCGCACGTGAACGCCCAGCGATAGTGGCAGTGGCGAGTCCAGCACGACTGAGCCGAGTGGTCCAGCATCGGCTGTGATGGCCGAGTCGATTGTGACCTCATAGGTCGCATCGTGCGGCCCGAAGTTAGCCGACGCACGCGCTGTGATGACACCGAATACGATCGACACGAGGAGGACGGCCGCCACGGCGAGCGCATACCGCAGGGCACGTGGTGGAGCGGTTCCGTCATGGTTGAACCGCGCCCAGTCGCGTAGTCCTCGCCAGGTACTGTTCAGGGCAGGCGCAAGGGCGGTGCGTAGCCAGTTGGTTATGGGGTCGGTGATGCCGTGCTCGTGGTCAGCCATACGGGTGACGGGATCCTTCGCGAAAGCGGGGTAAGTTGTCCAGTCACCTATTGTCGCAAATTACGCTGCCGTGTGCGTGACTGAATGAGTGAGAGGTGGGGCGCCCAGCACGCGGTGCCATTTGTTGGCGGGTAGGTGTGGTTCGAGCTCGGCGAGTCCTGCCGCGTACTTTGAGATGGACACGGGCCTGATTCCTGCACGCCACAACGCCTTGTCCGTGTTGGTTGCGTGCCCTTCTGACTTGGTTTCAATGAGTACCAGCCGCGGATGGGAGCTCGTGCGCTCGCCGCGCACGCAGGCCAGGTCAGTATCGATTGTGATCCGGGAGAAGTCTGGTCCGAGCAGGGTGGAGCGCCGGTAGCGGGTGGTCAGTGACGGGATGAGATTGGCGACGAGTTGGTCTGGCTCCTGCACTCCGCTGCGCTCCAGCGTGGTGGCGACGAAGCGACGTTCCTCTTGTTTGAGGTGGTTGCGTGCATGGTCTTGGACCGCGATTCGCTCCTTGATGGTGTGTCCGCGTCCACCCTTGGTCTTCACCTCCAGCAGTGTCGTACCGGAGTCGAGGTAGGTTCGGGTACGTACCTTGAACCTGTGCCTGCGCGAGTGTGCTGCATCGTGATAGGTACGCAGGTCCGGGGTGTCGAAGTAGACGGATTCGTAGGCGCTTGAGGTGCGCTCCTCGACCGTCACGCAGACGAGTTCCGGTTGACTGCCCAACGCCTTGGCGGCACTCAGCGGGTCGAGAACGTACTTGCGGTCGGTGCGGGTCATAAGGGCCGAGTCCTGAGGTAGATCGTCTAAATCGATGTAGGCTCGGTCAGCCAAGATGTGGTCAAGAGCTGTACGCACTTCCGGGGCGTGTAGGGCAAACATCAGAATGCACCTTCCAGCGTGTGGTTCGACTGAGCGGGGCGCACAGCATTGGACGAAGAGGAACGGGGGGGAACCGAGTACCGGACGTCCACCACCATCATGTCACGCACCAGATCGGTCGAGCGCACGGTGAGTTGCCGAACCCGGCCACCCAGCAAACCCTCGATGTGGGCTTGAAGCGCCGACTCGTCGAAAATCACGCGATCTACCGTGAGTACCTGCTGACGCAGGTTCCGCGTCGAGATGGCCGTGTCCGCGATCCACATGACCGCAACCACTGCAGCGGCGACAGTCGGGGCGAGCCATACCGGGTCTGGCTGCAATCCGCACACGAGACCAATCACGAGCGCCGCGAAGTAGTACGACACCTCGGACTGCGACAGTTCATTCGAGCGCAGCCGGATGATCGAGAGCACACCGAACAGCCCAAGCCCCAGGCCGGCTGCCATGGTGGAGTGAGTCATCACAACGGTCGTGCCGAACACGCCGATGTTCAAACCGATGTACGCGAGCACGAGATCTGCGCGTCCATGGTGGCGGAAGTACACGGCGAGCGAGAGAACGAGAATCGCCACAAGGTCTGCAGCGAGGATGATCGGGTTCATGGGAAGCCTCCTGGGTAGGGCCGGGATCTGAAGTGCTTCCAGCATGGGGAGGAAATCTATGAGGAACCTATGAGGAACCATAGCGAAGCATAGGAACAGCACTTACACAGCCCATACATAGGACCGTCCTACAACGAGCCCAGATACCACCTGTTGAGTTACTTCAAGCGACAAACCTAACTACACCCGACATTTAACCCGAAGGTGCAAGAGGCGCGCTCACGTCCCGTATCCGTCAGAAAGGCACAACAAAATGCCTAATCATTTGCCACGACTCAGCGAATCCTCAAAACACGTGCAAAAAGCTTCCGCTCTGATTATCTCCGTTTCGCTCCTCCTGGGCATGAGTGCTTGCACAGAAAGTAGTAGCGGAGCAACCAGCACCTCCTCGAGCAGTTCCTCCTCAAGCAGCGCTTGGAGCGACTCCTCCGTGCGAGACGACTCATCCCTCGACAACACCGTGTTCGATGCGTCTGAGATCCACACCTTCTCAATCACGTACGACGAGGCCGAGTACGCGGCGATGATCGAGACCTACTCCAATAACGCGGACAAAAAGTGGATAAGCGCCACAGCTGTCATCGATGGCACCACGTTCGAAAACGTGGGACTGCGACTCAAGGGAAACTCATCGCTGCGAGGCGTCTCAGCAGAAACCTCCGGTGAGGATATACCGTGGCTGATCCGACTCGACAAGTACGTTGACGGGCAAAACCTCGACGGATACACCGATTTCGTCGTTCGATCCAACTCATCAGAGACCTCACTCAACGAGGCGATCTCACAAACTCTCTTCGCTGAGGCAGGTCTAGCGTCCCAGGCTGCGATCGCTGTCCGATTCTCTGCGAACGGCTCCGCCGAAGTACTGCGCTTGGTCGTTGAAAACCCCAACGATGAGTGGGATGAATCCCAGTTCGATTCACCCGGCATCTTGTACAAAGCAGAAGCCGATGGCGACTACTCCTACCGTGGGGATGACCCAGCCTCGTACGAAGACGTATTCGACCAAGAGAGCGACAAAGACAACGAAAACTACACTCCCCTGATCGAGTTCTTACAGTTCATCAACGAATCAGAGGATGAAACGTTCGCGGCCGAACTTCCCGAGCATCTCGATGTCACGGCGTTTGCCTCCTACCTAGCAATGCAGGACTTGGTGGACAACTTCGATGACATCTCTGGCCCCGGCAACAACTCATACCTGCGTTGGAATTCAGAAACCGGCGTGTTCACCGTAGTGAACTGGGATCTCAACCTGGCTTTCGGCGCCAATGCAGTGCCTGGCGCTACAGAACAGGGTGATCGAGATGGCGAGATCCCCGGCAGTGAAGTTTCTGGCCCCGGCAACCCACCCGAAGGATTCGAGCCAGGGGACACACCTGACAGATCCGGCGGCGGCAACCCACCCGAAGGATTCGAGCCAGGGGACACACCTGACAGATCCGGCGGCGGCAAAAACATAGGCCTAGGAAACATTCTCAAAGAACGTTTCCTAGAGGTCGCTGAGTTCAACGAGCTATACCAGCAAGCCGCTGCAGACCTACGAGCCGAGCTTTACGATTCTGGACGCGCGCAAGAAGTCCTTGATCAGTGGACTGCTCTGCTTAGCGACCATGCGGCAGATCTCGTTGATGCCGATACGCTAGCCCAAGAAAGCCAAAGCATCGCGGCCTACTTCACTGCGACAAATACAACCGAACCGTCCGGTGGCGAATCTGATCAGTGAAGTCCTCGTACTGGGTGCCCTCACGATAACTCGTGAGGGCACCCCTAGCGTCCGTCCAAAAGGTGACTGAAACGGAGGCTATACACAGCCGTGAGCGCAAGCGTGGCCGTTTTCACATCGTGAGAACCCGGCTGCCTTTTACAGTGTTCGACGCGGAGCAGTCAGCCTTGTCACCACCACAACCGCAAGTTATCCCATCATTTGGGACGCGAAATAAGGTCATGCGCCAGCAGAAACACCCAAACAGTGGTTTGTGAGAAATACCACTCACCGCACGTCGTGGAAGTGACAGTCATAAAATCTTAAGCGTGGCAAAACGAAATTCTTCCCCAGATTCCACTTACGACGTCGTTCTGATCGGTGGCGGCATCATGAGCGTGACGCTCGGTGCGCTCATCCGCAAACTACAGCCGTCGTGGAAGATTCGCCTCTACGAAGGCCTCAGTGACGTGGCGCTCGAGAGTTCGAACCCCTGGAACAACGCCGGTACCGGACACGCAGCACTCTGCGAGTTGAACTACACGCCGGAAATGCCCAACGGCACCATCAACGTGGCCAAGGCAATCAACATCAATGAGCAGTTCCAACTCTCCCGTGAGCTCTGGGATCACCTCATCTCTGCGGGCGATATGCCGCAGGAAGGTGCGTTCCTCTCCCCCACTCCGCACATGACGTTTGTCTGGGGTGCGGACAACGTTGACTACCTCCGCCGCCGCTACGAGGCGTTGTCCGTGCACCCACACTTTGAAGGGCTCGAATTCAGCGAGGACCCCGAGCAGATCGCGCAGTGGGCACCGCTGCTCACGCTCGAACGCTACGGGGACCAACCACTCGCCGCAACACGGACCACTGCGGGAACCGACATCAACTTCGGCCGTTTGACCAGTAACCTCGCGGACTACCTGCGCGAGTCCGGCGTAGACATCAAACTCCAGCACCGGGTTACCAACCTCAAGCAGCAGCACGACGGTTCGTGGAAGGTATCCGTCCGCAACAACGAGTGGAACGCCGTCGAGCGCCGCCACACCGTTAACGCCCGCTTCGTATTCGTTGGCGCCGGTGGAGGGGCACTTCCGCTCCTCCAGAAGTCCGGGATCCCTGAGATCAAGGGCTACGGCGGTTTCCCGATCTCCGGCCTCTTCCTTCGGACCACCAACCCAGAGATCGTGGCTCAGCACAATGCAAAGGTCTACGGCAAGGCCTCGGTTGGTTCCCCGCCCATGTCGGTGCCGCACCTCGACACCCGCGTTGTTGACGGCGAGGCGTCGCTGCTGTTTGGCCCGTATGCAGGATTCTCCACCAAGTTCCTCAAGTCGGGTTCACTACTCGATCTGTTTACCTCGATCCGCCCAGGCAACATCCTCACGATGCTCTCCGTGGCGAAGGACAACTGGGATCTGACCGCCTACCTCATCAGGGAGGTCACAACCTCCAAGGAAGGCAAGTTCCGCTCACTACGTGAATTCATGCCCACCGCCAACCCGAAGGACTGGGAGTTCATCACCGCTGGGCAGCGCGTCCAAGTAATGAAGACCAAGCCTGGTGCCCGTGGCGGCGTCCTCGAGTTCGGAACCGAGCTCGTGTCATCCGCTGATGGGACGATTGCCGGTCTACTCGGTGCTTCCCCTGGCGCATCGACCGCCGTTGCGGCAATGGTGAAGTTGCTGGAGAAGTGCTTCCCAGAGCAGTACGAGCAGTGGGAGCCGCAGCTCGTTGACATGATGCCAAGCCTCCGCGGAGCCTACAGCCCGCCACAGCGCGAAGAGGACGACGACCTGCCGAAGGTCCTCGTGGAGTTCTAGTTCTTGCGCCTTGATGCCCCTGACACGCCTCAGGGGCATCTTGTGTATCAACTGGCTTTACCGGCATAGACTTCACTGTATGGAAACACGTACTACTTCACGTCTCCCATTCGATCTGTCAGTGGTTGGGCAGGGATGCTGGCAACTAGGCGCAGACTGGGGCAACGTCAGCGAAGACGCCGCACTTGAGGTCCTTGAAGCCGCATACGACGCAGGTGTCCGGTTCCTCGACACTGCTGACGTCTACGGAGATGGCCGTTCCGAACGTGTCATCGGCCAGTTCCTTGCCCAGAGGAATGATCCTGACGTCACAGTCTTCACCAAGATGGGACGCCGCGCACAGCCCTTCGACGCAGCACAGTTCACGCTCGACAACTTCCGTGCCTGGAGCGACCGTTCCCGTGAAAACCTCGGGGTGGACACACTCGATCTCGTGCAACTGCACTGCCCGCCCTCCGCCGTCTACTTTGATGGCTCAACCTACGATGCGCTCGACATCCTCGTGGACGAAAAACGGATCACCGCCTACGGAGTCTCCGTAGAAACCGTTGCCGAGGGACTCGAGGCAATCAAGCACCCCGGGGTCGCGTCCGTGCAAATCATCCTCAACGCATTCCGCCGCAAACCACTCGAAGAGTTCCTACCCGCTGCCGCCCAAGCGGGCGTTGCTGTGATTGCACGCGTTCCACTCGCCTCCGGGCTCCTGTCGGGCCGGTACACCACCGACACCGTGTTCGCTGCCGATGACCACCGCAACTACAACCGCAACGGCGATGCCTTCGACGTGGGTGAGACGTTCTCCGGCGTCCCCTACCAGGTCGGAGTCGAAACCGCGGCCAAGTTCGTTGACGTGGTGAAGATGCAGGGCATTGACGCCACCCCAGCGCAGAGAGCACTCCGCTGGATCATTGACCAACCAGGTGTCACCACCGTCATCCCCGGGGCACGTAATCAGGAGCAGGCCAGAGCGAACGCCGCCGCAGGTTCCCAACCGCCGCTCGATGAGGAAACCCTTGCCAGCGTCAAGGCGCTCTACGAGAACTACATTCGGGAGCACGTGCACACTCGTTGGTGAAACCACTTTCCTCAGCCGTATGCGAACCCACACGGTTACGGACAAAGTAGTGCAGCGGAGGGTAGGGGCTTCGCGGAGCAAGCCCCTACCTGAGTGCAACGGATGAGAGTTCGTCACTAAACAAGCCATTATGATCAAGTTATGACCGAGTCATCCAGTGCGGGTTCGCCCCATGAGACCTCTGAGCCGCGTTACGGCAAACGGCTTGATCCTCAGGGCACCAAAACGTCACCGAACACGGAGCGGCCAGACCTGAGCGACTTTCAACCACTGTCCTTTGAAGAGGTTGAACTACCACCTCCACTGTCTGAGCCAGCGGTCACCGAGAAACGCAAATGGGCTAAGATCGGCATCATCGCAACCGCCATCTATGCGGTGTACGGTCTCATCCTCATGCTCCTCATCGAGCCACTGAGTGCCTCTCCTGTCGGGCTCCGTGAAACCTACGCGCGCGCCAACGCAACAGAGCACAGCATCGGTGTCTTTGAAGCCATCATGTTTGCAATCGTGGGTGTGGCGCTCGCCGTCGGTATCCGCCAACTCGTTGTGGACCGCGACAAGATTCTTCCCCGGCACGTCCAGATGATCTACCTATCAGTGCTCGCGCTCGGAGCGCCCGCGCTCTTCATCTCCTCGCTCGGCACGACAATGGCACTCTCGGCAGCCTTCGGAACGTTCGGGGTTGCCTCGGGCCTCTGGTATGTCCTGCCATACGCGATCAGTGTCATTGCTGGCATTGCTGCGCTCGGGGTATTCATTGCGGCGCAGGCCCGCCAGGACGACGAAGACTAGGCTCTCAAAACCGCCCGCCTAAGTGAACGTGCAGCACATTACTTCACTGTGCAGGTCCACGGCCTTCACACTGAAGTAATCTCCCCACACGTTCAAAGTGCTCAGGTCGTCGGATAGACCCTTCATACTCCAGTAGGACGACGATCAGGGCATATGCACATAGGATCGACCCATGAGCCGCGCTGTCGTATCCCTCACCGTTGCCGTTTCCGCAGTCATTACGGGGTGTTCCTCCGTATCAGCAGGATGTGGCGCTGGAACGGAATCGCCTGAGGCTGGTTTCAGTGCTTTCCTGAGCGCAGTCGTGGAAGAGGACGTAGACCTCGCGTGCACCGTGCTTCCGTCGGGGACCACTCCCGAACAGGCCCAGCAAGAGATTGATCATTACCGATCCCTCGGGATCACCTCTGAAGATATCAACACCTTTACTGGTGAACAGATGGGGTCGGGTTACGCTGCCGCTCTCAAACTGCCAGACGTTGCTGAACCAGCGCCGATACAACTACTGTCAGAAACTCGGGGACGCTGGATCTGGGCCAAGGGACACTGGACCATCACCCCGGTCACCTACAGTATTCCCGACGACACCCCTCCGGACAGCACACCATCCCAAGAGTCTACGGTACCCAGTTCTTAATTCCTCAGGTGCACTCTCGTTCAGTGGGTCTTGTATGCCAGATTGGCGACGAGTTGGCTAGGGAAAATTCACACGTGCGCGCTCGCAACAGCCAGTTGTGTTTGAGAGTGCACTTTTGGTAACTCTCAAAGGAAGGTTCTCACTGCAAGTGTGCTGGATGGTCCGGTGTGCTGGAAGGTGACAGATCGTCGGAAGGTAAGCGCAACTCAGGCGAGATGGGGCTGGGAATTACCGGATCGTCGGCAATGAGACTAGCGGTTCAACCGCCCACCAGACATACGCAGATAGCACTTCGCGCACATCGACTCATACGTGACCTCGACGCCGTCAATCGCGACCTGCTCGCCGTCGAACACAAACTCGCCACCCACAAGGCGGCCATTGAACACGGCCTTACGCCCGCACCGGCAGATCGTTTTGAGTTCCTCAAGCGAATGCGCGATCTCAAGCAGACGGCGCGAACCGGGGAACGCGGCAGTCTGGAAGTCTGTGCGAATCCCGTAGCAGATCACCGGGATGTCATCGAGCACCGCAATCCGCAGCAGATCATTGACCTGCGATTCAGACAGAAATTGAGACTCATCGAGCAGGAGGCACGAGATATCACGCCCGGTGTGCTGCTGCACCTCGCTGCGGTGCGTTTGGAACACGTCGTATGCGCTCTCGCTGGGTCCGATCAGATAGTCCACGTCACGCGCCGAACCGATGCGGGACAAGATCGCACGGCCAGCCTTCGAGTCAATCGCAGGCTTTGCCAGAAGCACATAGTGACCGCGCTCCTCGTAGTTGTATGCGGCTTGTAGCAGCGACGTACTCTTACCACTGTTCATCGCGCCGTAGCGGAAGTACAACTTAGCCATGAGGTGTCTTGGCCCCTATTCAACGTGCTTGGGTTTGGGGGCGTGCAGGTCAAACTGGATACCCACCATGCGGATGACAAAGCAGATGAGCGCAGCAATCACAACCCACGGAATCTCGGGGAGGCCGCCACGCACAATCGCGACTGTCAGGATACCCGCTAGAGCCGCCGGAATCGCGTACAACTCGGTGTGCAACACGGCTGGGATACGTTGGATCAGAACGTCTCGAATCGTTCCGCCACCGGCTGCGGTGATGACGCCGAGGATGACGGCTTGCACAGGCCCCACGCCGAACGCGAGACCTTTGAGTGTGCCCGTCACAGCGAACAGGGACAAACCCACCGCATCGAGGGCGTTGATGCTCTTCGAGAGTTTCTCCAGACGCGAACCCACAAAGAACGCAATCAGCGAGCCCACGGCCGCAGTCAGCAGGTAACGCCAGTCCTGGAACGTCGTTGGCGGCAGATCGTCGATCAGGATGTCGCGAATGAACCCGCCACCGAGAGCGGTGATCATACCGAGCGACAGCACACCCACGATGTCCACCCGGGCGTACTTGATGGCGGTCATCGCGCCGTTGATAGCAAAAGCGAAAGTCCCCACAAGGTCGAGAGCCAACAACGCGATTTCGCCTGAGTTCATGCCCCTATATCTACCGGAATCCGCCCACGTAAAGCAAAGCGTTCCACGGAAACGGGTGGTAGTCACACGGTGCGCTGGCGAGAACAGGCAGCAGCAAGTAGCCACGTCCAGCCGATAGAGTTAAACCCATGACGCTCATCATCAACGATTCTGCAACCGTCTGGTCTCGCACTCCCGTCGGAGACAAACCTCTTGTACTCCTGCTTCACGGCATGGGCTCCCACGAAAACGACCTTGCAGGACTGGCTCAGTATCTCCCCGCCGAGTATGCAACCGCGTCACTGCGCGCGCCGCTCAGCATGATGGGTGGCTTCGCCTGGTTCACGCCAACCGCGACCCCTGCCAGCCCTGAACCGGAGGAGGTCGCTGCAGCAGCCACGGCAACATTGGAGTGGATCGACGCCCACGTCGCGCCGACCACACCCATTGTGCCGATGGGGTTCTCCCAGGGCGCGGCCCTCGTGTCACAGTTGCTCCGCACCCGACCTGAACGGTTCATTGGCGGGGTCATGATGTCCGGGTTCATCAGTGAGGTCTCGCTACCAAGCGATGCAGAGTTCGCGGCAGCAGAACTTCCCATTTTCATCGGACGGGGAGACGCCGACCCCATTGTGCCACTCGCCCGGTTCGAGTATGCCTCCAACTGGTTGCACGAGCGTTCGCTGCTCACCGAGGTCGTGTACAACGGCATGGCGCACAGTGTGTGCGAACCCGAGTTGGTCAACATCGTTCATTTCCTCGAATACGCGATCGGTGAGGAGAACGACGCTTACGCCGCATTCAATCGGCGGCACCAGCCCTAATCCTCGGAATACACGACTTCCCCTGTCTGCAGATACATCGTGAGCAACTCGGTATGCGGCATAACGTTGATCCCGTTGTCTATAGAGTCCAGACGGTAACACAACAAGTATCCTTCTTCGACCGAATCGTCATGCATGAAGCAGTTCCAGTCTTTTCCATCGGGTGCGGTAGCGATTCCTCGCGCAGATACACGGAAGTCAGTAACCTCGGAGTAAGCCTCCGCGATATCGGTTGCGACACGGTAGTCCCTCACTGCGTAAGCCGGCCAGAACAACAACGCCATCAAGAACGCTGCGGACGCAATCTTCGCGAAAAGCCGTACAGTCCCGGCATGGTTCGGGTGGTTGCTCTGGTCTGTCAGGCTGAGCGCTTGGCGTCTGAGGTGACGAGAATCGAGGTTGTTGGCCACAATGAAAAGCACCGGCACCAAAACACCGAAGATCACCGTAACTGCGACCATTAAATGAATCAATAAGTCATTGTCGCGGTACACCCAAAAGATCAAGTCAGTCACTGGTCCCAGCCTTCGCTACATAACAGTATTTACGAAGGTCAGACTACCATTTTGAGCCGATTTTCCTTCAGTCGTGGAAAACGTTCGTTCCGAGGGAGTCGAGGAAGACTGGCCCTACGCCACCTAGTTCAACGCCGTACTGGTCTGCCCAGCGTGCGAACGGGGCATGGGACAGGGACTCGTTTGAGAACCGCTTGTCTTCGGTGACCTCGGAGACGCAGAAGCTAGGGATCTCAAGATCGGTGACCGGTCCGCCACGTTCGACCTCTGCGACGAGAAGTGGGAAGTTCGAGCCGCCGAACACATCGATAACCCAACCATCACTGCCAAGCCACACGGAATAGCGGTTTTTGATGACGCGGTTTGTGCCGCGCTGGAGCATGTTCAATCCCTGAGTGATGTCGAGTTCGCGTTCCGCCTCGTATCGCGTGCCACCATTCATTGGGCCCTTGACCGTGATGGCACAGAAGTCGAAGGTTCCGGCGTGTTCCTCAAGGAGAGCATCGATATCTTCCGCCCCAGTCATGTGTAGGCGGACGCCCGGTGCTTGAAGGCGTACTCGGATGGCATAGCCGTCCTGTGCCAGGAAATAGTTCTGCACGATGAGCGTGGGGGTTGGGTCGTCCATGACCACCTCGGGCAGTTCCTCAACGTAGAACCGCCGCTCGAACTCGAAGTCTCCGTAGCCGGTCTCGCTCATTTCGGTCGCCGCCTTCCTCGAACTAGCCTCGTTAACGTCCAGTTTAGCCGTGCTCCCGGTAACTGTGCTCCTGGCACCGTCGCCAAGGGTTCACCCGCATGCATGCTCGATGTTGCGGTGCTGCCGACAATGTGACGGTTATTTTGGGTTACATCGCCGACGGAAGCGCAACATCGAGAAGGCCGCCGCTCGACAGGACCGCACCATCGGGCTGCGGTGCAATGCCGTAATGCAAAAACGGGGCGCGGTATCTTTCTCGGCTCGCTCATTACCGAGAAAGACACCGCGCCCCGAAACCTGAGGAACTGGCTGGTACCCGGTCCCCCACGCCCCTGTCAGCTAATCACCTAGACTGGATCCGGTTCTCAGGCACCATGGTTTGCGACATACTCATCAACGAGTGCCACGTACTGCGCCTTCTCTTCATCAGATATCCAGCAGACCTCGAACGAGTTCTTGGCTATCTGGACCATCTCTTCAAGTGAGACACCGGACTTGGCGTGGTAGTCGATGTAGTTGCGTCCGATGTATCCGCCGAAGTAGGCGGGATCGTCAGAGTTCAAAGTGACTTTAACACCTTCACGCAAAAGTTGTGTGATTTCGGTCGCTTTCATGTCTTCTGTGACGAATGAATTCGAGACCGGGCAACAGGTCAACCCGAGCTCTTTCTCCTTGACGACTGCAACGAGTTCAGGATTTTCAACGATGTTGGTTCCATGGTCGATGCGGTCCACTTGGATATCCTCGATGACCTGGCGGATGTGCTCGATCGAACCGACCTGGTCGATGTCGCAGTGCATGGTGAGTTTGAAGCCGAGTTCGCGCCCACGGGCGAATACGTCCGCAAACTTGGCGGGTGGGTTGTTCCGCTCGTCGGAATCGAGGCCCAGTCCGAGTATCTTGCCTTTGAACGGGATGGCGAGTTCAAGGTGTTCGGCTGCGGATTCGGCGGAGAAATCCCGCAGGAAACACATGATGAGTTCGCTTGCGATACCGAGCGAGGCCGCGTCCTGGGTGGCGCGGTGGTAGCCGTTGACCACGTCGGCGAAAGGTACTCCTCGGGAGGTGTGCGCCTGCGGGTCGAAGAACATCTCGGTGCGTTTCACGCCGTTTTGTGCCGCACGTCGGAAGTAGGCCATAGCGAGGTCGTAGAAGTCCTCTTCCTTTTGGAGCACGTTCATTGCCGGGTAGTACACGGCGAGGAAGGACGCGAGGTCGTTGAACTGGTAGCTGGCCTGGACTTCCTCGATGGTCTTCTGATCGAGTTCGATGTTGTTGCGCGCAGCGAGTTCGAGTTTGAGGTCCGGTTCGAGGGTGCCCTCGACGTGGAGGTGAAGTTCTGCTTTGGGGAGGTTGAGTAGAAACTCAGCTGCGTTTTCAACGGTTTCCAATGACACGGGTGGATCCAATCGCTTAGGTTCTTGCCGCACGGTGATGCGTGTTTCCTCCACGATATCCACCGGATTCCGTGGCGTGCGCCCCACAGCAGAAAGTTAATGCAGGTTAAACGCGTGATGTGGTGCATATCGCCCTGGTATACCGAGATTGACCTTTGGCTTGGCTCGCACCTAGAGAATCTCACCGTCCACGTACACCCACCGCCCTGACTCTCGCCGGAAGGTGGACCGTTCCTCAAGGAAGTCACGCTCTTCGCCATAGCGGTAGTGGGCCCGAAAATGAACCACACCCCGCTCCCCTTCCAGCGCAGGAGCGTCGAGGATCCGCAACCGCGTCCACCGCTGCGCGGGGTCAAGTTCCAGGTCCACAGGGCACGTCTCAGGCGCCCACGAATGCCTCAGATAGTCAATTAATCCGAGCGCGAAGGCACTGTATCGCGAGCGCATCAGCGCTTCGGGCGTGGCCGCCTCCAACTCGCCCCGATGAATGGGCTGGCAGCAGTGCGCATACTCACGTGCGGGGTCACACGGGCAGGTCAGATCAGGCATCTTAGGTGCATCTCCTCCCAGCGTGGGTTGCGCTGGTAGTTGGGGACTCGTCGGCAATGAGCGGGCGTGTGCCCGCCCTTGTTCATTTGCGACGAAGTGGCAGCCAGTCCAGCACCCTGCGGATTTCATCATCCCAGAACTGCCAGTCGTGGTCGCCATCGAGATCGAGGTGAGACACGAGGTCAATGCCCAGTTCCCGGGCGGTCTGCGCAAACGCGATGTTGTCGCCGTACAGGAAGTCCTGGCGCCCGCACACCTGATAGAGGGGTGGCAGCACGGAGCGGTCGCGGGTGCGCAGAAGATGAATAAGGTCGTCATCGGTGCCGGTTGGTCCTTTCTCGGACCAGACCTGCGGCAGTTCGTCGTTACTGCGAAGCCACTCAATCGATTCCGATTCAGCGATCTTGAGAGCGCCGGACAGCGACGCAGCCGCTGCGAAGCGATCAGGGTGGTTGAGGGCGAGCTTGAATGCTCCGTACCCGCCCATCGAGAGGCCCGCGACAAAGGTGTCCTCGCGTTTGCCAGATACGTTGAAGAGCTTGTTTACGGTGGCGGGCAGTTCCTCGGAGATGAAGGTCCAGTACCGCTGCCCCACGTGCTCGTCCGCGTAGAAGGACCGGCCCGCTTTGGGCATGATCACTGCGAGGCCAAGCGGTGCCACATATCGCTCGATTGAGGTACGCCGCAGCCAGATGGAGTCATCATCGCTCAGTCCATGCAGAAGGTAGAGGACCTGTGGTTTCCCATCCGATTCCACGGTCTCCATTCCAATCTGTCCCTGCGCGCTCTCTGGCAGGATGACGGTCATGGTGGTGGATTCGCGAAGCGCCTCGGAATAAAACCGAACGTCGAGCAGAGCCATGAATTCTCCTGATGTTGGAACGGTGCTGCGTCAATCCTAACTGCGTGCTGGACGGGAGTCAGGACCACAACACGACAGGTTTGTTTTTCGAAAAAACATTTCATCCCATCTTTTTTTACGTGTAAACCGCAGAATTTCACCGCTCATGCATTGGAACTGCAAACGCCTAGGATTTTTGCCCCAGACAAATCTGAACCGCAGGCATAGATTGGTAGGTGACCCGCATCACCGAACTTGAGAAGGGTGCCACTGTGGCAGTCGTCGACAAAACACTCAACACCATTGACCGCTGGTGGAGGACCGCTAACTATCTGTCGGTCGGACAGATCTACCTGCTGAACAATCCACTGCTGCGTGAGCAGCTCACGCGCGATCACGTGAAGCCTCGCCTGCTGGGACACTGGGGTACCACCCCGGGTTTGACGTTCCTGTACGCTCACCTGAACCGTGCAATCGCGGAGCGCAACCAGTCCACAATCTATCTGACGGGACCCGGCCACGGCGGCCCCGGACTCGTTGCGGCTTCCTACCTGGACGGCACCTACAGCGAGACGTACTCGGACATCACCGAGGATGAGCAGGGCATCCAGAAACTGTTCAAACAGTTCTCCTTCCCGGGTGGTATCCCCTCTCACGTGGCACCGGAGACGCCGGGATCGATCCACGAGGGCGGTGAACTCGGCTATGCCCTGTCGCACGCGTACGGTGCGGCATTCGACAACCCTGACCTTCTTGTTGCAGCAGTGGTCGGTGACGGCGAGGCGGAAACCGGCCCACTGGCAACATCGTGGCACTCCAACAAGTTTGTGAACCCCACCCAAGACGGAACCGTGCTGCCGATCTTGCACCTCAACGGCTACAAGATCGCCAACCCGACGGTTTTGGATCGCATCAGCCATGAGGAACTCGAAGCCCTCATGATCGGGTACGGACACAAGCCGTACTTCTTCGAGGGCGGCTACGACGAGTCCGAAGACATACTGTCCGTACACCGCAGGTTCGCCGAGCTATTGGACGAGGTGCTCGATGAGATCGATGCGATCAAGAAGCGCGCGGCGGAGGGCGACACGGACCGCCCGATGTGGCCCATGATCGTGTTCCGCACGCCCAAGGGTTGGACCGGTCCAGCAGAGATTGATGGCAAGAAAACCACCGGTTCCTGGCGGGCACACCAGGTCCCCCTGGCGAACGCCCGCGACACCGAGGAACACCTGAACGACCTGCGCGCATGGCTTGAGTCCTACAAGCCAGAGGAGC
This sequence comes from Populibacterium corticicola, assembly GCF_042683685.1. Lineage (NCBI taxonomy): Bacteria > Bacillati > Actinomycetota > Actinomycetes > Micrococcales > Jonesiaceae > Populibacterium > Populibacterium corticicola. The sequence goes on along the minus strand of NZ_JBHUOP010000001.1, from coordinate 193,839 downwards.
TTTTCGACGAGTCGGGCAGGATCGCCGAGGACATCCGTTCGCTGACCCCACCTCAGGATTTGCGTATGAGCGCAAACCCGCACGCAAACGGCGGTCTACTCCTCAAGGAATTGCGATTGCCTGCGATTGAGGACTTTGCGATTGATGTTCCGGTGCCTGCCTCGGGCATGACGGAGGCTCCGCGAGTACTCGGACAGTATCTGACCGAGGTCATTCGCCGTAACCCCGACAATTTCCGCATTTTCGGTCCGGATGAGACGGCATCGAACCGGCTCCAAGCGGTGTTCGATATAACCGACAAGCAGTGGAACGCCGAGTTCTTAGGTCCTGAGGTTGATGAGCACATGGCCCGCGCAGGCCGAGTCATGGAGATGCTGTCGGAGCACCAGTGCCAGGGCTGGCTCGAAGGCTACCTGTTGACCGGTCGGCACGGGTTGATGTCCTCGTACGAAGCATTCATCCACATCGTTGACTCGATGTTCAACCAACACGCCAAGTGGCTCAAGGTCACCAACCACATCCCATGGCGCAGGCCCATCGCATCGCTCAACTATCTGCTGTCCTCACACGTGTGGCGCCAGGACCACAACGGCTTCTCCCACCAGGATCCCGGATTCATCGACCACGTGGTCAACAAGAAGGCTGAGGTTGTCCGCGTCTACCTGCCGGCGGATGCCAACACCCTGCTGAGCACGTATGAGCACTGCCTCAAGTCCAAGCAGTACGTCAACGTGGTGGTCGCCGGTAAACAGCCTGCGCCCAACTTCCTGACCATGGACCAGGCCAAGGCCCACTGCGAGCGCGGCTTGGGCATTTGGGAATGGGCTGGCACCGAGGTTGCCGGCGAGGAGCCGGATGTCGTCTTGGCGGCAGCCGGTGACGTGCCCACCTTGGAGGTCTTGGCGGCGGCGGACATCTTGCGCCGCGAGTTGCCCGATCTGAAGGTCCGCGTGGTCAACGTGGTTGACCTGATGCGCCTGCAGGATGAGAAGGAGCACCCGCACGGGCTGCCGGATCGTGACTTCGACACGATCTTCACGCAGAACCGTCCGGTCATCTTCGCCTACCACGGCTACCCCTGGCTCATTCACCGGCTCACCTACCGTCGCAATGGTCACGACAACATTCACGTGCGCGGTTACAAGGAGGAGGGCACCACGACCACGCCGTTCGACATGGTCATGCTGAACGACCTGGACCGGTTCCACCTGGTGATCGACGTGATCGATCAGGTTCCGTCCCTTGGCGCAAAGTATGCCGGGCTGCGTCAGAAGATGCAGGATGCCAGGATTCGCGCCCGCGAGTACACCCGCATCAACGGCGAGGACATTCCGGAGGTTCGGGATTGGGTCTGGCCTGATGCGGCAAACCAGGCTGACAGCGGTTCGGTGGACGCGACCCTGTCCACGGGTGGCGACAACGAATAGGTTCCAGTTGATTACTGGGTGTGAGCATCGGTGATGCTCACACCCAGTAATCGATGGGCTGAAATTGGTCCGGTGGCGTGTATTTTATGTACGTCACCGGACCAATTTCAGCCCATCGGTTTTGGGAACTTTCCGTGAGTGGGATTTAGCCCCTCGCGTTGGGCTGGTTTTTGCTTGGCGACGAGTCGGTTATGTTCCGCTGCGATGTCCGGTTCGCGCGGAGTTGGGTCAGCAGGTGCTCGTGCAGTCTGGAGCGAAGAAACATCCTGCGCATGCGATGGGACGTGTCTCGCGCACTCTGTCCGTCTGGTGTGCTCCGGCTGTCTTACACGCGCTGACTGTCCCAAGCGCACCGCTGGCCATCTCGTACGATCCGCCCGCCTGACCCGTATCCCCTGGTGGGCACGAATCTGGCGATGCGGTGCTTGAGGCCGAACGTTGCCTCAGTCCGTGGAGTTCCCGGTGCATTAGCTCGATCAGGTCATTCGGGGTGCGGCTACCCGCTCGAGTGATAATCATGTCAGCAATGCTCCGACCTGGAAGATCACGACCGCTAGGACCCAGGCGAGCAGAATCGAACCGACCACCGACGCGGCGGTAACCTTGCCTCCGAACAGTCTGCGCTGTTCACCAACCGTGACCAGGCATGGGGTGTACACGAGGCAGAACACCATGAATCCAATTGCTGCCGCGGCGCCGTGTCCGCCCGAAGTCTCGTTGAAGGTGTCGCGCAACCGGGAGGTCAGGTCACTGGGCTGGGAGGGATCTTCGGGTTCATCGAGGCCGTAGGTTGTTGCGAGCGTACCCACCACGGATTCCTTGGCGACAAAGCCGGTGATGAGCGCGGCTCCGATATGCCAGTCATCGAAACCTGCGTGCGCAAACACCGGAGCAATCGCCGACGACGCGGAACCGAACAGCGTGGACTGAACGGGCATGTCTGGGTCTCCGAGCGAATACTGCGGGTTCACGGGAACCGCCATGAGTACCCAGACAGCAACGGATAGCCCAAGGATCACGACTCCCGCACGTTTCACAAAACCCGAGCAGCGCAATGCAACATCGCGTAGCAACGCGCCGAACCGTGGGAACTGATAGCCGGGCAGAACGATCAGGAGCGGTTCGCGCGTGGCACGACGAAACACCGTGCGCCGCAGCAGGAATGCAACGCCTAGGATGACGAGCACCGAGAACAGGTACATGCCAAACACGACCGTGCCCGCATGGTCGGGGAAGAACACCGTGGCCAGCAGCAGGTAGATCACGAGCCGCGCCGTGCACGATGAGTATGGAACGAGCAACCCGGTAAGCAAGCGTTGACGAGAATCGGGGATCGTCTTGGTGGCGCTCAGTGCCGGGATGTTGCAGCCAAACCCGATGACCAGCGGCAGGATCGCCCTGCCATCGAGTCCGACAGCCTGCATGGCTCGGTCCGCCATGACCGCGACTCTCGCCAGGTATCCAGAATCTTCAAGCACAAAGATCATGGTGAAGATGATGATCATCAGCGGCAGGAAACTTAGGACCGTGCCCACACCCGCATACAGCCCGTCAATGATGAGCGATTCAACCCACCCGGGCGCGCTCACCGCAGCCAAACCGGTCTGAGTCCAGTCGCTGAGGAGCCCTGAGATTAACCAGTCGAACCAGTCTTGGATAGGCCCAGCTACGGTAGTGGTGAGTTGGAAGGTCGCCCACAGCACTGCGAGGAACACCGGGATGCCCACGAATGGTTTAAGCAGGACCGTGTCGATCCGATCCGATACCGTCGGTTTCTGTTCGCTCTCATCCTGAACTTGAGCGAGTACCTGCTGAACCCATTCGAACAGTTCCTCCGCTCGCTGCAGGTCCTCGTCGGGTGTCGCAGCCAGACCTCGGTGATGGATGGACAAGGCGGGAAGCTCAATCACCTCGAACGATCGTTCGTGGGTGCCGCTCAAACTCGCCGTGACAGCCTCCGTCAGCTGTGTGGCTCCGTGACCGTTCCGGGGATTCACCTCGACTACCGGCACTCCAATCGCCCACGACAACTGTTCCGGGTCCACGCGCTGGTCCCCTGCACGGTCGTTCATGGTGAGCGCTGCGACAACCGGAACCGATGTTTGCAGCACTTGAGCGCATAGATACAGCGATGATGCGAGTGCGGTCGCATCAAGCACAACGATGACCCGGTCGTATTGACCCGCGCTCACGGCAAGATCACCCACCGCACGCGCGGTGACCTCCTCGTCAGGAGACTGTGGAATCAGTGAGTAGGTACCCGGTAGGTCCGTGACCCGAGCGCGAACAGTGGGCGTCAGCCGCCACGACCCCACCTCCACACTGACTGTTGTCCGCGGAACGTTCATGGTCTTCTGCCGCGCACCCGAGAGCAGGTTGAACAGGGTCGACTTACCTACGTTGGGCCTACCAACAAGCAGGATCTTCGGCTCGGTCTCATCAGGGATCGCGCTCAACGGTTCCGGTGCGACATCGTGACAGCTCATTCTGTTCCCTGCCCTTCGACGACGGCCTCAACGGTGACCATGCCCGCTATCTCCGGGGCCAGCGCGATACGTTGGCTACCGAATATGACAAGGCGGCGGCGACCGAACCCGCTGAGCAACACCTGGGCGTGATCGCCCGGTCTGATGCCCAGTTCCGTGAGCCGCAATCGTTGCGCAGCACCACCGCTCATACCCGTCACAACAACACGTGCCCCGATTGGGCAGTCAACTAGATTCACTCTTTCAACTTAGGTTCGTCATACCTTATTCAACGAGGGTTGAAGGTCCCATCTTTTTCGGACAAAACGTCACCTAATCAGCAAAGACGTTTAGCCCATACATCGCCGTGACCGCGCAAGGACATGCGGAAGGCGCGAGACCAACGCAACCGAGTCGTCGTCAATCAGAGGGAAACCCGCGCACAGCCAAAACCTATTCGCTACGACCCCACCGGCCATCCGGCCCCACTCCGCGCGCCCGCTCCCAGATGGGTCCAGGCGAGTTGTCGTCAAGCTGCCATACCTGACGAGACTCGACGTCCACCCGGATCTGCGTGAAGTGAAAGGTCCAGTCAGGGGTCCACCCGGTAATCGAACTCGCCCATTCTCCCTCTGCGCCGAGTCCGCGCACCGGGATCGCGGTTCCGGCCAGCGAAATGTAGGCGGCAGCGCTCAGATGTACACCGTCGAAGTCGCTGGCCATCTTGAGCCAGTCAGGCACGACCCACCTCCCCCGGCGTCGGGTGTTCTTCTCCCACATGTCGAGTTTGGTTGCGGTGACCTCCTGTGGATACCAAGCACAGAGCCGCACCCAATCCTCCGCGTCGGCAACCTCGAATATCCTCTGCCCCGCAGAAGAGACCTTCCACGCGACCTTCGTGTCTTCTCCATGGCTGTCCTCACAGCAATACAGGTCCACGGGACCAATGCCAGGAATCAGGCTCGTGGTCTTCTCCAGCAAGAACGCCGGAAAGGACCACCACACATCACCAAGGGGTTCCTGTGGCCCCAGTTGCCGGTGCTTGCGGGCCGAGGCCTCACGCTCGGCCTGGTCGAACGCATCCTCAATGAGCACGGTGATACTCTCGTGCTCGCGGAGGGTTTTGGGTTCCAGTTCGAATGGTTCTTCCCCGTTCATGGCGTTGACGGGGCGCACCAGCCATTGTTCACACGGTGCCCACGGCTCATACCACCACGAACTCGCTGCGGACTCGATGATGTGGTGCGCTACCCGCAGCATGGCGCTCGTCGGCTCGGGACCATTCATGAGGATCTCTTCGCCGGTTGGGCTCTGCCCCCAAAAGTGCACGGCGTTCGTGGCTTTCGACAGCGCCTGCATGAGTTGCAGATCACCGATCTCAGTCAACTCAATGCGCGCGATCTGCCGTGCCAAATTGGGCCCTGCGGCGGGACCGACAAGCCCTTTGCTCTTGGCTTCCTCCGTGAGGTGTTGTAGGAATGCCTCTTGATCGAGCAGCCGACCATATGGATCCCACCCAAACACGGTGGATGACCCCTGTGAGAGATCTATGACCATGGAGGCCGTGCGTAGGGAACGCTGAAACTCTCCGGCCGCAGAGGTGTCTTCCTCGATATCCTCGACGCACGCGAGTGACTCCAGGTAGGCGAGGCACAGGTGCCGCCCTACCGCGGAGTTCAGGAGATCTCGCGCATCGAGTGTCATGTTCTGACGCTAGGCACCACTCCCCAGCCACGCCACCTGAAACGACCTATTCGGTTCGAGTTTCAGGCAAAATCACCCACGCTCTCGATCCTCTTTCGATGCCTCTGGCGTCATGCATGCAGGGCATCGGCCAGAACCTGCAGCCCACGTTCGAGTTCTTCAAGCGGCACGTCACCGTATCCCAGCACAATTCCGTGGACGGGGGTTCGCCAGTATTCGGCGAGATCACCAACCTCCACGCCGTGGGCAAGGCATCGTTCCAGCACCCTCCGGGCTGCCACCTCCGAGTCAAGTTCAACGAGTGCCGTGGCACCCGCATACATCTGCGCGCCGTATGGTTCGAGTGCGCGTGCTGCGAGATTGCGCCGTCGCACGAGGTCGCGGCGGCGTTTGGTGATCTGTCGTCGTAGGCCACCCGATTCGAGATAGGCGGCAACCGCACGCTGCGCAATCGGCGAGGGGCTGATGCCCAGTTCGGAGCGCATTTGACGTAAAGGTTCATGCAGCGCACTGGGCACGATCAGGTAGCCGATACGCGCATCGGGCGTGAGTACCTGGCTGAACGTTCCGAGGTGAGCAACCGTATCCGGGGCCAGTTCCCACAGACTCGGCAGAACTGGGCCGATATGCCGGTATTCGGAGTCAAGGTCGTCCTCGATCACGATGGCCCCGCGCGCGGCGGCACGCGTCAGCAGTTCGAGTCGCCGGGGCGCCGGCATGGCTCCGCCACTCGGATACAGGTGGTTGGGCGTCACGAGCACGGCGTCGAGGTCGGGTAGGTTCTGGGCGAGGATTCCGTGTCGGTCCACGGACACCTGAACGGCGTGGGCGGGAGCGTATTCGATGACTTTCCGCAGGCCGGGATAGCCGGGGTGTTCAACTCCCACGCGTACGCTGTGCCCTGCGTCGAGCGAGTTGAGCAGTTGGAACAGGCCGTCGCGGGCCCCCGAGGTGATGAAGATGTCGTCTGGATCAACGAGCATGGATCGCATGAGTCGCAGGTGTTCGGCGATTGCTCGCCGCAGGCTCACGAGTCCCTGCACGGTGTCGGCGGGCGCGATTGGCTGGTTTTCGGCGGCGCTGCGCCAGGCTTCGCGCCAGGCGGAGTCGTTGACTCCTCTGTTTCTCCGAGTGGTTGGCCGCGGGTCGATGCTGGCTGTCTCTGATTGCCGACGATGTGGACGCGTTCTATTTTCTCCCCCACCCCTCGTGGTTGGCTGGGTTGAGTGGGGGATCTTTTCACTGGCCAGATCAGCGCGCACTGTCAGGTTCCGGGGTGTGGCCGCAACTGCATCGGCGTGAACGGTGGTTTTTCCGCCGGGCTTTGACACCAGGTAGCTTTCCGCAATGAGTTGATCGTAGGCGGCAACGACGGTTCCGCGGGCGATGCCGAGCCCTGCCGCGAGCGCCCTGGATGAGGGAACCGGTTCCCCCGCCTGGAGTGAGCCGTTCGCGATGAGCTCTCTGATGGCCGCAGCGATTTGAGCGGACACCGATGTTGGGGCGGTTCGGTCGAGCACGATGGGAAGCACCTGCTCATACTAACCAACTGGTCCAGTCAAAGTCGATCAAACCGGACCTTTTCATGGTCCAGTTTGATGGAGCATCCTTGAGACTGGTGTGCGCACCATCCGACCACCGGTCGGATGGTATCCACACTGCAAACAGATTATTCGTCATACCAGCGCCCGGAGCCCCAAAATGACTTCCACCCAAACCGAAGCAGCCAACACGAGCGACCAGATCGTCGCCAATCAGGACATCGTTCCAGCCAACCGCCTCAACACCGGGCTTGCGCGCATGCTCAAGGGCGGCGTCATCATGGATGTGGTCAACGCTGAACAGGCCAAGATCGCTGAGGACGCGGGAGCCGTTGCGGTCATGGCGCTTGAGCGCGTGCCCGCCGACATCCGCGCGCAGGGCGGCGTCGCGCGCATGAGCGACCCAGACCTAATCGACGGCATCATCGAGGCTGTCTCCATCCCAGTCATGGCGAAGGCTCGCATCGGGCACTTCGTGGAGGCTCAGGTGCTTGAGGCGCTCGGTGTCGACTACATCGACGAATCCGAAGTGCTCTCCCCCGCCGACTACATCCACCACATCAACAAGCGCGACTTCAACGTGCCATTCGTGTGTGGTGCCACCAACCTCGGTGAGGCCCTGCGCCGCATCACCGAGGGCGCCGCGATGATCCGCTCCAAGGGCGAGGCCGGAACCGGTGACGTCTCCGAGGCGATGAAGCACATCCGCACCATCACCGCAGAAATCGCACGCCTCACCTCCCTCGACGAAAACGAACTATTCGTTGCCGCCAAGGAACTCCAGGCACCATACGAGCTCGTGAAGAAGGTAGCCGCCGACGGCAAACTACCCGTCGTCCTGTTCGTTGCCGGTGGTGTGGCAACCCCCGCCGACGCCGCCATGATGATGCAGATGGGCGCCGACGGCGTGTTCGTCGGCTCCGGAATCTTCAAGTCCGGCAACCCGGAAGAGCGCGCCCGCGCAATCGTGCATGCAACCACCCACTTCAACGACCCAGCGGAGATCGCCAAGGTCTCCCGCGGCCTCGGCGAAGCGATGGTCGGCATCAACGTCGCCGACCTTCCAGCCCCACACCGTCTCGCTGAGCGCGGCTGGTGAGCATTGCGCCACAGGTTGGCGTGCTCGCACTGCAGGGCGCAGTGTCCGAGCACGCCGACCTCCTCACAACGCTCGGCGCATCGGTTGTCCCGGTGCGCCGCCCGTCTGATCTCTCCGGGCTATCGGGGCTGGTAATACCTGGTGGCGAGTCCACCGCCATCGCCCGGCTGGCCGCGCCCATGGGTTTGCTGCCGCTTGTGCGCGAGCGCATTGACGCCGGTTCGTTGGCGGTGCTTGGCACGTGCGCGGGTTTGATTCTGCTTGCCGACGAGGTGGTAGCACCCGGCCCGCTCTCCGGCTTTGACCGGGTGGGCGGGTTGGATGTGGTTGTCGCCCGCAATGCCTACGGCAACCAACTCGATTCCTTTGAGGCTTCGGTGCGGGTGTCGCTCTCCGATGCTTCTTCTGGAGTTCGGGATTCGGGCGTTAGTGCTTCGAGGACTGGTGATGCCGTGGGTACCGCTGACGCCTCCGGGCTTGATGGTAGTACTACCCGAACTGGCGAATCTACCGGTGACCAGAACGCGCACGTCGCATTCATTCGTGCACCACGCATCGAACAGGTCGGGCCACGCGCTCAGGCCATAGCCTGGCACGGTGACGAGGTTGTGGCGGTTGCCCAAGATCGCCTGATCGGAGCGACCTTCCATCCCGAGATCACGGGTGACCTCACCCTACACCGGGCCTTCCTGAAACTCGCCTCCCGCTGAGGTGACTGGCCCCTCACTGACCAGTCGATGGGTCGAAACTGGTCCGGGTGCACTTACTTTTTCAGTGCATGCGGACTAATTTCGGCCCATCGAGTTTAGGGGGATACGGAAAAGTGGGGACAGTCGCCCACCGTTAGTTGCGGATGCGGTGCAGCAGCGCGTCACGAACGAACACCGCGCCCGCTTCGCCGCCGTAGTTTGCCGCAAACCGAGGGTCAGCCGGATACATGTTCGCTAGCCCTTCAACATACTGGGCTACCTGCTCGGTGAACTCGCCACGCACAGCCGAAGCGCTGTAGGCCGGGGTTCCGGGGATACCGCAGAGCCATTCGATGTGGCGCTGCGCCAGTGCCTGCGCATTGCCCGATTCCGGTGATACGCCAGCCTCCCATGCCGCGATCCAGTCGCTGTTCAGCGATCGAACCTGGTTGTGGAATTCTTGCCGTTCACCTTCACTCAGTGATTTCCACCAGTTGTCGCCCTGCTTGTATGCATCGGCGCCCCAGCGGTCGGTGACCTCTTCCTTGTATTGCTCGTTGATGTTTTCGAGCGCTTCGTGAGCGTTCATTTTTGTTCCATTCTCTAGTGCCGTGATCGTCTGGTCGATTGTGACCAGCCGACGATCAAGCGCGTCGCGTTCTTTGCGCAGCGCAGCCGCGAGTGTCCGCAACGCTTGACCGTGTTCTTCTCCGTTTGTAAGCGCATGCTTGATGTCCTCAAGTGGCATCCCAAGCCGCCGCATCAGCAAGATGCGTTGCAGGACCAAAACCGACTGATCGTCGTAAAACCTGTAGCCATTCGCGCCAATGCGCGAGGGCTGCAGTAGCCCGCACTCGCCGTAATGCCGAAGCGTACGAGAGGTCGTGCCCGCGATCTGCGCGAGCTGTTTGATTGAGTACTCCATGCGTTTTCCCCTGTGGTGGGAACGAGCCCAGCCGATTGTTCCCACTCGCGAGAACAATCGGCCGGTCGAACAAAACGACTCTATAAGTTGACGTTACGTCAAGGTCAACTGTTTATGGAAACTATCTGGCGAGCAGTATGTCAACGGTTTGCGTGCCCCAAAAACCAGTCTGGGCTTGCAGGAGGTTGTCCTTGGCCTTCGCAACCTTCTCGGGAACATCGAACACAACGACGCCCTTCATGGTCAGGTCTGGGTTGAGATCTTCGCCAAGGAAGGAGTCATTGCCATCGGCGCTGTTCGCTACGAGGGATGCCACGGAGTCAGCTTCATACACCTTCTCGCCCTGCTTGAGTTTGAAGAAACTGCTGGTCACGAGCGACGAATCGTTGGAGTTGTTGGTGACTTCCAGTTCCACAACCAGGTAGGTCCCCTTGGCTTTTTCTGCCAAGAAACTTTCTCCCACGCTCTGCGCGGTCTTAGCGGAGAGAACCTTGTACGTCATGTCACCGGCCTCGGCGACGTCACCGATTTTGAAACCGGTTGGTTCCGGCTCTGGTTCGGGTTCAGGTTCCTGCGTTGCTGGCTCTTCGTCGGGGGTTTCTGTCTCGGTGGGCTCTTCCTGCGGTTCTTTGTTGTCGGCTTGCGTCTCGTTGTCTGTTGGGGACGGGCTTTGCGACGAGTTGGGTGCGGTTGGTGTGTTACCTTCACCCTCGCCGCCGCTCAGGTTAGCGATGACCACTATCGCAATCAGAGCGAAGATGACGGTGAGGATCTTGTGGCGGGCGAACCAGTTCTTCTCTTTTTGCGGTGGAACCGGTGATTGCTGAAACTGCTGTGGCGGATAGCCCACTGGCGGCTGCTGCGGGTAACCGGACGGTTGCTGGCCAGGTTGAGGACCTTGAGGGGAGTTGTTGGGGCTGTTGAAATTCTGTGGTGGGTCGAATGGATTGTTTCCCATGATCTGCCTTTGCTAGGTCGAAACTGTTGACGTTTCAATCCTGCGCTGACCGGCCTAGCGGTTTCTTCCTCCGTTCGGTCACACATGTTGCCTGATCGGTCAGTCTTTTACGACTAGGCGGAGGGTTTAGGAATGTCAGTGCCTAGCGGTATGGTCAGTGCATGTCCCAGTTTTACCCGCCCCCATCGTCGGACCCACACCCGATACCTCCGCTAGGTATGTCGCGCGGCTCGTATTCTGATGTGTTCCGGTCACCAATGCTTCCACCGCGTGAGGAGACTCTGTTTTCACGATGGACACCGGATTATCGCGTTGGGGTTTTTAACCTCCCCGTTGTTCGAGAGGAACTTAAACACGGGTTCACCTACGTACTGATCATCGCTGTCGGGTTCTGGGATTTGGGCCACGCTGCATTAGGGATCAGTTCAGATAATGTGCTGCTGATCTTGGTTGCGCTGACCGCTATACCTTTGGCCAGCTACATGCTGATTCTTCGGCGTAGTTTTCCCGTGTACGTGTTCACCATTGTCACCGCACTCGGACTGATCGCTTCGCTATCACCTCTAGCCTCACTAGTTGCGGCTACATGGGTGATCGCAAAAGGAACTTACCGCGAGGTCATCTATGCCATGTTCTTCTCGGCTGTTGCTGTAGCGGTCACAACGCTGTGGGATGCTTCTCGCCCACCCGGTGAGGCGATCTTTGATACGCGAAACTCTGAGACTGGCGAACTGACCGAAGCAACAGTGAGCTTCTACCTTGTTATTGCGATCCTGGGCTTAGCAATCACGTGGATTGTCGGGTTTGTGCGGCGTTCACAACAGCCCGCGCCCATTCCTGCGGAGCATGTCCGACAAGTCACCGAGCTTCAAGAGGATCTGAGCAGGCGTGACGAGCGGGAGGTTATTGCCCGGGAAATTCATGACACGGTCGCCCATCAGCTTTCCCATCTGTCATTGCAAACCGGAATGCTTGAGACCACAACGGAAGATCCAGAAGTGAGTGCAGCCGCGCAGGAGATGCGGCGCACGGTCCAAAGAACGCTCAACGAGATGCGCGGGCTAGTCGCATCGCTGCGTGATTCGTCCAGCGAAGGCTATACAGGTGTGCGCGAACGAAACCTCGGTGCCCTACACCAACTTATTGAACACGCCCGCGAATCTGGCGCGCTAATCAGCGCAAACATTGAGGTTGATATGGAATCGATGCCACCCGAAGTGGTCTCCCGTGCTGCCTTTCGCGTGACGCAGGAGTCCATCTCCAATGCGATGAAGTACTCGAACGGCACTCCGATTTTCGTCCGGGTATTCGCTGAACGCGGGAGCGGCATCTTCATTGAGGTCATCAATCAGGAAAGCCCTGACCGCGATGAGCGTGCCGCCATGTTGGGAACCGGGGCAGGGTTAGCCGGGATGAAGGAACGCGCAGAGAGCCTCGGGGGTAAGTTCAGTTACGGCTCCCTAGATGGTTTCTGGCGCACGACAACCCGACTTCCTTGGTCTCTCGACGAACCTGGAGTAACCCCGTGAATCACGAACCAGCCACGACACCACCTGCGCAGCCAGCCAACCTATTCGGCTCCGCCTCCAGCCAGTCCACGGAGTTTTCCGATACTTCATCCGCTTTAACCCGTACGATCCGCGTAGCCATCATCGATGACGATGATTTCGTGCGCAATGTGTTGTCCTCGTTCATCACGAAGGGCGGATGCGAGGTTGTTGGACAGGCTAAAGACGGCGATCAGGCGGTGGATTTGGTTCGCAGCACAGCGCCAGATGTTGTCATCATGGACGTTCGCATGGAGCGAATGGACGGCATCACTGCAACAGCATTCGTCAAGGAACTGCCTAATCCTCCGGGTGTTATCGCGCTGACGAGTTTCGACTCCGAGGCAACTATTTTGGATGCTGTCTCCGTTGGCGTTGATGGCTTCTTGGCCAAGGACTCAGACCCTGGGGAGTTTGTACGCGCTGTGCGCCGCGTAGCCGCTGGGGAAGGTTGGCTTTCACCGCGTGCTACCCGAGTGGTCATGGAATCCACTCGCCGTGGTGGTCGGGCAAACTCTGCAGCCGTTCAATCGAGAGTGAGTCTCTTGACCTCACGAGAGTTGGAAGCTGTCCGGTGGCTGGTCACTGAAGGTTGTTCGAATGCTGACATTGCCGCCAGTATGTTCATCTCTGAAACGTCAGTCAAAACCCATCTGGGTAACGCTGCCACAAAACTTGGAGCCAAGAATCGCACTCACCTCGCGGCGCTCGCCGTCCAAGCTGGACTAGCCAACTAACCTGTTGGGAAGAGGGCTTTCCTCTACGAAAGGATAGGCATGAAGAGGCTGAAGATTAGGGAGTCCCAAGGGATCGAAACCGTCGAGACTCTGGGAGCCGGTTGTCCATTTTTTGTCGTCGACAACTACTTCGCCTACTACGACCCACATCGTCAGGCACTGGTCAAACTAGCCCCAAAATCAGATCCGTCCATTGGCAACTGGCCACACTCACTCCTCGGTGAAGGAAAATACATACTCATCACCCGCTATCTACCCGGTGGGAAACCGAAGTATCTCGACCCTCCTGAAAACTTCCGGCTAGCCTTGAGAAACCTCCTCACCGGTGAAGTCACGGACTTACCCAAAACATTGCCTTACAACCCTCAATACAGGTACGCATTCACCACCGATATGCGGTACTGCTTCTACCGTAAAATCTGGGCCGACGACCCCAACCATCCGATCTTCAACCCACCAAGTGCGCTCGGCCACAACTTCGGCGAAATATATCGTAGCCTGCGCAATAACACCGATGTACACACTGGGTTATATCGCTGTGACCTCGCGACCGGAGAAACCGAAGAACTCTTCAAAGTTGATGGCACCGATATCGCCCACACACCAGCTCTCTCGATCAATCCACAAGGCACAACCGCGATAGTAAAAATACCCATCATCAAGCACGACCCTCCTACTGTCGCACACATCCAATATGACGTAACAAACCGCAAGATAGTACGAGTCCTCGATGACTACTACCTCAAAACTTCCACCGGATGGAACGCAGAGGGAACCAAATGCACCTTCGAAGAAACCAGACGATGGACAATGCGTATCCTTGATTTCGCTGAAAATATAGTCGAAGGTCGCGATCTCAACAAGGGTTTACACGAGCCTGGATCGGGTGCACAAGACGGAGCGATGTTCGTCCACGGGATCGCCAACGATGGGCGTGTCTACGCGAGCGGAGAAAAGGGAAAGACCCTCATCATCCAACTCATCGACATCAAAACAGGGGAACGCGAAGAACTCTTTCGCATCACCAGCGAAGAAATCAAATACGCCACGTTCGCGCAAAACACCAAGGACTTCTACCTCAAACCCGCCGACTAACGCCGGGACGAGTCCCCTTGCATCAACGCGAACGTAACCTCACCACGAACCAGGCCAGTCAGAGTTTCAGCAGCAACGCGTTGGCGGTGAGTCCGGCAGCGGTACCGCAAAGCATCACGGTTGAGCCGGGTCCAACCTTTCCGGCTTCGAGTGATTTGGCTAGCGCAAACGGGACTGAGCTCGACACCATGTTGCCGTAATCGTTCACGTAGTCTGCGTACTTGCCCTTCTCGATGCCAAGCTTCTGCATAATCAGTTCGAGCGCCCGGGATGCCTGATGCGGGATGACGTAGTCAATCTCCTCAAGGGTCACACCTGCCTTGGCGTAAAACCGGTCAAAGAACTTCGGCAAAATGCGGGCCATGCTCATTAAAGCTGCGCGGCCGTTCATGTCGAACAGATAGTCTGCGGCGTTCTCGTCGGAGAAATCGCGTCCCGGCAGCCCGGTACCACCACCGCGAATCTCAGTGTCGTGTGCGTGCTGAGGCCAGGTCTGTTGCAGTGAGGCGAGGATCCCCCTACCAGACTCTGCGGGAACAGGGCCAACCACAAACGCGACGGTCGCATCGGAGAACAACTCAAAGCTCTCACGCTGCTCGGAGTTGAGGAACTGACTTCCCACGTCACCCGCCACGATGAGAACGCGCGAGTACTCGCCATCTGCGATATATCGCGACGCAACATCGAGCGCGGTAATGAACGAGGTGCACGTTGAGTTCACGTCGAGCGCAGCAGCAGCCGCATGTGGCGCCAGTTTCTCCATGACCAGCGCGGCAGTGCACGGAATCGGTTGAATGTCCGCGGCAACCGCCCCGATTATGCAGTCGAGGTCTTCGGGTAGCAAACCTGCGTGAGCAAGGGCTTTCTCCCCTGCCGCCACGAGCATGTCACGGTGGACGTAGGTTGAGTCAAACCTGTATCTCGTTGCACCGTCAAACGTAACTGTCGTGCTCGGGAGCACGTATCCGTACCCAAGGATTTCGATGCTACGGGCAATTTTCATGATAAAAATGCCCTTTCTACGCGGCGCATTTTTGCGCTGGTATCGCGCGTGTAGGTGTGGTAGTTGATAGTGAGTTGTCCGAGGTTGAATCGGTTAAGTAGTACTGTGAGTTCAGTGTGGACGGAGTCTTCACACACTAACCGCGCAACACCAGATTGGGGCCTAAGGTAGACGTCAATCGCACCGGGTTCTCGCTGCACGATCCGATATTCCTCAACACCATCGGCATACAGCATGGCCCGCGAAACCATGTCCGCGTAGATGGTTGCGCTGTAATCGTCAGCATCGGTGAGTTCGAGGGTGTCCCCCGAGCGCCCTTCAATCCGATCAATAGCTGTGGCAGGGTTTCCACACAGGCATTTTCCTTGCTTTTCGACGAGTATGTCACCGAGTCTGTATCGCACGATGGGTTGGGTGGTGCGTCGGTAGTCGGTGACGATGGGGATAAACCGGTGAGAATCGACGTACTGTTTTTCAAAGATCGCGGCGTCTTCGTTGAGGTGCATCGTTCCGTACTGGCAGGTAACCCCAAGGAGTCCTTCGGTGCACTGGTAGATCTGGTGGATGATGTCGTGCTTGAACACCCGTTTGAAGTAGCGTTCGTCAATGGGTTCGAGGACTTCGGCTGCCGTGAAGATTTTTTGTGGCGCTACTGAGATGGTTCCCGCTTCTTGGGCTGCGGCAATGTCCCTGAGCACAGAGGGTGGTGCAACCAGAATCGTGGGTTGCAGGGCGTTCAGTGCCGCTAGGTTTTCGGTGAGTGGCTTATATATGTCGAAGTATTCGAAGTGCACTGCCCGCGAACCAATGGAGTCATACAGTTGGTTTCCCGCACGCAGGAACAGGGCGATCTTGTGTCCTAGGATTTTCCCTTTGGGCAGCGCGAGCGCGAGAATCGTTCCGGCCCATTCAGCGCGTTCAGCCTTACTGACCACAAACAGTCCGCGATGCCCTGACGTGCCGGAAGACAGCCCCACTGAGATTCCATCCATGTCGGCGGAGAAGTCTCGATCTTTCTCGCTGCGTATGGCGACCTCAAGTGCGGTATCTCGATCGAGTCCAGCGGTGTTGAGCTCGTTGAAGTGGTCCATCATCGTGGGCTTGTCCATGACCGGCAACGTTTCAACCAGTTCCCGCAGGGCAGCATCCTGTGCACTGTTCTCCACGATGAACGCCGGTACCGCGCTGCCTCTGGACCCAAGCTTAGCCCCAGACCCAGCCAGGGATTCGATATCTGATGCAGCCCCACAGCCAGACTGAGTCACGCGCAAGTGTTCAGCAATGTAAGGCGAGTTCTCCTCCCAGAACCGAACCTGCCTCCTTAACCCCGCGAGTTGGGCCTTCCTCAGCGCCGCAACGTCCCGGTATCTAGCTCCCCATCGAACCCGCGCAAAGTGCCGCACCACACCGAGTTTGAAGGCCAACTGCTCCGTAAACCCACTCATAGCCACCCCACGCTGCCGCCCGATGCGCTGCCGCCCGATGCACTGCCGTCAGACTGAGGCAGATATGAGTCGTGGCTATACAGAACAGTGATGTCACCTGAGCGTGAGAGCTCATCGAGTTCCTGGGCCGTGCGAATGTACGTCTTCGCATCATCCTGAATGAACTTAGGCACGGGCTTCATATCGGCGCATCGCCCCGCCAGATCAGCACCCCAAGCGGCGTCACCTGCAAGCAGTATCTTCCCCTCCACGAATCCGCCAACATGCCCCAGCGCGTGGCCGGGAAGTGGCGTGATCAGGTATGTTCCGTCCCCGAACAGATCGTAACCGCGCAGAGGGCCGACCGTGGTGGATGAAAGAGCCGTATCGTCGACAATCTGGAGCCGCGACTCGAACCAATCGGGCAGCAACTCACTAAATACGCCGTCCTTGACGCGTGAGGCGCGCACCTTGCGCGCGAGCCCGGCCGAGACAACGAACGTGGCGTGTGGGAAGAATTGGACACCGCCGATGTGGTCGGGGTGCCCGTGGGAGAGGACGACGTGGCTGATCGATTCGGGAGCGATTCCAGCGGCGCGTAACTGCTGGTCGATCACCTGTTCGCGGGCGACTACGGGCGGCAGGAGTTTCCCGTACGCCCACCCTTTGAAACCCGCCAAACTCAGCGTGTGCTCCCCACGAGCGCCACCGCTGCCAACAGCACGGGCACCGCGGCCCGGGTGTGGGGCGTATCCGGTGTCGAAGAGGACTCGATGCCCGCCCGGGTGTTCGTACAGGAATACCCCTGATGGGAAGGTGCGGCGTTCTTTTGCCCCGCCAGAGAACATCTGGGAGGGTGTGTGGTGGGTATGCCCGCAGGCGAAGTATTTGAGTCGGTGGTCATTGGGGATAGGCCCGCTCTGGGGAGCATCCACCGACTCCGGTTTCCGCAGCAGATCCTGAGCGAACGCCGCGATAGATTCCTCGATACTCACGCGGGGCTCATAACTCAGGTCGGCCCGAGCAGCGGAAATGTCTAGGGTTTGCGAATGGGCGATCGTGGACACCGTGTAGACGGTCACGGGCGGCTCGGGGTTGCCGGGAAGCCGAGAGAACACCGATTCCACTGCTCCGGCCACCGCATACAGCGCCTTGGCGTTGGCGTTCCAGTACCGCCCAGTTTTACCCAACTGGTCCATGAGGAGGTCGAGGAGTTCCTTGAGCGGACGCGGGTCACCATTGGTGATGTTGAAGACCCGGCCGTTGCTGTGCGGGGTCGACACCGCGAGCCGCAGTGCCAGTGCCACGTTCTCTACCGAGGTCAGGTCAACCACGTTTGAGCCGCCACGGAACAGTGGGATGCCGAGCCGGTCGTTGACGCGCAGCAGGCGCGGGATAACGCTGGTGTCCCCAACACCGATCAACCCACGCGGCCGGATGATCACGAGTTCGGGCAGATCTCCTTGTGCGTGCGCTTGTTGGAGCAGTTCTTCGGCGCGGATTTTGGAGGCAATGTAGTGGTTGAGGTGGTTGTTCGGGTCAAACTCGGATTCGCGGATGTTCAGCCGGTCGCGCCGTGCACTGTAAACGCTGGGCGAGGACACGAAAACGATCCGGGAGATGTTGTTGCGTTGCGCGAACTTGAGGACGTTGCGGGTTCCTGCGACGTTGGCTTCCTCGAACTCGGCCTCGTGGCCCCACGGCGAGGACAGTCCGGCGCAGTGGATGATCGCGTCCACCTTGGGGAGGCCAGCCCGCGGGGTGTCACCCCGCAAGGAGCCAGACCGCGCGTGGTCCCCGTCAAAGGGGCCGTTGTTTAGGACCGCATCGTGCGGAAGGCCACCGTGTGGGAGGTCAGCCGAACCCAGGTCAGCGAGCGTGGTGATGAGCGGCTCGACCTCGGGCGGGTTGGTTTCGCGCAACGCCGCAGCGCTTCGGGCCATAGCAATCACGTGATAGCCGTACGCCAACAGCTCACGGGTCACATGCCTGCCCAAAAATCCGTTCGCGCCAGTGACGACCACCTGAGGCCGGACGGATGTTTCGGATTCGCTTCCTACCATGAGCGCAATCATACGCACGCGCGCTCTCCTGCGGATGCGAGCCACAAAACTGTGGACAACCCCTTGCACCGGTTCCGCTGGCCACGCCCATCACATGCGCTGAGGGACGCTAACCCCATACCGCGCACGAATAGCAAACCGTATACTTGCCCCGTGCATATCGCTATGGTCACTGACTACTACCTGCCGTCGCTTGGCGGGGTCCAAACCGCCGTCAAGGCCGCGAAGGAATCGCTGGAATCCCTCGGGCACGAGGTGACAATATTTTGTCCCCGGTTTGAGCCCTCAACCGATGATTCGGTGGTGGCGCTCCCGGCCTCCCCTATTTTCAAGCCGGATGGGTACCCGTTTACATGGCCGTATGCGCACACGTACGAGCTGATGAAGGCTGAGTTTATGCGCCGTCAGATCGATGTGGTTCACGTTCATTCGGAGATGTTCGCGGCTTTGGCGGGTCTGCAGGCGGCGCGCGATCTGTCGATCCCGTCCGTCCAGACCATGCATGGCCGCGTTGACGTGTATTCGGCGTCGGTTCTGCCTCTCCCGTCTGTTTCCACAGCTCTGCTGGCGCGTATGCACGGCGCCCGCATCCCCCACACGCTCGCGCCGTCCACCGACACCCGCTACAACCGGGGTCGAGTGGCTCGCCGCATGTGGCGGCTCATGATCAACCAGGCAAACTTTGCCGATCACGTCGTTGTTCCGTCTGCGCATTTCGCGCAGAAACTGGTTGATCAGGGCGTTTCTCGCCCTGTGTCGATCATTTCGAATGGGTTGGAGGATTCTGCTTTACGACGAGTCGGCAATTCCCAGCCTCGTGTCCTGTCCCCGGATGAGCCGCTGCGCATTATGTGGTGCGGACGGGTGTCCCCAGAAAAGCGACCCGACATCTTCCTGACTGCACTTTCGCAGATGACGAGCAATTTCGTCGCCAATCTGTATGGCGAAGGCGTCGCCTTTGCCCCAACAAAACGACTCGTCCACAGGCTTGGGTTGGATGATCGAGTCACCATGCACGGCCCCGTGCCGCAGGAAGATGTGCTGGCAGCGATGCAAACTCACCACGTGTTCGTGTCCTCTTCGTACGACTTTGACAACCAGCCGATGGTATTGCTTGAGGCGATGGCGTCCCTCCTGCCCGCGGTGGTGAGCGATCCTGACTTGTTGGAGATGTTCCCCGACGGCACCGCGACCGCAGCTTTCGGACCCGATGCTGCGGGTCTGGCTGCTGCGCTCGACAGCCTGTGCGCGGACCCCATTCAAGTCGAACAGATGAGCAAAGCACTACTGAACGCGTCCGAGGCCGTCTCGCAAAACACCCACGTCCGCGCACTGCTCGATGTTTACGAGGGACTGCTTTAGCCTCGCCGCTTCGGACCCGGTTATAGGTTGTACCAGATCCAAAACACCCCGATCTCTAGCAACCACAGAGGAACACCCCAGCGATAGACATAGAACGAAAACCCCCGGTGAACGCTCTCTACCTCCACAACGGACCATGTTCTCGCCGGTTCAGCGAACCACGCATCAGGGTTAGCCAAGATCAACCAGAACACCGAGAATCCAACGGCCAGTATCGCGGGCGTGATACCTGGTACGTGATCAGGCGCGTCTACAAAAGCGAAGCAGAATAAAGTCCCAGTCCCGAGAACAAAACCCACAGCATCGACCGGCAGCTTGAGTTTCCTAATCGCGCCACGAGCAGATAAGACCGTGGGCATCAGAATCACAAGGCTGAGCAGGATACCGCTCAACAGATGAGAATCAACCGGGGACACTAGATTCCTCCTCGTATCAATCCGACGTTGGTGCAGGTTGTCGTGCCGTCCTCGTAAGCGCCAGAGCAAGGACGACCTGCACAGCAACGATTGCAAAGGTAAACACCGTTTCAGGCAGGGCAATCGACAGCACAAACGATGCTAGTCCCAGCATCAATCCGACAAAGACCAAACCCGTCCGCCGATATCCGCGGCATCGGGCGGCAGCAGCAAGTGAAACCACGAGGACAACGTTCAGGGCAGCCGTCAGTCAACTCCCAGAACCAATGTTGATGAAGAGGCACTCGAGAACAGACAAACGCCAGACGAGAAACACACCAAAGACCCAGGCAATGAAATCCGTCAGGCGGCCCACCAGAAAATCGGTCATTAACGACCTTCCTGTCTCGGCAACTTAAGAACTCGTTCGCGCAGTACCCGTACTCTACCGAGGACATGCCTGATCAGGACACTTAATTTCTAGGTACGCAACTAGAAGTTCTCGACGGTATTCGTCCCTACACGTTTGAAGTTCCGCATCGCTCGCTGAGGTCAATGCAAAGCGCCACAAACACAGCTCCCGTGGCGGCAGATGGCGGTGCTGCTGAGAGTCGGGGACTCGTCGGAAATCCAATGTTGCGGTGCTGTCGGCGATGTTACGCAAGAAAACCGAGACAGCGGCAACAGCGGCTCTATGCGCAATGTGTGCCACAGCGCTAGTTGCCGGTCGCGATATCCCAGATCAACCGTACAATCAACACGCTCACCACGCACAGGAAAGCGATGCGCACAAAGCGCGAGCCACGGGCGACCGCCATGCGGGCGCCAACGTACGCACCAAAGATATTCGTGATGCCGATGAGCAGCCCGACGCCCCACACCACGGCACCGGTGGGAACAAAAAGTATGAGTGCGCCAAGATTCGTTGCCAGGTTCACGACCTTCGCAATCGCCGTTGCAGGCAAGAATGCGTAGCCGAGTCCACCGACCAGCGCGATCACGAGAAAACTACCGGTGCCAGGACCGAGAATCCCGTCATAGAAACCAATGATCGTGCCCCATAGCAGAGCGATGCCAACATGCTTGCGTCCCTCCCAGCGTAGGGCGGACTGCTCCCCTAGTTTCGGGCGAACAGCCGTGTAGATACCCACGCCGATCAGCACGACCACCACGATGGGTTTCAGCGCCTCGGCAGGAAGCAGAATCGCGGCACGTGCCCCACCGATCGCGGCAAGAAGGGCCGCCAGTGCCATTGGCAGGGCTGTACGCATATCCGGGTGCACACGGCGGTAGTAGGTGAATGCAGACACCGAGGTACCCATGATCGAGCCAACCTTATTGGTGGCCAGTGCTTGAACCGGCGAGATACCGGGAATCAACAGCAGCGCGGGAAGTTGAATGAGCCCACCGCCTCCGACAACCGCATCAACCCATCCGGCAGCAAACCCAGCAAACGCCAATAGCACGATGACTTGAACACTCAAATCCAAGCCGGCAGAACCGCCAAGAAAATCAAGCATCGTCATGTTCCTTTCAGGCTGATCTACACACTGTTCATCGGCACCGACTCCCGGCTCAGAAGTCAGACCCGCACCGGACGCCACTCACAGCAAACCCCACGAGCCAAGCAAGCCCGTGGGGTTTACGGTGATACATCCGATCCTAGTTGGGATTGAGTGGATTCTGCCGCGGACGATTCGGTATGTCCTCCGGGGGGTCAACCTTCACGTGTGCTGCGGCAACCTCGACCTGCATGTCAGGTGCCGCAGGTAGGCGAGTCTTGGCGGTGGTGCGTGCCGAGACTCGACGGGCCGCGATCTCAGCGAACTTGGTCAACAGATAGTTGATCAGGATAAAGATGACCGCCGCCACGAGAAGCGCTTGCAGTACCGGCATCGGTGAACGCGAACCAAGGAGACGCGCCTGACGCAGCAGTTCCTGGTAGGTGATGATCTGTCCAAGCGCCGAGTCCTTCAAAACGACCACAAACTGGCTCACCAGGGAAGGGAGCATCGCCAGAAGAGCTTGAGGAAGTTCAATGTTGCGTAGGCTCTGACTGCGGGTCATGCCAATCGCAAGGCCGGCCTCCCGTTGCCCCTTGGGCAGGCCATGCACACCAGAACGCACGAGTTCAGCGATCACTGCGCCGTTATAGAGAGTCAGCGCGACAACCACCGCGATCAAAGGTGCATGCTCGCGGGGAATGAAGGCCATACGAGAGAAGAGGACCCAACCTGCAACCATCATGATCAGGACCGGGACCGCGCGGAAAAACTCAACGATCACACCACACACCCAACGCACGGGCGCATGTGAAGACAAACGCCCCACACCAAAGAGTGTGCCGATAGTGGTTGCAAGCACGATGGAGAGTGCCGCGGCAATCAAGGTGTTACGCAGACCGGGGAGCAGGAAGTTGACCCAGGCTGACTGCTCGATCAGAGGCTTCCACAGACGTGCTTCGAACTGTCCGGCATCGTTCAGTCTGCTGACAATCCAAGCGATACCGCCAACGATGAGCAACGTGCCCAAGATGTTTGCGATCAGGATATTGCGACGGGCCTTCGGGCCTGGAGCATCAAAGAGAACGGATTGACTACTCATCGGGACACCGCCAGTTTCTGCGACGCGATCGTGGTGAGCATGCCCACCGGAATCACAATGATCACAAAGCCGAGCGCGATGGTGAGGAAGATTGGCATGACGTAGTTACCGTTGTTTTCGATCATCTCGCGCATGAGGACCGAAACCTCAGGGACCGAGGCGGCTGCGGCGACGGTCGTGTTCTTGATCAACGCGATGAGGGTGTTACCGATAGGCGCGATTGCGCCTCTGAAAGCCTGGGGCATAATGACGTGCCATGCTGCGGGAAAGAAACTCAAGCCGATGGCACGCGCTGCCTCTGCTTGGCCCGCCGGAACGGTATTGACCCCTGAGCGAATCGCCTCGCAGAAGAACGATGCATGATAGACGGATAGCGACAAGACCGCGAGCCAGAAGAAATTTGCTTGGAAGTCTCGACTGAACGTCACGCCAAGGACCGGCCACAGCACGAGGATCGCAAAGACTGCGATCACGGTGAGCGGGGTATTGCGCATCAGGGTGACATAGGTGCTGCCAATCGACTGCAGGGAGCGCACTGGCGAAATACGCATGAGCGCCAGAATCAGGCCAAGCGTGAATGCGAAGACTCCGCTGAAGAACGCGAGTCGAATGTTGACCCAGTACGCTCCAGCGATGTTGTACTCCGACAGCACGCTAAGAAAATCAGACATGTGCGATGAGTTCCTTCCCTATGGGAATTCACGTTGTGGGTGTGGGCGGCACAGGTTGGCCGCCCACACCCTTGACGGTGCTATCGGGTTACTTGCACTCCACCAGGGTTGGTGGGTTCAGGCTTGCATTTGGCGTGTACCCGGTGCCGTCGGTAGCCTCGGCGATTGCCGTCTCCCAGGATCCGTCATCGATCATTGCCTGGACGGCTTCGTTGATCGCGTTGCACTGATCCGAACCTTCTGGGATACCGATTCCGTAACGTTCCTCGGAGAATGGGTTTCCAACCACCCTGAACGCACCTGATCCTTCTTCAGCTGCGAGTCCTGCAAGGATGATGTCATCGGTGGTGGCTGCGTCGACCTGGCCACCTTGGAGAAGTGAGAGGCACTCGGAGTAGCCTGGCTGCTCAACCAGGTTGATGCCATCTCCTGAGTCGAAGTCGTCCTTGACTCGCTGTGCGGAGGTCGAACCGGATACGGAGCAGAGGTTCTTCCCTGCCAGGCTCTCTGGACCTGTGATGGAGGTGTCGTCGGTACGGACGAGGAGGTCCTGTCCAGCCACGAAGTATGGGCCTGCGAAGTCCACAACCTCGTCACGGGATTCGGTGATTGAATAGGTCGCGAAGATCATGTCGACCTGACCGTTCTTGAGCATTTCCTCGCGGTTCGCCGAGATAGCTTCGACCCACTCAATCTGGTCCTCGGCGTAGCCGAGTTTGTCGGCGACATACCTGGCCACCTCAACGTCAAAGCCGGTGTAGCTGTCGCCTTCTTTGAATCCGAGTCCTGGCTGGTCGAACTTGATGCCAATGGTGATCTTGTCACCGTCACCGCTCGGATTTTCGGACCCTCCCCCACAGCTGGCGAGAAGCATGGTTGCGGCTGCGGCAGCCGCAATTGCCTTGTAGGTTGTGCGCATTGTGCTCTCCTTTTTCGAAATGGATAGTCGGTGAGAACTATTGGGTACGCCGGATGAACGGCCTTGGTGGGCTGGGTTCGCTACCCCCTGCTAGCGAACGTGTGGTCATCGCGTGGGGTGTACGCCTCCCAGTCTCCGATGACGTGGAAGGTGAAAGGGTTGTCTGCGTGAACTGCTCAGACGCGCCAGAAATCAGTAGGTCAGTCGATTAGTGGGACAGGATCTTCCCGAGGAAGTCCTTGGCTCGATCACTTTGCGGGTTGTCGAAGAATTCTTCTGGGCTGGCCTGCTCGACGATTTGACCATCCGCCATGAACACGACCCGGTCGGCTGCCTTGCGTGCGAACCCCATTTCGTGGGTGACAACGACCATGGTCATTCCCTCCTTTGCGAGCGAGACCATGACATCAAGCACTTCGTTGACCATTTCTGGGTCGAGTGCGGACGTTGGCTCATCGAAGAGGATGACCTTGGGTTGCATGGCCAGAGCGCGGGCGATTGCGACACGCTGTTGTTGTCCACCCGATAGTTGTGCGGGGATCTTTTCGGCTTGGTTTGCCACACCGACACGTTCAAGGAGCTCCATTGCTCGCTTACGCGCATCTGCCGATTTCATCTTGCGGACTTTGATGGGGCCGAGGGTCACATTGTCCAAGATGGTCTTGTGGGCGAAGAGGTTGAACGATTGAAAGACCATCCCCACGTCTGCGCGCAACCGCGCCAGTGGTCGTCCTTCTTCTGGGAGCGGCTGGGAGTCGAGCGTGATCGTGCCCGTGTCGATGGGTTCGAGACGGTTGATGGTTCGGCACAACGTGGATTTTCCCGATCCTGATGGACCGATGACCACAAGCACCTCTCCTTTGTGTACATCAAGGTTGATGTCTTTTAGGACGTGCAGGTCTCCAAAGTGTTTGTTCACATCTTTCAGTTGAACCAATACGTCGGTCCCACTGGCTCCCTGCGATGTGTTCGTTGACCCCTGCGCTGCATGCTGCGGTGTACTGCCCTCATGCGGAGTACTCATGTTGCTCCTCAGTCTGGTTGAGGCCGCGGTTCTTAGTGAGCCGAGGCCTCAATTTTCTTCCAAGCCATGTCCTGGGCACGGTGACCCAGCAAGCGGATTTGTGTGCTGTGACACACGTTTGGCCTGTGACCATCCTGTGGCATTTCGTGAGGTGCTGCCACCTTTGACAGCACTTGATACCGCATTGTGACCTTTTAGTTACTAACGCTTTACGTTGACTCACTCGGGTAACTCTGGGTTAAGTATTGTCGTTTTCCCCGAGTTTAAGCGCTTTAGGTGACATGCAAATGCGGGATTCCACCAAAAAATGTCGAAACCCTAGTGGGTTGAGGTACCCGTCCGAATCTTGGACACTACGGCGATAATTCCGACGATGGCAATACCCCATACACATCCGACAACTGCCGAGTAAAGGGTCGCAGCAAGCCATTGCACGACCCCTCCCGCTGCCTCAACGGCGTGAGTGATCGTGTGCTCGACATCGTAGAGCGCAGTCACAAGACCAATATCGTAGAGCGACTTCACCACAATGTGTCCGCCAACCCACAGCATCGCAATCGTTCCCACGACTGACAGCACAGTAAAGACGTGCGGCATTCCCTTGACCAAGCCTCGCCCAAGCGCTGGCAAGCTCTTACCGGGCCACTGCGCCAAGCGCACCCCCACATCATCCATCTTGACGAGCACCGCCACGACTCCGTACACGCCAATAGTCATGACAAACGCGATGATCACCAGGATGCCCAACCGCTCCCAGAAGTTAGACGACTCAACGTTCGCGAGTGAGATCAGCATGATCTCCGTGGACAGGATCAGATCGGTTCGCACCGCCCCGCCCACGAGTTTGTCCTCGAACTCCTTCTCGGAGCGAACCTTCTCGGTCTCGGCTTTCTTGTCATGCCCATGCAGGTGAACACCGAACCAGCCGAGGACCTTCTCGGCGCCCTCATAGGCCAGATACGATCCACCGATCAACAACAGCCACGGCAGCGTGGCGGGAGCCCACGTGGACAGGATCAACGCCAGCGGCAGGATGATCAGGAACTTGTTGCGCAGGCTGCCCAGCGTGATCCGCTTGATAACGGGAAGTTCTCGCTTCGGCGCGATACCTCGCACATACTGCGGTGTAACCGCCGCATCGTCGATCACGACACCCATCGATTTCGCCGATGCTTTGAGGGCGACGGTCGCGAGATCGTCTACGCTTGCAGCCGCTGCCTTGGCAAGCACTGCGATGTCATCGAGCAGGGCGAAGAGACCAGATGCCATGGTGAACCTTTCAAGGTGATCCCGCACGGATGGGATCGTCCGCACGCCGGTAAAGTTAGGCGTTCACACTAACTATAGGTGTCTGTGCGAGCCATTTTGACGCACGTCTCCACCACCGCACGCCCTGTATGTGATTGGCGACGAGCCCTCACCTTCCTGCACCTTCTCCACTTCCGCTCCCCTCAGGGCCATCCCTGTGCCCGACTCCTCCCTCAGCACCCCTAACACCGGTGGGGCTTTTCTGGTCCGGGTGCACAGCCTTTTGCTGTGCGCCCGGACCAGAAAAGCCCCACCGAGTTTGACTGAGTAACTGTGGTCAGGTCGCCGAGGCGGTGCTCGTCTCGGTTCCATTGACTCTCACCGTATAGGTTTGGCCACTTCTCAACGTGGCCGTGGAGAGGAATATCCGTTGCCCCGCCAAGCTGGCGGTGGCGGTGTAGACAGAGGTGCCGGACTCGTCGGAAATCTCAATGCTGTCCCCCGCGGAGATTCCAACGGAATCAACGGCTATCCAGGCCTGCGATCCCTCAGCAGGGTTGACGGGCATGTCCGATGTGCCAACGGTCAGCACCTCGCCACCAGTGATCGTGTAGGTGCCATCCACGTCAATAGATCCATTGCCGCCACCGGATGGGCCGTTGACCGTAACCGTGCCGCCCTCGATTGTGAGCGAACCGTTGGAGTCGATGCCGTCACCCTCAGCCGTGATCGTGATATCGCCTGCGGAAATGGTGATGCTGTAATCACCGGCCTGTCCCATACCGCCGCCACCTCCGCCAGGACCGCCCTGACCACGCTGCCCTTCTTCCGGACGGGTGCCCTGTTCTCCCTGCTCGTCAGAACCGGGACCACCGTTTGGCTGTTCGCTGGCATCTGGCGGTTCCGGCATCTCCACGCCTTCTGGAAGTTCGCCAAGATCAGGAACATTTGCAGGGTCGAAACTCTCTGGTGCTTCCGCGCCCTCTGGCAACTCCATACCCTCCGGCGGTTCCATGCCTTCAGGTAGTTCCCCGGAGAAGTCGCCTCCGCCGAATCCTGCGTTTTCGCTGTTGTCGCCACCTGCCGCGTTTAGTCCGTCATCGGAAGCAGTGACATCGATAGATGCTCCTGCCAACTCGATATGGTAAGCCTCTATCCCCTCGTATGAGGTGGTCACAGTGAGAGCGCCGGACGCTGCGAGGAATCGTCCGTCCGCATGAACGCCGTCATCTCCACTCGCCACCGTCGTGGTTGCACCGGCGAGCCTGATAGCGCCATCCGAGTGCAGGCCGTCGTCTTGGGCATCAACCGTGATGTCTCCACCCTCAAGTACCAAGATCACGCCAGACTTAATGCCCTTGGTTGAGGTTTCATCATCGGGCGCGCTGCCTGCTCCGGTGCCCGCCGTGATGTCCAGCGTCCCACCTGTCACCACCACGTCAGTCTCCGCGGCAATGCCATCGCCCTGCGCCGCAATGGTGAGGGCCCCACCGGAGATAGCGATATAACCGCGATCAGCCTCAGAATCATTATCCGAGGTCAAGCCGTCGCCACCCGCTGTCAGGTCAAAGGAGCCTCCAGTGACAACGATGTAGTCCTTACCGCGAATCGCGTCATCGACTGCCGTCACAGTGATGTTTCCGGATTCGATGAGCAGCCCATCCTTGGATGTGATGCCGTCGTTGTAGTTACCCACAACCGTTAGGGCACCGGTTCCCTGGATTGTGGTGTCACCGGCACTGTAAAGAGCCGCATTTGGGTCCGCGTCCTCGTCATAGGTGGCGGAGTCAGTGAGGGTATTCACCGTGCCATCAGCCAAAACAATCGTGAGTTCGTCAACGTCCACTGCAGAGACTGCAGGACCTTCCGGCGACGTAATCTCCACGCCATCCAAGATGAGTGCGACCTTACCGTCAGGCACGTTGATAACGACTTGGCCTTCAAGCTCTCCCGTCAACGAGTACGTGCCCGCCGCTGAAATCGTGACGGTCGTCCCGTCCACGCTCACGCCCTCCGGAACATCGCTGGAGCCAAGCACGACCTGGATAGTTCCCGATTCGTCAACGATCTCTGCCGAGTGAACCTCCTCGTTTGCTGCGAGCACTGCCTCTGCGCTCTGCGTTGCGTCCACTGCAAGCGCCGTTTGCGTCGCCTCGTCGGTGTCGGAGCTGCCTGAGTCCGATTCGGCTGCCACGGACGAAGCCTCATTGTCTGCCTCTGAACTGGTTGAGCACGCGGTCACGGTTACCGCGAGCGTTCCCGCGATGATTGCCGCTGCAAGTTTGCGCGAACTGTTTGTTCGTACTGGTTTCATGTCTAACTCATCTCGATTGTCTGAGCGGATCGCGTTCCGCCAAGTACTTCCACAATCAAGTAGGCCAGCATCGGATTTTTTTAGGCTTTGATGTCGCTGTGCATTGGCTTTGAACAGGCGAACTCTGAACAGGTGGCGCGTCGGCCCTACCTCTTCCTAGCACCGGTGGGCTGTTTTTGTCCCGGGCGTACAACAAAAAGTTGTGCACCCGGACCAAAAAACAGCCCACCGAGTGTGAGTACCTAGACCAGTTGCATCGTGGTCAGGCAGGTAGCATCCTCGTCGCCCTTGGTGGATACGTCAGCGCTGGCCGAGCGGTCACCTGCGCTCAACTCAACCGTGGCGTCGATTCCTTGTGGCAACCAGAAGCCAAAGAATCCGTTGTCCTCGGTTGTCCGTGTCTCGTCAACCAGCACCTCACCTGTTTCCTTGTTGGTGATCTTGACCTGGATGTCCGCGCTTGCAAGTTCGCCACGGCAGGTGGTCAGTGAGTGGAAATGGCATGGGTGCGTCTCATCGAAGTAGGGGGCGACAGACAGATAGAACTCATCCTGTGGCATGGGCAGTACCGCTTCAGTGGACTCGTCGCTCACCACGAGTCCGGTTGGGCGGATCGAGGCGATCAGGTCCGTTGGCCGCTGCGCTACAGGTAGTTGTTCAAGCGCGCTGATGACCGCTTTGGTGTCGAGTCCATCGAGGTTGTGCTTGGCAAGGAGAGTTTGTGCGTCATCCTGCGGCGTCTCGTCTGTGGCCGTACTGTCTTGCGTTGTCGAGGTCGAGGTTGTTGGCCTGGAGGTGGAGCATCCTGCGAGGATCAGGGCACCCGCGAGCGCCAGTCCTACAGTCCGGAGGGTTACGCGGGAATTGGAGCGGCGGCGTGGCGCGGCAATAGAGGTGAACATACTTCAGGTTTCTTTCCGTGAGAATCGTTGTGATGGCCGTCTGGTGCCCACGCATTGATGCGGCGATGCCGCCTTCTGTGGGCAGATCGGTGATTCTCAGGTTCGGCTGATGCCTAGCGCTATCAGGTCCACGGTGCGGTGGTGTGCGTATGCTCCGTGAGGCATGAGCACTGGTCTGCTGCATGGCGCGTTCGTCAGGAGGCGGAAGAAACGTGGTCCGGCAAACGCGGACATCACCAGGAGCAGCGCTATCACGCACGCCATGATGCTTGTCACGAGTTCGTTTGCGCAGGTGGCGCAGTCATCTGAGAGCAGAAATGCGAGATGTTGCGTTGGCGTGTGGTGCACTGCTGCGCTGGGCTTTGATTCAGTGCTGCGCTCTATTGGCGACGATCCCTCGTCCGCCCAGGCCACGTGCGTTGCATTCTTGGTTGCGTTGGATAGCTGAGCGCTCCCGCCATGAGTATCAGCGGAGGTGGTTGCGGAGGCCTGGAGGCTGGTGTTCGCGAAAGGGCCATGGTGCACGGGTTGACCGATAGTGAGCGCAATCAGCGCTGTGAGTGCAAGGATCGCGGAGAGCACGAGCTTGGCGCCCGCCGTGGTCCGTGAGTGCTTGCACTGATTCATACCACTAGGTTAGGACACCTCGCTGAGCGTTTCCCGTGCCCAAGGTCCCACGGCCACCCCTCCTTGAGCTTCTCCATCCAGTGGCCTTTCAGCAAGGCCGAGCGCTCCTGACCGTGCCTTCTTCACCTCCGCTCGCTCCTGATAATTACTCATGCTTGGATGCTCTTGCCCTTCGTCTCCCCTCTGCCTTACGCCACACCCTCCATCACCAGTTTCTTTCACCTCTGCCCCAATAGTTCTTCCACCCTGCCTTGAAGCCACGCCCAACTTTTCCGCGCTCAAGTCGATGGGGCCTTTTCGTTCCGCATGCACACACTTTTCCTACGCACTTGGACTAAAAAGACCCCATCGAGTTAAACCGGAAGGTAGGGAACCAGGAACTCATAACTTAAGGCCCGTGAGTTCTAGAGGGTTGCGACGGCCTCGCCGAGGTCCGGCCACCGGAACTCAAAACCTGATGCTTCGAGTGCCTCGGGCAGAACCCACCGTGATTTCAGGAGCATCTCCGGTTCCTGTCGGGCAAGGAACATCGCCGGTTCGAGCATCCACCGGTAAGAGGGGAGACCAAATGGGGCACCCACATGCTTACGCAGGATGGACATGAGTTCTCGGTTCGTCACCGGCCCTGGTGCTGCAAGGTTGACTGGACCGGTCAGTTCCTCGCGTTCAACGATGTGGTCGACCGCCCGCACCACATCGTCGATGTGAATCCACGAGAACCGCTGATTCCCCTTGGTCGGGTAGTGCGGGGCGTTGCCGTCTCCGCTCGGGTCCGGGCCGATGCCACGGTAGCGTTTATGGTTCAGCGACCAGCCATCAATCTGTGGGCCACCCAAACCAAACCGAGCCAACATCAGGAGTTTGTTGGCCGCTGGACCGTCACCCAAGACGATGGCCATCCGCAACGCCACGCGGCGGGTACCTGGTAGTTCACCGGTGAAGAATTCGCGCTCCCAGTTGCGGGCCACGTCAACGGAGAATCCCTGACCGAGTTCACCGGCTGACTCGGTTTGAGGTCCATCGGTGGCATGCCTATAGATCGTTGCGGTTGACGAGTTGAGCCAGAGCGCCGGCGGGTGTTCCGCCTGGGCTACGGCGGCGTGCAACGCCCGGGTGGTACGCAGCCGGGACGACAGGATCTCGTTGCGGGCCGCATCGTTGTAACGGCAGCCAACGTTCTTACCGGCCATGTTGATCAGTAGTTCCGCGCCGTCAACCGCCGCATTCACACTCGACTGATTGTCCCAAGTAGTGTTCCCGCTCCGGCCGATCGTGACTACGGTGTGTCCACGTTCCTCATACTCGCGTTGCAGCCGCTTACCAATGAATCCCGAAGCTCCTGCGATCACAATCTTGGACATGCACTCCCCTATATGAACCGTTCCATGCGATCCACTCTGTTTCGTTTGACCCTATCCCACTCTCAACCCGCGCACCTTCTGCTCGGTGGGGCTTTTTTGGTCCGGGTGCATGGCAAAAGGCTGTGCACCCGGACCAAAAAAGCCCCCTCGGCGCAGAGAAGACGTGAGATGAGGCTGGAAGACGAGAGATCGTCGCCAATAAGAAGGCTTATACCGCAAGGCACGCACCACAGAAGATAGACCGCGAAGCAGGCGCAGCGAGCACAGATCACACCCCTAAGCCCTTAAAACCGGCCAAAACTCCCCATAGACTGGTGTTCATGCGCTTTTTGAACGGTCATGAGACCAACCAAGACCTGACCTACGGCGATGTCTTCCTGACACCGTCGCGTTCCGACGTAGCCTCGCGATTCGACGTGGACCTGTCCTCCGTGGACGGAACCGGCACCACCGTGCCACTCGTTGTTGCGAACATGACCGCAGTGTCGGGACGCCGCATGTCCGAGACCGTCGCTCGTCGCGGCGCGATGGCCGTCATCCCACAGGACATCCCCGTCAGCGTGGTGCAGGACGTCATTGCCAGTGTGAAGAGCGCGCACCCAGTCATCGAGACCGCAATCGTACTATCCCCGGAAGACCCGGTGGACACTGCGTTGTCGCTGATCGGAAAGCGTGCACACGGCGCTGCACTCGTTGTTGAGGACGGCAAGCTCGTGGGCGTGCTGACCGCAGCCGACTGCCAGGGCATCGACCGCTACTCGCAGGTTCACACCGTCATGTCCACGAACCCACTCACCTTGAACGCGGCTGACTTCGCTGGCGCTCAGGGCGGAGTCAACGGTGCGGAACTGCGCGCCGCGTTCAACACCCTCAACGACGCTCGCCTGCGTTTTGCACCTGTGGTTGACGAGCAGGGCAACGCGATCGGTGTTGTCTCGCGCAAGGGTCTGGTCCGCTCTTCCATCTACACCCCAGCGCTCGACGCTCAGGGTCGCCTCCGCATTGCCGCCGCCGTAGGTATTAACGGTGACGTTGCAGGTAAGACAGCCGCACTGCTCGAAGCTGGCGTGGACACCCTCGTGGTTGACACCGCGCACGGCCACCAGCAGAAGATGATCGACGCTTTGCGCGCCGTTCGTTCCGTCTCCCCAACCGTTCCGGTTGTTGCCGGAAACGTTGTGACCGCTTCCGCAGTGGCTGACCTCGTTGAGGCTGGCGCTGACATCCTCAAGGTTGGTGTTGGTCCAGGTGCCATGTGCACGACCCGCATGCAGACCGGTGTTGGCCGCCCGCAGTTCTCCGCTGTGCTCGAGACCGCAACCGAGGCTCGTCGTCTCGGCAAGCACGTGTGGGCTGACGGCGGTGTCCGCCACCCACGCGATGTCGCCCTCGCAATCGCGGCCGGCGCTTCCCAGGTCATGATCGGTTCCTGGTTCGCTGGCACGCACGAATCGCCTGGTGACCTACACGATGACGGCAACGGCCGCCTCTACAAGGAATCCTTTGGCATGGCGTCCGCTCGCGCTGTCGCCGCACGTACCGCGCAGTCCGAGGCGTTCGACCGCGCCCGCAAGGGTCTGTACGAGGAGGGCATCTCGTCCTCGAAGATGTACCTCGACCCGAAGCGTCCGGGCGTGGAAGACCTGATTGACGACATCACCTCCGGTGTCCGCTCGTCCTGCACCTATGCTGGCGCTCGCTCTCTCGAGGAGTTCCACGAGCGTGCGGTTGTCGGCGTGCAGTCTGCGGCCGGTTACGCCGAGGGCCGCCCGCTGGCCACCAGTTGGTGACTGTTTGATCTGACTGGGTGCTGCTCGCTTTGGGTGGTTCCGGGTTGGGTCGCGATGGGCTGTGTAGCCCACTGTTTTGATACTGCTTTTCGACGAGTCGGCATCTTGAGTGATCCACTCGCCTTGGGAGGGCCATTCCGTTTGGACGGGATGGCCCTCTCGCGTTGCGTGGACTCGTTGGTGACAAAGTAACGCAGCAGAAGGTACCGCCGCGGACAAAGTAGCGCAGCGGAGTGTAGGGATCTCGCGCAGCAGGCACCTGCCGGAGCGAAGTGGATACAGTTCCCGACCATTGGGCGCTGTTGGCCGAAAAGTCCCGTATGGTGGTTTTCCGTAATTGGGGTGGTTTTTCTTGGGTGGTGTCAACGGAGAACCACCATGTCAGTTCATTCCTACCGACGGGTTAGATTAGATGGCATGGACGAGAGTAAAGCCCAAGAACTGATCAAGAGGATCGCACGCTCAGTGAGGCGCAGCGATGAAGAGCCCAATCCCCTGTGGGTCAAGATCCTGTTCTTTGTGATCGCCGCACTCGCCACCTATTCAGCGTTTACCGAAGCAATCCTGCCTCTAGTGCAGGCGGGAGGCGTGAACTTCTTCCTGTGCATGCTAGCGGTTGTATTCCTAGCCTTGGCCCTGGTCATCGTGGTTCAGGCACTGCCGCATGGCGACTTTTTCAAGGTGCTGTTCATCTTGGCGGTAGGGTTTTCCCTTATCAGCCTGACATATTTGATCGCGCCCGCATCGAATCCAACTGGGCCCGAATACGTCTTGGCGTTCGTGTACCCGGCAATCATTGGCGGCGTCGCGTTTGGACTTGCGGATCGTTCCGGTCCCAGGAAATAACTCAGGTTCTCTTTACGCTGCCCCTTCTTTACCCCCTATCCCCAGCCGGGAGGATGCCACGGGTGAGGTGCCGGCGATCTGTGGGAATCGTCGCCAACCAAAATCGGTGGGCCAAAATTGGTCCGCAGACGCCTATAAAAACCACGCACCCGGAACAAAAACGGCCCTTCGGCATTCTGATTCTGGCACACCCGACCCGTACATCAAGCCCGTATCAGGGGTACATTGGACGTATGGCCAACACAACCGAGTGGACTGATCCCCGCGAGGTGATCATGGTTGGCGTCCTCATGACCAACGGACGTCTTGCTCCGCGCAACTTCACTGACCGCGCGGAGGCGAAGGCGTGGGCTCAGGAGGGCGAGGAAGTCGTGGAGTGGAATCTCGTGTGTGAGTGTGATCGCTAAACCCTTCTACCTGAGTTGCCGCGAATAGAGGCCGTACCCACCTCGAATGATTGGCTGAACAGACATGACCGAGACCGTTCCCGCCCTGCTTGATGAACTCGCTGGGCTCGGAGACCCAAAGATGCTTGCGGTCAACCAGAGGCACGGCGACGATCACTCGGTAAACCTCACCAAGCTTCGCGCGGTCGCAAAGCGTGTGAAGACCAATCAGCCACTCGCACTCGAACTCTGGGAGACCGAGAACACGAACGCACGTCTGCTTGCCCTGCTGGTCTGCAAGCCCAAGGAGTTCACGCAGGAGCAACTAGACACCATGCTCCGCTATGCGCGGACACCGAAGGTTCAGGACTGGCTTGTGAATTACGTGGTGAAGAAGTCGAACCACAAGGAGAACCTGAGGGAGGTCTGGTTCGCCGATGCAGATCCCGTTGTGGCCAGCGCTGGATGGGCGCTCACAACGGAACGCGTGATTAAATCCCCTGATGGGATAGAACTTGTTGGGTTGCTGGACTTGATTGAGTCTGACATGAAGGATGCCCAGAGCAGGTTGCAGTGGGCGATGAACGAAACGCTTGCGAACATCGGCATCTATCACGAAGATCTCCGCGCCCGAGCCCTCGACATCGGCGAACGTCTCGAAGTTTTGAAGGATTACCCGACTCCCCCAAACTGCACCTCACCGTTCGCTCCGATCTGGATCAACGAGATGGTGCGTCGGTTGGGGACAAAGTAGCGTAGCGGAGAGTAGCGGTCTCGCGGAGCAGGCTGCCACCGGAGCGCAGCGAATGCAGTTCCCAACCAGTGAGTGCTACTGGGGCAATAGCCCGTATGGTGATTTTCAGGGATCAGGGTGGTTTTTCTTGGCTGGTGTCAACGGAAAATCACCATGTCGGTCCAAGGTTGGGACAGCCCAGGGGCGCTCTCTTCGATGAGGGTCGGTGCAGTAAGAGTCGGGCAGGCAAAACAGGAAAAAGGGAAGTTGAGACGCTTGGTTCCACACCTCCCATTCGGATAGTAAGGTTAGGCTTAGTTAACTTGAAGGCGCGTGCTGTCCGCGAGCGCCCAGGTCTCCGAAAGAGGTTCACCCCGCATGGCCCGCAGAGGATTCCAAGGAGCGGTGTTGCGCTCGCTTGGCGCGCAGGACCACGAACTCACGGTTGTGCGTAAGCAACATTTGGCACCGCACTTCGTGCAGATCTGGTTTACCTCCCCCACGCTGTTCAATGAGCTCGACATGAGCCCGACCGCGTGGATTCGCTTCTGGTTCCCCGACCCTGCGGGCTCCGAGACGCAGTTCCAGCGGGGATACACGATCGCTCATCATGACGAGATAACGGGCGAGTTTGCGGTCAACTTCGTGCTCCACGAGCCTGCCGGGCCAGCTTCAACATGGGCCAAGAGCGCGCAGCCCGGCGACGCGGTTGCGGCAGTCGTGCTGGGCACGCACGGCTTCGAGATTCCTGAGAATCCGCCCGCTGGCTACCTGTTGATCGGTGACTCGGCGTCGCTTCCGGCGATCAACTCGATTATCGAGGTGGTACCACCTGAGATCCCGATTGAGTTGTATCTGGAAAAGCATTCGATTGACGACGAGTCCCTCCCTCTTGTGGATCACCCCCGGCTGGTCACGCGCTGGGTTGAGCGCCAAGGCGCAGATTCGCTCGCCGACGCGATCGAATTGCGGGACTGGTCGAACTGGTTTGCGTGGGTGACACCGGAGTCGGCCTCGCTGAAGCGCTTGCGCAGCAAGCTTCGCGACGAATGCGGCTTTCCCAAAGCAGAGATGCACCCGCAGGCCTATTGGGTCGAGGGCAAGGCGATGGGTAAGAGCCGTGCGGCAGACACCCCTGAGAACGCTCAGGAGAACGTGGCGTTGGCGGACGTGCGGCCCACAGAGCAGGCCACGGATATGGTCGCGTCGGGAGCGGGTGCCACCGTTCCCGACGCGACCACTCACTCGAGTGCGGGAGAGGAAGATGGCGGCAGGGCCGTCGGCACGGAAGAAAACCCTGCCGCGAGCCCACCCAAAGGTGCGTGGCAGGCCGATGCGCAGGCACGTCTACTCGCGCCGATGAAGCGGGTGTTCTGGACCGCGGGTGTGCTGCAGGGGCTGGTCACGATCCTGCAACTCGTACCGTACGTGCTGCTGGTGGAGCTTGCCAGACGACTGCTCGCTGGCGCTCCAAGCGGTCAACTGGCCTCGGTGGGAATTCTTGCGGCGATTCTGCTCGGCGTAAGCGTGCTGCTCGAGTCAGCGCTGTTGCTGTGGCTCCACACGGTGGACGCTCGCTTCGAAAGCGACCTGCGAGCGCAACTGCTCAGGAAGCTCGCTCGGGTTCCGCTCGGCTGGTTCACCGCGCGCAGTTCAGGGCGGGTCAAGAAGCTCGTACAGGACGATCCATTGTCGCTGCACTATCTCCTCACGCACGCTGTCCCCGATGCGGTGGCAGCCGTGGTCGCGCCACTGGCGGTGCTGGCCTACCTGTTCGCCGTGGACTGGCGTCTCGCGCTCATCATGTTCGTGCCGGTGCTGGTCTACATCGTGTCGATGTACGCGATGATGGTCGCCTCCGGCGCCAAGATGAAGCAGGCTCAGCACTGGGCACAGAGGATGAACTCAGAGGCAGCGTCCTACCTTGACGCACAGCCCGTTGTGCGTGTGTTCGGCGGTGCTGCGGCCTCGACCTTCCAGCAGAGTCTCGCCCGGTACGTCCAGTTCCTCAACGACTGGCAGCGTCCGTTTACGCGCAAGAAAACGATCATGGACCTCGCCACGCGTCCAGCCACGTTCCTATGGCTACTGGCCCTGTTTGGCACGCTGTTCATTGTGCGCGACACGCTCGATCCAGTAAATCTCCTACCCTTCCTGCTGCTTGGAACCACCTTCGGTACACGGCTACTCGGAATCGGATACGGGCTATCCGGTATCCGCGACGGCATGAACGCTGCACGCGATCTGCAGACCACCCTTGAGGAAAAGGAACTTACGGTGGTGCCACCGAGTGCGGACGCTGCGCCAGGGGTGGGGAAAAATCCACCCGTGGAAGCACAGAACAGTGGGACGGTGGAGTTTGACCGGGTCACATTCTCCTACCGACACGGCGTGCCCGTCCTCGAAGACGTGACACTGACGTTGATGCCGGGCACGATGACCGCGCTTGTGGGCCCCTCCGGGTCGGGTAAGTCAACACTCGCAGGGCTCCTCGCTCGATTCCACGACATCGACTCCGGCACCATCACAATCTCTGGGCGCGACATTCGCACCCTGAGCGCCGATGAACTCTACGCCCAGGTTGGCTTCGTCTTCCAAGACAGCCAAATCGTACACGGCACAGTCGCTGAGAACATCGCATTGGCCCGCCCAGATGCGACACCCGAACAGATCGTTGCAGCAGCACGCCAAGCACAGATCCACGAGCGCATCACCAAACTCCCAGACGGCTACGACACCGTGCTGTCCGGCTCCTCGGGACTCGGAGATGGCGTTTCCCTGTCCGGCGGCGAACAACAGCGCCTCACAATCGCCCGCGCAATCCTCGCAGACACCCCCATCCTCATCCTCGACGAGGCCACAGCCTTCGCCGACCCCGA
The DNA here is from genome assembly GCF_042683685.1 of Populibacterium corticicola. Taxonomy (NCBI): domain Bacteria; kingdom Bacillati; phylum Actinomycetota; class Actinomycetes; order Micrococcales; family Jonesiaceae; genus Populibacterium; species Populibacterium corticicola. The sequence goes on along the minus strand of NZ_JBHUOP010000001.1, from coordinate 155,101 downwards.
ATCTGAAAGCCTCGTGCAACAGGCGCTGAGTTCCCTCACAGCGGACCGCACGGTTCTTGTCATCGCGCACCGCCTACGCACGATCACCCACGCAGACCAGATCGTGGTGCTGGAAGGCGGCAGAATCGTCGAAAAGGGAACGCACAACGCACTGCTCGAACAGGGCGGACGATACGGCGAGCTGTGGCAGGCAGGCACCTCACAGTCAGAGGGAGCACACAACCCGACACTCACCACAACGGGTCTCGAAGGAGCAACCAAGTGATCACCACGATTCTGCGTCTCCTGTCCAGTGACTCCCGCAGCCACGTGCGTGGATACGCCGCGCTCATGGTTCTGTCCGTCCTACTGCGCGCGGCCGGAACGGTCCTGCTCATACCGCTCGTCACCGCGCTCTTCAGCGACACCCCAAGCGATGCGTGGACCTGGGTCGCAGCGCTCACCGCCGCAACGCTCGCCGGCTGGTTCACCGACTGGCACGCAAGCCGCCTCGGGCAGGAACTCGGGTTCGGACTGCTCGACTCCGCCCAGCACCACGTCGCCGACCGGCTCACAGGCGTACCGCTCTCCTGGTTCACAAGCGAGAACACCTCGGCCGCACGCCAAGCGATTGCCGCAACCGGCCCCGAACTCGTCGGAATCTTCGCCTACCTCATCACCCCGCTCCTCCAGGCACTCGTACTCCCCATCGCAATCGGGCTCGCACTGCTCCCCGTATCCGTCCCACTCGGACTCGTGGCGCTCGCGGGCACTCCCCTGCTACTGGGCGCAATGTGGGGCACCATGCGCATCTCCCGAGAAGCCGACCACGTGGCCGAGCAGAGTAACGCTTCCCTGTCCGAACGCCTTCTCGAGTTCGCCCGCACGCAGCAGGCACTTCGCGCCGCCCGACGCGTTGAACCGGCAGCGAGCCACGCGGGCAAGGCACTCGCGGCACAACACGGCGCGAACATGCGCCTACTGCTCCTGCAGATTCCGGGTCAAGTACTGTTCAGTCTCGCCACCCAGATTGCACTCATCGCGCTCGCAGCCACCGCGATCATCCTGAACGCACGCGGCGAGTTGAGCATTCCGCAGACCGTTGCACTCATCGCTGTGGTGGCCCGCTACATCGAACCATTCGCGGCGCTCGGCGATCTCACCCCAGCACTTGAAAGCGCCAAGACCACCGTTGACCGTATCTCTCAGGTGCTCAACGCACCTCAGGCAGAAGGATCTGGCCGCGAACGTTCCACGGAGTCACAAGGTGTCGTCTTTGAGGACGTCACGTTCGGCTATGAATCCAACGAGCCGGTGCTCTCTGGCTTCAGTGTAACGTTTGAAGCCGGGACGACCACGACGATCGTTGGTCCCTCAGGGTCGGGCAAGAGCACGGTTTTGGGACTCGCGGCGGGACTCAACCAACCAGCGACTGGTCGGATACTCGTGGACGGTCACGACCTGTGGTCTTGTGATGCTGCGACTCGACGTGAACTCGTGTCCGTGGTGTTCCAGAACCCATACCTGTTCGAAGGAACGATTGAGCAGAACGTGCGGGTTGGACACCCCGAGGCAGACGATGCCACCGTGCAGCATGCTGTCGAGATCGCTCGCGTTCACGACATCGCGGCTCAGTGGGACACCGGTCTGAACACCCAGGTCGGCGAAGGCGGGCGTGCCCTCTCCGGTGGTGAACGCCAGCGCGTCTCCATCGCCCGAGCGCTGCTCAAGCCCTCCCAGGTGCTACTCATCGATGAGGCCACCAGTTCCCTCGACACCGAGAACGAAGCGGCCATCGTTGCAGCACTCCACGATGATTCGACGAGCGACCTTCAGGACACGCACGGCGAGGCCATACAGGGCAGCTCAGCACAGACCAAGATCGTTGTCACACACCGGCTCTCCACCATCGCCGGAGCCGACCGGGTCCTCTTCCTCGCGGACGGATGCATCGTTGAGGATGGAACCGTTGTAGAGCTCCTCGACCATGGCGGGCTGTTCGCTCAGTTCTGGCAGCAGCAAAACGAGGCGGCACACTGGCAACTGACCCGAACCCACGGGTGAGGGACCTGCGCGACGGGCCAGATCGTCGCCAATCAGCGCTCTCTGGTTCTTGGACCCATAACCCTCGTTGGGGAGTCCAGACAATAAAGCGGGCCGGTTCCGTAGGAGGTAACAGAACCGACCCGCTTGGGGGAGCCTAGGAAAACGCTCAGAACCTGAATACTTGGACACGAGCGCTCAAATCCTTAGCAGCACTCGACACCTTGGTAATCGCCTCGTCAAGGCTGTCAAAGGCAGGACCAGACTGGTTGACGTTTGCGGCCACTTCGTTGATGTTCCCCGCGATCTCAGTGGAACCAGTCGCGGCTTCAGCGACCGAACGGCTCATCTCATTCGTGGTCGCTGTCTGCTCCTCAACCGCAGACGCAATGGTCATCTGGTAGTTGTTGATCGACTCGACGATCTCCGCGATCTGAGCGATAGCCGAAACGGCACTGTTCGTGTCGTTCTGGATTGCCTCAACCCGACGAGCCACGTCCTCTGCGGCGCGGGCTGATTCGGCGGCCAGTTCCTTGACCTCACCGGCCACGACAGCGAAGCCCTTACCGGCCTCGCCAGCACGCGCAGCCTCAATGGTTGCATTGAGTGCAAGGAGGTTCGTCTGCTCGGCAATCGAGGTGATTGACTTGATGACATCGCCGATCTCACGCGAGGACTCACCGAGTCGAGACACCGTCACGTTTGTGGCTTCCGCAGTGCTTGCAGCGGTTCGAGCCACTGCGGTCGCTTCCTGAGCATTCTGCGCGATCTCACGAATCGACGCACTCATCTGCTCCGAACCCGATGCCGCGTTCTGGACATTTGTGGAAATCTGCTCCGCAGCAGAGGCAACTATCGCAGCCTGCTTCGAGGTCTGCTCAATTGTCATAGCCAACTGTTGAGATATGGCAGAAAGAACAATATTCTCGCTGACGGCTTGCTCGGAAGTCTCGACGACGCTTGAGAGGATCTCACGCAGATTTTCTTGAACTTCCTCCAGAGCCTGGGCCATCTCGCCAATCTCATCGCGTGATGCCACCTCGGTTTGACTCGTGAAGTCACCGCTTGAAAGCGCACGGAGGGCATCTCGGACTGATTGGATGTCACGGACCATGTGGTTGGCGATCATGAGTCCGAGCCCAAGTGCCAGCAACGAGCCAAGCACTGCAACCGCAATCACAACCATGTTCTGGAGTCGGGCAGACTGTGCTGCTTGTGCGGTGCTATCGACCCCAAACTGTTCAATCTCCTGATTGATCTTGTCAAACAACTCAAGCAAACCCTCACCCGCTGGATTGAGTTCATTGATCCGAATGCGCTCTGCGTTTGCAGAGGCCATACGTAATGTTTGGTCCTTGAAGTCACCGAGCACAAGCGTGCGATAACTCTCAAGACTCGTCATCACCTCGTCTTTGTACTGTGAGTCGAAGTGGCTCCAGAGCAACTCCGCCTGTGCGACGGCATCGGAGTAGTTCTGCTCAAACTCCGCAAACAACTCTTCGTTAATCGACGCGGACACTGTGGCCCGCGTGGAGTTCACCTGCAAACGCGAGTTCCAGATGTAACGTTCCATCGCTTGGGACTCTTGATTGGCTGTGCTGATTTCCTGTTCACTACGCTTGACAGCATCCTGCTGCGCAGACAGCGACACCAGCGCAACCACAGTGATAAGCACCGCTGTAACGGCTCCAATGACAGCGATCGCAAGAACTTTCGCGCGCACGGGTAGTCCGCCGAACCAGCCTGCGGGTGTTTTCGCGGCAGGGATGCTGCTTGAGTTGTCATCCATGACTGTCCTCGTCCTTCGCTGAAGCGATTGTGCAACACAAACCGTTTGACGTGTTGCAAACGCTGTATCGGCACACCGAGAAACAAATGAAGAAAATCACCCATTTTTCTTCAAAACTGGGCAGGGAATCTCCATGGAACAGGAAGAATTAAACTCAACGTCATGAGCGGTTTACTAGTTGTTCACGCAAGCGCAGGGTATTGCGAACTTGGCGGCGGTCTTCACCTGCACCCCTAGCGCTAGGGTGCAGGCCCATTTTCCTTGGCGACCGCAACAACGCGCGCGACTGCGCGGTGTCTAAAACCTGAACACGTTCACTGAGTCGTTCAGTTCGTTCGCGGACCCGTTAACGCGGACGATTATCTGTTCCATCGAACCGATGGCAGCAGTCGATTCCTGAACAACAGTCGCAACGGCTAGTCTTCTCGATCCCACCAGGCCAACACCCTCGTTCCGATCAAGGTAAGCCATTTGGACGGCTCGCCCTCGGGCACATCCAGGTCGAACCAGGTACGTCCTGGAAGCCTGAATTCCTGCAACCACGTCCCATCAACCTGCCGTTTATCCCGCACCAACTCAACCGCCTCGGACATCCTCTCGTCCCGCCCGAAACCCTCAGCACCATCGACTTGATCTGCCTCACGGAAGTAATCCAATGCTGCAAGCGCACTGTAGACGTGCCGGTTCGGGTAGGCAAAGTGCGTGACGAAATCCCCTACCAGCACCTTCTGACTGGGAACCGCGTCCAGTTCGCCCATCTCGTCCCCAACCGTTCCACCGGCTGTCAGCCGATACATCAGTTTCCGTTTCAGCAGATACTCTCCTGCGAGTCGCCGCGCGGATCGTAACGCTGGCACCGCAGCCTGTCTCTGAGACGTAGCGGACTCGTCGACGATCACGCCACGGTCAACGCTCCCGCACACAATCTGCTCGTACGCAAGCATCCCGCGCAGCGCATTGAGGGTCGAATGGAACGAGGAGCGAACAGAGTTTCCCTCCTCGGCCTCGCAGTTCCAGCCGCCGTCTGCGAGTTGGTGCGCAGGAAACCATGCCGCAAGCTGGGAGACGTCCGCACCAAGCCATGCACCCGTTGCGAGGGTGAACGAGTTGATACACACGTCCACCTCCCCACCCCAATAGGGAAGGTTGTCGTATTCCCAGCGGCTGTTCTGGTCAAGGCGCTGGGCGGTATTCGTAAGCACTGCGGCATCGAGCCCGAACTCACGCAGGTCTTTCAGCGACCAGGTCGTTGCATTCCACGGTTGACCCGGTTCGTTGGCCTCAGGGCTGCCAAAGAAGTTCTTGGGGAAGTATGCGCCACCCGCCCACTGACCGTCCAAGTCCTGGTGAGAAAGGAGTTGCGCTCCAAATCCCTCATGGGCGACGCGAGCCCGGGTTGCCTGCCACGTGGTCTCTGGCGCGTTCAACAGGTCGCGTTCGACCTGCCAGCGCAGGGCCGGGTCGGAGTCCAGCAGCCAATCGCGAAGTTCAGGTTTCATGCGTTAACAGTACGTCGTGCAGGGTCCAGTTGCGCGCGCAGCCAGACTCGCTTTCTACTTGCCGACGGGCCGGTTGCGTTTTCGCTCCAACGCACGTCGAGTAGGCTCCGTAGCATCGTGGTGGCGTTGCAACCCAACTGTCATCCATCGCTCATGGCACGCCGTATAGCGTGGAACGCTTCGGATCGATACCCCTGTGTATGATTCCGAGGCGTTCCACGCATCATGCCTTGCGCTAGACGCTACGCACGAGAAGCCGCTGGCGACCTATAGACGATGAGCGAGTTGGCCTCGTATTCGGAATGCCCCTACTCCCGCCACCAAGAGGATCACTGATGCAGCCAACGCCGTCATGAGCGATGTTCCCACACCGGTGTCGGAAAGTTCGTCATCGTCTTCTACGGTTTCCCGGTCCGTGCTCTCGTTGTCGGTGTCATCCAAACCGTCGGTGCCATCTGGGTCCCCGGTCTCGTCTGGTTTTGGCTCACCACTTGAGTCGGGATCAGGATCAGCAGTGTTATCTGGTGTCGGGTTGGTAGTGGAGTCCGGGTCAGGATCGTTCGTATTGTCGGGATCGGGATTATTGGTGTTGTCTGGGTCAGGTTGAGGTGCTGTGGCCGTGAACGTGACGCTCGTTTGCACCGTAAGGGAGGTGCCCAAAACCCCGAAAGTCAGAGTCGCCGTACCCGGAGCCGAGGAGGTAACCGTGACTGTGTAGGTTCCATCTCCATTGTCGGTTACTGGTCCTACCGTTCCCACCCCACTGAGGGTGACGCGGACGTCCGCCCCTACGAGCGGGAACCCTGCATCGTCCACGATACTCACCGTGACTTTGGATCCGACGGAGTCACCTACTGGAACTGTTTGGGAGGAAACCGTCACCGTCGCTTCGAGCGGATCAACGGGGCCAGACTCATATGTGTAGGTGCCGAAAGCACTGGTGAGTGCCGCGTCTGCCGGTACAAGATAGACATCGACGGTGCCTGGTGCGTGCTTCGGGGCCGTTGTGGTAACGGTTCCCGCGCCTACATCGGCAACGGTGTCTGTTCCCTCAGCGTCAAGGGCTCCGAAGTACACGGTTAGGTCTTCAACATCGATAACGGTCTGCGCCGAGATCGGGACGGCAGAACTCGAAGTAGCTCCGGCACCGAGTCGTCCGTCACTACCAAGTCCCCACGCAAGAATCTTGCCCTCATCGGTGAGCGCAAGCGAATGGTAGCCGCCTGCCGATACTTCAGTGATTATGGTTCCCGTTGGGAGAGAGACGGGCACAGGAACTTGAGAGTCAAGGAGGGAGTTTCGTCCGAGTTGGCCGAAATCGCCCTGTCCCCAGGCTTCAACGCCACCCGCGTTGGTGAGTGCGAGGGTGTGCTGGTCCCCTGCCGACATCGCCTCGATGTTGTAGTCAGTCGTCCACACTTCATCTGGGGTGTAGTCAGGCATGCCGTAAAAAGGGTTACCTAACTGCCCGTAGGTGTTGTCTCCCCAACTGTAGGCCGTGCCATCAGTAGAAACAGCGAAGGATGAATCCTGGCTGGCAGAGATACCGACTGCTTGTCTTCCGCTAGGCAACGATACCTCAACCGGTACTGGAGTCATCGGGAGGATACTTGGGTCTTGACCCAACTGACCGACGTGGTTGAAACTCCACGCGAACACGGCTCCAGTGGCAGAACGTGCAAGCGAATGTGTATGACCCGCACTTACCTCGACGATCTCAGGACTTCCCGGGATGGCAACGGGCACAGGCGAGTATTTCTCTACCGGAGTCGCGTCCCAGTTCCCCACCTGTCCGAAATCATCGGCTCCCCAGCCATACACATCGCCTGCAATTGTCACAGCGAGTGTGTGGTACGACCCAGCAGACACAGACTCAAACTGCACACCTGTTGGTGCATCGACCTGGAGTGGCACAAGGCTATCGGTGGTACTGCCAACACCGAGTTGGCCAGCATTGTTCTTTCCCCACGCGTATGCGGTTCCGTCCTCAAGGACCACGACGGAGTGGGATTCGCCCGCAGAGATGGATTTCGCGGGTGACGTGGATGGAAGCGAGATCTTTACCGGGACGAGAGAATCGGTCGTGTCGCCGGTTCCCAATTGCCCCTGAGAGTTATCTCCCCATGCGTAAACACTTCCATCTGTCGAAATAGCAAGAGAGTGATCAAATCCGGCATCAATTGCCTGGAATTCAACCTCGAACTGCGAGAAATCGACTCCCGAGAGCGTCACGGTGTTTCCACCTGCGGTTGGGCCTGACACAGGACTGATTTCGGGCGGCGGCGCCGAATGTGCGGCAGTTGTTGGACCAAGGGCAAGTAATGCAGCGCATGCGACTGCTGCAGCGCGCTTCAAAGGGGCGAAAGGCTTCAAGTGGGTACCTAATCGGTAACATCGCAGACTTGCGATAGGCGGGGCGGGGGATGTCAGACTCGTACACGCGGGCTGAGACGAGTAATGGCAGTCAACGGTGTTGCGGCACTGCAAGAAACGCTCGACTGCATGCGTTTGCTGGTCAAACAGTACAGACCCCAGAAGTCCTAGAGCAACAAAACATCCGGTATATGGACTGGCTGGTTGGCTGTCGGCCAGACATTCAGGAATGACGTCGGCTCCGGCACACCAGGTCTTCAGGAACCAGCGTCTATGACGCAGAACCTATTGCCCTCTGGGTCTTCCATGATGATGTAGTCCGCGTCTGCGGGCCTACCGTTCCAGTGGACTTCGCGGGCGCCAAGCCCTTTGAGCCGTTCGACCTCGGCAGCTTGACCATCGGCATAGAGATCAAGATGGATGCGCGGAGGAAGCATCCGCGGCGAGGGAACTTTATCGAGCGAAACGTTGGGGCCAACCCCATCCTTGGGTTTGAGCAGAACGAAATCGTCTGCGCTGGGTTCGCGTATCTCGTAGTTGAGTGCCTCAGCCCAAAAACCGGTCTGGGCTTCTAGATCGGTGACCCGAATGACGATTGATCCGACTGTCAACATGCGGCCAGTCTAGGCCCTGATCCTTCGGGCCTCTCGGGGGATTCACATGAACGGATTTGGCGCAGGCTTGTTGATGTTCTCGGAAACGTATTTGATCCGCGCATCGTTATATACGAGAGCAGCGCCGATGAGTGCGAGAGTCATCGCGAAGACCCAGAGGAAACCAATAGGAGCGAGTCCTTGCAAAAGCAGCCCCAAGCCAGTGCGCCTCTGCTGTGACGTGCTGGCGCCCCAGAACGCCACCGCGGCTCCCGCCGCAGCAAGAAACGCAAACGGAGCCATCCCCCAGGACACGCCGTTATAGATGAAGGCGACGTATATGCCATACCCCGAGGTAAGCACCGCAAGGCTCGCAAGAATGTATTGCGTGCGCTGCCGCGTAGGTAATACGACCGGAGGCTTGATCTCTTCATCGCCGTGGCCCTGGTATTCGCTCATCTGCGCAACTCCTCCTCCGCGCCCCGTGGCGCGGCCTACTCGCGCCCCGCACAACTCTACCCGCTCACGGACCTCGCCCATATCGTCGGCAATCTGGCGTACTCACTGCTCGCGACCGCGATCCGGGCGCACAAAAAATACGGTGACAGTAAGGGATAGGATCGTAACAACCAGGCTAAACCGTCCCACCCCAGACACCTCCGCACACGCGGGACTCACCGAGCTGTGTCACACGACCGCGACACGCAAAAAGGAGAATGATGGCTAGATTGCGTCACACGTTAGGTATGGTCGCCACCGTGGCGATTTCGAGCCTCCTTCTGGCAAGTTGCGCAGGACTGGAGGTGAACATCCCCGGTACAGACGACACGACAAACGCACCTGCTGCCGGCCCGAGCGACGACGACTGCACGCCACTCATCGTTGCCACCTCATCCGAGAAGGTCAACCTCATGGAGGAACTCGGAACGGCATTCAAGGAATCACCGGAAGCGGAAGCACTCGGAACCTGCGCCTCGGTATTCCCCATCAATATCTCCTCCGGTAATGGCGCCAAGGTACTCATCACCAACCCCTCGACGTGGCCCGAACTCGACCCAGAATGGTACCCAACCATCTGGTCGCCCGCTTCGAGCGTGTGGGTCGACCGTGTGGCTGCCGCAGGAAACAGCAACCTCGTTGCAGACCCCACCTACTTCACCCACACGCCAATCGTCTTCGGCATCCCCGAGTCCATGGCCCGCGCTCTGGACTACCCCTCCAAGGACATCTCCTATGCGGACCTCGAAAGCTACATCGCAGACGAGAAAGGCTGGGCAGCGCTCGGCAAGCCACTGTGGGGTTCCTTCAAGATCGCCAAAACCAACCCGAACACATCCACCACCGGCTTGTCCGTGATCCTCACGCAGGCATACAGTGCCAGCAAGAAGGACAAAGACCTCACGGTTGAGGATGTCAAGGCAGCGGAAGACTTCTCCCGCACATTTGAGTCTGGCGCGATCCACTACGGTGACACCACTGGTAACGTCCTCACCACGCTCTACAACGCAACCCAGGGTGGAACGGAAGGCTCCTCCTACGTGTCAGCGGTAGCGCTCGAGGAGACCTCGCTCTTCTGGTACAACAAAGGCAACCCCGACAGTCACACGGTCCAGCCCGGCGAACAGCTCACGCCGCCAAAGGAAAAGCTCGTGGCCGTCTACCCCACCGAGGGATCAATGTGGAGTGACAACCCAGCGGTCGTGCTGAACTCGCCGTGGGTAACCGCCGAGCAAAAGACCGCTGGTGCCGCCTTCATGCAGTTCCTGGGCACGAAGGCCGCTCAAGAGATCCTTCCCAACTACGGGTTCCGTCCCCTCGATGAAACCGTTGACGTGTCTGGTTCCCTCAACGCAAGTGTCGGCATCGACCCCGCGAAGCCAACCGTCACGCTACCCAAGCCTGAGGCCGACGTCGTATCAGCAGCGCTCGACCAGTGGACCCAGATCCGCAAGCCCTCCGCAGTGCTCGAAGTCATCGACATCTCCGGCTCAATGGACGACCCCATCGGCGATGGACGCACCAAACTTGAGGGAGCCATCGACGGCGCCGTCTCCACCCTGAACAACTTCCGTTCCACCGACCACATCGGTGTGTGGGCGTTTACAACGCGCATCGAATCGGAGGAACTCGGTGAAAACCTCGTACCGATCTACGACTTCGGTCCACTCAAAGGAAACAAGGAAGCCATCGGTTCCGCCATCAAGGACCTGATCTACAGCAACCGCAGAGGGACCCCGCTATATGACGCGGTGTCAGTCGCCTACGACTACATGTTGGAAGAAGCCGAAGAGGGACGAATCAACGCAATTGTGCTGCTCTCCGATGGAAGCGACACAGACAGTTCCATCTCGCTCGATTCACTTCTGGTGAAACTCAACCAGAAGACCGAAGGTTCCAACAGCAGTCCTGTTCGCATCTTCACCATCGCTTACGGCGACGGCGCTGACCGGGACGTGCTGAACAGGATCTCGCAATCAACCGGTGGCCAGATGTTTGACGCCTCGGACCCCAAGAGAATCCAAGATGTCATCCAGTCCGTGATGAACAACTTCTAGACGGAGTCGGTGAGTGGCCCAGCCATTGTGAAGCTGGGCCACTCACTTCCCACCAAGGGCCGGTTCGGGGCCGTGAAAAGGGCCTTTGACTACCGGCAAACTGCTAGAATTTCCTCAATCGCTGAGGGTGATTGACCTATTCGAAGGCATACTGTGAAGACAACAAGGATCCGCTCAGGACTCATCGCCGTATTGGCTACGTTATTGGCATTCGGCGTGCCGGGTACTGCACTGGCCAGCAGCGGCTCGCTCGTTGAAGTGGCGGTTGAGTCGCTCCAAGGCGGGTCCAGCTACGTCGATCCCCACGCGGGCACCACGCAACTCGACAGCAGTTTTGATGGTTCCAATGTCGGTGTCGTTGTAGCGGCGTTCGAGAGTTCGGGTGGAAACGCTGGCGGACTGAACGCAGCCCAAACTGCGGATAGCATCTACAGGCAGGTGTCAGGGCAATACGACGCCGTAATCGTCGTCAATAGTTCGCAGGGCACAACCCAGCCATACACAGTGAGGCCCGTCGCTGCATCCGAGGCCATTCTTCCGATACTCTCGGGCGGCACGGGCGTTGCGAACCTCAACGACTTCAAAGCCGAGGTGCTTGAGGCTGCAGCCTCTCTCACAACCACCTCGACCGGAACCGCACCGTCCCCACCGCCGTCCAACGATTTCCCCCTCGCACCGCTGGCAATCGGCGGTGCATTCCTCGGCGTCGCGCTCGTCGCCACGATCCTGTTCACCGTGTTCCGCGCATCGCGCCGTGGCTCCAAGAAGTACAAGACCATCCCGAATCACGTGATCAAGAACGACTCGATGAAGGATGAGATGGAAAAATTCGCCAAGCTCACACGGCGGCATATGGAGTCGCGGTACCCAACGGCGCGCCCGATGAACAGCATCCTGCTGCACCTCAACGAACTGTTCGCTCGGCTCGAACGCAAGGGTGTGGAGAATCAGAAGAGTCTCGCAGAACTCGAATACTCCAACACCCTCAAGCAGCTCAACAATGCGCTAGGCAGCGACTACTACCTCGACATCGCCCAGAACAGCAGGCTATGGGACCGCAGTGGCGAGCGCCTTGCCGAGGTTGAGGCCGCAGCCAAGGCCGTTGACAACCAACTCCTGTTGAACATTCGACAGGTCAATTCCTCCAAGGATCTAGACTTCCGCGTGGCACTTGAGGGAATGCTTCGTTCCGTGGACGCTCCCAGCGCCCAAGACATGGTGAACCCTCGCATCGAACACGATTCCTAACCCCGCACCACACCCGTAATGTTGGCAACCTCAGGGGAATGAACGTTCCCGCAGAAGGGTCAGAAAATGACAGAATCAGCAATTCCAGGTATCAACATGGCAGCGCTTCTAGCTGACCCTGAAATCCAGAACCAGGCGCCCCAGTCTCCACTCGAAGCGGGTCTCGCAGTTGTAACGCCCGAGGATGCTGCCGCGGCGTCTCCTGCCGAAGCGAAGTTTGAGTTCCGCTCCCTACTCAGCCAAGAGCAGCGCGATGCCCTCACTGCTTCCGCGCCCGCTGTCGCTGAACGGATGGTCAAGGACTATAACCAGATCCTCAATTTCGGCGCACCGACGCTGGAGAAGATGAACCAGGCCTCGATCGCACTGCTCAACGAGCAGAAAGACATTCAACTTCCTGAGGCCGACCAGATCGTCAACAATCTGCTGCGTGAGATGGACGGCTACAACGCGAAGTATCGCAACCTCAAGATGGAAGACTTCGTGGGCAAGGTCCGTAAGTTCTTCGGCGGCGCTGGCTACACGCTCAAGACCATGATCCGCGATGCAAAGCCCATCTCAGACCGGTTGAACGAGGCCGAAATCAAGGTCCGCGAGATGGAACTTGCCCTCGGAACGAACTCAGATCGCGCCCGGAAGCTCCACGAGCAGACTCTGGAAACCATGACCGACGTTGTCGCTGTCTTGGCTGCGCTTGAAGAGATCTCGCAGTACCTCCACGGAAAGTTTGACCGCGCTGACGCGCTGCTCAAGCAGGCCGGCGAGACCGAACAGGCTATCGAGTTCGACGGTCAGAAATACTCCCTCAGCGAGTTCAAGGAGTATCACGCTGACCTCGCTCAGGGTATCTCCGAGATTGAGAAGACCTGGTACGACTGGCGCCAACAGTTCTTCCTCGGGTTCGCCTCCGCCCCAACTCTGCGCAACCTGATCCTCGTCAGCGCGTCCATGCAACGCCGTCTCCTCGTGTTCCGCACGCAAGGTATCCCTTCCGCCCGCCGCGGGCTAGCCATGTGGCAGCAGGCTGCACTAGCGAAGCAGGGCTCCGACATGGGCGAATCACTCCAGAAGGGCACGAACGCCCTCATTCAAGGTTCGTTCGAGGCATCCGCCGATGCTGTACGGGAAGTTTCCAAGGCCGCTCAGGCTCCCGTCATCACCGAGGAGACCGTGTTCGCCGTCATCGACTCCGTCAAACAGCAGGCACAGTCCCTCATCGATGCCGACAAGTGGGGCCGCGACCTACGCCAACGCAACCTTGCCGCACTCGAACGCGGTGAGAAGGAGATCGCCACGGTCGACGCCGAGGGACGCCGCCAGCTCGTTGCCAATGCCGTTGCAGCCGCCTCACCCAAGCAGTTGGAGAGCGCACCCGATGTCCCAGCAGGAGACATCTTGGCTCAGTTGGGCGTGCAAAGCTAACTCGCGTTTGGTTTGGCTCGTCTAGTTGCGGGCCGCTTCAGGCCATTGACACAGGTTGAGGGCCGCGCATCCGAGCGGATGCGCGGCCCTTCGCTGTTTTGTCTGGTTGTGAGTGTTGGTTTCAAATTGCCGACGAGCCGGTTGCGTTCGCACCCCGTCTCGCATTGGGTGCACGCAAGCAAGTACACCCAACCTTCTGCTGCGCCTCGTCCAGACCCAAGAATCCGTTGCCCTCTTAGTGACGTATGAGCAAGGCTTGCTACATGGAATCACTCCGATGGAACCTCCACGATAACGCGACTCAACTCATTGCGGTTGTGGTAAGTGCCCCTGAGAACCTAGCTGAGCAGATCATTGAGGCTCTTCCCTGGATATCCGTGTTGTCGGATCGAGATCAGCGTCAATGTGTCAACGACTTGGTTGAGGCTGCCGAGGAAGCTCTTATCATCGGCCAGCCAGACCTTCTGACATGCGAGTTGAGATCATGGTGCGGGACGGCCGAGGCGCTGACCTTGGGGTTACAGAACGCCACAGTTGACTGGCTTGACCCCAGCACTGTCGTGGTTAACCCGCTCTAGGTATCCCGTCCAGCCCTACGCTAAGCAACGACTTGGTAGCACCTCAGACGCTGAATCAGATATCACAGCCCTCAACAGACGCGGGTATTCAGACTGACCGAGAACTCCTCATTCTGAATTGCTCTCCATCGTCTTCAAACTCGTACTCATGAACATTCACTATCTGACGATCCCTGTGGGTATCTGTCGTCTCGGATTCTGAAGAAGTTTCTAGTGGCTCAGCAAGTAAATCCTCAACGGATTTCACGAGTTCGTCCTGCACTGCAAAATCCGCAAAGTCTGGATTCTCAAGTTCAGGCTGTTGTGCTGAGTCCTGAGTGTCAACGTCAGCGGCCTTCTGCGCCTCAGCCCGCTCTAGTGCGTCGGCTTCCTCTTTAGCCTGCCGCTTTTCTAGCCTCGAAGATCGAACCTTGTTGATCAGGTATTGGGTGCCCAACGCGGCTGCGACTCCAACCCCCACAAGCGCGGTCCCAACCGCTACGAGAGCGACTACGCCTGCAGCGTTGGATTCATCCGCATCTCCTTCGGCATCATCGTCTTCAGATTCATAGTCAACCCATCGAAAGGCAGCTGTTCCACCAGTATTTCCATCTTCGTCAAACATGTTGCCCGAGAAATCACCTGGACTCACTCGGGAGTCGCCAAGTTTGAATCCTTCAGGAAGGATCGGTTCATACGGCATTGGTGGAGCTCTCTGTTAGGTGGAAGACGGTTGGTTGCACTCAGAACTACTACGCCCATCCACACGCGAAGTAGTCATACCCATCACCAGATTAGGTGGTGGCCTGCGCATTTAGTAAGGATGAATCTGCTCTGCTCCCCTAGTGGTTTTCGAAGCCGGAGGATGGGTCGAACTTCAGGTTGGCCGCGTTCTCGGTAACTACGCGGATATCGTGTTCGTCGAAGCCTGCTGGTTTGCTTGCCTGGATGTCGAGGGTAATTTCAAGGTCCACACCTGATGCGGCTAGTCGGTCCACGACTTCGCGGGCGACCATGCCGATGTCGCGGGCGTACCTTTGGGGGTCGATCTTTACGGTTCCGAAGTACCGCGTAGGCTTCGCGGGCTCGGGTGGGGTGCCCTGTCCACCACCTGTGGCACCAGTCCTGGCACCTTGCCCGATCGAGCCGCCGCACGTGGTACCAACGTCCGTCCCCGTCGGGGCTTCGTCTCCAGTGCCACCATCATCATCTTCCGTACCGAATCCCGCGCCTTCGCCCGGTTTCTCCTCCACTACCCGCTGTTCCAGCGCATGCTCGTGTTCCACGAGCAGTGTCGAGTTAGTGATCTGGAAGGTTGCGCCACTGTTTGTGGGTGGGATGGTGAGGTCGAGGTACGTGCCGTCGTCGGTTTTTCCGGCGGCGATTGCGAACCGCTCGTTCCCGATGAGCACCGATTCGAAGGCGTGTTCTACAGCGTTTTCTAGGACTTCACGTCGAGTGAGCCGTGGCATGTAGTTGTACCGTGTGAAGTATCCCCACAGTTCCCCAACGGTGATTTCGCGGTCTTGCTCCCACTTGCTCGCGAGTTGATCGGTGAGTGTCATTCCGAGCATAGATGGGCCGAGCCGTTTAACGAGTTGGTCTTCGTTTTCGAGCTTTTGGCTGACGCGTTCGGCGAGTGTCTTTACACCTGATGACGCTACTTTCACTGATGTGAGCGTGAATGGCTTGGTGGGGTCAGTTTGTTCTGGGTAGAGCACCCATGCGTAGGTGTCCTGGATGCGTGTGTCTACGGTCTGATTGAACTTTCCTACTTGGTTGTCTGTTTGGTTTCGTTGCTGAGTCGAGAGGTTGAGACTGTCGCTTGTGTCTTGTACCCGTTTCCAGCCGAGGTAGTTTCGGGTGGCGTCTTCGAGGCGTTCGAGTTCGGAGCGGTCTGCAACGAGGAACACCAGTGAGTTTCGGTGGGTTCGCTGGCTTGCACCCTTGGTTTCGACCACCTTGCGCGCCCAGTCGAATGCTGCTGCGTCAGGGCCGTCTTGTTTGCGGTAGTTGGTACGTGGGTGGGCGATAACGAGTCTGGTTTCTTCGAGGTCAGGCACGTCTGCGCTAGTTTCGGCGGCGATGTGTACGCGGTCGAAGGTTCCTCGTTTACGTTCTTCTGCCGCAAGCCTTCGGGTGATCTCGTTCCATACCTGGTCCATGTCCTCGCGGAGTTGCGCGGCATAGTCGCTGGCTGCTTTCGCCACGGAGGGTTGGGTATCGAACCAGTAGTGGCTCTGTTCCTCGTAGAAGTAGGTTGAACGTTCTGCGAGGAGTTCAACGGCTTGGCCGAAGTTACCGAGCGCGTCGCCAGGAATAGCCGTTCCAAGCCACAGGTACTGCTTGTCGAGGCCCTTTCGGGTGCTCTTGTTACGCGGTGCTGCTCCAATAAAGATTGTGCGAGCAATACGCTGCGTTACAAAACGCTGCCCGAGCGATGATCGGGCAAGGTCAATCTGATGTGCTGTGGAACCTGAACCGTCTATATCGGAGTCGATGATTGGTTTCCACTGATCTTCTAGGTACTGCGTAAGGTCTGTGTTCACCGTTGTCGCGTCAAGTGGGACGTTGCCGGGAAGGATCAGCGGTGAGGAGTCGTTGGATGCCCACAGTTCATGCACAATCGAGGACACGAGTTTGAGGACACCACGGGTTCGTTGGAATCGTTCGAGGGTGGACCAGTCCTCGTACAACCGGTCTAGGAGTTCTGGGTGCAGTGGGTAGGAACTGCGGATACGCATTTCGTACGTGTTGGTTCCGTCTGAGGCATCGCTCGGAAAGGATTTGGCATCCCCGCGGTACATCATGACGAAGGCTCGTGCGGTTGCTGAGATCGCGGTGAGTCCGTTGGCGTCGGGGGTTTGGAACAGCCTGCGTCGTACGATTTCGAAGGATTCGTCTTTGCTGGATGGCCGCCATTGGTCGGCGACTCTGCGCACTACGTTTTGGAGGCGTTCGAGTGCGGCTTGGCCGTTTGCGCCACCGATTTCGATGTCGTTTCCCGCGCCCTGTTCCCCTGTGTCGGATGCGGGGATCGACACGACAAGCATGGTTCCGGGTATGGAACGCACAATTTCGGTGAGCGATTGCGCGAAGGTGAACTGGGTTTCGAATGATCCCGCTGGGAGTTCTTTGTCGGTCACGAGTTGGCGCGCGTAGGCGACCCACTCGTCGATGAGAATTAGCGCTGGCGAGTGTTGGTGCAGGAGTTCGCGGAGCGCTTCACCCGGGTTGGTTCCGGCTTTGTCATCCTTTTCGACGAGCCGGTAGGCTTCCAGCCCACCTAACTGCCAGGCAAGCTCACCCCAGATGGTGTTGACTTCGGTTCCGTCGTCCTTGATAAGCGGTGAACCTGGTTTGAGATAGGTGCCAACGAGCGCGACACGTTTCACGTGCCGCGTGTCCAGTTCTGTGTGCCCTGTTTCGGCGATGAGTTCCTGTAGTTCTTGTGGGAAGTGCTGCGTTGGTGTACCGCTGAACAGGTGGTAGAGCGCAAGCATGGAGTGGGTTTTTCCACCGCCAAAGTTGGTTTGGAGGTTCACTACCGGGCTGGCTCCACCGTCTCCGCTGACACGGCGTAGCGCTCGGGAGAGTAGGTCACGCAGGCCGTCGGTGAGGTAGGTCCGGGAGAAAAACTCGACAGGGTCTCCGTACTCAGGGCTCGTGGCTTGTCCTGTATGAACGAGATGGAGGTCCGCCGCAAACTCTGAGGCAGTAAACTCGCCTCGTGCAACGTCATCGTGGGGCCGGATCACTTCACGCCACGGGCGCAGTCCGGCAGCTTGGTCAATAGAGACGTGGCTTCGTTTTACCTTCTGGCGCGTTTGGTCTTCAAAGACTGTGCGCTGGAGGTCGATGCGAAGTTTGCGTGCATCTTGCGCAGAGTCGGTGGAGCCAACTGCTTCGAGGAGGCGTTCGATCGTGTCGATTGCACGCACTGCGTCATCGGAACTGAATGGTTCGCTGTGCGCCCACCGGTTGCGGCTTTCACGCAGTTCGGAGGCGAAACTTTGTTGAGCACGCGAGAGCTGGTCGTTGAAGAGTTTTCCTTGCTCTGTAAGCGCCCGCAATTGGACCTGCACGTCGTGCTTGGTCATCGGGCGTGGTGCTCGTCCGTGCTTCTGAGCTTCTTCTACCGCCCACGCCTCGTTCCATTCAGTGGTTCCATAAGCGTTGGACATCACCTCATCGACTATGTCGTTCAGCCCTTCGGAGAGCAGATCGAAAGCCTTGCCGACCCTGTCACGGTTGTTCATTGCCATCGTCTAGTCCTCTTCACCATCGAAGTCGAAAGTTGGTTGTGATGATCGCGGAGTGCCCGCGAACTTACGTGCTTGTACGGTCATGTCACCCCACGCGGTGACAAGACCGTTGAACAGGATTGCGTCCTGCGTTGCCTTCTTCTTTTCTGCTTCGTGGAAGAGTAAAAAGCCGAGTTCCTTAATGGCGTCGAGGCTTACGCGGCTTTCGATGTCCGGCAAGATACTCGCCACACGTTCAAGGCCGTCTTTAGCCATAATGGCCGCAACCCGGACAGTTGCTTCCCAAACACTCACGTGTTTGTCTGCGGCAACATCCCAGGTGCCGTCGAGCTGTTCGGGACCGAGGAGCCGGGCTTTTCCGCCCTTGGCTTCGAAGATTCCGCCACGTTCCAGCGCGGAAATTGAGGTGTCCGACGACCTAGCGAGTTGGTCTGCAATCCCCGAGTTTTCCTGTTCCCAGCCGTATTGGCGGTACCACTTCACCGCGAAACGAGTTTCGGCGTCGAAGTCTGATTCTTGCTCGCCAATGACTTCATCGAGCGTTGCGTTGATGAGCAGGAGCGCGTCCTTGACCGTCATATCCGAGCCGTCTGCTTCGCGGACCCGCACATAACGGGAGAACACCGAGATACCCGGTCCGATGGCTGCCTGAGCCAGGTCTACCGGAGCAATCGAACTCTGGATCAGGGTTCGCAGAGCTTCGGGAAGCTCGCTGCGAAGAGTTGAGACAAACGTACGTCGAGTAGTGGTGGGAGCTTCTTCTGGCCGGGGTCTGCACGCAAGCACAATCGACGAGGCGAGTGCGTTTGTGCCTTTCGCAAGCAATCGGCCGCTGCCCTCCGTTCTCATCGGCCAAGTGGCTGTAATTTCCCAACCGGCTTCGATGAGGCCATTGAGCAGGGTATGCCATCCCGTAGAACTTGTTCCATCCACGCCAGAGTCCTGCTGTTTATACGCGTAATAGACGGTCAACGGGACCTCAATATTCGCGCCCTGTCTAATTCGCGCAAACACGGAGTTGAACCCCTCAACGAAGAACCTCTCGGCACCTGCTTTGCCGCCGTGTCGGTACGGGTTTGCTACGAGTTCCTCGGCTTTTGGTGTCAGCATTGTGCCAAACGCTCTTGACTGTACTTTGTCTAGAGAACGCCTCAACCAAACGTAGAAAAAATCTGAAAGGTCCGAGTACCCAATGTTGTCGTAGTAAGGAGGGTCAGTTGAGACCACTAAACCGGTGTATTCCCTATTCGCTGCATCCGCAGCGATAACGGTTCCCGAACCACTTGGTAGGTGCTGAAGAGCCAGAACCAGTTTTTCCAAGGAGGACGTTAGGGTTCCTCCGAAATCCCCCAAAGGATTCACCTCAGCAAAATCCCAAACCATTGGTATCGCTTGCCGTGCGAAAGTCTCCCTAATGGCTCCACGGTCATTCATCCAACTGGTAAGTGACGACCCTGTGTTAGTAGATTTACTGACCGCGAGAGCTAGGTAGGTGGCCACTGCATCCGCATAGGCCTTGGCACCAGAACCACCATTTTCGAGTCGATCGCCAGACTTTAGGCCTGCCACTCGAGCATCCGCGAGCACCTGTTCCCGAGCCTCAGCAACCAGATCGCTCAGTGTTGTCAACGCAACCAACTGGCGGTTCGTGAACAGGTCCGAGAATCTTGTTAGCCCATAGGCCGGGGTCCAAATGTTTCGTGGATCGTAAGGCAGTTCTTCTTCAGGCACCTCGATGGGTTTCATCACCTGCGCTGCTTGGATGTGAGCTTGGGTTGGAGAGAAATAAAGCCGACCTCTGTCTCCCTCAGCAACTACAGCCATTAGGTGTGCCCCAAAGCGCCCAGCGCTTCCCTCCGATTTCAGATAATCACTCGAGATTGGGGTTCCATCAGCCAGCGATACCGCACCTCGACCAACTCTGGTCCCATCGCCGTCGCCCTTTGGCCCATCCGCGTCGTGGCGGACCTCGTACCGCACCTGACCATCAACCACTGTGGCTTCAATCCAAGCTTCCTTGCCCTTCTTTTTGCTGAGCCACCACGAACGCACCAGCGGCACCTCAATAGGGTTTGCCGGGTTTGGGCTCGCAACCGTCCGCGCCCAGATCCACGCGATGACCGTGCGTTCCACGCCGTGCTCATCCGTCACCGTGGGATAGAGGTTACCGATCTGCTCCTCGGCTTTGTCCCGCATCCATCCCCCGTATGCGCGAACGTCTTCCGCGAGACCTTCGGCGCGGTCCCAGCCCTGCCTCGTCCCAGCACTACCGGGGAACACAGGAGATTTGCCAGTAAAACACGGTGGGATCTCGATGAGCGCCTTATTGATGAGCACCGCGAGTGGGTTCAGGTCGCTTGCATGCGCTTCAAGCCCAAGGCGTTGCGCTTCGAGTGGAATCGCACCACCCCCGGCAAAGGGGTCAAGGACAGCAGGTAGCTCTCCGCCGTTGCTCTTACGAATCTCATCACGTGCCTGACGTAGCAGGGACTCGTCATTACTGTTCTCCCACACCACCAACTGCTCGAGAAGCTGGTGCAACCGGGTACGCTCACGGTCCTGCTCAGCAACAGTTGGGAACTCCTCTGGGCGTGAAGCCGGATCATCCACAAGCTGGGCAAAGAGAACCGCGCGAGCAGCAGCTAGCGGACGGCGCGCCCAGTACAGGTGCAGCGTAGATGGGTGCCCATGCCGAATCGACTTCTCGCGCGAGGCCGCAGCGTTGATCGCTTCGAGTGGGAGGGAGGTTTCAATAAGTTTCTTTTTGGGTGTGACAGTCACGGTGATTCCTCAGAGGTAAGCAGACGAAATGGCGGAGCTGGTGGTTACCTCATGTTGGTGGGCCTCCCCGTGACCAGTAGTCCTCCCACACCTCGTTGAGCGACCTCGTGCTGGTGGATGGCTCGATATGGGCGAATGCATCGCTCACATAGCGCAACTCATCGCGCTCGGGACCAGCACTCGACACCTTCACCAGCGCTAACCTATGACGTGCGCCTTGAGTCTGCGCAAACGACACCTCATTGGTCGTGATCGTGAAAATATCTGCACCTTCGATCCGTCCTTTAACCTCGATAAAGAACGCCTCACCGTCGATGCTGGTGGATCGAATATCAAAGCCCGGATTGTTGCGGACCTGCTCCACGGGAGTCCGCCCAAGAGCCCGCTCCGCAGCAAGAACAGCATCGACTGCCCTACGCTCTACGAGTTCTCGGGCCTCTGCGGACGAGTTGCGCTGCTCCCCTGTGCCCGAATCCAGTAGGTCGCGCGGAACAACGAGCGCGAGCCCGCGAACCACAGGCGAATCCGCAACCAAGTTAGACAGCGCATCCAGCTCCGCGAGACGTCCCTCAAGGCGCGAGTCCAACGCGCGGGCACGCGCGTACGCGCTCTC
This sequence comes from Populibacterium corticicola, assembly GCF_042683685.1. Classification (NCBI taxonomy): domain Bacteria; kingdom Bacillati; phylum Actinomycetota; class Actinomycetes; order Micrococcales; family Jonesiaceae; genus Populibacterium; species Populibacterium corticicola. Next base: position 133,384 of record NZ_JBHUOP010000001.1, on the reverse strand, counting down.
GGCACGAATCCGACCGACCGTTCCCGCACGCTCAAGATCAGCAAGACGATTATGTTCGCTATCCCAATGATTAATTTCAGCGAGTAAACGCTCCATAACCTGCGAGCGCACACGCGCCGACTCGTCGCCAATCCGAGTTCTTACCTCAGCCAGACGCGGCAGCGCGCCGTTCCTATAGACCGTGCCGCGGACTGCGCTCTCGTGGTCTTGCCTCACCCACTCAGATTTAAGGACCTCGTCGATTGCGTCGAGTTCATCGGGTTTCGGTGGATCAAAGTCCAAATATGGAGGTGCTGAGACAACATCAGTGTGTCCATCGCGGCGCAAAAGTGCGTAGTCGAAATGATGAGAAACTGCCCGGTCCGGCTCAGAATACTGTCGAATTCGCTGCTCAACCGTGTACAGAAGCATGAGTTCACGGTCCTGTTCGGCTCTACGGTCGACAAGGACCGTTCCCTGAGCGAGCGCGGTGCCCATGTCACTGATAATCAACTCGATGACGGCTTGTAGGAGCGGATGCCCCGGCGCGATCAACGCCGCAGGACTCGACCCTGAAAGGCGAACCAGCTCCAACTCAAAGGTGACCCGCTCATACTGCTGCGCAACAGGTGCCCACCTGTTCAGCCGCCGCGCCGTCTCAACGATCCGGGCAGGAACCTGGACAATCTCGTATCGGCCCTTCTCACGTTTGCGAATCTGACCGCCCAAACGCATAAACGCGGGGATGAAGAAGGCCGCAATATAGCCAGGCTGCAATCTCCGGGCACGGGACTCCTCCATGCGTTCCTTGATCTCGTCAAGGCTCAACGCGCTGAACATTTCGGGGTGCAAAGTACGCTCCGCGACCAGTTCATTCAACCCATCGGAAACGCTGGAATCTATGATCCGGTCAAGTTTTTGCTTAACCTCCGGCTGGTCACCGTAACGGATAGCCTCAATGAGAAGATCACGCAGGGACCGTTCCTGGAATGCGCCGGACTCGCCAAGTACGTTGAACAAATTGCCGTTGTACGCCTGCTCCATCTGGTCAATCTTGGAGAGTAGCTTGGCAAATACATCGCCCTCACGGGTGTCGCGAGCAACCATGTTCCACAGGTGGCACACCTCGCGCTGCCCGATTCGGTGGATTCGTCCGAATCGCTGTTCCAGGCGGTTCGGGTTCCACGGAAGGTCGTAGTTCACCATCAGGTGCGCCCGCTGAAGGTTTAACCCCTCACCTGCCGCATCCGTTGCAAGAAGAACCGCCGTTTCCGGATCATGCGTGAACTGTTCACGGGCACGCTTACGGTCCTCTCGGCTCGTGCCACCATGAATCGTGATAACAGAATCAGCACGGCCAAACTGAGCTGTGATCCGCCGTTGAAGGTAATCCAGCGTGTCCCTGTGTTCGGTAAAAACAATAATCTTGCGGGCTTGGCCCGAATCACTGTTTTCCAACAGTTGCTGGTCAAGGATGGCGCGTAACTGCACCCACTTCTTGTCCTCGCCCTGATGGCGAACCGCCCGTGCAGTACGAATCAGATCCTCGAGGATCGCGATTTCCACTTTAAGTTCAGGGATCGTCTGCGCAGCTGTCGCTAGATCAACAACCGCGTCAACCTGCTCCTCAAAACGTTGCCGTTCAAGGTCGCTTAATTCTTCGTCGAGGTCAGCTAACTCTTCAAACGACAGGTTCGGGAAGGCATCAAATCCCGAGTCACCACGTCCTGTGGATGACTCAGCAAATGAGCCCCCCCCCCGCTAGATTTGGGGTGCTTTGCGTAATGTGGGCACGCTGCATTTCACGCAACCGACCATCAAGGCGCTGCTGGCGGCGCTCAAGCGAACGCAAGATCGCTTCCGGGCTGGATGCCAAGCGGCGTTGAAGAACCGTCAACGCGAACCCGACGTTATTGCCACGTTTCTTATCGCCGTCCTGAGCAATACGCTCTGCACGACCCATTTCCGTGCGCACATAATCCGTGACCTGGTCATACAAATCGCGTTCAGCGGGGCTCAAGTCGTACTCAACCGTGTATGCGTGGCGCTCCGGGAACAGTGGCTTACCCTCAAAGGTCAGCAAATCTTCCTTCACCATACGGCGCATCAGGCCACTGGTATCCGTACGGTGCACACCATGCCGGTACTTGCCCTCAAACCTATCCGGGTCAAGCAGCGACATAAACAGTTGGAAGTCCTCTTCCTTACCTGCATGCGGAGTAGCCGTCATCAGCAAAAAGTTATGAGCAGTCCGTGAAAGCAAGCGGCCCAATTTGAAACGCTTAGTCTCCGTGACCTCGCCCGCCCAATTCGAATAGTGCGCCGACATCCTGTGAGCCTCATCGACGATTGCGACGTCCCACGAAACATCTTCAAGTTGTTCGAGCAGATCCTCACTCCGGGAAACCTGATCCATACGAACAATCAGATACGGGTGCTCCGCGAAGACATTACGTCCCTGAGCTTCATCCACCATCTCGCGGCCGAACAGTTCAAACTTGAGATCAAACTTCTGCGACAGTTCCTCACGCCACTGCTCAACGAGGCCGCCAGGCGCCACAATGATCGCGCGCTCACAGTCAGACCGCAGCATCAGTTCTTTCAGATACAGACCCGCCATAATCGTCTTACCGGCACCCGGATCATCCGCTAACAGGAACCGTAACGGGATTCGAGGAAGCAACTCCTCATACACCGCGCGAATTTGGTGCGGAAGCGGATCAACATCAGAACTGTTGATCGCCGCCATCGGGTCATACAGCGCCGCATACTTGATACGCAGCGCTTCGGAAGCCAAACGAAACTCATCAGCATCCGCTGTAAACGCCGGAGCCACGTCGGCCTCCGACAGAACCTCGAACGCCTCCCACTCTCCGCGCGTAACCATCCGAGAACCACTCGCACCCGTTTCATCGGAATAGAAGACATCGAGCAAATCGGTATCAACAACGTCAATCGCCTTAATCGTGGCGATTCTCTGCGGCACCAAACCACGGATACGCTGACCAATCTGGATCTCCACAGGACTGGTCGACGGTGTGCTCGGCACGATTCAGCCCTCCGGTTTCAGTTGATCCACGTCAGCAGCACAAAACTATAGGCTGCTGCATCAATCAACAGGATACTAGTCCCCTCCGACAAACCACGAAGCCCACGCGGCTTTTCCACAAGTTGCTATCAAGACAGCAACTCTCGATACCCGACCTCCCATCCGATCCCAAGATCATCGACTCATCTATGCTACTGAGATTCTTTTTATCCACCATAGTTGGTGAGCATTACAGTACAAGAACGAAGGTTCACCTATTCGTAACTACCCAATTAACACTCAGCCACTCATATTCTCTTAAAGGATTTGGACAAAAAATTTTAAATCAGTTCACTATCAAAGATGCCGATTGACGTCCAGAACGTGAACACCAAAACCATCTGCACATAGATGCCCGTACAATCCGTGAGGGGTCCTTTCGATTACTCACAAATCTGACACAAAGAAAGAATGAGACGATACATGAACACACCCGGCACTGCACTAGTTGGATACGCGATTCTACGCGCAAATTACAACGCTCAAGCCCCCAATTACCTGGATAACTTTGTTCCGTTCGTTTTGTCAGCGATTGCGCACTCAAACTCTCAGAGTGTCGAACGAAACGCAGTTTCAGAACTGATCCGCGAGATGTTTGGGCTAAGCATCCCTACACTCGTCCTCCCACGATTATTGAGAAGAACAAATAAGCAGGGATTAACTGCACCCGTAGGTAATAGTGCAATCCGCCTAACCGCTCGCGCAATAAGTGAACTCCCTGATCTAAATGCAGAAGTTACGCAGTATAGAAGCCGCCAGACCGAATTAGTTACCCAGTTAGCCGCATTCATCGAGAGCCATTTTCCAGAGCATCTTGAACTCACGACACGAGACCTGAGCGCTCATTTGGCGGAGTTCTTCGATAAGAATGCGGTACCCCTGCTCGGCGCCAGCCTTACATCTAGTCAGCCTGTGCGCGCAGAAAGCACTGGACTCGACTATGTCGTCTCTGTGTTCGTTGACAACTTATACAAAACAGACCAAGTACGTTTCGGGTACGTAGTTGAGGCTGCAAAAGGCGCGATGTTGGCTTCAGTCCTTGAACTGGATATGTCTAATATGAGTGATTCCCTTGCCCAACTTATATTCGTTCTCGACTCGCCCGTGGTAATGGATTTGCTTGGATACCACGGCCCTGTTCCTGAAACTGCTATGAAGCATGTCCTTGCTCTGGCAACGAAGCAAGGTGCGACTCTGGCCATGTTCCGACACTCGCTTTCTGAACTTGACGGCATTCTAGAGGCGATCGAGAGTTCCCTACGTCGAGGTAGCCTGTCGCGTTCAACGAGTACCGGCTATCTGCATTTTACTGACATCGGAGCAGAACCTGCTGACATCGCAGAACTCCGAGGGCGCCTTGAGAAGGAAGTAACTGAACTAGGCATCAGTGTGATTGATCTGCCAGGTGGATACTACGAGTACGGCCTTGATGAGAACAAACTTGAGAACATTATTCAGAGACGTGTGCACTATCTTCAGGATGCCGCACGGGTCAACGATGTCCACTCGATCTCGGCTATCCATAGGCTGAGGGAAGGCAACCAGTCAAGCACTATTGAGCGTTGCAAAGCTGTCTTCATCTCATCAAATTCAAACCTCGTACGCGGCGCACGCGAATTCAACCATGGTCCAGCTTTTCCATTAGCAGTCACAGCTGAAGCCATTGCCAGCATCCTGTGGTTACGAAGTTCCGCTCTTGCCGATGAAGTGCCCCGAGAGATCGTTCTGGCTAGTGCTTACGCAGGCATGCAGCCATCACCGATTCTGTGGAAGAAATACGTTGATGAGATCGAGAAACTTGAGCAGGCGGGTTCCGTTTCTCAGGACGGTGCGATGATCCTCCGCGCGACCAGCATCGGCCGAGACGCCTTTATGTACGAAACACTGGGAGACGAGGAAGCGGTAAGCAATGACCTGCCCTTCTCAGTTCTAGAGCGCGTACAAAACTCAATTGCCGAGCCGCTCCAACGCGAAGTAGTGAGCCTAGAGTCTCAGCTCACGAATGCAGAGGTGCAAGCACGTCAGACGCTTGTAGAGAAGACGCGCGAAGTGAGCGCACGGCAAGCAGCCGAAGCCGAGGCGGAGGCACACCGCGTAACGATACATCAGATGGCGAGCACGATTGATCAGAGCCAGAAAGCCGATCAAGAGAGGATCAGACGTATCCGGGAGCGCACAGCGGCAACTGTCCACCGACAGTTTCGCTTCGCCATCTGGGCTGTTCGCTTCGCAGTATTGCTCTTATTTAGTTGGCTCCTATGGTGGATTTCTATGAGTAGCGAGCATCCTTTTGGCTCGCTTTCTTGGGTTCTCACGGTTCTTGGTGTTCTCGGTTTCATTGTGCCATTCATGCCGCACGTGACGTCGTTCTTTTCCAAAGCGGAACTGAATTGGGCTGAGCGTAGATCAGTTTCAAAGCTCTTGAATGCAGGGTTCTCACAAGATCAAATCGAAGGCGCCGACCATCGTATGGTGGCAGGTATTAAAGACCGTGTCGGGAGCTCTTCGTCTACCGCACCGTGACTGAGGAACTTAGCAAAGACTGCGATTTGTTGGTTCCGTGAAAACTTTGACAGCAAATTCCCTCACGCGAATTTCTGCAGCTTTAGGCATGGACCCCAGTGAACTCGTCGAAATACTCACCACTGATCTCTTCGAAGGCACCGCAGCCACACGACGAAGAACTCACACGGCCCCACTGTAGAAACACAAAGGCCCACACATGAGTGTGGGCCTTGTGATTTGACGCTCGAAGCATCCGAAAGTTCGATGCAACGCTACCATCAACTATGCTCCACCTACACAGAACTTACGCGCAAGCGATTCTGGAGCAGCTCTGCTTTCAACGGTGAGACGGACCAAAGGTGGGCCGAAGGCCTGGATACCCGACTCGTCGGGAAGTGGGAAGTAAACAGCACGTACAACGAAACCCGCTAGGGTTGAGGGATGCCGGGATTTCATCATGTTGAGTTGTGGGTAGCCGACTTGAAGTCGGTGCACACCGAGTGGGCGTGGCTCCTCGAACAGTTAGGATTCACTCACGAGGCCGCATGGAGCGAAGGCGTGACGTGGAATGCGGACGGATCGTATCTGACGATCACCACCTCGCCAAACCTTTCAGGCACCGAACATAATCGCAGGCGCCCAGGCCTCAACCACCTGGCGTTCAAAGGTGGGGATCGTACCCATGTTGACGCGATTATGGCATTGGCTCCCGCACACGGATGGAGGCCGCTGTATCACGAGCGCTACCCTCACGCTGGAGGAAGCGAACATTACGCGGGCTGGCTTGAGAATACTGCGGGCTTCAAGGTCGAGGTCGTTGCAGAGGAACCATAGGTCCGCTGCCCAACCCATCGAACCCATCAAGTCTCACCTGCGAGCCGTGCGGTCCGTCGATAGGATGAGGTCATGACGTCTAACCCAACAGTGCTTATCATCGCGGCTGGTGTTGCTGCGGTCGTACTCGTCCTGATCGTCGTATTGCTGAAGCCTCGCCGGTACGACCAGATTGGCGCGAACCCCTACACCGGAGCCAAAGCCGCGCCAGTAAAAACTACGCTCGATAACCTGCCGGCCCATGTCACTGACCAGATCACGCGCCTTATTCAAGACGGCCGGAAGATTGAGGCCATCAAGGTACTGCGGGACCACACCAGCCTTGGCCTCAAGGAAGCGAAAGACATAGTGGAACGCTGGGACATGAGTGCGGCAACGCCACCATCGCGTTCACTGAGTCTCGAAGATCCCATCGCAGAGTTGCCTGCCCATATCCGCGCCGAGATTGACTCTCTGGTTACTGAGGGCAAACTCATCAACGCGATCAAGGCCTTGCGTGAGCACACTGGACTCGGCCTCAAGGAAGCCAAGAGCGTTATCGACAACTGGCCACGCTAGACACCGTCGCCTATAGGCAGCATCTCAAACGCTAGTTTGACGTGGATCACATCAAGTCGATTGGCGTTGGCCCTAAGCAATCCACTAGTATCAGTAGTGCTTCCTTCACAGAAGTGCACGGGGCTATGGCGCAGCTGGTAGCGCACCTGCATGGCATGCAGGGGGTCAGGGGTTCGAGTCCCCTTAGCTCCACTCGAGAAATTGAGACAGCTCGTACCGTGAAAACCCGCTCGGCTTAGCCGAGCGGGTTTTCCATTTCCTGAATGCGGGCCATAAACTATGCGGTTTGACCCTCGTGCTTCCCCTCACCGATTTCTTCAATCAGTTTGGCGTTGAACGCTGGAAGATCGTCAGGAGTGCGGCTCGTTACGAGGCCTTGGTCCACGACCACTTCTTCGTCCACCCACGTGGCACCCGCGTTCTGGAGGTCTGTCTTGAGGCTCTTGAACGAGGTGACGGTGCGTCCTTTCAGCACAGCCGCATCGGCCAAGATCCACGGAGCATGGCAGATAGCGCCAACCGGTTTGTGTTGTTCAAAGAAGTCGCGGGTAAGTTCAACCGCGAATGAGTCGAGTCGGATGTTGTCGCTGTTGACCACTCCACCGGGAAGAACCAACGCGTCATACTTTGCTGCGTCCGCTGCGGCAGTTGTCACAGTGACGGGTTCTTCGTGCCCGTTCTTTCCCCGAATCGAGCCTGCCTCGGGTGCAATGATGTCCACGATGGCGTTGTGCTCTCGCAGAGCCTTCAATGGCTCAATGAGTTCGGAGTCTTCGTATCCGTCAGTCGCCAGAATCGCGACCTGTTTGCCTGTCAGATGAGACATGGTGTGCTCCTTCGTGATTGCTTCTGATTTACTGCGCCCTTGTGGGGGCATTGGTCAGGCCGAATCACCAACCTGTAGGCCCGAACTTTCCACCGCTGACGATCACACCAGAACGCGGGTACTCGTTTCAACCGGGCCTTTATTCATCGTAGTAATGATCCGGTTGATCGGCATCTCGAACAGCGTCTCTGCAGGTAAGATGCTCTGCCTCGCATCGCGGAGCGAGTCTTTTGATTTCCTTGAGTAGGTCCCTCAGCACGAGTCGTTCACGAAGGGATTCCAGCACATGAGTCGCGAGTTAGGCAGGTTCTCCCGGTACAAAGTGAACCGCTGGAACGCAGGCAAACTGGCCGAGTTTCCGGCTCGTCGCCAAGAGAACAGCCAACGGAACACATGAAACGAATGGAACAGATAAGGCCAGCGGAACTGACAGTTCTTCGAGAACCACGGTTCCGCTGGCCGCAATAAAACGAGCCCAACGGCAACGCCACCTTAAGGGATCGTGTAACCACCCGCGCGTAGCAGTTCATACCATTCGGCACGCGTGAGCGCGATGTCCGAGCCAAGAGCTGCCGCAGCAACCCGTTGCGGAGTGGTCGTGCCGAGCACAACCTGCATCTGCGCTGGGTGACGGGTAATCCAGGCAACCGCGATGGCCTCAGCCGGAACGCCGTACTTCTCCGCGAGACGGTCCACCACGGCATTCAACTCCGGGTAGCGGTCCGAGCCGAGGAACGGCCCGTCGAAGAACCCAGCCTGGAACGGAGACCACGCCTGAACGGTGATGTCGTTGAGTCGACAGTAGTCGAGCACGCCGCCGTCGCGAACGACTGACTGGTCCAAGCCCTGCATATTCATCGCGAGCCCTTGGGCAACCATCGGCGAATGCGTGATGGACAACTGCAACTGGTTCGCCACAATCGGCTGTTTCACCTGCTTGCGCAGCAACTCGATCTGGTTCGGCGTCTGGTTTGACACACCAAACGCCCGCACCTTACCGGAGGCGGACAACTCGTCGAATGCCCGAGCCACCTCTTCGGGCTCCACCAGTGCATCGGGGCGGTGCAGGAGCAGGATGTCGATGTAGTCGGTGCCCAGCGCCTTGAGCGACCCGTCGACGGAACGGATCAGTTCCTCGTAGGAGAAATCAAAGTAGGGGCCATCCTTGATGATGCCCGCCTTGGTTTGGATGGTGAACTGTTCGCGTTCCGAACTCGACAGCCGCATGGCCTCGGCGAAACGCCGTTCACAGCCGTGCTTCTCGTTTCCGTAGACTGCCGCGTGGTCGAGGAACGTGACACCTGAATCGCGTGCCGTGCTGATGAGGGTGCGCACCTCATCATCGCTCTTGTCCTGGATGCGCATCAGGCCGAGGATGACGTTTGGCACCACCATGTCGGTGCCGGGCAAAGTGAAGGTCTTCATGTGGTCTCTCTTCGGGTTGATGAGTTTTTGTGGGTTGTGCACTGTGGGGCTGGATCAGGCGGATAGCCGAGCGATCTGTTCGCTCGTGAGGGTGAGTTCCGTCGCGCGGGCTGAGTCTTGGATGCTCGTAGGACGCGAGGCGCCGGGGATCGGAATCACGACCGGGGCAAGGGCCAACTCCCACGCGAGGGTGACCTGATACACGCTCACTCCAACCTCTTCTGCCACGTCTTGGAACGCGCTGTGCCTTCCTGCCAGGTCCTTGGCGTTCTTGATCCCGCCGAGTGGGCTCCACGGCAGGAACGCGATACCCAGACTTGCGCAATGCTCCAGTTCATCTTGGCTGGATCGGAAGGCGGGTGAGAACTGGTTCTGGACGGAGACAAGCCTGCCGTCGAGTACACGTTGGGCTTCGTCAATCTGAGCGATGTCGGCGTTGGATATACCTGCCATGCGGATGACACCTTCATCGAGGAGTTCGCGAAGCGCTCCAACTGATTCGGCGTAGGGAACATCTGGGTCGGGGCGGTGGAACTGATACAGGCCGATTGCCTCGACCCCGAGTCGCTGGGCTGACTCTTTTGCTGCGCGCTTGAGGTATTCGGGATCACCGTTGCGGGTCCAGGTACCGTCGCCGGGTCGCAGGTGTCCGCCTTTGGTTGCCACGAGGATCTCGTCGTCTGCACCGTATTCACGCAGTGCTCGGGCAATGAGTTCTTCGTTGTGGCCGACCTCGTGGGCATCGCGGTGGTAGGCATCGGCGGTGTCGATCAGTGTCACGCCCGCATCGAGTGCAGCGTGAATCGTCTGGATTGATTGCCGTTCGTCTGGGCGCCCCTCGATAGACATCGGCATTCCGCCGAGGCCAACCGCAGATACCTTCCGCTCCCCGATCATGCGCTGTTGCATGTGCTTCTCCTTTGATGCTCATCGAGACTTTCTCGGTGTTGGTTTCACTTTACGAAGCGCTACTCTTAGAAGTCCAACAGTTATAATTACTCACATTGAGAAGAAGGAGTTCTGAATGGACTTACGTCAGATGGAATACCTGCTCGCAGTGGCCGAAGAACGGAACTTCACGCGCGCTGCAGACCTGGCAGGCATCTCCCAATCAGGACTTTCATCCGCTATTCGCGGCCTCGAAGACGAACTGGGAACTCCCCTGTTCGACCGGACAACCCGTCGGGTCGAACTCACTGAGGCAGGTTCGGCTCTACTGCCCTACGCCCGTGACATGCTCTCCCACGCGGCGAGTGCGCGCGACGCGGTTGTACGAGCAAGCCGAGAAGTCACCGGATCGCTCCGAGTCGGCGCAGAGCAGTGCCTCGGCATCATCGAGGTTGTCACGCTGCTTGAGCGTTTCCATCACCGCCATCCCCGAGTGGAGACCCAGTTCGTGCAGACGGGTTCTCACGACCTTGTCGCCATGTCCAGAGCCGGCGACCTGGACGTGGCGTTCATTGCCGGTTCCCATCATCTTGGCTCGCTGCCGCACCGCGATCTCGGGCAGGAGTCACTTGTGTTGCTGGTCCCGGAACGCCACTCTGCCCTCACGAGTCTGGCCAGCAATTCCCGTGTCAGTTGGAGTGAACTCGACGGGCAAGACTTCATCGACTTTGCCCCGAACTGGAGTATTCGCACACTCAACGACTCCATGCTCGCCTCCCAGAGCGTATCGCGCCGCGTGCGGTGCACGGTCAACGACGTGCACACTCTGCTCGACCTAGTCACGAGAGGTCTGGGAATTGCGATTGTGCCACGTCATATAGCGGCAAAACCTCAGGCCGCCCAGCTTCGGGTGCTCTCGCTTCCCACTGACTCCGCGGTATGGAAAGTTTCGGTCATCTCACCGTCCTGGGACCGCGGAGGAACCCCATCGGCTCATCTGCTCGACCTGGTATCCGACTCGTGCCCTCAACCGGTGTGCTGAACTCGCGCCCCATATGTGCGACCCTGGATAGGCACGCCACACACCAAAAGGAACTCATGCGTCTCATCCCACACGCCTGCCCGCACCCGCCCAACAAGATTGCGGCGACCTTCTGGCTGCTCATACTCGCCCTCGTTGGCGCGTGGCTTATTACTCGCGACTCGCAGGCTTTCGTGGTTGCCGGAATCGCCGTCGTGCCGCTGATCGCTCTGCAAGCAGTTGAGAACTATTCCTCCCGAGTCATCATGACCAACACGGAGGCAGGCAACATCAAGCGGTGGAGCGACGAGGAAATCCGTCACGTGTATAGCCACCTGTGTTCGGGCCGTAACCAGACGGTAGTTTTTGCCGGGTTTTTGTGGGCTGTGGTCGGCGGGTGGCTGGTTCATGTGATCCGAGATGGCGAGGTCCAACTCGGCCAGGCGCTGGCGCTTGGCGGGTCGGTGATTGCCGTGTGGGGCGCAATGTACACATGGTCCGCGAGTCGTTTGCGCACGTTCGAGGAGAACCCTCGCGTTTTGTAGTGCCGCTGCTTTCCTGCTTGCCGACGATCAGTCCAGTTGATCGTTCCCCTCACGTTCCCGCGCGGCCAGGTCTCCCATTGCCGACGAGCCCTCGCGGCAGTCCAGGCCGTTCCCCTCCCAACGCGGTTGCGAGCCTTTCTGCTAACTCATGCGGAGAGCGATGGGAGGGTACCGTTACAACCACGCAGATGTAACGGTACCCTCCCATCTTGGAGCAATTTCTGAGCAGCCTCGCCCTTGCGAGTCCGCCCTCCGCCCAGGGATTCAGCGCAACCTATCGCTTCAGCTTCGGCAGAACCTCACGTCCGAAGACCTCGATCCATTCCTTCTGATTACGGCCCACGTTGTGCAGGTAGATTCGGTCGAATCCGAGGTCCACGAACTTTTGGATGTGTGCCCGGTGCTCGTCTGGATCGGAGGAGATCACCATCCGCCCCTCGAAGTCCTCTGGGCGTACAAGCTTTGCGATCTGCTCGAACTCGAACGGCGAGCGGATGTCCGCTTTGGGGAATTTCATGCCGCCGTTCGGCCACTGATCCATCGCGTTCGCCAGGGCTTCCTCATCGGTCGGCGCCCAGGACATGTGGATCTGCAATACCTTTGGCATGGTCTCTGGATCGCGACCCACCTCGCGTGCTCCAGCGGCAAACCTGCCGAACAACATCTCGATCTTCTCCAGGGGAGCACCCACCGTGATCAGGCCGTCCGCATGCTTACCGGCTCGCTTTGCGGTGACCGGTCCAGCAGTTGCCACCAATATCTCCGGCGGAACCTCAGGCATAGTCCACAGTCGAGTCGATTCCATCTTGTAGAACTGGCCCTGATGCTTGACGTCCTTACCTGCGAGCGAGGCGTTGAACAGTTTCTTGATGATATCGATCGCCTCGAACATGCGGTTGATCCGCTCAGGGGCCTCGGGCCAGTACTGGCCGGTGATGTGCTCATTGAGTGCTTCGCCGGAACCGAGTCCGAGCCAGTGGCGTCCAGGGTACATCGCGGCGAGGGTTGCGGAGGCCTGGGCGACCATCGCCGGGTGCCAGCGGAACGTTGGTGCGGTCACGCCTGGACCGATGTCCCCCACGGTACGCTCGCCCAGTGCGGACAGAACGTTCCACACGAACGCCGACTGTCCCTGTGCGGGAACCCATGGCTGGAAGTGGTCGGCCGCCATGACGCCACTGAACCCGTGCTGTTCTGCGAGAACCGAGTAGTCCACGATGTCGGTCGGGTGGAACTGCTCCAGCATGGCCGCATAACCGATAGTTAGGTCAGACATTAACTCTCTCTTTCACTATTACCCGTACGTTTCTAGGTACGTTCCCTACTGCGAACCTCGACGTGTGGGTTTCTTCGACGATGGGTGGGTCTATAACCCACACCTCCGCGAGTTTCCCCACACATTGAACGCTGAACAGCGAGCTATAAGTCCGTCAGGAGGTCACACGGTGGGTCTTGGTGTACGCAGCTTGGGCAACGGGACGCACAACTAGTGAGTCTACGTTGACATGCGCTGGCATGCTCAGGCTCCACCGAATCGCCTCGGCGATGTCCTCGGCCTGCAAGGGGTTGGGCACTCCGTCGTACACGGCGTCCGCTTTGCCCTGGTCGCCTGCGAAACGCACGAGCGAGAACTCCTCGGTGTGCACCATTCCCGGCGCGATCTCGATCACGCGCAGTGGCTCGCCCACGAGTTCGAGGCGCAGTGTACGGGCAGCGACGCGCTCGGCGAACTTCGCTGCAACGTATCCCCCTCCTCCCTCATAGGGTTCGTGCGCGGCAGTCGAGGTGACGACCACGATGGACCCCGCCGTCTCGCGTAGCGCCGGTAGCAGGGCGTTCGTCATCCGGAACGTTCCCAGAACGTTGAGTTCATACATGCGCGACCACTGTTCGAGGTCAGCATTGTCCACGCGGTCCGCGCCAAGCGCTCCACCGGCGTTGTTCACCAACGCATCAACCCGGCCACCAGCAGTGATGGCCTCGACCGCTTGGGCAACCGACTCGTCGGCAGTGATATCGGCGACCACGTACGTGCAGCCGGTCTCCTGAGCGAGCGCACGTAGGCGCGCCTCGCGCCGTGCGAGGGCGACCACATCCCAGCCGCTGGCTACCAGGAGTCGCACGGTGGCAGCTCCGATTCCCGACGATGCCCCGGTCACGACCGCCCGCTTGCGCTGGGTTTCGGGCTGGTGTGAAGTTACGGTCATGATGCCTCCAGAACGTCGAGCGCAGCCCCAAGTATTGCGAGGGCCTCCTCGACTTCGTCGCGGGTGACCACGCATGGTGGGACCAGGTGGATTCGGTTTTCTGCCGCGAACACGATGAGTCCGTGGTCTTGGCAATAGTTTTTCACGGCCGCCAGTTGCGTCGGCGCAAGCGGGACGGTTGTGTCGGGCTCCGTGAGTTCCACGGCCCAGAATACTCCCACTCCGCGGACCTCCGCGATTGTGGGGTGCGCGTCTTTGAGCGCACCCAACCCGGGCCCAAGTGCCGTCTTGCCGATCTCACGGGCGTTGTCGACGATACCCTCCTGATCCATGGCGGTGAGGGTTCCCACGATCGCGGCCATCGCGAGCGGGTGCCCGGAGTAGGTGAGGCCACCGGGGAATATGCGGTCGTTGAAGTATTCGGCGATGGGATCGCTGATGATGACTCCCCCGGCTGGAACGTAGCCGGAGTTGACGCCCTTGGCGAAGGTGATGAGGTCTGGCACCACGTTGTAGTGCTCGAAGGCGAACCAGGTGCCGCAGCGCCCGAATCCGGCCATCACCTCGTCGAGAATCAGCAGGATTCCGTACTTGTCAGCCAGTTTGCGGACCCCCGGCAGGTATCCGGGTGGTGGTGTGAGTATGCCCGCCGTGCCCGGGATGGTTTCGAGCAGGATCGCCGCAATACTCTGTGGGCCCTCGCTGAGGATGACCCGTTCGAGGTGGTGTAGTGCGCGTTCGCATTCCTGTTCCTGCGACTGCGCCCAGAACTCCGAGCGCAGCAGGTACGGGGTGAAGAAGTGGACATGGCCGGTGGCGAACTCATTCGGAATGCGGCGCCAATCTCCGGTCGCATTGACCGCCGCGCCCGTGTTGCCGTGATATGAGCGGTATGCGGACAGAATCTTTGGTCGTCCCGTGTACTGGCGGGCCATGCGGATGGCGTTCTCGTTCGCGTCCGCCCCTCCGTTGGTGAAGAACACCCTGTTGAATCCATCCGGTGCACGGTCTGTGATGAGCCTAGCCGCAGTACTGCGGGCGGCGTTGGCGTGGCTTGGTGCGATTGTGGTCAGGATGTCGGTCTGCTCGTGAATTGCGGCCAGCACAGCAGGGTGCTGGTGTCCGATGTT
Source organism: Populibacterium corticicola (assembly GCF_042683685.1). Lineage (NCBI taxonomy): Bacteria > Bacillati > Actinomycetota > Actinomycetes > Micrococcales > Jonesiaceae > Populibacterium > Populibacterium corticicola. Next base: position 118,378 of record NZ_JBHUOP010000001.1, on the reverse strand, counting down.
GACATTGACGAGTTGCGACGAGAAGTCCAGATAGGCGCGCCCCTCACCATCGCGGATGGTTACGCCGCGCGCGGCAACAATATCGATCGGAGCCAATGTGCCCTGCGCGGACCACGAATGGAACACGTGGGCTCGGTCGAGCGCGATTGTCTCCTTGCTACGTTCTACCGCAGTGCTCTGCTCAACGCTGATTATTGCCATGAGTCTTCTCCATAAACCGTGAGCAGCCTGAAAAGGTTGCCCGTGTGTAAGAACTATGTGGGCTGAGGTGCGTGCTGAACTCCATGTTCAGCACGCACCAGCCGTGCGGTTGTGCTGGCGGGCACCGCTATCTCATGCCCAACTAGCGTTTTCTGGTTGGGAACTACATTCGCTTATGCTCCGGTAACAGCCTGCTCCGCGAGACTAGTGCTCGACAGCCGCGAACTGTATCCGCTTCGCTCCGGTAGGGATCTGCTCCGCGAGATCCCTACCCTCCGCTGCGCTACTGTGTCCACGGTGGTACCCTCCGCACCGCTGCTTTGTCCCCAACTGGAGCTAGTTGCCGCCCTCGTTGAGCGTGACGGTCAGCGGGCTGAAGCCCTCTCCAACCACGTCCACGCCTTCCTCAGTGAGTTCGGCAAGCGCCTTGGTCACGTATTCGTTCGAATAGGCGGTGCTTGGTGGTTCCGAGGTGATGATGGTTGCACCGGTCTCGTTTGAGGTTCCGAGCGCCATCTCGACGGTCGCGGCCCACGCCGATTCATCGACCAGCCCCAGACCACCGGTGGTGTTTGGCCAGAGTAGCTTGTTGACCTCGTTGACCATCCACAGTTGGTGGCTCGCGCCAAGCGTGGATCCCGCCTCGGTCACGATGGTTGCGGAGTCCTCCGCGTTGTCACGTGCGAACGCCCAGCCCTTGATCGAGGCCTTGATGAACTTCACGGTCGTCTCCGCATAGGCTTCATCTGAGGCGAGACGGTCAGCGTCAGCCCAGATTGCGTCCTGGAGCATTGCCGTACCCTCGTCGTTCCAATCGATGACGTTGAAGTCATCCGGGGTGTAGAGCTCGCCGGTGTCGGGGTTTACGGTCTCAAGCAGTTGCGCGTACTCGTTGTACGTCATCGCCTGGGCGGCATCGATGTCACCGTTGAGCAGCCCGAGCATATCGAACGCCTGGGTCACGAGTTCAAAGTCGGTGACATCGGCCTTGTTGAGGCCCGCGAACAGCTCCCACTCGTTGCCGTAGCCCCACGAGCCCACCTTCTTGCCGGCGAGATCTGCGGGCGAGGTGATGCCCGCATCCTTGAAGGAGACCTGCAGGGTTGCCGAGCGTTCAAAGATCTGGGCCACGTTGGTGATGTTCGCACCCTGTTCGATCGAGCCGAGTACCTTGGGCACCCACGCAATCGCGTAGTCGACCTCGCCCTGGGCGAGTGCGTCCTGTGGCACGATGTCGCCACCGGAGGGAATGATTTCGACGTCAAGGCCTTCTTCCTCATAGAAGCCCTCGCTCAGTGCGGCGTAGTAGCCCGCGAACTGTCCCTGGGTGAGCCATTGCAACTGCAGTTTGACCTTGGTGAGTTCTCCCGATGTCTCGGTCGAATCCGTTGCGTCTGGGGTCGGTGTCGGGGTTTCGGTGTCGCCCACGGTGCAGGCGGTCAGGGTCAGGCCGAGCGTGAGTGCTGCCGCTAGTGGCGCGACGAGTGTCTTACGAGTTTTCATGTCTTCTCACTTCCGAAGGATCTTGGGCGGTGACCGCAGTGCGGTCTGAAATCAACGGCGTCCTGCCTTTCTCAGGGCGTAGGTTTCCAGTGCCAGAGTGGTGGTGTAAAAGATCAGGCCCACCACGATCCCGCCGAATACGTAGGCCCATGCTTGGGCGTAGTTCGATCCGGCAGCAGCGGTTGTAATGAACGAGCCCACCCCTGAACGCGGTCCGCCGAAGTACTCGGCCACGATTGCGGAGATCACCGCGAGCGCCGAGGCCATGCGCAGACCTGTGAACACGTAGGGGGTGGCGGTAGGGATCGTGACGAACCGGATGATGTCACGAGATGGTGCGGCAAGGGCTCGCATGAGGTCCTTGTGCACAGGCAGCACCTGACGCAGTCCGGTCAGGGTGTTGAGGTAGACCGGCACGTACACGGCAAGTCCGGCCACGATGATTCGGGCCTGTTCGCTTCCTGCGCCGAACATCGAGTACAGCACGGGTGCGAGGGCCACGATGGGTACGACGGCGAGTGCGCTGATGATTGGTTCGCTGATCTTGTCCACGACCCAACTCGTGACCGAGATAATCGCGGTGATGATGCCGAGCAGTGCCCCCACGATCAATCCCACGAGCGCGTTACGCCCGGTCACGAGGGCTGCCCCAGTGATCGGTTCGCGGAACTGCGAGAACTGGTCCGCGATTGCAGCAGGTCCGGGCAGGATGAAGGGTGGGATGTTCCCCACGCTCACGAGGGCTTGCCAGGCACCGATGAGTGCGATGAGGAGCAGGGTCGGCGGCAGTGTGGTTGCGACAGCGTTTCGCACGGTCATCGCAGATCCACTCCCGCCCCGGTCGGGACACCGTCGTGGAGGGCGTCTCGTACCTGGGCGACGGCCTCGAAGAAGCGGGCGTCCGTCCGTAGGTCTACGGTGTCGTGCTCTGGTTCGGCGTTCTTGGAACGCTCCGACAGTGGCGATGCACTCTGCGGAGTGACCGCGCTGCGGTCCAGGTCGATGTCCACGATGCGGCGGATCTCGCCTGGACGCGGCGACATGACAACCACCCGGTTGGACAGGAACACGGCTTCCGGTATGGAGTGGGTGACGAACACGACCGCTGCCCGAGATTCCGCGCTGATGCGCAGGAGTTGGGTTTGCAGGTGTTCCCTGGTCATCTCGTCGAGTGCACCGAAGGGTTCATCCATGAGGAGCAGAGACGGTTCCTCCGCGAGCGCTCGGGCGATGGCCACTCGCTGTTGCATGCCGCCCGAGAGTTGGTCGGGATAGTGATCGGCGAAGCTCGTCAAACCGACCATGTCGAGCAGGTGATCGATGCGTTCACGTCGTGCATGCTTTCCCCGACCCGCCAACCGCAGAGGCAGGTCGACGTTCTCGCGTACGGAACGCCACGGCAACAGGCCTGCCTGCTGGAAGGCAATGCCGTATTCGCGGGCTCGGCGCGCCTCACTCGGGGAATGCCCGAACACCGTGATCTCGCCGTCGGTGGGTTGGTCGAGATCGGCGATCAGCCGCAGCAGTGTCGATTTGCCGCAACCCGATGGGCCGATCAACGAGACGAACTCACCCGCGGCTATCTTCAGGTTGATGTCGTGCAACGCTGTGACCTGTTTGGCCCCCGAGCCAAATACGCGGTGTACGCCGCAGATGTCGATTGCCGTTGCTGTCGTGTTTGTCATCGTGCCTCCACACGTCGATACTTCTTGAGCGATGCGCCGAGTAGGCCAATCGCTCCCGCTGCGAGTAGACCCAAGATCACTGAGCCGAAGATCGGTGCCCAGGGCTTTGCGGGATCGGATGCCGCGAAGTTCGCGTACTCGAGGATCATGCGGCCGATTCCACCCGGTAGCCCCGTGGCGACCTCGGCGACGACCGTGCCGACAACCGCGTTCGCGGCGGCCAGGCGCAGGGCTGGAAGGATCTGAGGGATTGCGGCCGGTACCCGCAACCGCACCAGTGTGGTCCACCAGCCAGCGCCGTAGGCGTGCAGAAGTTCCACCTGTATCTGGCTGGGAGATTGCAGGCCACGCAATGTTCCGACCGCGACGGGGAAGAATGCCAGGTAGGAGGCGATCACCGCGACGGACATCCACGGCGCCCAGGTGATCGAGCCGATGGAAATCTGCGAGCCCCACGATCGGACAAGCGGCGCCAATGCGATCAGAGGCACCGTCTGTGACACGATCACGAGTGGGAGTACCGCCCGCTCCACGATCTTCAGGCGCTGCATGGCCACGGCCAGGATCACGCCCACGAGCACGCCAATCAGCCACCCGGCGATGGCTATCGATAGGGTGAAGATCGCAGCCACCACGACCGCCCACCACAGGCTTGCGGCACCCGAAGCACCAGACACCGGATCGAACAGCCGTCCCACCATGCTCCACGTATGAGGCATCACGATGTCGGTTGTACGGGGCAGGATTCGCGTCTCACCGAGCGACCAGCCCTGATCGGGGCCAAGCGCCTTATACAGTTCCCATACGCTGCCCACTGCGAGAATCGCCAGAACCGCTGCCACAATCCGGTTCGACAGTGCTGCTCGCGCGAAGCGAGCAGCACCGGCTTGGCCCCGCTGGGAGGTGCGGGACGGTATCCGCGATGGGCTCGTCGGCAATGAACCAGATGATCCCACGTCAGTGCGCTCCTCTGTCTCTAAGACGTGCGTGTCCTGCGCAGCGCTCATGATCGTGCCAAAACCACGTCACGAACGGCGGGAATGATCTCATTTCCATATGCCGCCAAGGTGGCGTCCTTGTTGTCATGTTGTAGGTACCCGGCGAACTGGTGCACACCCAGATCCTTGAGCGCATTGAGCTTCGCAATGTGTTCTTTGGGAGAGCCGATGATGCAGAAGCGCTCCACGATCTCGTCGGGGACGAAGTCGGTGTGCGTGTTCGTCGCGCGGCCATGCGAGTTGTAGTCGTAGCTCTCGCGACCCGCAATGTAGTCAGTGAGCGCCGCAGGCACATCCGAACCGCCACCATATTTGGACACGATGTCCGCAACGTGGTTACCCACCATGCCGCCGAACCAGCGGCACTGATTGATCATGTGCTCGCGGGCAATCGGATCATCCCCGTCACCCACATACATGGGTGCGCCAATGCAGAACTTGATCGCATCCGGGTCACGGCCAGCGGCCTCGGCTGCGCCGCGCACCGTCTTGATCATCCACTCCGCGATGTCCAAGTCAGCTAACTGAAGGATGAAGCCATCGCCCACCTCACCTGTCAGCTTCAGTGCGAGTGGCCCGTATGCAGCCACCCACATCTCCAACTCAGAGCTCTGCGCCCAGGGAAACCGCAGCGTTGCTCCCTCGTGCTCAACCGCACGGGAACTTGCGAGTTCCCGGATCACGTGGATGGCCTGCCGTAACTCCGAGAGCTTCGCTGGCTTGCGCCCAAGCGCACGCAACGCCGAGTCACCGCGACCAATGCCGCAGACCGTACGGTTGCCGTACATCTCGTTCAAGGTCGCAAACGCCGAGGCCAACACCGTCCAGTCGCGAGTCGCGGGGTTGGTCACGTACGTGCCGACCTTGATGCGGTGTGTTTCGTTGAGAATCCTCGAGAAGATCGGGAACGGTTCCTGCCACAAAAGGTGCGAGTCGAACAGCCAGGCATGACTGAACCCGTACGTTTCCGCCCGCTTGGCCAACTCCACTGTGCGGGCGGTTGGCGGATCAGGCTGAAGAACGACACCAAATTCCATGTCCCTCCCCTTTCACATCGGTTACGGTGTTCCGTGCTTCCTGTACGTTCCAGGTGCCGGAACCTTTATGTCTGCTGCTAGATCAGGTACTGCGACAATCCACGCTTGATGTATTGGCCGTGACCTGCATGGCCGAAGTACTCACCGTCGTCCACCACCACCAGGCCGCGAGATACAACGGTGTCCACATGCCCATCGATCTCCCAGCCCTCCCAGGCCGAGTAGTCCAGATTCATGTGGTGGGTCTGGGCCGAGATGTTCGTCTTGCCCTGCGGGTCGTACACCACGACATCCGCGTCCGCACCGGGTTGGAGCACGCCCTTCTTGCCGTACATACCGAACATGCGGGCTGGGGTGGTGCAGCAGATCTCAACCCAGCGTTCGAGCGAGATCTTTCCGGTGACCACGCCCTGATAGATCAAATCGAGGCGGTGTTCGACCGAGCCGATGCCGTTCGGGATCTTCGTGAAATCGCCCAGTCCCAATTCCTTCTGACCCTTCATGCAGAACGGGCAGTGATCCGTCGAGACAAGTTGAAGATCGTTCGTGCGCAGGGAAGTCCACATGTGGTCCTGGTGGCCGTGTGCCTTGGGGCGCAGCGGTGTCGAGCACACCCACTTGGACCCTTCGAATCCCGGTGCACCGAGCTGATCCTCAAGTGACAGCCACAGGTACTGCGGGCAGGTCTCGCCGAACACGTTCTGGCCGGTGTCACGAGCCTCGGCGATCCGCATCGCAGCCTGCTTCGCGGACACGTGGACCACGTACAGCGGGGCGCCGGTCAACTCCGCGAGTCGGATCGCGCGATAGGTTGCCTCCTCCTCGGTCTGCCAGGGACGAGTCAACCCGTGATAGACCGGATCCGTCTCGCCCCGCTCAAGCGCCTGCTTCTGCAACAGGTCGATGACGCTGCCGTTCTCTGCGTGCATCATCAGTAGCCCACCGTTGTGGGATGCCGTCTGCATCGCCTGGACGATCTGGCCGTCGTCGGAGAGGAACACGTCCTTGTAGGCCATGAAGAGTTTGAAGCTCGACACGCCCTCATCTATCAGGGTGTCCATCGCCGCCAGCGACACATCGTTGACCCCACCGATGATCTGGTGGAATGCATAGTCGATCGCGCATTTTCCGGCGGCCTTCTCGTGCCAACGGGCGAACTGCGTGAGTACGTCCTCGCCCGCATACTGCACCGCGAAGTCGATGATCGTGGTGGTGCCACCCCATGCTGCGGCACGCGTTCCGGTCTCAAACGTGTCTGAGGCAAACGTGCCACCAAACGGCATCTCCATGTGAGTGTGGGCATCGATGCCACCGGGAATCACGTACTTCCCGGTTGCGTCGATGACCCGGTCGATCCCCGCAAGGAACGCCGTGCCCAAGATGTTCGAGCCAGGTTCGAGGACCGCGGCGATCTTCTCATCCTCGATGAGCACGTCGGCGCGGCTTGACCCCGTCGCGTTCACCACGGTTCCACCTGTGATCAGCGTGTACATGCGTTACCTCCCACTTCGACTAAGAAACTGAACTCAAGGTGCCACGATGGCGCCGTAGGCGTCCGGGCGGCGGTCGCGGAAGAACTGCCAGCGTTCCCGGACCTCGCGCACCTGGTCCAGATCAATCTCGCGGAGCAGCAGTTGCGGCTCTGAGTTCGAACCGACCTCGCCGACATAGTTGCCGTCTGGGCCCACCACGTAGGACGATCCGTAGAAGTTGACAGCCTCATCGCCGTACTCGTTGTCCTCAAGGCCCACGCGGTTGGTTGCGACGACGAAGTAGCCGTTCGCGACCGCTGCCGCTGGCTGTTCGATCTCCCACAGCTTGTTCGAGATACCCGGCGCCGTGGCGTTGGGGTTGAACACGATCTCGGCTCCACCCAGGGCAAGGGCGCGCCAACCCTCTGGGAAGTGTCGGTCGTAGCAGATATTGACGCCGATCTTGCCGACTGCCGTGTCGAACACCGGGTAGCCCATGTTGCCTGGGCGGAAGTAGAACTTCTCCCAGAACTTGGGCAGGTGCGGGATGTGGTGCTTGCGATACTGTCCGAGGACGCTTCCGTCCGCGTCTATGACGACTGCCGTGTTGTACAGGACGCCCGGCTGGTCTTCCTCATAGATGGGAAGCACGATGACGATTCCCAGTTCCCTTGCGAGTTCGCTGAACCGGCTCGTGGTTGGCCCTGGAATGGTTTCGGCGTACTTGTAGTACTCGGTGTCCTGCGTGATACCGAAGTAGGGGCCGTAGAAGAGTTCCTGATAGCAGATCACCTGAGCACCCTCCGCGGCGGCCTGCCGCGTGTAGTCCTCGTGCAGTTGGAGCATGGACTCCTTGTCTCCGGTCCAGGTGCACTGGGTCAGAGCAATCTTGACTTTGTTCATGTTGATCGCGTTCTCCTTGGGGTTAGGCGCTTACCGGATGATGTGTGACTCTGCTCCTTGAACATTTCAGTGACGTTGCGCCGCGTAACGTTTACAAGAACGCTCATGACCGATCTGTTAAATGTCGTCGAATCCGTCATCCGAGGGTTCTCAGTGCGCACATCCTTAGATATGGACTTTTTGAGCGAGTTGACGGACGTGTCTCCAACCTCCATTGCCGCTGCCGTGGGCAGTCGCATCCGTAGCGGTGACCTGCCCTCCGGCACCAGGTTGCCCACCGTACGGGAGATCGCGGCCATCCTGCGGGTGTCGCCTGGCACGGTGGCTGGGGCCTGGCATGCTCTCGCCGAATCGGGACTGATCGCGTCGCGCGGACGAAAAGGAACTTTCGTTCTTGAACAAAACACGCCGTGGCTGCCACCGCGCTACGGCGGTCTAGCCCACTCGACGCCGGTGCCGTATCGACTGGACCTGTCATCGGGTACTCCCGATCCCCAGTTACTCCCAACTGTGGGTCCCGCGTTTTCACGGCTTGGCCGTCGCACGACCGGTGCGGTGACGTCCAGTTACCTGGGGCAGCCGATACTTCCCCTTCTTGAGAAGCGCCTGCGCGCTGCCTGGTCCTACCCGCCCGAGGAGGTCACGGTGGTGGACGGTGCTCTCGACGGTTTGACGCGGGTGTTGGAGACCCTCATCGGAGTCGGCTCGCGGGTAGGGGTGGAGGCCCCCAGTTTTCCCCCGTTCCTCGACCTCATAGACGTGCTTGGGGCCCAGGCGGTACCGATGGCGATAGACGCCCACGGTGTCACACCGCAGGGAGTGGAGGATGCGTTGAATGCCGGTTGCACGGTGCTTGTCATTCAGCCTCGTGCCCAGAACCCAACCGGGGCGACCATGACCCCGGAACGCACCGCTGACCTTGCCGCCGTCGTTCGGGAGCATCCCCGTGGCAGTTCGCTCCACATCATCGAGGACGACCACTGCGGCGCTATCTGTCCCACCGCCGACCTCAGCCTGGGCACGCACCTTCCCGATCAGGTCGTGCACATCCACAGTTATTCAAAATCGCATGGACCCGACCTGCGGATCGCAGCGTTGGGCGGGCCACGCCCGATAGTCCAGCAGATCGTCGCGCGCCGAATGCTCGGCCCCGGATGGACGAGCCGCATCCTCCAAACAGTCCTGTTGGAACTGCTCAATGATCGACTCACCCAAGATCACATTGCGTCCGCGCGCGCCAAGTATGCGAGTCGCCGCAAGCAGATCATCAAGGGCATTGAGTCTCAAGGCATCCCAGTTCTTCATGGCGAGGGCCTCAACATCTGGGTTCCAGTCATCAACGAGCAGGCGACAGTCGTCTACCTCGCTGCCCAGGGAATTCGGGTGGCCCCCGGTGGCCCGTTCACGCACATCGGCTCGGCCCGAGGGCGGAACGGTGCGCAGGCTACAGCCCCCTCTGCGCGAACCGCTCTCGACACGGGTCCACACGTGCGGGTGAGCACGGGGAACGTCCGGGAGAACTACGACGAGTTGGGCGCACTGATCGGCCGCGCAGCCCAGATGGGCTGATCCAGCTCCGTATTCGAAGTCGAACTCAGCCATTTACCCACAAACTCAGCTCGCACAAAGCTGAGTTCGTGGGTAAATGGCTGAGTTCGCGGGCTTGCGAGCGCCCACCGCAAACATCTGCTTGACGACGAACCTGCCGCCTCCCAGTCCAGCCCACCTCCCAGCGGATGGACTCCCACGGGTCGCGCCGAATCGTCGCCAAGCAATACACATGCGTTGGCGAGTGGCCCGATGTTGCGGTGTTGTCGGCGGTGTTCCGGTTTTATGTGGCAACAGTGCCGACAGAACCGAAACACCGGTTTCAGGTGCGCCACGAGTGGGATTTTCCCACTCGCGCGCAGCGGCGACCACACACTCTGCGCCGCGCCATACCCGCCTCCGAAGCAGTGAGAGAATGTAAAACATGGATACGACCGAATACATGACCGGCTTCGCCGAGTTCATCCAAGCAAGCCCATCGTCATATCACGCGGCCCACGAGGTCGCCCGCCAACTCACCAGCGCCGGATTCTCGGAACTCAAGGAAGAAGACCCGTGGATCGCCCCGAAGAAGACATTCGTGATCCGCGACGGTGCGATCATCGCGTGGATCACCCCGGACAACGCGCCGACCACCGCACCGGTTCGTATCCTCGGCGCACACACGGACTCCCCCGGCTTCAAACTCAAGCCCCAGTCCACGATCGGTTCGCACGGCTGGCTCCAGGTCGGGGTCGAGGTGTACGGCGGTCCTTTGCTGAACTCGTGGCTTGACCGGGAACTCGAACTCTCGGGGCGTCTCGTGCTCAAGGACGGGTCGCAACACCTCGTGCGCACCGGTCCATTCATGCGTATCCCGCAGTTGGCCATCCACTTGGACCGTGAAGCCAACAACGGCCTGAAACTCGACAAGCAGCGCAACACCGCGCCCGTGTATGGGGTGGGTGATCCACGTGCGGCGGACGTGTTGGGACACCTCGCGCAACTTGCCGACATCCCCTCGCAGGACGTGGCCGGCTACGACATCATCTCGACCGACACCCAGCCGCCCGCTCGCTTCGGACTCGACGACACCCTGTTCGCCGCACCGCGCATGGACAACCTGTCCTCGACCTACGCCGGGCTCGTTGCGCTGCTGAACGCGCCAGAGGATGGCGGCCACATCTCGATGCTCGCGGCATTCGACCACGAGGAGATCGGCTCCGAAACCCGTTCCGGTGCGTGCGGACCATTCCTTGAGGATGTGCTGACCCGAATCTACGATGGCCTTGGCGCAACGCTCGAAGAGTCCGCGCGCGCAATGGCTCAATCCTGGTGCATCTCCTCGGACGCCGGACACTCCATCCACCCGAACTACGGCGAACGCCACGACCCAAACGTCCAGCCACTCGCCGGAAACGGCCCGCTGCTCAAGATCAACGCCAACCAGAGGTACGCAACCGATGGCGTTGGCGCGGCCCTGTGGGTTCGCTCCTGTGAAGCGGCTGGCGTGCCGTATCAGGATTTCGTGTCGAACAACAACAGCCCGTGTGGCTCCACAATCGGTCCGCTCACCGCGACCCGCATCGGCATCCGCACCGTTGACGTGGGTATCCCCCTGATCTCGATGCACTCCGCCCGCGAGATGTGCCACGTCAACGACGTTGTCTACCTGTCGCGAGCAATCGGAGCGTTCTTCGCGGGCGCTTGATCTGCCGCAGACCGGTCAGTCGTCCGGCCTACGGTCTGCACACACCCAAAATGCGACGAGACCACCCACAAAAAGTGGGTGGTCTCGTCGCATTTTGGGTGTGTAGCACTCTGTCATCGACACACAACGCAGATTGACGACGAGGCCCTTCTGCCAGCGCACACTGCGCTGGCAGAAGGGCCTCGTCGGGTAAGGCTAAGAACCTACCGCTTGATCGTGACGGTCTTCTTAGACGTTTTCACAACGGTCTTGTATCCAGCCTTCTTACCGGTGACCTTCACAGTGATGCGCTTACCCGCGTGGGCTTTGGTCAGTTTGAGCGACGACTTCGTTGCCCCCTTGATCTTCTTACCGTTCGCATACCACTGGTACGACTTCTTGGTGTTCTTGGTCCAGCCACTCGTTGTAGCCTTCAAGGTCTTGCCAACCTTGGTCGTACCGGTCACCCGTGGTGTAGGAGCTTTAAGAGTAAGCGCTGCGATCTTCTTTGCCACATTGGCTTCGAAGACCGCCCAACCGTTGAAGCCAGCGCGGTCTTCCCCTGCGATCAGTACTGAGATCTTCTTACCGGCATCAGCAGCCTTCAACTTATACGTTGACTTCGTGGCACCCTTGATCGCCTTTCCGTTCCGCAACCACTGGTACTCGTAATTGTGGTTCCACACACCGGTGTAGCCCGGTGCTACAGTCAACAGCTTGCCAACCTTTGACGTTCCACGAACAGTTGGATCGCTCTTCCCACTTGCGGGAACTGTCGCGAACACGAACGATAGATCCTCGTAGCTCGTCGTGTCGTTGACGTAGCTGAGTGTCGCGAATACCCCACCATTCGCAACATCCTGCGCAACAGCTTTGTAGGTGATTGTCGTTGAGAAAGACTCACCGGCCTTGACCCTTCCAGGTAATGCCTTGTAGTAATCCCAGTAGGCGTAGGTGTCGTCTTCCCCGAAACCATCCAGCACGAATCCACCGGTCAGCGTCTCCTGTTCGCCAAGATACTGTCTTGCGAATGAGACAAGAAGCCCTGACTGGGCAGGCATTTCAATGGTCTTCTTCGAGGTGTTCTTCGCCGTCAATCTGATTTTGACAGTGTCACCTGCCTTGAACTTCTGACCAGAGACAACCTTCGTTGTCAACGCCAAAGGCGACTCGTCTCCTGCAGACGCCTGCGCCGGAGCCGCGCTGAACATGAATGCCAATGCAGCAACCACTGCTAGGGCAATCACCCTTGCACGTTGTGTATATCGCGCTCCATATGATCCTTGAATCATCCCTCTACCTCACACTTGATGTTCGATAATCTACCTGCTCACAGTATCGGCACGGATCAACGCCGACAAGAGCCCTCTGACCAGATGAGATCGCAGCAGCGGTTTCGGTGCGAGAGCGCCAAATGAACGACGAGGCCCTTCTGCCAGCGCAGTGTGCGCTGGCAGAAGGGCCTCGTCGTCAATAAAACCAGTGGAGTTTGATCAAAGCGCCACAAACACGTCGGCGGGACCGTTCTCCCAGGCCTTCTTGCCGTACACGACGGATGGACCAACATTGTGCTGTTCAAGACGCCACGCGGGTTCCGCACCAGGTGAGGTGTTGCGGGCCAGACGCGACCAGTGCACGTTGCTCATACCCGCAACGCCGCGCCAACTCGTGGCATCCTGCCCGAGCAGACCGGCGATGGCACACGAGATCGCGGCACCGTGCGAGACAACCATGAGAGTCTCGGAATCAGCCATCTGGGCAGCATTCTCAAGAATAACCGCGCACATACGCTCGGCCACGTCGCGCTTGAGCTCGATACCGACGGTGGTTGGTTCAGAACCGCCACGCCACGCAGCAAACTCCTCGGGCCACCGGGCGGAGATCTCCTCGCCGGTCATGCCTTCCCAAGGACCGAATGAACGTTCGCGGACTCGCTTGTCAATGATCGGTTCAACGCCGTAGCAAGCCCCGATCGTACGCGCCGTGGCAATTGCGCGGTTCAAGTCAGAGGTGAGGATGCGCGTTGGAGCGATGATCTCCGTCAATACCTTGGCTGAGGTTTCGGCCTGCCACTGACCAACCTCATCAAGGTCAATATCGACCTGGCCTTGTAAACGCATCGCCGCGTTATAGGCGGTCCGCCCGTGGCGCACCAAGACAATAGAACCGGCAGTCAAATCTCAGTCCTCAGTGTCCTCAACGAGTGGAAAGCCAAACTCATCCAACTCGTATTCTGGGGCTGAGCCGTCACCGCCGCGAGCGTCCTCCGGAAGTTCGATGGCAGGGCAGTCGGCCCACAGTTTCTCGAGCGCATAGAAAGCACGGTCTTCTTGGTGCTGGACGTGAACGACCACGTCACCGAAGTCAATGAGAACCCAGCGGCCGCCCTCCTTACCCTCACGGCGCAGGCGCTTAGCGCCAGCCTTGTGTAAAGCTTCCTCAACTGCATCGACGATCGCGCCAACCTGGCGTTCGTTGTTGCCCGACGCGATCACGAAGGCATCAGTAAGGACCAGGTTCTCGCTCACATCGAGTGCAATGATCTCTGCTGCCTTACGGTCCGATGCCGCGCGGGCTGCGATGATTGCAAGTTCAATTGCGCGCTCAGTGGCTGCCACGGTTCTCCTTTTGTTCGGCTCTCGCCGATGTGTTGCTTGACTGTCTATCAATTATGACGAATTTTGGGCCATTCAGACCGCTCAAGCACTGTGACCTTGCTTCCTACGCTCTGATTGCAAGAGGGTCCACATTCACCGAAACGGAGGCTGCCTCGGTCTCTGCGCCGCGGTCTGCTGGTTCGGAGTCCAGCGCGACTTTCCAGATCACCATGCCCAGAACGAATGCGACGGCCACAAGAATCATGTAGTGCAGCCACGTGTAGGAGTGGTCGAGTTCGGCGTCTTCCTCGTCCAGGTCTTCGGCTTCAGCGGTCTCATCCACCTGTAGTCCAGCAAAATCTCCGAAACCTGAGGGCTGCTGATCAGGCTGCTCACCGAAAGGTGCCGCCCCAAATGGGTTCTGTTGGCCTTGTGCACCAGTTCCTCCTGATCCTGGGGCAAATGACAGAGGTAACTCTTGTGAGACCGCCGCCATCGCAGCAGTTGGCTCATCTACAATCGGGCCGCGTGAACCTGGAGGCGTACTCAAACCGCCTCCCAGTGGAGTCGGCCCAGTAGCGCCCACGCCCGGTCCTGGCTGGTTTGTGGCCGACTGAGTCTGTGCGAGGAGGCTGCTGACCGCAACGCCACCGACTGTTGGATCAACCGGCAGGGTCGAATCGACGCTCGTGATCGCTTCCCACGCGGGAGGAGCGGTCGCTGCCGTGAATCCGCCTGTCACGCCCGTTTCTCGGGCCTGCTCACCCTCGATTGAGCCAGCGGCGCCCTCCGCCCTCTGCCCCTGTGCCTGAAAAGCTGAGGAGCGAGCAGGCAGACCAGAACCGCCGACCTGCTGTTGAGGCGTGAATGAATTTCCGTCCTGAGTCTGTCCAACCCTGCTGCTGAACTCGGCAAAGGGGGACGATCCTGCATTCCACTGAGGAAGCACGGCACCGGTCTGTGCAACACGGTCTTGAACCTCGGCACCGGAACTCGCCCGCCAGTTACCGTGTTCGTCCTGCTCAACACGTGGGATCTGGCTACTTGGGGGTGCCTGCCGCATAAAACCCGCGAGGTTGCTGCGCGGCACGGCCGGGGCCGTCGCGGTATTTGCCTCTAACATCCGTGCACGATCTTCGGAGGGCCCTTGTCGCGGTGGAGCCACGGGCTGACGCGAAGGTTCAAACTCACGGGGATCGACAAGCCGAGATAGGGTTCCCGTTTCCTCAAGCATACGCACGGCACCAGCCTGAGCAGGTGGAGTCACCTGTGGTACGCCAGCAGCAGGAGCCTGGGTGTACATCGAACGACGAGTCACCTGGACTGGCTGCTCCGTTGGAGTAACCACCGGACGCGATCGAAGCCCACCCTGCTCTGATGCAGGAGCACTGGCTTGTGGTGAGACTGGTTGCGCCTGTGCGCGCGACCTGTGAGACGTTCCCTCGGGACTGCGCCCTGCAGGTGACTGTTGCGGCACGCCTGACTGCACACCCGACGGACGGTTGTCCGTACCTGGACGCTGCGAGCGACCGATGGCCTCATGAGGAATCGGTGTATTCGCACCTGGAACCGACCGTGTGGGAGCAGGGCGCGCCGTCGTCCTTCGGACCGGTGGTGCGGACTGGTGTGTGGGCGCGGGCGTTGAAACGGCCTGTGCGGTTGGCGGAAAAGCAGGTTGCGGCGCTGCATTGACCTGTGGATTCGGCGTGGCGAGCATAGCCTGTTTCTCCGCCAACTCACGTAGTTCACGTCGAGTCAGAGGACGGCCTTGCTCGTCGTGGGGGTTCGGGCTGCTCATTGAGATACCTCAGTACCTTCTTGCTGGTACAGACCGTGCTTCGCAATGTATTGAACCACCCCATCTGGCACGAGATACCAGACAGGTTGGCCATTGCGGGCGCGGTCACGGCAGTTGGTTGAGGAGATCGCCATTGCTGGGACTTCGAGAATCTTCACGCTGTCCTGGGGAAGACCTGAAAGATCAATGTCGTGTCCTGGGCGCGTCACACCGACAAACTGGGCCATATTCCACAACATGTCGGCATCCTTCCACTGTGCCATCTGCGTGACCGCATCGGCACCCGTGATGAAGAACAGTTCATCGTCAGGGCGGTCCTGCTTGAGGTCGCGCAGTGTGTCCACTGTATAGGTCAGGCCTTCGCGTTCAATATCGACCCTGCTCACGGTGAAGCGTGGGTTTGATGCGGTCGCGATGACCGTCATCAGGTAACGGTGTTCCGCCTCCGTCACCTGCTGATTCTGCTTGAACGAAGGCTGCCCGGTGGGGACGAAGATAACCTCATCCAAGTCATATTGTGCGGCTACCTCGCTCGCGGCAACCAGGTGTCCGTGGTGGATTGGATCGAAGGTTCCACCCATCACACCGACCCGCGCGTGTTCCCTAGCCTTAGGAATGTTCAACGCCCAGGTGCTTCACTCAGTGGCGGGTACCGACGCTGCGGAAGGCGTACGTCACGATCAGCGATGCAATGAGCACAGTGAAAGCAATGATTCCGTAGCCGGATGGGGCAATGGGAAGTTCGTTGACAACCTCAGCGTTCGCTGCTGCTAGAACAAGTGCAGACACTTGGGTCCTCCAGTGGTTCAATTCGGTGCGTGCGGATGACACGCATTTTCACCCGAAGTTCAAGTGTCTCATGTCCAGCGCGCTTGAATAAAGCACGCCAGACGTGACGTTCCTTCGGTTTCTTTGGTCAGGCCACGCCGTTCGAATCATTCTCAGCGGCTTGGTTCCACTGACGCACAGCCTAGTTTAAGGGGCTCCCCTGTGAAAATCCCTAACCTCGGATCTGACCCTCACCACGTACAATCCACTTGGTGGTGGTGAGCTCAGGAAGCCCCATTGGGCCACGAGCATGCAACTTCTGGGTGGATATCCCGATTTCGGCCCCGAGACCGAACTGTCCGCCATCAGTGAACCGAGTTGAGGCATTCACCATGATCGCCGCGGAGTCGAGTTCCGCGATGAATCGTTCTGATGCCTCATACGAAGCCGTCACGATTGCCTCGGTATGCCCAGAGGTCCATGTGCGGATGTGGTCGATCGCTTGATCGAGCGAGTCCACCACGCGGACAGCCAGGTCGTACGAGCCATATTCGGTTGCCCAGTCATGGTCTGTGGCTTCGACAAATACCGGGCCATCCGCACCAAACGTGGCAGCCTCTGGATCAACGTGGAATGTCACGTTCTCTGCTGCCAGGGCAGCGTATACGGCAGGAAGAATCCGTTCTGCGGCGTCCTTGTGGACCAACAACGTCTCTGCGGCATTGCATACGCCAACACGCTGAGTCTTGGAGTTCACGATGATGTTGACTGCCATCTCCACGTCGGCGTCCTCGTGCACGTAAATGTGGCAGTTTCCGACACCGGTCTCGATGACCGGCACAGTCGATTCACGGACCACGGTCTGGATCAGATCTGCTCCTCCACGTGGTACCAGAACATCCACAAGGCCACGGGCATGCATGAGCGCAACGCCCCCTGGACGCCCGAACGGATCGACGGTCTGGACCAGATCGGCTGGCAGTCCTTGAGTCTCAAGCGTTTCCCGGAGGATCTCAACGATCACGGCGTTTGAGGATGCGGCGGCTGAACCGCCACGTAGGATCACGGCGTTTCCGCTTTTGAGGCTCAGTGCGGCAGCATCAACCGTGACATTCGGGCGAGCCTCGTAGATCATGCCCACGACTCCCATGGGCACGCGCACCTGGGTCAGCCGCAATCCATTTGGCAGACGCGAACCACGCACGACCTCGCCCACAGGGTCCTGCAGCGAAGCAACCTCACGCAGTGCATCCGCAATCGCGATGATGCGTTCCTCGTTCAGGGCAAGTCTGTCCAGCAACCCCGTCTTCATGTTGGTCGCGCGCCCTCGCTCAAGGTCGAGTGCGTTTGCCTCAATGAGGCGGACGCTGTTCTCCACGAGAGCCTGGGCAATGGCCTCGAGTACCGCATCTTTTGTCCCGCGGGTTGCAGTTGCAAGCGCCCGTGAGGCGATCTTTGCACGGCGAGCAATCGCGAGTACCTGCTCCGTTACATCGTCGCGTGATTGCTGATTGGTTGCGTCCACAAGTTCTGTCATGTCTTCAAGGCTAGAACAGATCCAACGTGTTGGGGAACAGCATTTCGAGGACTGGTCGCGGCCAGACCTAGAACGGGTCCGCTGCCGGTTGCACCACGAGCGCGAGAACCTCTGTGAGTAACCGCTGTGCGATGGGGGAAGGGATACGTTGAGCCGTGGCGAGTAGAGAGGACATGTCTGTTGGCAGATCACCCACTCCAGGATCAAATCCCAGGACGGCAAGAAGTTGGTGGATCACCTGGCTCGGTACGTCGTCGACGCCACTGCCGTCTGCGCCAACACCATGCTGTGCCAGCACTCCCATAACCGCGGCAGCGGCCTTGTGCACGAGTTCGCTCTGTCCGGCAGAGGACCGCCCTCGAACGATGTTCGCGGACTGCCGTACGGCGTCCAAGAGGTCTTCCGTCTGATCAGCGATAACCGGCGTGATGGTGAGGTGAGCCGAGTGTGGCAGCGACGATCCGTCTGCTTGGAAGCAACCGGGCTGGGACTGAAAGAACCAGCCGCGGGTGCGCAGTTCGTCGACAAGGAGGTGCGGATCGACCCGTTCGCTCGGGCGCACTGCCTCATCGCACACGATCGCGAACAACGGCCCTGTGGGATCACCTTGAACCCGCAGTCCCACCACCTGGGACATTCCGTCTATCAGTTCTTGAGTGGCCCGTTGTGTCCGGGCAACCAGTTCGGCGAACCCCTCCTTCCCCAGATACGAGGTGATGGCCCACGCGGAAGCGATTGGTCCGGCTGATTTGGAGCCAAGCAGGGTTGGGTTGACCACTGGATAACCAGGCCAGCCAACGATTGAGAAGTACTGCGCGCGGTGCCGCTGCACACCGCGCTGCAACAGAATCGATATGCCTTTCGGTGCATACCCGTACTTGTGGAGATCTGCCGAGATTGAGGTGACGCCAGGGACCGAGAAATCCCAGGGTTGCGCGACTCCTTGCCACCATGGCAGTGCGAATCCCCCGATACACGCGTCAACGTGCAAAGCGATATCGCGCTCGAGGGTTACCCGAGCGACCTTCTCGATGGGGTCCAATTGGGCGTAGGGATAGTTCGGTGCTGACAGGACGACCACCGCAACATCGGAGTCCAAACGGTTGATGACCGCTTCCGCGCTCACCGCACCGGTCGTCGGATCCACGGGAACGAGATCGAGCGTGAGGTCGAAGTAGGCCGCAGCCTTGTGGATTGCCGCGTGCACGGTTGACGGCGCGACTATTCGACCTACGGCATGCCTCCCGAACTGTTTATTCTTGGCACGCCACACATCTCGCGCGGTCTTGATCGCGAGCAGACACGACTCGGTGCCGCCGGTCGTCACGTTGCCGAAGACGTCGTCTCCTCCGTTGAGTGCTGCCCGGGTGAATCCAAGCAGGTCTCGTTCCATCACCGCGATTGATGGGAACGTAGTGGGGTCAAGGCCGTTGACGGCTTGAACCTCGCGGGCGGCGGCTGCTGCTAGTTCGTCGAGTTCTGCAATGCCTGAGTCATACACATAGCTGAGCACTCGCCCGCCATGGGTTGGGGCATCGTTGACGCGAATCTTCTGGATATCTTCGATGATGCGTTGGGCACGCGGCGATAGTTCGTTCACGAGGCGACTCCGATTCGCGAGGTGGGTGGGTGTAGGCGTGCCGTTCTCATCCGTGTATGGACTGTGAGGACGTTTCAGGCGTATGGGGACCACTGATGTCGTGACGACGCAGAGGGTAGCGCAGTAGCGGAACAAGACTCAACGCGACGCACACTGCGGGGGCGATCGAGAAGGCGACGACAATGGCGGTCACGGCACTGTCAGGTTGGGTTACGGTCTGCCCCGCAGTTGACTCGATATAGCCGCTCACAGCAAGCAGGACCGTCATCAGCGTGGTTCCGAGTGCCATTCCCGTGGTCTCCCCTGCGGTCCAGGTACCGCCAAAGGTACCGGCTCCGGTTTCGCTGTTCTTCGGACCCTGCGACGATTCGGATTCTTTCCGTTCCTGACGTGCGTTATCGAGCGAATACGAGATGACATCGGGCAGCATCGCCATTGGTAGACTCTGCATTCCGGCATACGCCCCGCCGCAGACCGCGACCGCGATGTAGACCCATATTCCCGGTTCCCACCAGAGGAGACCGCCCAGGGCAAGTGCTCCGGCAAGAAACACGAGGGAAGCATAGACAAAGGCCTTCTCCTTACCGACTCGCAGCGCCAGACGGCCCCAAACCGGTGCCATGAAGAGCGCGGGCCCGATGAGAGCCACAAACAGGTAGGTCACAGCGGCTTGGGAGTCCATCACCCAGGTGGCCACGTACTGAGCTGACGCGAGCATGAGCCCAGTGGCGAGTGCTTGAGCGAAGAAGGCACCGAGTAAAGCCCGAAATGCGACGTTGGCACGAAGCAGGCCAAGCGCCTCTTGGTAGGAGTTTCCGAGGATCGCGGGCCATTGCGAGACCGGGATACGCACCCGCTCTGATTCGGGTGCAGGTGCGGAAACCGGTGCGACCCTGGAGGATAACCAGAATGCCCAACCAAAAGCGAATGCCGCGACAAGAGCCATGATGATGTAGCCAAGCCGCACATTGTCACCGGCAAGTTCACGAAGCGCCGGGCCTCCACCACCGAAGGCGAGGATCCCGATAGTCAGCACGACCACCCGCCACGTCAAAATGCGGGTGCGGTCATCGTAGTCATCGCTGAGTTCCGCAGGAAGCGCGATGTAGGGCACTTGGAACAGTGAGAAGGCCGTGGCGCACGCCGTGAAGAACACGAGAACCCATGCTGCCGCTCCCCATCCGGTCAACCCTGGTGGAACGGCAAACATGAGCACAAAGGACACGGGCAGTAGGAGCGCGCCGAGAAGCATGAACCGCCTGCGTGAACCCGTGCGTTTCAGGCTTGCATCTGACAGCGATCCAAGCAGTGGGTCGATCACGACATCCCAGAGCTTGGCCACCGTCATGATGACACCTGCCGCGAGCGCCGTCACGCCCAGGGAATCGGTCAGGAAGTACACCAGTACGAGTCCGGGAAGAGTGCCAAATCCGCCGGTGCCTATTGATCCGATTGCATATCGGCGAACGGCCTGTCTGGGAAGTGTTGGCGTCTGTGTCTGGTTGTGCCCCATGTCCGCCAGCATAATCGCTGCCACTGACAAACGAAGCCAAGACTCGGCGCTATACCTACAACGAACTCAGCCTTTCGCCCACGAGATCAGCCCGGAGTTGGCTGAGTTCGTAGGTTTTTGGCTGAGTTCGACTACGAGCAAGTCGGGCCCACTATCCTGCACCCACACATTCGTTTCCCATCGCACAACAGAAAGACGACTCGCATTTCACGAGCCGCCTTTATGCACAGCGTTATGGGCTATTTGGTTTTCCTAGGACGCCGCGAGACCACCAGGTCATCGCGGTGGATGATCGCCCGATCGTATCCATCGCCGTGTCGTTCCTTAAGGGCACTCGTGTTGTGCCCCAGCAGTGCCGGAATCTCATCCGATCCATACGCCACGAGCCCTCGTGCGATGACATTTCCAGCAAGATCGACGACCTCAACGGGGTCGTTCGCCTCAAACTCACCGTCCACGGAGGTCACTCCCGCAGGCAGCAACGAGGCCAACCCGCCCTGAACCGCTCGCGCAGCCCCATCGTCGACAATCAGCCGACCGCGTGTCTTCGCGGCAAAGGCGAGCCACAAGCGGCGGCGGGTCATCCGCTTTCCCGACACCGAGAACCAGGTGCCGACATCCTCTCCGCGCAGCGCGGCGGATACGTTGGATGCGAGCGTCAACACGACAGGAATGCCCGTGGATGTTGCGATGCGTACCGATTCGAGTTTCGACACCATGCCGCCCGTGCCCACGGAAGAGCCCTTTGTGGTCACCTCGACATCGCTGATCTCTGCAAAGGAGTTCACAACCGGAATCCGTTTGGCACCTGGACGCCTGGGCGGACCGTCATACAGTCCATCGACGTCGGTCAGCAGCACCATCGCATCGGCACGGACAATGTGGGACACGAGCGCGGCGAGCCGGTCGTTGTCGCCGAATCGGATCTCTTCGGTTGCCACCGCGTCGTTCTCGTTGATGATCGGCACGATGCCGAGCGCTAACAATCGTTCGATCGCGCGCTGTGCATTGCGGTAGTGGTGTCGACGCACGGTGTCCTCGGCGGTCAGCAGCACCTGCCCCACACGAATCCCATGCCATGCGAATTCCTCCGCGTACCGGGCCACAAGCAGCCCTTGCCCCACGCTCGCCGCCGCCTGGGCGGTTGCAAGGTCCTTGGGCCGTGCGGTCAGACCGAGTGGAACCATACCCGCTGCAATCGCACCGGACGACACCAGAACGACCTCGCTGCCCTGCTTCTTCCGTTCCGCGATCACATTCACGAGCGCGCTGAGATGACCGATGGACAACCGTCCATCGGGCCCTGTCAGCGAAGACGAACCGATTTTGACGACCACGCGGTGGGCACGCGCGATTGCCGCACGCGGGTTGGTTTCCCGCGCATCCATGTCAAGGTTCTTGCTTGGCGACGAGTCGGTTGCGTTTGCTTGTGAGGTCACCCGACCATTGTCTCCCTATTCGTCCTCGGCGCCCGGATCGATCCAGTGTCCGGACTGTCGTTCGGTCCACAGTTCCTCACGCGCGGCGGTCTTGGCGTCCATGCGCTCGTTGTATTCACGGCGCTTGTCTGCACGGGTTGGGCGGGCGTGCTCTTCGAGACGCATGTCGGTTCCACGGGGTCCAGCCAAAAGTTCCGCACCTGTGGACATGGTCGGTTCCCAGTCGAACACGACCTGGTTCTCCTCTGGTCCGATACGTACCTCGTCACCGGCTACTGCTCCGGCCTTAAACAGGCCGTCCTCAACACCGAGTGTCGCAAGACGATCTGCGAGGTAGCCTACTGCCTCATCGTTGTTGAAGTCGGTCTGGCGTACCCAACGCTCGGGTTTGGTTCCACGCACCGAGAAGTACACGTCGCCGGTGTGGTCAACCCTGCGCACAACGGTGAATGGCACGTCCTGGGGAGTCTGCTCCACGAGGGTCACCACTTGGCGTGCGGCCTCTGGCTGCTGCTTGCGTACGTGCTCGACATACTTAGCAAGCGCGAAGCTCAGATCCTTGAGACCCTGATGCGAGACCGCTGAGACCTCGAACACGCGCAGACCGCGCTCCTGGATAGCAGGCTTCACAAACTCAGCGAGCTCTTGGCCGTCCGGCACGTCGATCTTGTTCAACACCACAAGTTGTGGGCGCTCGTGCAGCGGGATGCGCGAACCCTCGAGTTCAAGTTCATCGGAGTAGGCACGCAGTTCCTGTTCGATGGTCTCGAGGTCGGTGAGTGGGTCGCGACCCGGTTCGAGGGTTGCGGTGTCGAGCACGTGCACGATCACGGCGCAGCGTTCGATGTGGCGCAGGAAGTCTAGGCCGAGTCCCTTGCCCTCAGACGCGCCAGGGATGAGACCCGGTACGTCCGCGATCGTGTAGCGAGACTCCCCCGCCTGAACGACACCAAGGTTTGGCACGAGCGTGGTGAACGGGTAGTCCGCGATCTTTGGGCGGGCCGCAGACATCGCGGCGATCAGCGAGGACTTTCCCGCGCTCGGGTAACCCACAAGTGCAACATCCGCGATCGACTTCAGCTCGAGGACAACAGAGTTCTCGTAGCCCTCTTCACCGAGCAGCGCGAAACCTGGCGCCTTACGACGCTTGGAGGCCAGCGAGTTGTTACCGAGTCCGCCAACACCGCCATACGCGATCACGTACTCGACGCCCTCACCCATAAGGTCCGCAAGCACGTTGCCCTTCTTATCCTTGACAACTGTTCCGTCTGGAACAGGCAGGATCAGGTCTTCGCCGTTGAACCCGTGGCGGTAGTCGCCCATTCCTGGGCCGCCGTTCTGGGCAGAGCGAAATGGCGTGTGGTGGTATTCGAGCAGTGTGGTCACCTGAGTGTCCACCCGCAGGATCACGTTTCCGCCACGGCCACCGTTACCGCCGTCAGGTCCAGCAAGCGGTTTGAACTTCTCGCGGCGAATAGAGGCACAACCATGTCCTCCATTGCCGCCTCGGGCAAGGATAGTCACGCGGTCAACAAAAGCGGCCATGATGTACCAATCATTAAGGGGTCAAAGTAAAGCAAAATGTGTCTCTAGCCTTCCACAGCGCAGATGCCATGGCTCAAGCTAGGACATAAACACGCAGGGACGCACCATTGGTGCGTCCCTGCAGCGTTGAACCAGTGTGCCTAGATCAGGCAGAGGCCTCGACGATGTCGATGACCTTGCGTCCGCGGCGGGTGCCGAACTGGACTGCACCTGCGGTCAGAGCGAAGAGGGTGTCGTCGCCACCGCGTCCTACGTTCTCACCTGGGTGGAAGTGGGTTCCACGCTGACGAACGATGATCTCGCCGGCCTTGACAACCTGACCACCGAAGCGCTTTACACCAAGACGCTGTGCGTTCGAGTCGCGACCGTTCTTGGACGAGCTTGCACCTTTTTTGTGTGCCATGACAGTACCTGTCTTTCCTAAGTATGTGTTGTCCTACGTGCCTTTTCAGGAACGTGGGAAAGTCACTTGATGCCGGTGATGGTAATGCGGGTCAGCTTCTGACGGTGACCCTGGCGCTTACGGTAACCGGTCTTGTTCTTGTACTTGAGGATGCTGATCTTTGGACCCTTCTCGTCACGGAGGATCTCAGCGGTAACCTTCACCTGTGCAAGCTTTGCTGCATCGGTGGTTACCTTGTCACCATCTACGAGGAGGATTGCAGGAAGCTCAACGGTGGAGCCTGCTTCGGCCGAAATACGGTCGACTACGACAACGTCGCCAACGGCAACCTTTTCCTGGCGTCCGCCAGCCTTAACGATCGCGTAAACCACGAATGTTCTCTCTTTCGAAAGTGTGGACGTGTTCTTGTCAGAGCGTTGAGCTCTTTCTCGGGCGGCACCACGTCCATCGGTTCATGCCACTCAAGCGGTTGAGTCACGTGGCCAGTGGCCACCTCAGCCAAACTACAAACAACGTCGGTTTACTCGTCCGTTCCGTCGTCAGCAGTTATTCCACACTTACGAGGAGGCGAGCGAACTCGTCTCTCTTGAAGTCGCAGTTGGAACTAATGCCATACGGCTTCCAATCTTTGCGCGAGCAAAGATCAGGTATGCAGGATCGGTTCTCACCAGTACTTTCGCACCGGCAGCTTCCGTGACCTGCCTTCCTAGCCACAAGATGCACCAATGGTCATCATGCACACCGGAAAGGTTTTTGTAAGTATCACGAAGACACTCACGGTCATCAATTGTACTAGTTTTCGGCGGTTACGTGGGACACAATTGGACCTCAATTAACGTGATTCCGCTTACCTGCGCTGCGAGACACCGCGATCCACTCTGCCACGCACGCCGCAGTACAGATTTTCTCTGTTCCGCCTAGGTCTTTACCAGGCCACGCAGAGAAACCCGTACCCTATGCCCCACGCTCTTCCCATTCCTCGCGCAGTACCCCATACACGACCGAGTCGAAGTATTCACCCCGCACGATGCGCGCCTTTCGGAATCGCCCCTCCTGCGTGAACCCGAGTTTACGTCCCACCTGCATCATGCCTAGGTTTCCAGACCACGTTGCGAAGTCGAGCCGCGCCCAGTCGGTGCACGCAAACAGGTACCCGGTCCACAACTCGAGAGCCTGCGTCCCGATCCCCTGTCCGCGGACGGCTGGATCGAACAGCGAAATCCCCATGCGCGCCCAGTTGGTTTCCTGGGATTCCCAATACCAGTTGACCGTTCCTATGAGTTGATCATCGCTGGTTCGCGCCACGACCAGTCGAGTGGGCGGCAGTTCGGCGCATGGATCAAAACCTCGGCTGATCCGCTCGGAGAGCATGCGAACGGTTTCGTCTGATTCCGCTGCGGTGGGCAACGGATAGTACGGCCCATCCCACTGGTGCCACTCGTGGTGCGGTTCGAGCCAGTGCCGGTACGTGGGAAGATCCAGCAGTTCGAAAGGACGTAGGCGAATGGCCGCCCCTTCGAGAGGAAGGGGCGGCCATCGCCGCGTATGACTAGGCACGCATGCCTAGTTTCCGTCTGCTGGCTTGAGACCGAATTCCGCAAGGACATCGATCAGAGGCGCGGCCTTCTCTTCGCCCTTGCTTGCCGACGAGTCCTCGGTGTGAGCCGCTACCTCACCGTGAGCCTGCGGCAAGGTCGCGTCGGATGCCGCGTTTTCCTGCGTGCTTCCCACCGAATCCGGAGCGGACTTGGGCTTCGACCTCTTCTTGGCCTTGCCGTTGCCCTTCTTACCGGAGCTCTTCGACTTTTCCTTGGCCTCACCCTGCGCTTCCTTAGATGCCGCTGCATCTTCAACCGCTGCCGGGCTAGACTCTTCAGGCCTACCTGAGTCGGTGCTGGCCACGCTGCTCTCAACTTCGTGAGCGTGTGCCGCGGCCGCGGCAATCGTTGCGAGCTTGACCTTCACTGCATCGCGGTCCTCGTGCTCACCGTCAATGTTCGAGGCGGTCTCAGCGCTGGGCGATTCGGTGTCCTTGCCTACGTTCCGCTTGCGCCGTGAGCGCTTGGATGAACCTGAGCCGCTGTCCTCGCCGCTAATGGCTGGCGAGTTGTTGTGGGCGTGCTGTCCCTGCTTCTCGTTCGGTTCCTCGTGGACGATGAATCCGCGGCCGTTGCAGTGTTCACAGTTCGTGGAGAACGCCTCAACGAGCCCCTGACCCACACGCTTGCGGGTCATCTGTACGAGGCCGAGCGAGGTCACCTCAGCGACCTGGTGCTTGGTTCGATCGCGCCCGAGGCACTCAACCAGACGGCGCAGCACGAGATCACGGTTGGATTCGAGCACCATGTCGATGAAGTCGATCACGATGATTCCACCGATGTCGCGCAGGCGCAGTTGGCGCACGATTTCCTCGGCTGCTTCGAGGTTGTTACGGGTCACGGTCTCTTCGAGCGTGCCACCAGCACCGGTGAACTTACCGGTGTTGACATCAACCACGGTCATTGCCTCGGTACGGTCGATCACGAGTGAACCACCGGACGGCAACCACACCTTGCGGTCCATGCCCTTGGCAAGCTGCTCATCGATGCGCGCGGAGGAGAAGATGTCCTTCGGCCCGACCCACTTGCTCACGCGTTCGGCGAGGTCTGGCGCGAGTTCGTTGACGTACTCCGATATCTCGTTCCACACGCTGTCGCCCTGCACCTTGAGCGAGGTGAAGTCGTCGTTGAAGATGTCACGCACCACGCGGATCGCGAGGTCAGGCTCGCCCTGAAGCAGAGCTGGGGCGTTCGCGCTCTTCGCCTTCTTCTGGATCGAGTCCCACTGATTGCGCAGGCGTGCGATGTCGGCGGTCAACTCCTCCTCAGAAGCGCCTTCCGCGGCGGTGCGCACGATGACGCCCGACCCCTCAGGCAGCACTTCGCGCAGGATGCGCTTGAGGCGTGTGCGTTCGACCTCGGGGAGCTTCCGGGAGATGCCGGTCATTCCTCCGCCGGGCACATACACGAGGTAGCGTCCAGCGAGCGTGACCTGCGAGGTCAGGCGCGCGCCCTTGTGACCGATTGGGTCCTTGGTGACCTGCACGAGAACCGAGTCACCCGACTTGAGTGCATCCTCGATGCGGCGTGGCTGACCGTCGAGGCCGTGCACGTCCCAGTTCACCTCACCGGCGTACAGGACGGCATTGCGGCCCTTACCGATGTCGATGAAGGCGGCCTCCATGGAAGGCAGCACGTTCTGGACCCGGCCCAGGTACACGTTTCCAGCCATGGACGCTTGGCTCTGCTGGGACACGTAGTGCTCAACGAGTACGCCGTCTTCGAGGACTGCAATCTGGGTGCGACCGTTGCGCTCGCGCACGACCATCGAGCGTTCGACGGATTCGCGGCGTGCCAAGAACTCGGCTTCAGTGATGATGGTGCGGCGGCGTCCCGCGTCACGTCCTTCGCGACGACGCTGACGCTTGGCCTCTAGTCGGGTTGATCCCTTAAGGGCGGTGACCTCATCGGAGGGGTTGCGCGTCCCGGAGTCTGAGTCGGATGAACGGCGACGGCGACGGCGACGGCGACGCGAGGACGAGTATTCGTCGTCGTCGCCATCGTTGTCGTTTGAGGCCTCAGCCGAGGTGTCGGCATCAGCCGAATCCTCGGAGTCGGTGGCGTCGTCCTGCTCGTCGTTCGAGTCGCTACCGGATGAACGGTTGCGGCGGCCACGACCGCCACGACGGCGGCGACGGCGCGGCGAAGATGAGTCTTCCTCGTCGCCGCTCGCATCGTCATCAGCGGTCTCTTCGCCAGAGTCTTCCGGCGTATCCTGAGAGTCGCTTTCCGTTGCGTCCTCGCTTCGGTTGCGGTTCCGGTTACGCTCGCGCTTAGTCCGCGCAGGCTTCGAGGCGGTCTCCTCGGCGACAGCCTCTTCCTCAACGATCTCCTCGTCTTCCTCGACCTCGTCTACCGGATCGATCTGAGCGCCAACGCTACGGGCTGGAACAGAGGAAAGGTCGGGTGCCTGGAAGAGTAATGCGGTTGCGGCAAGACGTGGGCGTTGCGGGATTTCAGCCACTGGCTCAGTCTTGATCGGCTGCTCCGTGCGCACATCGGAGAACACGTCTGATGCCTTGTTCCGCGTGCGGGTACGCCTTCCACCCTGAGTTTTCCTGCCTTGCGCAGGTTCCGTTGGAGCCTGTTCGTCGGGGCTTTCCGACGAGTCCACTCCAGTGTCGTCTCCCTTGGATTTCTCAACGTTGCGGGTTGAGCGTGAGCGACCGCGGGCACGGTTGTCACGCTCGTCAGCCTTGGCGTCGGGTTGCACAGCCGCGTTCTCGCTGTCATCACCAGTCGCAGTCTCAGTTGCTTCTTCCTCAACCGTTGCCACGGCGGCTTTCCTGGTGGCACGCTTGCGAGTGTTGCTCGCCACGGAAGCCGAGGGCTCCTCTTGGGCGACAGATTCGCTCGACGTCTGCTCATTGGCTGCGGGCGCCTTGGCGCTCTCGGTCTTCGCACGGCCACCTGACTTTGAGGTGCCACGCCTGCGAGCACCCTTCGGCTGTTCGACCGCCGCATTTTCCCCAGTCGATGCCGCAGGGGTTTCAGCGACGCGCTCATTCGCGGCAGATGCCTGCTCAGCGATCTGCGAGGCGGTGCCGGACACGGCAACCGCCGCTGTGGTCGCCTTGCCGGACGAGGTAACGCGGCGCGAACGGCGAGGTGCGGACGTGTCCGCCGACTCGTCGGAAATCTTAGTGGTTTCGGAGGTCACCACGGTGGCCTTGCCAGCCGTGGTCTTCGGTGCGGACGTAGCCGGTGTATCGGCGGTCAAAAACTGGACCGGGGCGATAACGGGTGCTGAGGTCGCACGGGTTACCCGGCGACGTGCTGGCTTCTTTGGCTCCTGCGCCGAGTTGGTTGGTTCATCATTGAGCGTCACGCTGTGTGCTCCATCTTGCTGTGGATAGACCAGTGCCACACCCACTGAGCTATACAGCCGGTAGTCGTCCCTACGAAGTTGTGCTTCGCGGACGGAAGTCCTTGAGTCCCGGTCCGCAAGGGCGAGCGATCGTGGTCGCGATATCTCGACTGAGCAGCAGTTGCGCGCGGCCTGCGTGTGTTTCACGCGCCTGCGCTGCGAGGTTTCTTCGCTGTGCAGTCATCGCCGATATCTTTGACCAGATCCGCGTTCGCGGTTGCGTCGAGCGATGTGTGGCCAATGGGGGTGTGGTTCCCCGAGCCTTTTCAAGTATCGCACAGCGCCACCTCGAAGCCGCGAGAAGAGACGTACACCGCATTGGCCATTTCATGGGCCCTACGGACTTCGTTCCCTGGACTGCACCCGCGCCATAGGGCGTGCACTCGGGCGTGTCGCACGCAACATCGCGCCCGCCCCCTGGGGAACAAAGTAGCAGTGCGGGGTGTAGCGGTCTCGCGAGGCAGAGCCCTACCAGAGCATAAGCGGATGCAGTTCCCCAGAATCAGCCCTGGGGCAAAGGTCCCACATAGTGACAGATCATGACCAAGTGTCAGTTACTGTTCAAAGCGGGCGGAGACGCACCCAAACGAGGACAAGAAAAACGAAACTCCACCCTCACATCACAGCGATTGCGGGACCAATGTCCCAAGAAAATCTCGGAACAAAGAATACGGTCGATTCGTATAGTTTTCGCATATCCCCCAGCCCGTACGGAGAACCATGGAAGCCCTTGACATTGCACGGTGGCAATTCGCCATCACAACCGTGTACCACTTCTTCTACGTTCCGCTCACGATCGGCCTATCCGCCCTCGTCGCGATCATGCAGACGATGTGGGTGACGAAGAAGGACGAACGCTGGCTCAAACTCACCAAGTTCTTCGGGAAACTCCTGCTGATCAACTTCGCGATCGGTGTTGCCACCGGTATCGTCCAGGAGTTCCAGTTCGGTATGAACTGGTCCGAATACTCGCGTTTCGTTGGTGACGTCTTCGGAGCACCGCTCGCAATGGAGGCGCTCGCCGCGTTCTTCGTCGAGTCGACCTTCCTTGGGCTGTGGATCTTCGGTTGGGATCGCCTGAACAAGAAAGTGCACCTGGCATGCATCTGGCTGGTGGCGATCTCCACGACCCTGTCCGCCTACTTCATCCTGGCAGCCAACTCGTGGATGCAGCACCCGGTTGGTGCGATCTATAACCCTGAGACTGGCCGCGCGGAAATGACCGACATAGTTGCGGTCCTGACCAACTCAACCGTGCTCGCCGCATTCCCGCACACGATCACCGCAGCGTGGCTGACAGCGGGCACCTTCGTGGCAGGTATCGCCGCCTGGTGGATGGTGCGCGAGAACAAGCGTGGGCGCAAGGAGCACGCGGACATGTACCGCTCCGCATTCCGCCTTGGTCTGATCACGATGATCATCGCCGGCATCGGACTCGCAGTCTCCGGTGACTTCCAGGCAAAGCTCATGTTCCAACAGCAGCCCATGAAAATGGCCGCAGCCGAAGCGATGTGCGAAAGCCACCCCGAAGGCGGAACCCCATTCTCGATCTTCTCAGTCGGCGACTTCACAAACGACTGTGAGAACGTGAAACACCTCATCGAGATTCCCGGCCTGACCTCATATCTCGCCAAAGGCGACTTCAACGCCCCACTCAAGGGAATCAACGAACTGCAGGAGGAATACGCTGCCAAGTACGGCGAGTTCGACGCCAACGGCAACAAGATCGACTACTCACCGAACCTGACGGTTACCTACTGGTCCTTCCGCCTCATGATCGGTTGGGCAGCAGGCTCCGCAGCCCTCGCATTGGCTGGCCTGTGGCTCACCCGCAAAAAGCAGTCCGCGAGCGCCAAGTGGTTCGCAACTCTCGGACTCGTTGCCATCCCCATGCCGTTCCTCGCCTCGGCGTTCGGTTGGATCTTCACCGAGATGGGACGCCAGCCGTGGATCGTTGCTCCGAACCCGAACGGTCTGCCGGATATCCGCATGCTCACCGCAGACGGTGTGACCACGGCCCAGGGGGCAGGCGTCGTTGCCGGCTCGCTCATCATCTTCACCATCATCTACACCGTGCTGACGACCGTGTGGGTTCGCCTGATCTGGCGCTACATGGCACACGGTGCACCGGAGACGGTGACCGACGAATCGCCAGAAGCCAACCCAGACCGTGAAAAAGACGCGGATGCCCCGCTCTCGTTCGCGTACTGAGTGACCGGACAAAGGATTAAGGAAAAGAACACATGACTCTCGAAATTCTTTGGTTCATCCTCATCGCCATCCTGTGGGCCGGATACCTCGTGCTCGAAGGATTCGACTTCGGTGTCGGAATGCTCCTCGGCATCCTTGGCAAGAAAGAAAAGGACCGTCGACTCCTGATCAACACGATCGGCCCTGTCTGGGACGGTAACGAGGTGTGGCTACTGACCGCCGGTGGTGCAACCTTCGCGGCGTTCCCCGAATGGTACGCAACGATGTTCTCCGGGTTCTACATTCCGCTGTTCATCATCCTGATCGCTCTGATCGTGCGTGTCATGGGCTTCGAATGGCGGTCAAAGATTGAAAAGGAATCATGGAAGCGCAAGTGGGACATGTGCCTCATCTTCGGTGCGTGGGCTCCGTCCATCCTGTGGGGTGTAGCTTTCGCTAACCTCGTGCGCGGTGTGCATCTCGATGAGAACCACCAGTACGTTGGCGGATTCTTTGCGCTACTCTCGCCGTTCGCGCTGCTCGGCGGTGTAGTGACCACCCTGCTGTTCCTCCAACACGGAGCGATCTTCATTTCCTTGAAGACGGGCGGCGAGATGCGCGTTAAGGCTCGTGCGCTGGCCGGTAAGTTCTCGCTCGCCTCCATCGTGGCCGCGGGAACCTGGGCGGTATGGGCGCAGGTTGCCTACTCCTCGGCCGCATGGACGTGGGCCGCGGTTGTTGTCGCAGCAGTCGGTCTCATCGCGACGTTCCTCGCGAACGCAAAGGGCCGCGAAGGTTGGGCGTTCATCTGGTCTGCCGTGGCCATCGTTGCAGCGGTCGTACTGATCTTCGGTTCGATGTTCCCCAACGTCATGCCAGACATCAACGGCCTGTATTCACTGACCGTAGAGAATGCTTCCTCGACCAAGTACACGCTGACCATCATGACCTGGGTGGCTGTGGCTCTCGTACCGGTTGTCCTGCTCTACCAGAGTTGGACATTCTGGGTGTTCCGCAAGCGCCTCACAGTGGACCACATCCCAGACGCGATCGGTCTACCGTCGCTTTCGGTGCCAAAGGCAGAGCTTCAGGACTGATTCTTGAAGCCTCTTGACCCAAAGCTCCTCAAGTTAGCGGCTCCGGCACGCTGGTACGTCATCCTGACGGCAGCGTTCGGGGCCGCTTCCGCGGCTCTTGTCATCGCGCAAGCGCTGCTGATTGCCGCTGCCATCGCTCCCGTGATTTCGCAGGGCAGGTCTCTCTCGGATGTGGCGACGCCGCTCTACCTGCTTGCGGGTGTTGTTGTGGCCCGCGCGCTCGTGACCGGGTTGTCGGAGCGATATGCACACAGAGCATCTATCGCAGTCATCATCGATCTGCGCCGCCAGGTACTCTCCCGGGCAATCGCGCTTGGCCCACGCTGGCTGTCGCTCCCGACACCGTCTGGCTCGAACGGCCTCGACGTGGTCAACCTCGCAACCCGTGGCCTGGACGATCTACGTCCCTACTTTGTGCGCTACCTCCCCCAACTTCTGTTGAGCGCAACCGTCACGCCAGCGGCAATTGCCGTGGTGTTCGGGATCGACTGGATCTCAGGCCTCATCATTGTGGGCACGATCCCGCTGATCCCCATCTTCATGATTCTGGTGGGCTACCTGACCCAGAAGACCTCCGAGAAGCGCCTCGCCACAATGTCGCGGCTTGGCTCCCAGGTGCTCGACCTCATTGCCGGACTACCGACCCTGCGCGCGTTTGGCCGCGAGATTGGCCCCATCAAGCGGGTCAAGCAACTCGGTGAAGCCTACGCCCGCTCCACCATGCGCACTCTCCAAGTCGCGTTCCTCTCAGGCATGGTGCTCGAACTTCTCACCACACTCTCCGTGGCACTGGTTGCCGTAAGCGTGGGCCTGCGGCTCGTCTACGGATACATCGGCCTTGAAATGGCCCTAGTCATCATCATGCTCGCCCCCGAGGTCTACCTCCCGCTGCGCAACGTCGGCACCCAATTCCACGCGAGCACCAACGGAATCGCCGCCTTCAATGCAGCGGTCGAAGTTCTTGAACAGACTCCCCGTCCAATCGGAACCCGACGCTGTCCCGCTCTCGACAACGCCTCATTCACGTTCAGGGATGCGAGCGTTGCCGCTCCGGGCCGCGAACTGCTCGCTCCAGCCGGATTGAACGCCCGCATAGAACCTCACCACATCACGGCAATCACCGGAGCATCTGGCGCGGGCAAGACCACCTCGGTGCTTGCCCTGCTCGGCTTGGTTGCGCTCGATGGTGGTTCGATCACGGTCGAAAGCGCTGATGAGTCGGTACCCGTGGATCAGATCGAACCACAATCACTGTGGTCGCAGGTCACCTGGCTGACGCAGCGCGCTCCCCTGCCTCCGGGACCCCTGCACGCTGCACTCCTGGCAGATGCACAGCCAGGTCACGCCACCACCACCGCGCACGTCGAGTCCACTACGTCCGCCCTACATCGCGCACTGGAGATGTCTGGGTTCGATGAGGTCGTGGCAGAACTGCCCGAAGGCCTCGACACCGTCATCGGTTCAGGTGGACTCGGACTGTCGGTGGGCCAGCGCCAACGTCTCGTCCTTGCTAAGGCTCTGCTCAGCAGTGCGCCGGTCCTCATCCTCGACGAACCGACCGCGCATCTTGACGCAGCCACACAAGACCGTGTTCTCACCGCACTCGATTCACTACGCGCCCAGGGCCGCACGATCATCGTGATTGCACACCGCGAAGCCCTCATCGCCCGCGCCGACCACGTGATCGAAGTGTCGGCGCAACACATTGTCTCCGCTGACGTGCCCAAGGCAACGCCCAGCGAGTCCACCGCGGGGCGAAAGGAGGGCTCTCATGTCGACTCCTGATCAGACCTCACCGTCTCGCAACTCGCTTCGTGAGAGTTACGCTTCCGTCCACGACGACGCACTACCCCCAGCACCCCTGCGCCGGGCCATTGCACTACTCGACATCTCTCGCTCAGAGGTTGCCCGTGCGGTACTCATGGGTGTCATCTCACTTGGCTCATCGATCGCCCTTGCAGCGATCTCCGCATGGTTGATAGCTCGTGCATCCCAGATGCCACCGGTCATGCAACTGACCGTCGCGACCGTTGGCGTGCGCATGTTCGGCATCACGCGCGGCCTGTTCCGGTATCTTGAACGGCTGGCCACGCACTCGGTTGCGCTCAAGGGCATGGCTTCGCTGCGCACGCACATCTATGCGCGGCTGGCCACCGGAAACGCCCAGACCGCCGCAACGCTACGCCGCGGTGACCTGCTCGCTCGCGTCTCCGCGGACGTGGACGCGGTGGGCGATGTGGTGGTGCGCGGTATCATTCCCGCGCTCGTAGCAGCCGTTCTGTCGATGGGCTCGGTCGTGTTTGTCGGCTTATTCCACATCCCCGCGGCACTCGCTCTCGCCGTATGCCTGCTGCTCGCCGGCGTGGTTGCGCCGTGGCTCGCACAGAAGGCAGCCCGTGCAACGGAACTGCAGTCCTCGCAGGCTCGCACAGACATGTCGGTGCTCTCGCACGAACTCGTGTCGAACAGCGCCGAGTTGGCCGTCGCTGGTTCGCTGAATACGTCGTTCGAGGCCCTTGCCGGCATCGAGCAGCGCATCTACCGGGCAACGGACCGTGCCGCCCGCTACGACGGTCTAGCCCAGGGCATCTTCACGTTCGCGCTGGTCGCCTCCGCATTGTCAGCAGCCATTCTGGGCATCCCGAGCGTCGTGTCCGGCGCACTCGCTCCGGTTGAGCTCGCGGTCATCGTGCTCACCCCACTCGCGATCTTCGAGGTGCTGCAAGGCCTTCCAGCGGCGGCAGTTCAGGTGCACACCTCACGTACCGCTGCGTCCCGGATTATGCGGCTTCTCGACGAGTCAGGCGGCCACTCCGAGCACGTAACCGGTGAGTTTGCGGTCGAGTTGGAGGACGGGCTTGCGCCCGTCACCAACCTGTTGCGCCCAGACTCCGGCCAGCCCTCCCACGGCGAACACAGCGCGGACCGTGAGGTGGGGCTGGAAGATGAGGACTCGTCGAAAAGCAAACGAACCGAAGTGCACCTGCGGGCCGAAGCGCTCACCACCGGCTGGCCCGGAACGACGGTGCTGAGCGGTCTGGAACTCGACCTTGCGCCGGGAACGACCGTCGCCCTCGTGGGACCGTCCGGAACTGGCAAGACAACCACCCTCATGACGCTTGCCGGGTTACTCGACCCACGTGCCGGTCAGGTCACACTGAACGGCACGCCGCTGGGCGACCTGGACCTCCACGAGGTTGCGCGAGATGTCGTGTTCCTCGCCGAGGATGCGCACATCTTCGAGACCACTGTGCTCGAAAACCTCCGGGTAGCCCGAGGAACCACGACCGAGACAGAGGCCGAGGAGGCGCTGACCGCAGCGGGACTCGGCTCCTGGCTGGCAGCCCTGCCAAACGGAGTCAACACGATGCTTGGCGCAGGCGCAACCACCATCTCCGGCGGCGAACGGCGCAGGCTTCTCCTTGCGCGCGCGTTCTGCTCCACCGCCCGGGTACTACTCGTGGACGAACCAGCCGAACACCTCGATCCCGCCACTGCGGACACGCTCATCGTGGAGATGATCGCCTCAAACCGCAGCGGAACGAGCGGACGTACGATGGTGATCGCAACACACCGGCTCTCTCCCATGGCTCACGCAGATGAGGTACTCATCCTCGAACACGGAGTTGTGCGAGACCGCGGCACCCACCACGAACTCATCGAACGCGACGAAACCTACCGCACCGCACTTGCGGCTGAGGCCCAAGAACCCCAAGGAGCTACCTCGTGAACCCTTCAGAAGCCGACGCAATCGAACGCGAAAAATGGTTGAGCGCCGGAGCAGAAATCACCACGATGCTGCTCCAAGGGCTCCCCGAGGAAGACGTTCTCGAACACATCGTCACGCTCGCCCGCGACATCGCTGATGCTGACGCGGCCGCACTCGTGCTCCCCGGGCTCAAAGGGGAACTCGTCGTGGAGATCGTCAAGGGATGGGGTGCTGAGGAAGTACTCGGCATAACCATGCCTCGCGATGGACTGTCCTGGACCGCTCTCAAGAGCGGCAAAGCCCGGATCGTGCCGTCCCTCGCACAGGAGCGCAACATCATCACGCCGCAACTGCGGAAGTACGGTCCCGCGCTTTATGCCCCCATGGGTACGCAGGAGAAACCCGTTGGCGTCCTGGTGTTGCTGCGCCGCGAAAGCCAGGAGTCGTTCATCTCGAAGGACCTCGAACGGGCCACGACCTTCGCTGACCAGGCTGCCCTCGCGCTCGTCGTCTCCGAGGCCCGCCAAGCGCAGGACATGGGCAAGCTCGTGGAGGAACGCGAACGCATCGCCCGCGACCTACACGACCTTGCCATTCAACAGTTGTTTGCCACCGGTATGCAGCTTGAGGTCGTCCGCCGCCGCGCCGCCCGTGGACTCGATAAGGCCGGACTTATCGCGATTCTCGACGAAGCCCTCGACAACATCGACAACTCCGTACGCGAGATCCGTTCCATCGTCCACTCCCTACGCGACCCCGACGCAGCGACAGGACTCGTGGAACGGCTCCGCCGCGAAGCCGCCCTAGCCCGTACCGGCTTGGGATTCGCTCCGTCACTCGTGATCTCACTCGATGGCAACGACCTCGGCGCATTGGACGCCGAGGAACAGACCATCGACGAACTCGTGTCCAAACACCTGACCGATGACACGCTCGCAGTGTGCCGCGAGGGACTCGCCAACGCCGCGCGTCACGCCCAAGCCCAGTCAGTGCAGATTCGCGTGGCCGTGACCTCACCGCAGGCCGCTTCCGACGGAGTTGGCTGCATCGATATCCAGGTCGAGGACGACGGGATCGGCCTCAAGTTCGTGTCTGGCCGCAAGTCAGGCACCTGGAACATCTCCGCACGAGCGCGGCAATACGGCGGCACCTACTCGCTGGAGAACTCACCATCCGGGCGCGGCGCGCTACTGCAGTGGACCGCGCCGCTCAAACCGCAACGCATCGAGGAAGCACCGCAGGTCATCACGTCAACCACGGAGTGGACGGTCCCCTCGGACTCGTAACTCGGTCATGTACCTCCCCTTGCTGATCTCCCTATTGCTGAGAGTTACCAAAAGCGCACTCACACTACGTGAGAGTACGGATTAGGTCACTCTCAAACGCACACGCACACTGCGAGTGCACAATCGGGACACACCGCGAGGGACGAAACTCGGATGATGCATCCGAGAACCAACACCGAAGGGGTGGCACTGGCTTCACGGCTGGTGTCGCCCCTTCGGCTTTCCGCATCGCCGGTCTCTCCCCTCTCGGCGAACCAGTGCAGGATTGGAAGAAGTGACGTGCACGCATCAGCACTGATTGAAACGTTTAAGGTTGCCGCAGAGATATGTCCGGTTGGCTGAAGCAGCCCCGACAGATTCCTCGGAACCCTGACACCTCCGCCTAACGACGACGAGCCGGCAGGTGAGTTTTTGGCTCACCTGCCGGCTCGTCGGCAATATAGAGAGTGCATGCTCTTCATGCACGCAAAATGGAACTAGATGGTGCCCGGCTCACTCGACCACGCGTGGTTCTTGCGAGCCGCAACCCACGCGGCGACCTGGGTGCGACGCTGCAGGCCCATCTTCGCGAGCAGCGAAGTGATGTGGTTCTTCACCGTCTTCTCCGCGATCGACAAACGCTCCGCGATCTCGCGGTTGGACAGGCCCTCGCCGATCAACTCAACCACACGCAACTCGCTGGGAGTGAGGTCCTCGGTTGGGTCGTCGTTCTCCTTACGGCGACGAGTCACGGTCCGCTCATCAAGCAAAACACGACCCGCGGCAACCGCGCGAACCACCTCTGCGATCTCGGCCCCACGCA
This sequence comes from Populibacterium corticicola, assembly GCF_042683685.1. NCBI lineage: Bacteria > Bacillati > Actinomycetota > Actinomycetes > Micrococcales > Jonesiaceae > Populibacterium > Populibacterium corticicola. The sequence continues at coordinate 80,113 of NZ_JBHUOP010000001.1, read as the reverse complement.
CAGACTTCAACACATATGCTGCAGCGCCAACCTCAAGGGCAGCCGCGAGCGCGGTGTCATCATCGAAGGAAGTCAGCACGATCGCGCGAATCTCGGGGCTCTTAGCGCGCACCGCACGCATCAGATCAATCCCCGTTCCATCAGGAAGCTGCAGGTCAACGAGCATGACTTGTGGACTCACAAGTTCAGCACGACGCACACCCTCAGCAACACTGCCGGCCTCAGCGACAATACCCATTCCCTCGGAACGGTCAATTACCTCAGCGATACCGCGACGGACGACCTCGTGGTCGTCAACAATCATCACGCGGATGTCACCGATGCTTACGTTGTTATTGTTCTCCACCCCTTGATTCTATTGGATAACCGGGTATTTCGGGGGCAGCAACTGCCGGTTGGGCGGACAAATAGTGGCTGATATGGAAAGGTTGATCAGGTGAAAGTACTACTACCTACATCGATCCCTTTGTCCCTGCCCACTTTTCCTGGTGTCTCGGTGTTTACCTACGCTCCCACCGAACCGGTTCCCACTGAACATGAGGATGCCGATGCGCTTGTGGTCTGGGGAAACACCCGCAAACAACTTTCCGATAGCGCTGCTCGACTCCACAACTTGCGATGGGTCGCGGCGCTGAGCGCTGGCGTGGACGTGATTGAGGCGGCAGGATTCGCGCCAGAGGTCGTCATCACAAACGGTTCCGGGCTGCACGATGGTCCCGTGGCCGAACACACGCTCATGCTCTCGCTGGCCGCGGCTCGCCGGTTTGATCTTGCGTATGGCGCCCAACTCGAAGGACGCTGGGCCAAGGAACTCTGCTGGGCGCAGCCTGTCGGTGTTCAGCGCGATGGTTCAACGTTTCCCGGATTGGGCACGCTGGCTGATGCTCGGATCACAATCTGGGGTTTCGGTTCCATCGCGGCGTCCTTGGCTCCTCTTTATAGGGCACTCGGCGGCCACGTCACCGGGATCGCTAACTCGTCTGGTGAACGCCACGGGTTCCCCGTTGTGAGTGGAGCTGAAATCCTTGAGGTGCTGGCTGAGACGGATCTGCTCGTGAACATCTTGCCGTCACTGCCCAGCACGGAAAAGATCATCTCGACTTCGGTATTTGAAACCCTGCCAAATCATGCATGGCTCGTGAACGTTGGCCGTGGTGCAACCGTCGACGAGGATGCTCTGGACCAGGCGTTGCGTAGCGGTCAGATCGGTGGTGCGGCGCTGGATGTTTTCGCGCGCGAGCCACTACCCACTGAATCCCCACTGTGGACTGCACCCAACGTGCTCATCACCCCGCACGCTGCTGGCGGACGGCCCGTGGGAGCATCAGAGTTCGTGGCCAAGAACGTTCAGCGTTTCCTTGCAGGAGAGCCACTTATCAACACGATTGAACGGTAGAACTCAACGCCAGATCAGTCGAAGGCATCAAACATTCAACTGATGTCCCAGTTCACGCCGACATGCAGTAAACATATGGACACCCTCGCATTTCGCTCGAATACGAGGGTGGTTGTGTGCGGTATCGACTAGGTGCGTTCGCGTTTCAGGTTCTTGAATCCTTGCCAGATTATGCCTGCGCCCATCAGAGCGACGATGCTGATCAAAGCAGTTGAGACTACGTGTGTTTCGGCGAACACGAGCGTGAGGATCGCAGCGACCAGGATGATGCTTCCAAGAGGCAACAACACCTTCGCGGGCGGAGTCTGAGGTTCTTCTTGTGGTTGGCTCATACAGGTGATCATAGCGGTCCATCTCCCGAGAGTAGGCTCTCTGGGCAATTCTCACCACTACGCCGATGAGCGGCCACAAGCATTAGGTAGACGAGCGAAGCGCTTTGATGTGTACACGTATCTTCTTCGTGGCCCATTCATAGTGACTGGACGTCGCAGACACGCAGTACGAGCCGAGACTGGTCGTGCCGGTCCATGGAAAGTACTGCTTCTCGAACAACTCCTGGTCGGTGAAGCTGTCGATCATATTCATCAGTCGCCTATGACTGCGCTCAAGCATGTTCAAAGCGTCTTCAAGGGAAGTCCCCTGATGTCTTCGCAGGAAGTCCTGATTCATTGCACCATACGTTCGCCAGTTATATGGCGCTGGAAGAAATGGTTGCTGTTTGCCGTCTTGGTGTGCAACAACCCACGTAAGCAGAAGTTGATGCCACTCATGTAGGTGGATGAGCACGTCACGCAGGTTTTGATCACGAGTCCAATGCGCTTCCCTACCCGCGAGATCAGGTCCGAAATCAAATTCGACAGAACGCTCTTCCAAGCTCATCGAGTCGATCAAATCCTGGAGCGTCCTGTACCTAGTGTCTGAGACCTCAAGAAGTTCTGCTTTGGTTGTCGGCCTGCCCATGCAAGCATTCTCACACGTCAAAACCTTGCTTTGAGAGGGCCAACGGCCCACCCTCGAAGAGCCATCGAGGCTTATGCGTACTCAACCGGCTGGCGGAGGATCGTACGCAATTTCTCGGGTGCACTCTTGCGCGGATCGCTGAGGTAAATCTCGTGGTGCTTCTTCGTGAGCTGCAGTCCGTGTCCAGGAATGTACTCGGTGTGTATCCGTTCGAGAACGGGGCCTTCGTCCTCGAATGATCCAATGTGCAGTGTCTGCACGCATAGGTCTTCTGTGTACTCCTCAAAACGGATGTCGTGTAGGCGAACTGGCATTTGCTTTTTGGCCCCGACAGCGCTGACCGCTGACTCGACATGTGCGGTGGTCAACCATTGCGGAACCATCAACATCATGGTCCAGTCCCATTGGGTCTTGTCACGGGACTCGGTGAACGCAGACATGTCGTCCGCCCACCACAGCCCTTCGAGTGGTGGGACCACGTAGTCACGCTCGAGTTCGCGTTTACTCACGAACTTCAGGGTGTAAGCAACCGGATACAGTGCCTCAAGCGCCTGCGCATATGAGGTGGAGGTGTTGGGGTCACCATGCCCATCAATCATCAGATACGATATGGGCGGTACTTCGACGAGACGAAGCTCTCCATGCCGCGCATGGTACGCATCGAGCGTTTTCTTGAAGTCAATCTTCTCCGCCATGCCTTCTCTTCCTAGCTGCCCAGTGGGGTTCGAGAGTGCTAGTTCCAGCACCTACAGATGAACAGGTAGCCTAACCAATTCCAGAGACCACGTCACGGTGCACACCCACGCAGATCGGGAGCGTTGGAACGCACGATTCACTGCGTTGAAGTCTGCCTAGCTCTCCAAGGTCAACCCGTAGTAGACACTATGCGGGTCTTCTTTATAGTCTGCGAAAGGCTCACGGATCACAAAACCATGCCGCTCGTAGAGCCTCCGCGCCGCCGCGAAGTAGGTTTCGGTTCCAGTCTCGAGATTCACCTCTGCAATGCCTCGAGCTTTCGCTACCTCAAGTATGTGGCTGAGGATCGTTGCTGCGACTCCTTGTCCGCGTGCGCGCGATGCCGTTCGCATTGATTTCAGTTCGGCTGTACCGTTCTCATATTGCTTCAGCGCGCCAACCCCGAGCAGTTCTCCGCGTTCCGATTCTCGTGCACTCCAGAACGTGATTGTGGGATGTAGCAACGCGGATATGTCCAGAGCGTGCACGCTCTCTGCCGGAGAGGTCGCGTACATCTCTTGGAGGTGTTCGTTAAGCAGTCTCGTAATGTCGGGGGTACTTGGGTTTTCTATTGCGATGAGCATTCCGAGATAGTACATGCACCCCAGCTTCACGTTTTCTTGCCGTCCATGACGGCTCTCATAGAGAGGCCCCGGGACTTCGTATGTAGCCTCTCGGTTACGCTCTATTGTTCAGTGAATTTGACGCTCAGAGTTCACGTCAGCCAAGAGTCTCGCTGCTAGATCAGGTCTCGCTCGTTCTATGTTGGACATGACGCGAGTGAAACGATCTTCTGGCAGCGCTGCCAGAGCGCGGATAAATGCTGGCAGTTCATTGCGCCGCCGGATCATTAGGGGGTTCAGGAGGTCCGGTATATCCCTCCACCGAGCACCGTGATCCAGTTCCATGATCGAGACTACGTTGCTCAGTCGTCCATTCCCTTCCCTCTTCGATGAGGATATCCAGGGCCTCGTCGTCCCAGGCGATCGTTGTCAGGGCAGCCTGGATACTGGTGTGGTCCCCAAACCTAGCGAGCCATTCAGGTAGTACATCGGCAGCCGCTTGAGCGAGAGCCTGCGGCGTAAAGTTACGCAGCGCGCCATAAGCCGCTTCATAAATGCCATAATCATCGAGCGGTTGCAGCGACCATAGAATTGCTCGCGCGACAGTGTCATTCGATAGCGCCTTGGCATTGTCTTCTAGCGAATCAAGCATCTCGTAGTACCGGGCGATCTCAGCTTGATGCTCTGCTTCTTCGGCTGGGGTGAGTGGTGGAGCGTCATCCTGATGGATGCTCCCACCGATTCGTTGCAGTTCCACAGCCCAATGTTTGTCCAGCAGATCCACTGTGATACTCCCCTGTCGTTCCCTATGGCTCTTAACATTAGTCGACCTTGTTGTGGCCCAAACTCATATTGAGACACTTATAAACCCGCACAGTACAGTGGGTTCATGGATTCCCCGAACAACCAGATTGTGCTGACTGGCCGGCTCATTTGCTCAGACACACAGGAGGCCGATATCGTCCGAGAACACCTCGAACAGCACATCCAACTCACTCGCGCCGAGCCAGGGTGTGTACTCTTCTCAGTTGAGCAGTCAGATAATCCGCTTATCTGGACCGTCCACGAGATCTTCACTGATCACGACGCATTCGAGACTCACCAAGCCCGAGTTCGCGCCAGTGCGTGGGGTAAAGCAACCTCGTCCATCGCACGCGACTACTCGATCACATAGCATTTTGAGCTTCCTACTGCCTCAAATCATGCAGTAGCGCCTGAGCTTTCACCGCATCTCGCTCCTTGGTGATTCCCGCGGCGATAGAACCTGCAAAACCTCAATCAACAGCAATTGGGGTGCAACGATCTGCCATTCAGCTTCCTCAAGGCGCTCTTGGACTTGCATTGCCCTCGGAAGAGCAAGCAGTAGTTCGAGAGCAGCGGAAGTGTCGAGAACGATCACCACGATTCCCGCTCAGCACGCACCGATTCTGCCGCTGTCTCACCGTTGTAATCATGTATCTGACGCGCCGAGAGTCGCGTCAGAAGTTCATTGACACTTGGACGTTCAACTGCGCGACGCAATTCATTCAGTGCAAGTTCCGAGAGAGCAATACCCTCAGCAGCAGCGAATCTTCAGTGCGCGATCAATTGAGCCCGCCTTGAATAAGTATCTCGTCAGCGGGTAGAGCGTGGTTTCGGCTGGCATTTCGGGCACCAGAACGATGACCGGTTCATGAAACTTGAACGGCGCATCGGAGTTCCACACCGCAGGCACGGCTCGTTCTCACGTCCATACGCGTTGAGGGACCGAGAGAAATACCCTGATTCCCCGTTGACGTTCACGTACAGAGCGTCGAATGAGGTGCCACCCTGTCGCAGCGATTCAGTCATCACATCGTGAGCATGATTCAACAGCGCAGCGACTTGGCTGCGGCTGAGCCGTGCGGCTGGGCGCTCACCATGAATACCGGCTCGCCACAGAGCCTCGTCAGCGTAGATGTTGCCAACACCGGACACCACGGCTTGGTCGAGCAGCACCTTTTTGATGGCGGAGGACTTGGCGCGAATCCGCTGGTTCAACTCAGCACGCTGCGCGGTACCGTCGGCCAGATAGGGGTCAAGGAGGTCACGGGCAATGTGTTCCACAATCCGAGGGACACCGGCGACCGTGGTGCCCAAGCCACCGGGAAGCCCGTCAACGGTTTCAAGGACATCGCTCACGGCCAGATAGCCGAACGTACGCTGGTCCACGAAATCCAGGACCAACGGCTCCTCACCCGATAGCCATATGCGGACTCGGCCGTGGCGGGGTAAATCCGGCTCCTCGGCATCGCGGGATTTCAGTAACAACTGCCCGCTCATGCCCAGGTGCCCAACCAATGCGGCACCTGTATCCACCAACCCGAGCCATAGGAACTTTCCACGTCGAGCCACGTACTCGATCTGTTGCCCGGCAAGTTGCGCTTCAAAGTCGGCTGGCCCACCAGCGTGCCTGCGCACGGAATAGTCCCGGTACACCTTAGCTGCGGTTATGTGCTTTCCGACGATATGGCGTTCGAGTCCGTCGCGTACGGTTTCGACCTCAGGTAGTTCAGGCATTTTTCTTGAGCTTGGCGTCCTCTAACGCTTTGAGAGTGCGGTAGGCATTCTCCGCGGCTTCCTGTTCGGCGTGCTTTTTAGCGCTGCCGGTTCCGGTTCCGTATGCTTTACCGTCCACAATGACGGTTGAAGTGAACGTGCGTGCATGATCGGGTCCGTCACCGGCATTCTCATAAACCGGTGCTTCGAATCCGAGCCGTGCGCATATCTCTTGGAGCGAGGTCTTCCAGTCCAAGCCCGCACCAAGGTCAGCGGCTTCGTGGAGGATGTCGTCGATGAGCGAGTGCACGAATTTCTGTGCGACCTCAAGCCCATGAGTCAGGTAGACGGCACCAATGAGCGCTTCAACGGTGTCCGACAGGATCGAGTCCTTATCACGTCCACCGGTTCGAGTCTCACCCTTGCCCAGCAGGATGTACTGTCCGAGTTCAAGTCGGCGAGCGATCTTTGCAAGCGGGCGCTGTGAAACTGTTGCAGCACGCATCTTCGCCAGATCGCCCTCTGGACGTTCTGGATACTCAAGATACAACGCCTCAGCGGCAACGAGCCCAAGAACAGAGTCGCCGAGGAACTCAAGGCGCTCGTTTGTGGGAATGCCGCCTGCCTCATGTGCGAACGACCTGTGCGTCAGCGCTAGAACAAGAAGCTCGGGGTCCAAATGGACCCCGAGCTTCTTGAGAAGTTCTGACGCCGGCGTAACTTGTCGAATTTTCTTCGAAGCCACCGGAGTTTCCTTCCAACTGTGTCGGTATTAGACCCGAATCAGTTTGCGTGCTCGGTGCGCAGCGCCTCGGCGTACTGACGGCCCTTGTAGGTACCGCAAGTTGGGCACGCAGTGTGCGACAACTTGTCGCCCTTGCACTGCGGGCACGTGGTGAGGTTCGCTGCGGTCGTCTTCCACTGCGAACGACGCGCACGGGTGTTGCTGCGCGACATCTTGCGCTTTGGAACAGCCACGGCTAGCTCTCTTTCGTCTCGTTGAACAGGCTCTGTAGCGACGACCACATTGGGCCGCGCGCCTCGTGTGCGTGTCCTTCCTCATCTGCCAGTCGCACCCCACACTCAGAGCACAATCCCGGGCAGTCCGGTGAACACAACGGTTGAAATGGTAGCGCGAAAACCACAGAATCGCGAAGCAGAGGCTCCAAGTCGATCTGATCGTCTTCCAGAACTACGATCTCAGCGTCCTCTTCAGCCTCTTCCTGAGCAACTTTAGCGCGTTCGGGGTAGAAGAACAGTTCCGAGAACGAGGCGTCAATATCGTAGACGACCTCATCAAGGCACCGTGCACACTCCCCGACTGCTTCACCTGCAATGGTTCCGCTGACGAGAACACCCTCAACAACCGACTCCAGTCGAGCATCGACCTCGATCGGACTGTCTTGGGGAATTCCAATGACTACCGTTCCAAAACCATCGCTGGCCTGGAGATCCAAGGAAACTTCTCGCATAGATCCCGGGCGACGGCTGAGCTCCAAAACATCGAGCACAAACGGCGAACGTGGATTGTTTGCGATGATGAACTCCCTTATTACTCTCACGTAGCTAATCTCCCGGCTCGCCTTTTACGGCATGCCATTCGACCAGACAATCGTGAACGGTCAAAACATTGGCCCCACACTTGGCGGGACCAACAGTTAAGTCTACGTTACGGCGTGAGTCTTCCCCAAGCCTTGCGCCAGAAAACCGTGGTGACAACCAACACACGCATGCTGCGCTCTCAGGCCACCAACTCGTCGGCAATCAGCAACAGCCACACCACAACCGCCACCAGGCGGCTACGACCAGACCGCAACCAGCCCAGTAAAACTACTCACCCGCCTCATCCAGGCGCTGTGCCAACTTGGTGCGACCAGCCTGAACCTGAGCAAGCAACTTACCCAGATCAATCTCGAAGTCAGCCAGGCGGCGATCGCAGTAGTCATCCGCGTCTACCATCAGCCTGTGCGCAACACCCTGCGCCTCAGACACGATCCGCTGCGCCTCGGCCTCCGCCTGCAACACAATCTGCTGCTGGCTGACCAACTGCGCCGCACGTTCCCGTGCCGAACCGATGATCTCCTCAGCCTGAGCCTGCGCGTCCTCGAACACCAGCGACGCATCCGAGAGCACCTCGTCGGCGCGTGTGATCTGCGTGGGCAACGCCTCGCGCAGTTCATCAAGCAGGTCCAGCGTCTCGTTCCGGTTCACCAAGACCGAGGAGGACATCGGCATGGAACGGGCCCGCTCAATCACATCGGTCAGCGCATCGATCAGTGCGGGCACGCCAAGTTGCTCGCCCTCAACAAAAGTTTCGCGGGAATCGTTCATTGCTCATCCTTACGTGACGTGTCACGGATATACAGGTTCTTCTCGGCCATTGCCTGCTGCATGGCCGCATAGACGGGTTCAGTGACCATATCGGCAACTTCACCCCCGAATCGCATGACATCCTTCACAAGTGATGATGCGATGTGCGCCACCTCCGGTCGCGCATGCAGGAAGATGGTTTCCACACCCGTCAGATGATGGTTCATGAGCGCCATGGGGGTTTCGGCATCAAAATCACTGGCTCCCCGGATGCCTTTCACAATCGCGCTCGCCCCAACAGATGTGCAAAAGTCCACAAGAAGACCGGGGACCTCTACCACTTCAACGTTGGGGAGATGCGCTACCGCATCCGTTGCAAGCGCCACGCGCTGCGGCAAATCGAACAGCGGTGTTTTCGACGAATTGCGCGCAATTCCAACGAAAACACGGTCAAAAAGCGCGGCGGCTCGCTCGATCACGTCGAGATGTCCGAGCGTAATCGGGTCGAATGAACCGGGGCATACAGCAATACTCACGTAACTCACGGTAGTACACCTTGGTGGGCCGGGCGTGATTTTCCGGCGCAAACACGTCATGATGGACGCATGGGTTTTTCGCTTCAAGTACTTGAATCGCCAGAACAACTCACGGAGTTCTACAACTCCGTGCTTGCGCCGTCCTTCCCGCCCACGGAGCTTGTTGATCTTGAGGAGTTCGTCGAGTCCTGCAACAACGATTACCTGCACGTAATCGGGGCCGTAAAAGACGACGAGATCATCGCTGGCGCAGTTGGCACCACCCCAACCCAAGAGGGCGTCATGCTCCTGCTGTACCTCGCGCTTCAGCCCGGCCTGCGCGGCAGCGGGGTTGGTGGTGCTCTGCTGGATTATTCGATCAAGGCGTGGCGCGAGTTGTTCAACCCGACCATCGTCATGGCCGAGGTCGAGCACCCCACCTATCACGCTCCATCCGAGGAGCACGGCGATCCAGCCAAGCGCCTGCGTTTTTATGCGCGGCATGGCGGCAAGATTTTGGATATCCCATACTTTCAACCATCCATCCGCGAGGGCGAGCCTCCCGTTCCAGCGCTCATGCTTGTGACCCTGTGGGTTGCTCCTGAAACCTATGTGGGTGAAAACCTGATCGCTGCGTGGCCGTTGCGCGCCGCTTTGCGCCGCGAACTCGTGGAGGCGTGCGACCCCGAGTTCGCACCGTCGCTGCGGGTTGAGGAGTCAGTTGCCGGGGATTCGGTGCGGCTGTTTGAGCCTGATGAGTTGGATCAGGTTCCGGTTGGGTTCATCGACTGATTTTCTGATTGCCGACGATACGGCTGGGATCGCAGGTTCGCCTGCGGTTCCAGCCGTTTGTGTTTGTGCGGCGGGATGCCTGAGTAGAAGGTGTTCCGGTCTTGCGTTACTCAGGGTTCAGTCTCGAACCACCCGGGCGATGCGTTCGCGGTCAACGGGCAGCCGGAAACAGTATTCGAGTGCCGCGGTGAGCGTCCGTTCGGGGTTCTTTAGGTAGGCCCGGTATCCGCGCGCCCAGAAGTCTCCCTCAAGGTTGTCGTAGAACGTGGGATCGACGTAGGCAAGTTCTCTTAAACGCACGGGGTCGATCTCGTATAGCGCGCGTGTCAAGCGTTGCCTTAACTCGTCCGGGAATCTTCTGCGACGCAGCCGCGGAACAACTCCTTGGCCGAAGAGCCCGTTGCGTGCTGCCCGTCGAGCAGCCTCAGCATCCCAGAGCTCCGGCGTGGGCTGGTTGAGCCAGTGCTGGAGTGTCTGGTGGTACTGGCTTTGATCGAACCGAAGAAGGTCCGTGTCATGTAGCGGAGAGAACGCCCAGCCGATGGTTTCATCTTCAGTTTCATAATCAGGCCCCACCCAACCGAAGCCGCTCCAGGTCACATAATCGGCCTCAAAGGTAACGGTGCACGCCACATAGCTGCACAGTTCATCGCCGCAAAAACACGTCAGCAGGGGGATCTTGTCATAGGGGAAATACCCAGGACTGGCACCATAGGCTAGCGACATTCCCCCGAGCCCCAGGGAAAACTCCCCTTGGGAGTTCTCCTGCGCTACTACCAACTCCTCAGGGGTTTGGATATTGGTATATTGTCCGAGCCACGAGGCGATTAACCACTGACCCCAAGTTTCCTTGGCGACCCGAGTCCAGAGGGGTTCGCCATCAACCAACAAAGCCTTGAGCAGGCCGATTGAAGCCATGCGCCGGTGCGTGTTGGGCCAGTACTGGGCTTCAAGACGGGCGTCGAGTTTGTTGATCGTCACACGTTCATTATCGCTCGGCCAAGTAACGGTAGGGGTCTACGCGAAGGGGCGTCTGAGCGGAAGGGCTCCCGGGCGGATAGGCTGCGTCAGCCGTGGGGTGCCCGAGCGGAAAGGGAACGTAGCCGCTCTGTGGATCTTGCCATCTCATAATCGTTGGGGCATTTTTCGTCCACCTGCCTCCTAAAAACATACGTACCCGGGAGAATTTGGCCCCAGCGAGTATGAAGCATGGTGGAAGAGACAGTTTGAGGTATGTTCAGTCGATGACCGGTTGGGAGCCCGTGTGTGGGTCTGGCAGGTCCGGTTCGTAGTAGAACACGGTGGTTTCGCCGTAGTTCTTCTCCGTGATAAGCCGCCACGAGGCCGGATAGGTTGGTTTAGGGCTACGACTTGAACGCTCAACCACGACCACCCCCGACTCATGCATGGTGGCTTCGAGGTTCGCGAGGATCGCGGTAAGGGATTCGTCCGAGAAATCGTACGGAGGGTCTAGGAACACGACATCCCACGGGCGCGGTTGAGCCCGTGTCACATAGTTCTCGGCCTTTTCCTGCACGACTGCTACATTCTCGAAGCCAAGGATCGTCACGTTGCTCTGGCAGATCTGTGCTGCGGCCCGGTGTGCCTCAACGAGCACAGCACCGCGGGCTCCCCTGCTTACTGCCTCAAGCCCTAGCGCCCCGCTACCTGCGAAAAGGTCGAGCACCTGTGCATCTTCGAGCACGTCATAGTGGTCGAGCCGGGAGAAGATCGCCTCGCGCACGCGTTCGCTTGTTGGGCGGGTTCCCTTCGGTGGGACTTTGAGGGCTCTTCCGCCAGCGGTGCCGGCAACGATTCTTGTCACCAAAAGAGTCTAAACGCTTTACGAACGATCCAAGAATTTCTGGGTGTCTTGGTCGAGATATTCGTCGATGGTGACACGTAAGGTTGCATGTTCTCGTAGTTCGGGATCCTCTGCGATGATCTGTTCGGCGTCCGAGCGTGCCATTGCGATCAGATCGGCGTCGCGCATGACGCGTAGGAGTCGCAGGGTTGAGCCGCGTCCAGACTGGGCGGCTCCTAGAACGTCGCCTTCGTGCCGCAGTTCAAGGTCGGTGGCGGCAAGTTCGAATCCGTCGGTTGTGCTGGCCAACGCTGTGAGTCGGACGACGGCGTCGGATTCTTCCTTGATGGGAGCGACAAGCAGGCAGACTCCGGGCAATGAACCACGTCCGATACGTCCACGAAGCTGGTGCAGCTGTGAGATGCCGAACCGGTCGGCGTCCATAATGATCATGGCGCTCGCTTGCGGCACGTCCACACCCACCTCGATCACGGTGGTCGAGATGAGCAGTTGGATCTCACCGGACGCGAACTGAGCCATCGCGGCTTCCTTCTCAACGGAGCTCATCTTTCCGTGCAGCATCCCGATGCTGATTCCTGAAAAGACTGGCATGGCCCCCAACTGTCCATAGAGTTCGGTCACGGAGACGAGGTCCCGTTCACCGTCGCTCTGGCCTTCGGGCATGGCGAAGAGGCCGTCGCTGTCCGCGAAGAATCCAGAGTCAGTGGTGGGTTCGCTATCGCCCGAATCATCGTCGGCGAAGATCCGTGAGCACACAACGTAGGCTCTGCGCCCCTGATCGATCTCTTCGCGTGCCCGAGCCCACGTCCGTTGCATCCACGCGGCATTGTCTGCCGGGACGATGTGGGTCTGTACGGGTGCGCGCCCTGCGGGCAGGCCCTTGAGCACGGAAACTTCCAGGTCCCCAAACACGGTCATGGCGACTGTGCGTGGGATGGGGGTCGCGGTCATGACGAGTAGGTGCGGTGAGTTGTTCCCTTTTGCTCGCAGTGCGTCACGCTGTTCCACCCCAAACCGGTGCTGTTCGTCTACGACAACCAGGCCGAGGTCCGCGAACTGTACATTGTCGCTCAGCAGCGCGTGGGTTCCAATCACAATACCCGCCTGCCCTGAGGCTGCCTCAAGCAGGGCTTTTTTCTTCTCGGCAGTCGGCATGGACCCGGTCAGAAGAGTTACCCGGGTAGCGTTGTCCGCTCCACCGAGCATCCCGCCAAACGCGAGGTCACCGAGCATGCCCTCGATACTGCGCGCATGCTGAGCGGCCAGAACCTCAGTTGGCGCGAGGAGTGCTGCCTGCCCTCCGGCATCGACGACTTGGAGCATCGCACGTAGTGCGACAACGGTTTTTCCCGAACCTACGTCACCTTGCAGCAGTCGCTGCATGGGGTGGGTTTCGGAGATATCCGCCGCGATCTCCTCCCCGACCTGCAACTGCCCCTGCGTCAACTCAAACGGTAAGCGCTGTTCGAAAGCAGCAAGAATTGAGTTCCCATCCGTGCGTACAGGCCGCGCAACGGCAACCAGATCCTTCAGTTCCTGCTTGCGACGGACCAAGGCAGACTGCACCACGAACGCTTCCTCGTATCGAAAACGCCTGCGCGCACGGTGCCAATCAGTGTCATTCTCGGGCTGGTGGATCCTCTTATACGCGTCAAACAGGGTGTCGAGTCTACGTGCTGCGCGCACAGAGGCCGGCAGCGGATCATCCAGATCAGTAGGTCGCATCTGGCCGAGCACCGTGGCGACGCACCGTTCAATCCGCCACGTCGGAACGGCAGCGGTTGCGGGGTACATAGGGATCGGGCGGCTTGCAGCGGCGACCGCTTCGTCCTCGTCGCCGGCGTCCACCCCAACGATCAGGTAGTCGGGGTGCGCAAGCTGTATCTCTCCTCGGTAATTGGACACGGTTCCGGTGAACAAGCCCGTACGCCCCGGTTTGAGTTTGTCCTCGTGCATGCGCAGCACACCCGACCGCTTGGCGAAGAACGTCAAGGAGAGCATCTGTTGCCCATCGGTCACCTTGGCCTGCAGCATTGCCCCGGACCGCGAGCGCATATGGCGTACTGTGGCGCTCACAATCTCCGCGACAACCGTGACGTGCTCTCCTTCCTGCAGTTGGGAAAGGGGCGTCAGCGTTCCCGGTTCGGCATAGCGGCGCGGATAGTGCCGTAACAGGTCACCGGCAGTTTCGAGCCCCATCTTGGCAAGCGGTGCTGCGGTGCGGGTGCCCAACAACCTGGCCAGCGAACGGTGCATGAACGGAACAGACTCGGATTCGCTGTCGGTCCACGGGGCGACCCGCTGCTCCTCCGCAATGTGCTTCGCTTCAGTCATCGATCCACTCCACGCTTGCCGTCAGTCCGTTCCCCAGTGTTCCGGAACCCAGAACGATTACCTCCGCATCTGCATGGGCTCGTTCAAGCCCGTCGGTGAGATCAGCGATAACGGATGGTGGACAGTCACGATCAGTCAGCAGGGTCACCACGGGAACGCCACGTTCGTGTACGGCTATCTCGTTGACGAGCGGTGCGAGACGCGGTCTGTCCAGTACCTCCACCCGCATCGTCACGAGCGAGTCAACGCAATCTTGGCCTATCTCAGTCAAGCGTTGCGCGGCCAACTCCGGTTCATGCTCCCACGCCGTCAACACGGCGCTTGTGGCCGCGACAACCTGTGCATCGTCTATTGCGACAACAGTCCCAACAACCCTGCTCATATTCTCAAGTTCCCGGCTCAGCCGACTCGAGTTCACAATCACGACCGCGTCAAGAGCAGTCTCATGATCACCGCCGTGTTCCTCGGATGCTCCGTGCACCTCAGTCAATGCTCGTTCAACATCTGCGACGCCGAGTTCCTGCGCCCGCTCGACACACACCACGGCACCAGCCCTTGCAAGATCGAGCGCAAGCAACGGGCCCGACGCACACACCACAAGACGAACCGCTGCACCAAAGCCATCAGAAACGGCCACCTGTCGCTCAAGATTTCGCACGACAACCTGTGACAGCACCACACCGGGCAATTCCGACTCCAACGCGGTGATGGCCTGATCTGGCATATTGGTGTGCACGTGGGCGCTCCAGACCGTCACGCCAGAATCTGGCACCCCGCCAATCACGACAACGGATTCGCCCAACTGCGAAAGCACCCTGCGGAACGCGGCGGTGTGAGCCACCGTATCGTCGAAAATCAGCGCTTCATCTGGGACTCGAATCAAGCACATGACCTCGAATTCGCCGTCTGCATGAACCGAACCGTCAGATTCGGAGACAACCGCCGATCCCAATTCGCGCCGTACGATCGGCGCGCCCGACAGCACCTGCTGGAGCGCGGACAACAACACGATCAGACCGTAGGCACCAGCGTCGAGCACACCTGCACGGGCAAGTACCTCAAGTTCCAGGTGGCTGCGGTCCAGCGCTTCGGTCGCTCCCGTGATTGCGGCCGCGATCACCTCGCTTGGCGACGAGTCGGCCACACCCAGCGCCCCATTCGCCCCAGCGCGCGCCGCACTGAGAATCGTGCCTTCAACCGGTTGGGCAACGGCTCCGTAGGCGCTGCTCGACGCCGCACCGAGGGCTTGAGCGAGTTGCGTTCCCGCCTCCGCGAAGGCTGTGGCTTGCACACTGCGGGCCAAACCACCCAAGTATTCGGCGAGGATGATGCCCGAGTTGCCGCGCGCGTGCGTAAGCGCACCGTACGCCGCACGAGCGAGCAGGAGTGCGGGTTGCCGTGGATCAGCCTCCCGCGCACCGTGTACGGCGCCACGCACTGTGAGCAACATGTTTGTCCCGGTATCCGCATCGGGAACGGGGAACACGTTCGCCCGATTCAAGGTGTCATGGCACTCCTCGAACGCTTGCACAGCGGTGTCGAACCACCCAAGTAGTTCGCTACCCGTCAAGCCAAAGACAAGCTGACTGCTGTCCTGCATATCGAAAGGATTCCTCCGCACACGTGCCAAGCTTTGCGGCAATGCGGGTCTGCGCTCGCACAGGACATGCACCTGCAACAGCTCGGCCAACATAACCGGTTGTGTCCTCGCAGGCTCGTCACCCACGCATACCCAACTAAGTTACCGCCTCCCCCTGACATTTATTGGCACATAGACAGTGCTCCGCCGTCCTGTCGAGCGACGTAACGTGCTGAACGTGGCTCATTTCACGACTGTTTTTGCCGTTTATCGGTCCAGAGCGGCATATTCGCTCGCTAATATGGTGACTGCTGCACAGGGCTGCGCGGAAAGAACCCGCATGGAACAAGAGCAGTGTCCTCGGTCAGGTTTTCATGATCGCGGAATCCCGTGATGTTAGGCACTCAATTTGGGTAAGTGGGTCAATATCCGCTAATCTAGTGAGGTTGCCCGGTTCGGGTATGTGCGAAGCAGTCGCGACGTTTTCGAACAGTTCGTTCAAGTGTCCATGCTGCTTCGTGTGAACAGTATTGAAATTGACTTCGCCGCACCTCGCGGCGTGCACGACGATCAGGAGAGACCGTGGCTGCTAACTGCGACGTCTGCGCAAAGGCCCCAAGCTTCGGGCACAGCATCTCGCACTCGCACGTGCGCACGAAGCGCCGTTGGAACCCAAACATCCAGCGCGTTCGCGCAATCGTCAACGGTGCGCCAAAGCGCCTTAACGTTTGCACCTCCTGCCTCAAGGCTGGCAAGGTGACTCGCAACATCTGATGTTGAGGAGCGGCTAGATACCGCACCACTTCATCTTCAAGAAGACCCTCGGCAGTGCCGGGGGTCTTTTTGTGTGTCCAGTGAAGCAATCGCGCTCACCCACCTCCCCGGTCAGCCGCGCTACCCACCCACTGCCATGTCCGCCTTCGGGGGCGATAGGTCAATGTTACGGTCCTGTCGTCGGTGTCCCCATCTTTTCTGGTAACACTGCCGACAGAACCGCAACACCGAAACGAGTGTGAAGGCCCGTATCGGGGACACACAAGGCCAAGCCCTACCCATACTCCGACAAGAAATGGAATCTTCCTCATGTCTACCCGTTGTAACGATGCAGTGAAGATGTCCCCACCCAGACGCGTTCTCTTCACACACGTGCGCAAACGTGGCAGTCTGTAGGGATGGTAGAAGAACTTGAAAGCGTTGTTGTCAGAGATGCTGAGCTCATCGATGTCTTGACCATCTCGCGTATCCACACACTGTCGTGGCAACAGGCATACGCAGGCTACGTCCCCGCCGACTACCTCAACAGCCTCGACCCTCAGGACAAGGTACCTGTATGGCAGACCGTGCTGTCCCGGGATGACACCCAGGTGTTTATCGCTGAATCGGCTGGCCGCGCTCTTGGCTTCGCATCAGTTGGCCCATCGCCCGACGAGGATGCGGAACCCGGGGACCGCACCCTCTACACGATGTACCTCGACCCTGAGGCCTGGGGCCTTGGCGTGGCGAAACTGCTCATGCAGGCCGTCGACGAAACCGTCCCAGAGGGCGTATCACTGACCCTGTGGGTATTCGAGAAGAATCTCCGTGCTCGCAAATTCTACGAGCGGCACAACTTCAAGTACGACAACGTTGAGAAACTGGAAGAGTTCGGTGGCGAACACCTGCTAGAGGTCCGTTACCGAAAGTGATCCCAACCAACGCCATCGGCGTCCAACTCGATTCCCTCGACCCGCACCGCGCCCCAGCGCGTTGCGGGTCGTCGTGTTTCCGTGGGAGTGCTGGGAGGCACGGATGACGCTGTGACCCGCCCGATCGTCGCAAATCCTGCGGGCACACCCGTCTCGCTCGGGAAGGTGGCGAGAAGTGCATGGTCCTCTCCCCCAGTCAGCATCCACTTGGCGACGAGCAGGTCAACTTCATCCGCATTCGCGGCTCCCAGCAGGCGGGCAAGTTTCGGGAGTGCGCCGCGAGTCGATACTTCCTGGGTGGGTGGCCCCGTGAAGGTGAGGTTGGGGTTGTGGACGGGTGCCTGCACGGCGTTGAGTAGGGCGTCGTAGTCGAATACGATCTCGACTCCCGATGCGGCGCAGATACGCTGTGCATCGCGTATGAGGCCATCGGAGACATCCATGAGTGCTGTTGCCCCTGCCTTGCCCGCAACTGATCCCAGTTCAATCGGCGAGGTTGGGGTGAGGAACGACTGAAGGGCGAGAGCCACCATCTGTGCGGAGGCGGTAGACAGAGAACCATCGAGGCCATCTTCGGGCAACCCGCCACGTAAGAGCACGTCGAGACCAGCCGCTGACCAACCCGTACAGCCAGCCAGCGCAACAACATCACCGACCCGCGCGCCTGAGCGCAGCACCGGAGCGCGCCCCTCCAGGTCCCCGTGCACGGTCACCGACACAAAGATCTGTTCAGCACCCGACAGATCCCCACCAACAACCGCTGCACCAACCTGGCGTGCAGCATCACCCAAACCCCGTGCGAACTCAGTTACCCAGTTCACCTGCAACTGTTTTGGAATTGCCAACCCAACCACAAGCGACGTTGGACGCGCACCCATCGCCGCGATATCCGCGAGATTCTGCATCGCAGCCCGCCAACCCACCTGATATCCGGTTGACCACTCTTGGCGAAAATGAACGTTCTCAATGAGAATATCGGTGGACACGACAAAGCGTGTATCCGGCGCAGAGACAACCGCGCAATCATCTCCAGGACCAAGTAGCACACCGGAGTTTGTGGGGAGCAGCGGGAAGATCCGGGCAAGGAGTTGTGATTCATCAAGGTCGCCTACAAGCAGGTCAGCGTCGTGGTTTGGTGGGTTCACGTGTCTCACGTTACCGTGTTTGCGCGGCCTGCCCCACTCCCGTGCCTGACCGCGCCGATGTTTCAGTCTTGACCGCGCGGCAGGGACCTACCGTAAAAGAGTCCGGTAACGACACCGAGAACCACTCCGACCCCCATAGGAATTGCATGATTCCAGGTTGGAACACCATTAAGTATCGATACCGGAATAGTCATGAAAATAACCAAGTACACAAGCCAAGCTACCAACGACTGATTGAGCGCTGATTCACGCGCTCCGGTAAGCATAAGGCCGACTGCAAAAGCACTACACGCTGCAAAAATCAATCCAACGGCATAGATTGACCACAGCAAAAAAGCAAAGATAGCAATCAATGGATCCCCTTAGCATCCCTCAGCATCTTAGCGACCCAAGTTAGGACACGCCTGGAACGTTAGCGCAGGTAAGAGCCGTGAGGCAAGGTTTTCTGGGGCGCCAGGATCAGTGCGCATGCGTGTTAAGCACTTAGCTCCGAAAAAAGCTCTCTGGCTGTGGCTCGGGATTCTTGCGGGCGATGTAACGGCCGTGTAGGACGCCTGCGCTGACACCGATTATGACGGCACTCAGCAGCGGAGCAATTCGCTCGAATTTCCCGAATCCGTCAACAATCAGGAGTGCAGCAATCACATGAGACAGGATAAGCGCTGCCCAGAACACTACGGGCTTGTTAAACAACCTACGTGAACATCCGCTCCACGCAATTCCTAATCCATAGGAACCAAGCGCCGTGGAAATGACGCCCCACCCGTAAAGCACAAACATCACGAACAGCACTACGTATCCCACAGCGTTCACTCCTTTACTTGCAAACGTTCTCTGATCCGATCACCAAGAAGAGCCGCTTTAGTTTGCCACTACGCCTTTAGACTGGTTACTTCCCAACGCTCACGGAGCATAGCAACGATAACCTTGCAGCAATTAGTGTGCCACTACGCAAACCCACATATCGAGAGAGAACCGAGCAATCCTAGAATCGTACGTCCTCGACCCTGATGGTCACACTAGTTTTCTCTGGATCCGCTTGCCTACGGGTCTACCACCGAAGGCAAGCGGATCAGCATACCGACACCACAGCCGCATACGTCAGATGATGTTTTTTCCGTACACTGGCGGCTTCTTGAAGAAGAACTGAACTAAGATCTTCTCGTCTCGGTTCAACAGACTGCGAGCTTTCCTCCACGCAAGACCAAGTACCAGCAGCGCGGCTATCGGAGAGTAGAGGCCGGCCAGCCATCCCAACTCCAACATTGGGCGAGCACCCGCACCGATAGCAGCGACCAGGAACAACAACGCTAACCAGTAGTTTGACGTCTCATACCTTCTCAGCAGCGTCGGCAACGAAAGATACAAGAAGAAGCCAGCCAACAACGGATCAGTTGCCAACGAAAGGAACCTTAAGATTTCCACCCTGTCACCATCACTTTGCAATCAGTGAACCCAAGGACATCCGCCGCGACGTCGATCAGCCCTTTCGCTGCCAGACCTGCGATCACCATTTTGTTAGTCGAGTAGGACTGGATTTTCTTGATTGCTGCATTTTTTGCTGCCGTGACACCCTTGCCGATGTTCTTCGCGTAAGCAACAAAGTAATCCTTCACTGCCGTGAATACCAGTTTCATCGCGTTTTTATCGAGTTTCTCGAGCTTCTTAAACTGTTGATACGCATTGTAAAGGCTTGTTCCTGGTTTTGCGGCCTTGAATAGTTTGAGTAACTTGGCTGAAGCTTTCACGACTGCAACACCCCCAAGCGCTAAGCCCAGGACCGACGACAAACAACCCACTCCAGCCCAGATGCGGTCTGCCAGTGAAGCCTTCGGATCCACAACTACTGGGAATACAGTGTTCTCGTCTGTGACCACGTTTTGGATGAGCATTCCGTTGACAAAATCGTATGAGGTTTCCAGCGCCTTGCCCTCAGCATCCACAGCCCAGGGAGCGTGGATTAGACCGACCTGTTGATTCACCACAACAGTCTTGGTTTCCTCATCAGGGATCTGCATAAGCAACTCAAACTGCTCATCAGTGATCGCATCCAACACATCAAGATCATCGGATAAGAAGATGTCTTCACCCAGAATCTCCAGGACCGCCGCGTCAAAACGCTCCTCTTCGCCGGGCAACGGAACCTCGGTCTCGACCGGTGCGAACACAGCAATCGAACCATCCACAAGCTGTTCAAGCGTTGCACCCTCAGGCAAGTCCAGATCAAACGCAAGTTCAGTTGGCGCATTCTCATCAGCCAACACAGCCAACACCTGCGCACCACCATCAGTAGCACGCGCAACAATATCTAGCCCAGCCTCTACCTGAGTAGAAACAGCAACCCCATCAACAATCTCAGCGGCCTGGCTTGCACCGGCGTAACTGATGCCGATTTCTAGGCCATCCCCACCATCACCGATTACCTCGTCAGACGCCAGGACCAGTTCACCGTCCACCAGCGAAACATGTGATGCCGCTTCAACATCAACGCCCCGCTCCGGAGCAACCACTGCTGCAAGTTCTGCGACAGACGCTTCATCGCCCGCAGTAAACCCTTCCACTGCTTGCTCAAGCGCAACCTCATCAACAAGCGACGCTACGATACTTGACGCATCGGTAGGCTCAACTTCTTGTGCGGCGGCTGGACCCACCACACCAAAGGACGCCACAAGGGCTCCAATGACACTGACCCCAATGAGTCGGTGTGTTTTTCGTGTCTCGAACACGATTCCCCTATTCGATTGATACTCCCCTGCAAACGCGCATTGCAGCCTGCACCACGCGCCAGCTCCTATGACGCGAGCGATCTGACGTTAGCGCAGGTCAGCACTCGAACACAATCGCGTTATATGGCCCAGAAATAGGGGAATTTAGTTAAACACCTTGCACAGAACATCAGAATCTCCCGCATCAACACAAAGGAAATGACACTTGAAACATAAAACACAGCATCCAACCAGCAGTTATGCGCATCAGTGCTGGTCAACAAGTTTTTCAACGAATGGAAAACCTTCCACACGGAAACCATTCCTGACCAGCGAAAACTTCCACATGGATACCATCCACCTGGTGAGATACAGATGCCTTGCGAAGCCCCACAGATCCGATGTTGCGGCTGCGTCGGCACTGTTTCGCTATTTTTGCGTAACAGCGCCGACAGAACCGAAACATCGTGTGGAGGTTCAATCCCCAGCCCAGCCACACCACAGTGAGGTGACGCTGGAACAAACCGACTCGTCGCAAATCAAAACCACCAGCGCACAAATCACTCCCAGCCCGCCACTAATGCCGGCGCGCCCATGATGTCGAGGGCTCAGCGGCTAAGGTGGGAGACGTGCGTATTTCTTGTTCTTCTGCTGTGACCGCTACAGCATGTGTCCTCATGTTTGGGCTAACCGCCTGCACGCCCGTCATCTCTGTTCCGGCCGGCACCTATGCAACTGAGCCGATCTGCGCCGAAGTGGTGTTGTCGTTGCCGGATCAGGTGCTGGAGCAAGATCGGGCGAAGACGACCAGCCAGGCCACTGCGGCGTGGGGTGAGGGCGGCGCCGCCATAACGTTTACGTGCGGTGTGGAGGAACCTGAGACCGCTTCAGAGGACTGCCAATCCATCACTCTGGACATGTTTGGGGAGCCGGAAACGTTCGACTGGATTGCATACCCCAGCGACACGAGTTTCACCTTTGTCACATATGGGCGCGAACCCGCGATGATGGTTCAGGTGCCAGCCTCGTTGAACGCCAGCCAGCCGACCGCTGCGCTACTGGATGTGGCGAATGGCGTGTCGAAGATTCCGGCCACCAAGGCGTGTGAATAGCTTCGCGGAGATCGGTCCACTTCATTACTGAGACAAAAACGGTTGTAACTATGCGCTACTCACGCATAGTTACAACCGTTTTTGTCTCAGTAACGCCAAACGCCGCGGCAATAGCCTTAACGCAGGCCAACCGGGCGTTCGAGTGCGAGTTCGATGAGTTCGGTCACCAGATCCTTGTACAGGATGCCGGTGCGCTCCCACATACGTGGGTACATCGAGATGGGCGTGAAGCCGGGCATCGTGTTGATCTCGTTCACGATGACGGTGCCGTCTTCCTGGACGAACACGTCCACGCGGCCTAGACCCTCGCAGCCGAGTGCGGTGAACGTACGGACCGCGAGGTCTCGGACCTGGGCGGCAACATCGTCGGAAAGCTCGGCTGGACAGGACAACTCGGCCGCAGCATCATCGACGTACTTGGCCTCGAAGTCGTAGAAGTCGTACTCGCCCGAGGCAATCGCGATCTCGCCGGGGAACGAGGTGCGGGCTGGTGCACCCGCCCGGCCACCGAGCACAGCACATTCGATTTCACGTCCGGAGATGCCGGTTTCGATGAGGACTTTGGGGTCGTGCTTGTGGGCCTCCGCAAGCGCTGCGTCAAGCCCGTCAAGACTGTCCACCTTGGAGACGCCAAGCGAGGACCCGGCGCGTGCAGGCTTCACGAACAGCGGGAACTCGAGTTCGCTGATCCGCGCCAAGACTCCGGCGCGGTCGGACTCCCATTGCCCCGGGAACACGGTCACGAACGGTGTGACAGGGATGCCGTGACCCTCAAGAACGACCTTCATGTAGTGCTTGTCCATGCCCACGGCGGACGCGATCACGCCAGCGCCGACGTAACGTTGGTCGATGAGGTCGAGCAGCCCCTGCAGGGTTCCATCCTCACCGAACGGGCCATGCACGAGCGGGAACACCACATCAACGTGGCCGAGTCCGCGGACCTGGCCGTTGTTTTCCAGCACCCGGAAGTTTGAGTTGCCCTGCGCGAGTGGCAGCAGTATCTCGGTGCCGTTGTCGGCGACAAAGGGCAGGCCAGTGTCGTCGGTCTGCACATCGGTAAGGTCATCGTCCAGGAGCACCCATTGGCCCTGTTGGGTGATGCCCACGGGAATCACGTCGAAGCGCGAACGGTCGATCTCCTTCAGAACCGAGGACGCGGTGATGCAGGAAATCGGGTGTTCGCCCGAACGTCCTCCGAAGAGGACCATGACGGTAGCTCGCTGAGACACTTGTCGCAGCCTTTCTCGGTGTCGTCGACGCGCGGCGATGTGAATATTACAACGTGGACATCTAAGCCATCGGGTGAGACTTTACCGGAGCTGCAGGCGTAATCTCATGTGTATGACTGCCGATAAGCAAAATCTCACAAGCTCCACCCATATTTCCGACGAGTCGGTTACGCCCATCCCCGCGTCTCAGGTTGGCAGTCCCCACAGTTCAGGCAGTTCCAGCGATGTTGACGCTGGTGCGTATCAAGGGCCTAGTATCGCTGGACAGGCTGCTGCGGGCAGTAACGAGCAGGGCGGGCACAGTCACCCTGAAGGGCTCTCCCCAGCAACTCTCGCGGTGGTCTCTGGGCGCCCTGACAAAGTACAGGGCGGTCCGGTCAACCCGCCGATCGTCATGTCCTCAACCTACGTGTCCCAGGGTGTGGCCGCTCCCGGTGAACTCCTGTACACCCGCATGGACACCGAGACGTGGCAACCGTTCGAGCAGGC
This sequence comes from Populibacterium corticicola, assembly GCF_042683685.1. Lineage (NCBI taxonomy): Bacteria > Bacillati > Actinomycetota > Actinomycetes > Micrococcales > Jonesiaceae > Populibacterium > Populibacterium corticicola. The sequence goes on along the minus strand of NZ_JBHUOP010000001.1, from coordinate 56,222 downwards.
AGTCGCTGACCTCGAACAGTCCACCAACCCCGGAATCGTGTTTGGCTCTGGCATGGCCGCGATCGCTTCAGTGCTCTCGCTTGTGCCGCACGGCGGAAAGCTGGTCGTGCCGCGCCACGCCTACCAGGTGACCCTGGGATTCGCACAGGATCTTGCGGACCGGAACAACGTCGAGGTTGTGAAGGTGGATATCGCGGAGACCGAGGCAACCATCTCAGCCTTTGACGGTGCGGACCTGGTGCTCCTCGAGTCCCCCACGAATCCAATGCTTGAGGTCGCAGACCTTCCCAGGCTCATTGATGCGGCTCACTCCGCAGGCGCACTCGTCGCGGTGGACAACACCTTTGCCACCCCTCTGCTACAGCGCCCGCTCACGCTCGGAGCGGACCTGGTGCTCCACTCGGCCACCAAATACCTGGCGGGCCACTCGGACGTGGTTCTCGGCATTGTCCTGACCGATTCTGAGCACCTGCACCAGACCATTCGCGCCTATCGCACGCTGCACGGTGCGATCGCTGGTCCGTTCGAGGTATGGCTGGCCCTGCGGGGCTTGCGCACGCTCGCTCTGCGCGTGGAACGGGCGCAGTCCAATGCAATGGAACTCGCGCGACGGCTACAGAAGCACCCGCAAGTTGCCGAGGTGCGCTACCCAGGGCTAGCCAACGACCCGGGGTTCATCACCGCCACCCGCGTCATGGACGGCTACGGAGCGATTCTCGGTGTGGTGCCTACGGGAGGTGCCGACGAGGCCGATCAGGTTGTTGCCCGTTTGCGGGTCTGGACTCCTGCAACCTCTCTGGGCGGGGTAGAGTCCACTCTTGAGCGCCGCCGACGTTTCGCTTCCGAATCCCTCACCGTTCCCGAGAACCTGCTGCGCATGAGCGTTGGAGTCGAGGACGTTGAGGACCTGTGGACGGACCTCGACCAGGCGCTTGCCTCGTTAGCCGTTTGAGAGTGCTGAGATCAGCACTCTCAGTTAGTCAGTTAGTGCGAGTGCAGGTTTAAGCATCTTTCGATGCGGCAAATTTCGAACGCCCAGCACATCTCGAAGTGCACTCTCGTCAAACTAGGGTGCATAGATTCGCACTCTCGTTGACGGGGCTTAACTACGCACGACCTGTTGAGGAGCACCTCTAGCGCCGAGGTTAAAGGCGCTTACCGCAATGATCGCGAACAGAACGACACTGCACGCCACGCCGAGCGAAGTGCGAGCAGACGATGCCTCAGCAGCCACCACATAGTCGGGGAAGAAGGCGATTGCGACGAGTAGGACACTTACGAGCGTGAAGTCTCTCGTCGAAAAAACAATCACAAGCATGCCTACAACCGTAGCTTGGAATGGCCCAAACCCTAGCGGTATCAACACCAACGTAACTGCCGCCATCCCAATCATTGAGCGGGACATGAACCAGCACAACTCGCGACCAAACAGCGCGCCGACAACAGTGGCGACAACTCCGCTCGCTAGTGGGATCACGAACTGAAACATGTACGGGTGCGTAGTCGCATATGCAGCCATCGACAAACACATAGCGGTAAATACGCCACTGAACGTTGATACGCGAACAGCCATGTTCGAGGTCATCTCAGTTTTCTTCATCCTCCACACACTACTCCCGCTGCTGACTGCGTTCAATCCCTAATCTCGGACATTCAAGACGGGACCTTGGTCCCATTTACGGCAGACGACGATCCCATATAACGTTTATTTATCCAAGCGAAAGGAAATACATGAAACGCATCACTGCACTAATCAGTGCACTAACATTCACGGCCGCAAGTTCTTTGTTTCTTAGTACATCAGCGCTCGCACAAGAAAACTCACAATTTGATGAAGTCATTTCGCGTCTACAGGATAACGATGTTCCTGAAAGCCAGATCAGCATTCTCATTGAGAAACTCGAATCTGGCGAAGACTGGGATATGTTTTCTGGAGCGGATCCTGTATCAACTGAGGTTCGCACCGTAAATGGATTCAATGAAACAATTGAGCGCTATGCCGACGGATCGTACGTCATTCATGGCATCGAGAACGCAATCCCGGGAAATTCAGAATGGGCTTCAATTTTTGCAGTTGGTAACTGTCGATCCCACGCTTCAGGGAGTGGTTTCCGGACGGCATATGATTGCCAGGCTTACGAGAGCACTCCGCTATTCGCGCTCGGATTTTACATCTCCTACACGCTCGGACAGGGGGGATTCGACTACATTATTGAGGCTTACGCCCCTTACGGGCAGGCGTACGCTGGCACGCTGAATCCTCAACCTCCGAAACTCAAAATCGGACAAAAGAAAGAAACAACCACTAGTCCCGCTTGGGCACAGATCAGCACGCAGTTCACTGCCAGTAATAACTCAAAAACAAGGCCGCTAAGCATGACCGCTACGGTCGGAAAAGACAAGGCAACCACGTACTGGACACAAAAATGAAAATTCACGTTACGACTAGGTTATTTGGTGCATTAATTATCGCTTGCACTCTTGCGCTCTCACCGATTACAGCATCCGCAGAGCAATCAACTCGCACCATCTTGTCCGAGAAAGAAGAGGATCAAATTAGGGAGTTCTGGACAAAGTATGATGTTCCAGAACAAACTCAAGAACTCCTTCTTACGAAATACTCGGAAACAGGTGCTCTTGATTCTTTCAAAGAATCTAACCCTGTCGCCACTCGGACAAAAACAATAAACGGTTCGGTCACACAGGTCGAAGAATTCAACGATGGGTCAATCAGGGTAACATCCGTTGAAATTCCATCAACCAATCTCGGAGTGTTCTCGCAACTGATCGCAGGATGCACTAACACATCCGGTAGCGGTTATGCGATTGCTAAAGGTTGCACGATCCAAACAGGGGATGGCGTCCGATACCTTAACTTCAAAGCAGATTGGGCTTCATACAGTGGAGGCAACGCTGAGATCCTCAGAACCTACAATCCGAGTGCATACGGCACCGGTGGGTCAATAACCAGTCCGAAGCGTTCATACTGGCGACCAAAGTCCACGAAGACTCAGAGCGCCCGTGCTACTTACACTTCTATCTGGACAGGCAAAGACAACCGCAGTAGCGAGACAATGCACGCAACATTGTGGCTAACTAACCGAGGGGTACCATCCGTAGGGTCTAGTTAGTTTTCTCCTCGCGATATCGTTGCACCCTAACGGATTTTCCGTTGTCTACGAATCTCGTGGGACACAGGGCAATAGGTGAGGTAAAACCGTTTCGCCACTGCCCCACCCCGCCGTTCCGGAGAACCTAATACGCACTCTTATTGACGGGGTTCAGACCCAAACCGGAGCGTACTGGAGCACGAGAGGCCTGACTAACTGAACCGGTTCGTCGGCAATCAGCCAATACAAAACGGGCTGTGCCCTGCTGGAATTCCAGCAGGGCACAGCCCATGACTATGAGACGCGAGGTCACAGATTCTCGATGACGTTCCCGCCAATCTCCGATTTCTTCGGTCTCGACAGGAGTTCTCGTGTCATGTCGTCCACAGGCAACCCCTTGTGGAGCACTGCCACCACTGCGTTCGTGATCGGCATGTCCACACCGGTTGCGACACCCAGTTCCGACACGGACCGGCACGATTTCGCACCCTCCGCGGTACCTCCGGTCACGGAGATTGCCTCGTCAAGGGTAAGCCCGCGACCGATGTGCTGCCCGAGCGTGTTGTTACGGGACAGCGGTGAGGCACACGTCGCCATGAGGTCCCCCATGCCAGCGAGTCCCGGGAACGTTGCGGGATCAGCACCGAGTTTCAGTCCAAGCCGCGTGATCTCAGCCAACCCACGGGTGATGATCGTAGCCGTGGTGTTGTGGCCGAAGCCCTTCCCCTGAGCCATGCCAACAGCCACCGCGATCACGTTCTTGACCGCTCCGCACAGTTCGACGCCCACCAGATCGGCATTGGTATAGGGACGGAAGTACGGGTTCGAGCAGGCCTGGGCAACAGTCTGGGTGTTTGCCTCATCAATACCGGAGACAACCGTTGCGGTCGGCTGCTTGGCAGCGATCTCTGCTGCCAGGTTCGGTCCCGAGACCACCACCACGCGTTCCAGTGGGATGTCCAAGACCTCGCACAGCACCTGACTCATACGCAGATCCGTGTCGAGTTCGACACCCTTCATGAGGGACACCACGATCGAGTCCCGGGGTACCGCTGGGGCGAGTGGCGCCAGAATCGTCCGGGCGCTCTGGGAGGGCACCGCCACGACAACGATCTCGGCGCCGGTAAGCGCCTCCTCGGCGTCAGTGGTAGCCGTGATGAGTGGCGATAGGGTCACGCCCTTCAACCGCTTGGAGTTCGTGTGTTCCTGGGTGATCTCCCGCGCGGTGTCCGAATCACGGCCCCAGACAACCACGGCATTGCCGGCATCCGCCAAGACCTGTGCGAAGGTGGTACCCCAGGCACCCATGCCCAAAACTACGGTCTTCATAGACTCTCATTCACTCTTCGTTGCACGCGGGTTAAAGAACTCAGCAGGTGGCGTCTCCCCGCGAGCCTCAGCAACGATGTCGGTGATTGCCCGCATGATGCGGTCCGTTGCCTCGCGTAGGACCGCAGCATCAGGTTCCTTGTCGTACAGGTCTGAGAGGTCCACCGGCTGACCCGCATGGACAGACACGGTCTGACGCGGGAACAACGTGAAGAACTTCTTACCGCGTGGCCACAAACCAAGTTGCCCCCACTGCCCTACCGGGATAACGGGAGCCTGGGTGGCGAGTGCCAGGCGTGCCACACCTGTGCGGCCCTGCATCGGCCAGCCATCGGGGTCCTTGGTCAGCGTGCCCTCCGGGTAAACGCCAACACAGTAGCCCTCCTTGAGAAGTTGATCCGCGATCTGGATGCTCTCTCCTGCACGCGAGGTACCACGAAACACCGGAATCATGCGTAGGTTACGCATGAAGTACCCGAGCACAGGCACCCGGAACAGGGATTCCTTGGCCATGAAGCGGGCCGGACGGTCAGCGTTGAACAGGTAGTGCGCGAGCGTCAACGGGTCGATTGGACTGGCGTGGTTTGAGGCAACGATGAACCCTCGGTCGTACGGCAGGTTCTCCAGGCCGGTCCATCGATAGTTTCCAACGGCGCGCATCACTGGGCGCACGATCACTCCGGCAACCCGGTACAGGCCAGTCTTACCGGTCTTGGGGTTGGTGGCGCTGAGTGCGCGGGGTGTTTCAGCGGGATTGTTCACCGGATTAGACTACCGCAGAACAGGTCGCCGCTCACCGACGATACACACTGTGATGCGCCGACTGGGTTTCCCCACCCTCATTGAGGAATCGACCGCGGAACAAGCGAACAGAAGCCACAGGTCTGGACGCCGCCAACTCGTCGCCAGGCAAGCAGCCAACCTCGCCGCGAGTGGGCTACATCCCACCCGCGGCGGACGCACATCGAGAATTAAGCCATCTCGAACTTCGCGCCGAGCGCTTCAAGTTTGCCCATGAAGTTCTCGTAACCCCGGTCGATCAACTGGATTCCCTTCACCGAGGACCGTCCCTCTGCCGCGAGCGCAGCAATGAGGTGGGAGAATCCACCACGCAGGTCAGGAACCTCGATGTCGGCGGCCTTGAGCGGGGTTGGACCCGCGATCACTGCGGAGTGGTGGAAATTACGCTGCCCAAAGCGGCATTCGGTTCCGCCCAGGCATTCCTTGTACACCTGGATCTGGGCTCCCATGCCATTGAGTGCCTCGGTGAATCCGAACCGATTCTCGTACACGGTCTCGTGGACGATGGACAGGCCGTTTGCCTGTGTCAGAGCGACCACGAGAGGCTGCTGCCAATCGGTCATGAAGCCTGGGTGAACATCCGTTTCCAGCACAATCGAGTTGAGTTCACCGCCAGGGTGATAGAAGCGGATGCCGTGATCCTTGATCTCGAACTCGCCGCCCACCTTGCGGAAGGTGTTCAGGAATGCGGTCATCTCAGGCTGGGATGCGCCCTCAACGAAGATGTCGCCCTTGGTCGCGAGTGCGGCGGAAGCCCACGAGGCTGCCTCGATACGGTCCGACAGTGCGGTGTGCGAGTAACCCTTGAGGGTTGGAACACCCTCGATGCGGATGACGCGGTCGGTACGCACCGTAATGATTGCGCCCATCTTCTGGAGCACGTTGATGAGGTCGAGGATTTCCGGTTCAACCGCTGCGTTGGAGAGCTCCGTGATGCCTTCGGCACGAACGGCGGTCATGAGCAACTGCTCGGTGGCGCCGACTGATGGGTAAGGGAGCTCGATCTTTGCGCCTTTGAGCCCATTGGGCGCGGCGAGGACGATGCCGTTCGCCTGCTTGTCCACAACGGCGCCGAACTGGCGCAGGATGTTGAGGTGGAAATCGATGGGACGATCCCCGATACGGCAGCCGCCAAGGTCAGGGATAAACGCTTCACCCAAACGGTGCAGCAACGGACCACAGAACAGGATCGGGATGCGGCTCGCACCAGCGTGAGCGTCGATATCCGCGACGTGAGCGGATTCGACGTTGCTTGGATCGAGTTTGAGGATGCCAGCTTTGATGTCGTAGTCGACCTTGACGCCATGCAGTTCGAGCAGCCCCGAGACCACTTGAACGTCGCGAATGTCTGGGACGTTGCGCAATTCGGATGCTGTCTCTCCGAGGAGTGCCGCCACCATTGCCTTGGAAACGAAGTTCTTAGCGCCGCGAACGGTGATCGTACCGTTGAGCGGGGACCCGCCGTCGACGTAAATCAAATCTGCCATGTCTTAATCGTCGCCTATCTCTGGGCTGATTACCTAACTCGAATCGGTGTGATGATCGAGCCTTCGCTGAATCAACACAAAAGTGGGGCCACGCATTCCGCGCGACCCCACTTCGCTGCAAACTTCCACCAGTCTAAACCCTCGATTGAGCCGAAAATGACCGGTTTGGCGAGGGTGGTGATTCCAGCCCATTCATCGGTTGGACCTCAGCGGATCATGGCGACCGATAGAGTGGAGTCTGCATACCGCCACCATTTGTTACGGACAAAGTAGTGCAGCGGAGCGGAGGGGTCTCGCGGAGCGCACCCCTACCGGAGCGCAACGTAAGAAAGTTCGTAACCAAACAAGCATGTGAGGGAGCCCCAATTGGGCCTGTTGAAGATTTCGGTAAAGAACGCCCGATACCAGCAAATCGAGGCGCTTCTGACCAACCGGAACAAGCGCACTCGAGCAGGTGAGTTCGTGGTGCAGGGTGTCCGCCCCATCAACATGGCGCTCGAACACGGGTGGGACATCACGACCCTGATCTATCCATCTGACCGCAAACTGTCCGAGTGGGCCCATGACATCACCCAGATTGAGTGCGACAAGATCGCGATGACATCGGAGCTCATGAACGAGCTCAGCGGCAAGGAGGATGGTTCGACCGAGGCGATCGCCCTGGTATCGCTCCCCGCGGACGACCTATCTCGCATCCCCGTGCCTCAGGACTTCCTCGGCGTGGTGTTCGACCGCCCCACACAGCCTGGGAACATCGGGACCATCGTGCGTTCAGCAGACGCCCTGGGAGCCAACGGCCTGATAGTGACCGGGCATGCGGCAGACCCTTACGACCCAAAGGCGGTGCGGGCCACGACCGGTTCGCTCTTTTCCCTCCCGGTGGTCCGGGAGAACTCCCAGGAGGTCGTGAGCACCTGGGTGGAGCAACAGCGTGCGGCAGGTGTTCCCATCGTCGTTGCCGCGACGGATGAACACGGTGACACCGATGTGTGGGACTTCGACTTTACTGTGCCCGTGCTGCTGCTCGTGGGAAACGAGACCTCTGGACTGTCCAAGGCCTGGCGGGAAGCAGCGGACGTGACCCTGTCGATCCCCATGACGGGGTCTGCCAGTTCGTTGAACGCCGGTAACGCCGCAACGTTGCTCATGTATGAGGCGCTGCGGCAGCGCTCAGCCCGCGCCTAACGCCCAGGACACAGCAAAGCGCGGCCCCTCACTCCCCGCCACAGGGAGGGTGAGGGGCCGCGCTCTATATTCAGCGTTAAGGCGACCTACGCGTTGGCTTCCTCGTCAACCGGGCGTGCAGCCTCGACGTGGAACTTCGGCTCGTGCTTCGCTGGGAGTGTCTTGGGGCGCCACGATGCACGGCTCTCCTCGAACTCGGCGATGTCAGCCTCGTTCTGGAGGGTCAGGCCGATGTCGTCCAGGCCTTCCATGAGCCGCCAGCGGGTGTAGTCGTCGATCTGGAACTGAACGGTGACATCACCTGCGGTTGCAGTGCGGTTCTCCAGGTCCACGGTGATCTCGGTGCCGGGGTTGGTCTCGATGATCTTCCACAGCAGTTCGATGTCCTCCTGCGCGCAGATACCCGCCACGAGACCCTGCTTGCCCGAGTTGCCGCGGAAGATGTCTGCGAAGCGAGCAGACAGGACGACGCGGAAACCGTAGTCCTTGAGCGCCCACACCGCGTGTTCACGGGAAGAACCGGTTCCGAAGTCGGGGCCTGCCACGAGGACCGAGCCGCTGCGGTAGGCATCCTGGTTCAGCACGAACTCAGGGTCGTTGCGCCATGCGGAGAACAGTGCGTCCTCAAACCCCGTACGGGTGACTCGCTTGAGGTAGACGGCTGGGATGATCTGGTCGGTGTCCACGTTCGAACGACGCAGTGGGACGCCGATACCGGTGTGCTTGATGAACTTTTCCATGATTCTTGTTTCTCTTTCCGGATCGGCTATCAGGCGTGTGCGAGCTCAGCGTCGCTTGCGAGGTCTGCTGGCGAGGACAGGGTTCCGCGGATCGCGGTTGCCGCCGCAACGAGTGGGGACACGAGGTGAGTGCGTCCGCCCTTGCCCTGACGGCCTTCGAAGTTACGGTTCGAGGTTGATGCCGCACGCTCGCCTGGCTTGAGCTGGTCTGGGTTCATGCCAAGGCACATGGAGCATCCGGCGTTACGCCATTCGGCACCGAAGTCCTTGAACACCTGGTCGAGACCTTCCTGCTCGGCTTGGAGGCGAACGCGAGCGGAGCCTGGCACAACCATGACGCGAACATCATCGTGCTTCTTTTGGCCCTTGATGACGTCTACGACGGCGCGGAGGTCCTCGATGCGTCCGTTGGTGCATGAACCGATGAACACCGTGTCAACCTTGATGTCGCGCAGTGGCATGCCGGCTTCGAGTCCCATGTACTCGAGTGCACGTTCAGCGGCAACGCGGTCGGTCTCATCTGCGATGTCGGCTGGGTTTGGCACGTTTGCGGACAGTGGCAGGCCCTGTCCCGGGTTGGTTCCCCAGGTGACGAATGGCTCGATGTCCTTGGCCTCGAGGTTGACCTCTACGTCGAACACTGCGTCGTCGTCGGTCTTGAGGGTCTTCCAGTACTCAACAGCTGCATCCCAGTCGGCACCCTCTGGCGCGTGTGGGCGGCCCTTGATGTAGTCGAAAGTGGTCTGGTCTGGCGCGATCATTCCTGCGCGCGCACCTGCTTCGATCGACATGTTGCAGATGGTCATGCGACCTTCCATCGACAGGTTGCGGATCGCCTCACCGCGGTATTCGAGGACGTAGCCCTGTCCACCACCGGTTCCGATCTTCGCGATGATCGCGAGGATGATGTCCTTCGCGGTCGATCCCTCAGGGAGTTCACCGTTGATGTTGATGGCCATGGTCTTGAATGGCTGCAGCGGAAGGGTCTGGGTGGCAAGCACATGCTCTACCTCAGAGGTTCCGATACCAAATGCGAGGGCCCCGAAGGCACCGTGCGTCGAAGTGTGAGAATCACCACACACAACCGTCAGGCCGGGCATGGTCAGACCGAGTTGCGGACCGACAACGTGAACGATTCCCTGGTCTGCATCGCCGAGCGAGTGGATGCGAACACCGAATTCCTTGGCGTTGTTGCGCAGGGTGTCGATCTGCGTGCGCGAGGTCAGATCGGCGATCGGACGGTCAATGTTGAGCGTCGGAGTGTTGTGGTCTTCGGTGGCAATCGTGAGGTCAGGGCGGCGAACGGGGCGTCCTGCAAGGCGCAGGCCCTCGAAAGCCTGCGGGCTCGTAACCTCGTGAACAAGGTGTAGGTCGATGTAGAGCAGGTCGGGCTCACCATTCGTGCCACGGCGCACGAGGTGTGCATCCCATACTTTCTCAGCCAAGGTGCCGGCCATGATTTCTTCCTCTCTCGTCCGCGTCGAACTTTGGGGTTGCGGAGTTTTTTGGGGGCTCTAAACGGAGAGTCTACTTGCATTCTCGCGCCTTGAGATTGCAATATCATTCTATGGACAATTCAAGTGGAGTCGGAGTACTCGATAAAGCAGCGGCTGTGCTCGGCGCTCTCGAGGCAGGGCCGGCCACCCTCGCCCAGTTGGTAGCAGCTACACAACTAGCGCGCCCTACCGCGCACCGCTTGGCGGTTGCGCTCGAACACCACCGTCTGGTCACTCGCGACATGCAAGGCCGTTTCATCCTCGGCCCACGCCTGAACGAGCTGGCAACGGCAGCTGGTGAAGACCGTCTCCTCGCGGCAGCCAACCCTGTGCTCGCGGCTCTGCGAGACCACACGGGCGAGTCCGCCCAACTGTATCGTCGCCAAGGCGATCAACGCATCTGCGTGGCAGCCGCTGAACGTCCTGTCGGTTTACGTGATTCTATCCCCGTGGGTGCCACTTTGACCATGCAGGCAGGCTCCGCCGCACAGATTCTGCTCGCGTGGGAGGAACCAGATCGTCTACACCGCGGTCTCCAGGGCGCCAAGTTCACCGCGACCATTCTGTCGGGAGTGCGCCGCCGCGGTTGGGCGCAGTCCGTTTCGGAGCGTGAGGTCGGCGTGGCTTCTGTGTCCGCCCCGGTGCGTGGACCATCCGGTCGCATCGTCGCGGCAGTGTCGATCTCCGGTCCGGTCGAGCGTCTGAGCCGCCAGCCAGGTCGCCTGCACGCAGGCTCGGTCGTCGCCGCAGCCAACCGCCTCACCGAGGTGTTGCGTCGCGCAGGGGAGGACTCGCGTAACTCCTGATCTACCGCTGAGGGCTGGCTCGTGCTGTTGCACGGGCCAGCCCTTTTGCATGCGCACTAGCCGATAGAATCCGCTGAATGTGTAGGTTTTTACTTCACTGTGCATCAGCGATCTCTGCGCAGTGAAGTAAAAGCCTACAGATTGACGACGATACGGCAGCCACATCCCGACTCGCCTCCCAGCGTGAGCGGCGGGGAGAAGGCGACCGCTCGTCGCCAAGCAAGAACGCCCCGACCAAATACCCAAATCTCCCCAATCAGCACGGGTAAGGTGCTGCCATGACCATTGCCTCCATGCCGCGCCTTCGCACGCGCGAACTCATCTCTCTACGGCTCAGTGCACTCGGGTTACACCGTCCGCCACGTGGTAGCGGGATCGAACACAGCCTTGCACAAACGCACCGCATGCTCGCGGTGCAGGGGCAGGATCTTCCTGGCACGCTCTGGGCTATAGCGGCGCGCAGCGATACCGCGACGAGAGCCCAGGTTGAGGACCTATTCAACAGCGGACAACTCATTCGCACCTGGGTATTCCGTGGCACCTTGCACGTACTCACCCGCGAGCAGGCAGTTCGCGTCATGTCCCTCATGGGACCACGCGCGCTGAAGACCAGCACCCGCCGCCGCGCAGATCTCGGCTTGACAGAGGCCGTGATTGACCGCGCCCGGGAAACTCTCATCGAAGCGCTGCGGGACCAAGACGGACTGACCCGCGCCGAGGTCCGGCAACTATGGTCCCATGCAGGGCTGGCCCTTGAGGACGGCAGGCTTTATCACCTCATCGTCACGTGCTGCATGCACGGGGACGTTGTATGGGGCGCCATTGATGGAACCGATCAAAAGCTCTCACTCGCTCCTTGGCACACCGGTTCCGAGGGCTCTGCGCTGAAGTTCCCGCACGACGTCGACGAAACCTACGACCACATCATTCGAGGAATCATCGCCGGACGCGGGCCGCTGAGCGCAGAGGACATCTCCTATTGGTCAACCTTTGGGAAATCAGTTGTCGCACGCTCTCTGGAGCGTCTCGCTACCGACCTCACCTGGGTGACGGTCCCGCATTCGACAGTGCCGTTTGTGGCTCCCACCGAGCAGTTGGACGCGGCCCTGCCATCAAAACTTCCGGGTGCGCACCTGAACGCGGGGTTCGATGAACTTTTGCTCGGCTACCGTGACCGGTCCCCACAACTGGTTCCCGGAGACATCGACCGGATCGTTCCAGGCCGTAACGGCATGTTCAAGGCACACGTTGTGCGCAATGGTGTCGTCGCCGGAACCTGGACGCGCAAGGACCGGAGTAAAGACTCAGCCGTGTTGGTGAGCCTGTTCGATGGCCAGGCTCCAAATGCGGCGTTTGAGAAGGCCCTTGCGAGACAGGCGATTCGTTATGGTCGTTATCTTGAGCGCCCGGTATCGTTTTCTCTGGTCTAGGGACCATCCCGGCACAGACGCCTTCGCGCATACAGGTAAAGCCACCCGGTCCTCGGATGGCTTTGCTCTTGTACCCCCAACGGGATTCGAACCCGTGTTACCGCCGTGAAAGGGCGGCGTCCTAGGCCACTAGACGATGGGGGCCTTGGCACCTCAACGGTGCCGGTCACAAGAAAAGCCACTCGGTAATCCGAGTGGCTCCCTCGTATGAGTACCCCCAACGGGATTTGAACCCGTGATACCGCCGTGAGAGGGCGGCGTACTAGGCCGCTATACTATGGGGGCTTGTCAATCAGCGTTTCCGCGTTTTCGACTCCGTAATCTTACACAGAACCAGCGGGGTGCCCGCAACTCAAATGCCCGTGATGTAGCACACGGCCACGCACTCGTTGCGAGCCCATGCATTCGATCCGGCCAGGCAACCCCGCTCGCATCTGCACGCTCACGGCTGTCTAGTGCACCGGCCACCATGACGGCATCAAACCCTGCATGTGGGTTGCCCACGTCTCCACATCGGTCTCATCGCTGAGCGCCCACTCCAAGATTGCCCCGATGATGCCACCGCTGACAAAGGCCACGACGAACTCCCTGTGCTCCGGGACCTGGGTGTTCGTGCGCGTGGCGAACACATCAAGTGCGATTCTCACCCGATGCTGCATGCGTTCATCAAGGGCTAGACGCAATGCACCCGCCCACGTTGAACTCAGTACCGCCCGTAACTATCGTCAAGCACAACATGGTGATTTTCCGGGATCACCAACCAAGAAAAAACACCTTAATCCCGGAAAACCACCATGTGGCCTCTAGCCCAGCGTTTGTGTGTGGTGAAGAAGCAGGTTAGCGGCAGGGGGTTGGCAGAGTCAACGAAGCGACTCCAAGAACGAGAAAAGCCACTCAGTTTCCTGAGTGGCTTTTCTTAAACGTACCCCCAACGGGATTTGAACCCGTGATACCGCCGTGAGAGGGCGGCGTACTAGGCCGCTATACTATGGGGGCTTTGCGTTTCCGCGGTGATAACTCGTGAAGAGTTAATCGCTGGGCTACCAGGACTCGAACCTAGAATGACGGTACCAGAAACCGTTGTGTTGCCAATTACACCATAGCCCATCAGAATCGGCTTGATTCCAATGTTTTGCCAACTTTGCAGGGTTTCCCCTCGCTGCCAACAACGAAAACATTACCTGAGTTCAGGTTTAGTTTCCAAATCAAAACAACGTGGCCTGCGTTACGTTAGATGTGAACGCTTACCAACCCTGAGGTCTTCCATGTCTTTCCAGCCAGAACGCGCCCTGTCCTTCGGCTCCGCGGCCAAACTCTACGACGAGGCCCGGCCCACCTACCCCGCACAGTTCGTACAGTGGGCGCTGACCGATCTCCCGGACAATCCAAAGGTCCTTGATCTCGCGGCGGGTACCGGCAAGCTCACCCGCGTACTCCATGAGTATGTGACCGATGTCGTTGCGGTGGAGCCCGATCCGGGTATGCGGGAGCAATTTGCCGCAGCCTCCCCGAACATCCCGATTCTGGAGGGCAAGGACACCTCGATCCCGCTGCCGGATTCGAGCGTGGATGCCGCGTTTGTGGCTCAGGCCTGGCACTGGTTCGATGCCGCCGCCGCGAGCGCTGAGATACTTCGGGTGCTGCGTCCAGGTGGTGTGCTCGTGATTGCGTGGAATGTGAAGGATGATTCCATTGGTTGGGTGCGTGACTATTGCGATCTGTTTGAAATAGGTGCGCGGGCATCGCTCCCCCGCAGAACCCCTGAGGTGGCGTGGGGCGTTGCGCAGCAGAGGGATTTCCCGTGGTCACAACAGCGCACGGTCGAGCAGTTGGTTGATTTGGCCTTGTCGACGAGTTGGTCGTTGTCTCTACCCCAGTCGGCTCGGCGAGTAGTTGCGGAGAAGATCCGCGAACAGTTGCGTGCTCTCCCTGGTGCCGAATCTGAACTTGAACTCCCCTACATCACGCAGGCAAGTCGGTTCGTGGCCCCTGTCTAAGTTGTCCGAGTCGCAGAGGCACGGTGGAGTCACAACGCAGACGGTGCTGAATGGGTTCTGTTACAGGAGTTCAGTGAGCGAGGTGATCGTTGAGATTCCAGCACGGGCTACCGCGGCAGGGTCCTCGGTGTGTGCGCCTCCACGCCGCGCACCGGGGCGGTCCACCCAGATACCGGCTCCGAGTCCGGCACCCAGTGCTGCGAGTGCGTCAATGTCGGGTTCGTCGCCCACGTATGCGGTGACGCCCGGTTCGGTGCCCAGCAGACGTGTTGCCTCCTGGAAGACCCGCGGGTCAGGTTTGCCCACACCAAAGGTATCGAGCGTGACCAAAACGTCCACATCGGACAGCCCACACACGCGCATCTTCTCGGTTTGCAACGCCAGCCCTGCGTTGGTCAGAGCACCGACCCGATACCCGCGCGAACGCAACGTGTCGATCACGGTGCGAGACTCGTCGAAAGGCTTCCAGCCAGCCCGGAACGCAGCCATGAACTCGGCGTCCCAGACCTCGAAGTCATCATCGGACAGGTTGCGCCCACCGAAGGTTTCATGCAGCTGATTGGCGCGAGCCATGCGCTGTTCGCGTGCCGTCATCTCGCCGCGCGTGTATGCACGGTAGTAGCCGCTCGGGTCGGCCCGCCACAGTTCTAGCACCTTCGGCTGTTCGGCCACTCCCACACCCGGCAGGTACTTCCCGGCGATAACGTTCATGGCATGCGCGAAGGCGCCCCGCGTGTCAACGAGTGTGTCGTCGATATCGAACAGGACGCCTTCAACGGTGTTGCTGAGGATCATGAAGCGCTGGTCAGGAATTCGCGGAAACGCTTGAGGCGAACGAGTGAGGATTCGAGGCCAAGAATCTCCATGGACTCGAACAGCGGCGGCGATACCCGGCGTCCGGTCACTGCCACGCGCAGCGGCGTGAACGCGAGGCGAGGCTTGACACCCATCTCGTCAACGAGCACGCCGCGCAACGCCTGCTGTACCTCGTGCGGGTCCGAGAGGGATTCAAGGCCGGAGAGCAGCTCGATTGAGCGGTCGAGGATGTCCACGCGCTCAGCGATCTTGTCCACCTGCTTGAGCGACTCTTCGTCGTACGTGATGTCCTCATCAGCGGTGAACAGGAAACCCAGCATGCCCTTTGCCTCGCCGAGCAGGGTCATGCGCTCCTGCACGAGTGGCCCAGCCTCGGTGAGGATGCTCTGCTCGCGTTCGGTCAACGAGTCGTACGAGTCCGCCGACACGAGTCCAGCCTCGCGCAGGTATGGCGCCAGGCGGGCACGGAAGTCCTCGGCCTCAAGCAAACGCATGTGGGTTGCATTGATCGATTCGGCCTTCTTCAGATCGAATCGCGCAGGGTTGGACAGCACGTCCTTGACGTCGAACGCAGCAACCATCTCCTCCATGGAGAAGATGTCGTTGTCTGGCGCGATGGACCAGCCAAGCAGTGCAAGGTAGTTGAGGAGTCCCTCTGGGATGAAACCGCGGTCACGGTGGTGGAACAGGTTCGACTCGGGGTCGCGCTTGGACAACTTCTTGTTGCCCTCACCCATCACGTATGGGAGGTGACCGAACTGTGGCATAACCTTTGCAACGCCCAGTTCAAGGAGCGCCCGGTAGAGCACAACCTGGCGTGGAGTCGATGAGAGCAGGTCCTCGCCACGCAGCACGTGGGTGATCTCCATGAGCGCGTCATCCACGGGGTTCACGAGCGTGTACAGCGGCTGACCATTCGCGCGCACCACCACGTAGTCCGGCACGGTTCCAACCTTGAACGTCACGTCCTCGCCGCGCACGACATCGAAGAATGACACGTCCTCATCAGGCATGCGCATGCGCAGAACCGGCTCGCGGCCCTCGGCACGGAAAGCAGCCTTCTGCTCGTCGGTCAGGTGGCGGTCGTATCCGTCATAGCCCATCGCCTTCGGACGACCAGCAGCGGTGTTGCGCGCCTCGATCTCCTCCGGGGTCGAGAACGACTCGTACACATAGCCGCCCTCAACGAGTTTGGCAATAACGTCCTGATACAGATCGGAACGCTGCGACTGGCGGTATGGACCGTGCGGCCCACCCACGTTGATGCCTTCGTCCCAGTCGAGACCCAGCCAGTTCAGCGCCTCAATGATTTGCTGGTAGCTTTCCTCGGAGTCACGTTCCGCGTCAGTGTCCTCGATGCGGAAAATCAGTTTTCCGCCCGTGTGACGGGCATACGCCCAGTTGAACAGCGCGGTACGGATCAGTCCCACATGTGGGGTGCCGGTTGGTGAAGGGCAGAACCGAACGCGAACGTCGCTGCCTGTTGCCGGGGAAACGGTTGACTCGGACAAAACACACCTTTTGGTTTACGGATTTGTGTACGCGTGCGCGCTGTCGCGCACGCCGTTTAAGTTTACTGCGGGCCGCGTGCAGCCCACACGCCTGTGCCAGGTATGGCTGAGGCGTTGGATTTGCGACGAACCGGCCGGTTCGTCGGAAATCTTACGTATCAGCGGGCTACTTAGTCGTCCCAGCTGCGGCGGACGACCGGGTTGGACAGCACGCCCAAACCTTCGATCTCGCATTCGACGCGGTCGCCGTGCGTGATCGTGCCCACGCCCGCCGGAGTGCCGGTCAGAATGACGTCGCCGGGAAGCAGCGTGAACGCCTCGGAAATGTAGGAGACCAGGAACGCGGGGTCGAAAATCATGTCCTGCGTGGTGCCATCCTGCTTGAGTTCGCCGTTCACGCGGGAGCGGATCTGCACGTCCTCAGTTTTCAGGTCGGTGTCGATCCATGGGCCGAGCGGGCACGATGAATCGAATCCCTTTGCCCGCGCCCACTGGCCGTCGTTGCGTTGAGCGTCACGCGCTGTGACGTCGTTGGCAACCGTGTAGCCGAGGATATGCGAGCGGGCCTGTTCAGGCGAAACGTCCTTTGTGAGGCGTCCGATCACAATCGCTAACTCTGCCTCATAACTGACCTCTTGGGAGAAGTCAGGCAGCACGATGGGGTCGTCTGGGCCGATCACCGCGGTGTTCGGCTTGAAGAACAGCAGCGGGCTGGACGGGATCTCGTTGCCCATTTCTTTGGCGTGGTCAGCGAAGTTACGTCCCACACCGACCACCTTGGAGCGTGGGATGACGGGAGCGAGCAGGCGCACGCCGTCGCCCAGTTCGATGCGCTCACCGGTTGGCGCGATCGGGGTGTAAAGCGGGTCACCGCTCAGAACCGCAATGTATTCCTTGCCGTTCTCTGACTGAATGAATCCGTACCGGGGGTCGTCACCGGTTGTAAATCTCGCAATACGCACGCACACAAGTCTAGTTGGTCCCACTGACACTTGATACCGGACCAACCCCATCGACGCTCCCGTACACACCAGCCCAACGCCATCGAACTCAGGCATTTACCCTCGAACTCAGGCCGGAGCAGCCTGAGTTCGAGGGTAAATGCCTGAGTTCGATTACCGCAAGACCCCTATTTACGACGATTCCCTCCTGCCAGCGCGACGTGCGCAGCGTTCATTGCCGAGGGACTACATCCGCTTAGCTTTCGGTAGCGGCCAGCTTCGCGGGCCCGCTACACTCCACCCCGCTACTTTGTCCCCGGCTGAGGAGGGAATCGTCGTCAAGTTCCTATGGGCACCTGAGTGGTCTCAGACCCGCACGATGATTTCGCCGTGCGGAACCGTGAACCAGCCATCGGGCTGCTCGGCCCAGTTGCGCCATTCGTGTGCGAGTTCCTCGAGTGCGACATCGTCAGCGAGTCCGGCTTCCTTGGCCTGTACTGCGAAGTTTGACTCAACGCACCGTTCGGCCCATAGACCACCCCACCACTGGCGGGTCTCAGGCGTTGCATAGCACCACGAGGATGCGGATGGAGAGAGTTGATCGATGTTCGCTCCGGCGGCGATGAACCAGTTCAAAAGGTACCGACCAGCATCCGCCTGGTAGCCGTATGCATTGGTGACCTCGTGATAGAGGGTGTTCCACTCGTCAAGGCCCGGGCTTGAGGGGAACCAGGACATGGCGGCGTAGTCGGATTCGCGCACGGCGATGATCCCACCTGGCTTGACCACGCGAAGCATCTCGCGGATTGCGGCAACAGGGTCGGACAGGTGTTGCAGCACCTGGTGCGCATGCACGATATCGAATGCGCCATCTTCGAAGGGCAGTTCATAGGCGTTGGCCTGCTGGAACTCCACGTTGGTCACGCCCAGTTCGGTGGCATGAGCACGTGCGTCTCCAAGAACTATCTCGGCCGCGTCAACGCCGATGACCTTTCCGGGGGCCACCAACTGTGCAAGGTCAGCGGTAAGGGTGCCTGGGCCGCAACCCACGTCCAGGATGCTGAGGTTTTCGCGCAGCAGCGGGGCAAGGTAGGCGGCAGAGTTCGCCACGTTACGCCAACGGTGCGAACGCAGGACTGATTCATGGTGTCCATGTGTGTAGGACTCGGACTCGCGCTCTTGCTCGCTATGGTCTGCGCTGGGGGCGCTATGCACGTCGTTGTGCGTCTGGTCCGCATGTGACATGTGGTGGGTGTCAAGTTCAGTCATAGTTCGACGTTAGAAGCCTTCGCCAAAATATGAACCTCCCTTCTCACTATTCGGTCACAAAACGATAACTTTCATCCAAAATCTTGAGAACATCTTACCTAGTGAGGCAATGTTTCACCGGTTGATGTGAAGCATCACACCCGATCACATCGTGAAGACAGAACTGTCCACTTGTTCACATTGTGAGCATCGCCGTCGCAGTAGAGTTACTACATGAGCACTTATCTGAGCCACCCTTTGTTCACGCACGCCCCATCTGACGCTCCTGAGCAGCGCCGCCTTGGAAAATCCGGTCTGACGGTTTCCGCAATCGGCTTGGGCTGCAACAACCTTGGCCGCCCACAGACCGCAACCGAGGACCTTGAGGTTTCGTCAACCGTGGTCAACGCCGCAATCGATGCGGGGATCACGTTCTTTGACGTCGCCGACGTGTACGGCAGTGAGCCGGGTGTTTCCGAGGAATTCCTTGGCAAGGCGCTCGGCTCCCGACGCGATCAGGTCATAGTGGCCACGAAGTTCGGCATGGACGCGGCAGGCAAGAATGGGCTGGACCTCAAGGCTCGGGGATCACGCAAGTACATCATGCAGTCGGTGGAGGC
This sequence comes from Populibacterium corticicola, assembly GCF_042683685.1. NCBI lineage: Bacteria > Bacillati > Actinomycetota > Actinomycetes > Micrococcales > Jonesiaceae > Populibacterium > Populibacterium corticicola. Next base: position 36,705 of record NZ_JBHUOP010000001.1, on the reverse strand, counting down.
ATCCTTGCGCCGACTCGGCACGGACTACATCGACCTGTATCAGTTCCACACGCCGGACCCCCTGACCCCCATCGACGAGACACTGCGCGCGCTGGACGATCTAATTACCGCCGGGAAGGTCCGCTACATCGGCCACTCCAATCGTGCGGGCTGGCAGATCGCCCAGGCGGAGTACGTGGCCCGGGAACTGGGCACGCACCGGTTCGTGTCCACCCAGAACCACTACAACCTGATTGACCGACGTGCGGAACTCGAGGTCACTCCGGCTGCTCGCGAGTTCAGCCTCGGTGTACTCCCCTACTTCCCGCTCGCGAACGGTCTACTCACCGGAAAGTACACGAGCGGTCACGCACCAGAGGATGGACGTCTCACGCGCATCAAGCCGGGCATGCTCGAGACCGCCCCATGGGAAGCACTCGGGCAACTCGCAGACTTCGCCCGTGAACGCGACCTTACCGTCGTCCAGGTGGCGTTCTCGTGGCTTGCAGCCCAGCCGACAGTCGCCTCCGTCATCGCTGGGGCAACCAAGGTTGAGCAGATTGAGCAGAACTCGCAGGCGATCGTTCCCCTCTCGCAAGAGGACCTCGCTCACATCGATGAGATCTTCCCTGCCCCAAACAAGATCGCACTGTTCTAGACCTTAAGCGTCAACAACCCCAACAGGCAGTCCCACCTGCGTAGTCCGCAGGCGGGACTGCCTGTCTCGTCGTAAATCACAGCGCCCCACCTTGGGCTGCGCCTGCACCGCAACCTACGCTAGTGAGGTGACCGTCCTCGCCCCGCACACGACCCTCGAGCCACGCGAATGGCGCGCAATCGCGCGCGCTCACGCTGCCCGCGCCGACGAGTTGACGGCACGATGGCGCGAGGCACACGACGCGGGACGTAAGCACGAGATCGAGGACTTCCTGTTCTCCTACTATCCGATCCGCCCAAGCCGGTTGCGCACCTGGGCGGCCGGTGCAGGAACGATTCTGCTTGGCGACGAGTCGGACAGCCATGTCAGCGACGAACTGTCCCAGCGGGCATCAGCACGCTGGTTCACCGTGCGTGACGGTGGGGTGACACTCGACGTCGACTCATTCATGGCTGACCGTGGGAGCACGGTGAGGTACATCCATTCGGTCTTGTCCGGAACCGCGTCACGGCCAACGAACCTGGGCTGCTTCGGGCTGCATGAGTGGGCGATGGTGTATCGGCAAGACGAGACCCGCCATGCACTTCCGTTGCGGCTTGGCGGCGCTGGAACCGATCAGGTCGTCGAGGACCACAAGATTCGGTGCACCCACTTTGACGCGTTCCGCTTCTTCACACCCGAGGCTGCGCCTCTTAACCGATTGCAACCAACTCGTGAACTGCAACCTGTGATCGAGCAACCTGGCTGCCTGCACGCAAACATGGACCTGTACAAGTGGGCGTGGAAACTCAGTCCTGCTGTTCGCGGTGACTTGTTGCTGGACTGCTTCGAGTTGGCCCGCGATATCCGCTACCTAGACATGCAGGCTTCACCCTACGACGTGTCAAAGTTCGACCTACCTCCCGTCCGGATCGAAACCGAGGACGGAAAAGCCACGTACCAAGAGGCTCAAGCTCAGTTCGCTCAGCGGTCAGAGCCACTGCGGGCACGGCTGATTGAGGTGTGCGAACACCTGATGGCTGGCCTGTAGGCTTAAACCCATGACTGAGTTGCCTGGACAACCCGAACTTTCTGAGGTCAACGGCCTGAACCAACAAAACGATCTTGATGCGTTGGACGATTTACCCGAGTTCGAAACCATGTACCTTGAAGTGCAGCCTCGTCTTGACGGCTCACGCCCCAACGTGGACGAGGTACTCGCGTTGTTCCGTGAACGCCGGATCGTAGGCGTTGCCGTTTCAGGTTCACGTTTTGGGTTGGACACCCCGGTCATCGCAAAGGTCGCCGTGACCATGGCATCAGACGCGCCCGTTGTCCTTGAGGTGTCTGATACCGGTGATCTGATGCCAGGCCGATTCACCGGCGATGCATGCCAATCGCTCGCTGACGCTTTGAACGCGGTTGTTGTGGCGGATGAGTATGTGCAATACTCCCCTGGCGCATACACACCCGGGCCATCGCAGAGCAACGACTCTCCAGACGACCGCGAGCCGGAGTTCATCGAGTTGGACCCACGCAGGCAATCCATCGAACAACCGCCCGGATTCCCAAACGAATGGCGCGTATCGCCGCACAAACTTAATTCGCGTGGCATTGTCTTTGTGTCAGGGGCCAGTGAATTCACCGCGGAAGCAATCGCACATGACACCGGGACAGTGGTTCGCTCCGCTGAGATTGCTGGCGGCAGGCTTATAGGGCTGCCTCGCGGGGTTGTGGAGCTTCCAGTCGAACCCACGGATGATTCACGCATGCCGGTCGTGCTGTTCGCGCAGGCAGGCGAGGCCAAGTATGTTCATCTGGTCTTGGGCAAGGGTAAGAAACGGTTGCGGATGACGGTTGCCAATCTGCCTCACTTCTCTTCGGAACTCGTAGACCAGGAGGGCGGCCCTGCCGCTCTTCTACTTGGGCTCATCACGCAGCCTGGCCTGGTTGCGGGTCCGGTCCAGTTTGACCATCCGGCATTTCCCTACGCGCTACTCCCCGCCTACGAGCGGCTCACTGACCCAGCGAACACTCACGCCTTCTTTGGCGAAGTAGCTGAACTACTCGGTATCCCGCCTGAAGTTTCACAGTGCGCGGACTCGGGGTGTGAGTTGCCATCCACAGGGCTGCGCGAACATGATGGGGATGTTGCGCCTCGTAAGCGTGGCTGGTTCCGCCGCTAACCAGGTTCTTCTGCACAGCGCACCACTCACGACGCCACGTTGTGGCGCTTGGATATTGCCGCCTATACCAGCGGCGTCGTACGCGGCTAGGATGCATTCATGCCTGTAATCCCCGATATTTACGCAGACCTGGAACACTATGGTTTGACCGTCATGGGTCTGTGTGTCGAACCTCGCGAGGATGGTTCACATGTCAGTGTTGCAGAGGTCTCCGCTTACCTCGCCGCACGTAGTGTTCTCGCCACGCTCACGAGCGGAGCACTATTTGGCACCTGCTCAAGCGTCGTGGTCAATGTGCTCATCCACACCGCTGAGAGCACGGATCAATCCGCGATTGCGATCGCTTCGCACGATCAGAAGATCGCTCGTGGGCAGTCGGCTGAGGAGTTCGTACTCGGCCTATGCCATTCTCTGGGTGCGCCGATCACCATCGATGATGAAGTGCGGTTTCATCCCGGCGCGACAGAACCTGTTGCCGTTGATCCCGAACAGGAGCCTGTTGAGCACAGTCGTGCGCTCACGGTGTTTCGAGGTGCGGTTCCTCACTCGGCATATCAGGCGCTGCTGCTCCTAGAGGGTGAGGGAGCCTATGGCATCGTCGCAGACCATCAGTTGGTGATCCCCGCACGGGGCTACACCGCCATCCCTCAGGATTTTGGCTTCCACCGCGAACCACTCCCAGCTTTCGTGTTCTCTCAACAGGGGGAACGCCGATTCGTGGCCCTACACATGGCAACGAACAAACCTTTTGCCATCGGTATCAGCACTGCGCACCGCTACGAACAGGTTCTCTCTGTCGCGAAGGACTCAGACGTTGCACGGGTCATCGAGCTGATCTCAACCAACCCACTCGTCTTGATTGATGAGGACCTGCCCCACCGCCCCAAACGCCGTGGACCACGGACCACCAGACGTTCCCGTGATCTGGTGGAGTCCCATCGGACCTTCGACACTCTTTCGTCGCGAGCAGAGGAACTCGCGCAGACCGCTCCCAGCGAGTTCTTCGCAACAGTTGCGGAGGCTGCAGGCCTCCCACGAGACGTGATTCAAGCGCTACGGGAATTCGAGGAGCAACCGTCCGACTCGTCGCCAAGCGCACTCGGTCAAATCCCTCTGACTCCTGTGGCCGCCCTGCCCGAGGGTTGGTGGTTGAGGTTTCGAGTGGTTGCGGCCATGTACACCCTCCTGTTTGCACTGCCACCTGGGCGATCCGGAACCTTCATGGCATTCGTACAACGCCTGCGTGGCAAGATCTCCACTCAGGTCATCGCCGCAATCGTGTTCTCAGCGTTCAGTATCGGATGCGGGCTATTAGCTCTGTGGCCAAGTGTGGTCGCAGAGGATGGATTTGAGAACCCTGTTCGGATCTTCGCCGCGGTCTCGGCTCTGTTCTTCCTTCAGGCCAGCGCGTTTGCTTGGAGTGCAATTGGGAAGTTAGCCGGTGCCAAAGCCCTTCTGGATCAGGCACGTAAGGATGGCGTACTGCCGTACTAACGTCCGGACTGATCACCCGGTGCCGTTACTGCAGCAACCTCAGCCTGATGGTCCTTGGCTCCTTCGGCCCAGACATCGCCAGGCACGTCGCCCGGTAGAAGAGGGTTGCCTTGACCGACAAACCGCTCGTTGATTCGTTCGGTTCCCACACGACCCTCATAGTCCTTGAGCGTGCCACGGAACCAGCCGAACAGCAATGTGATCGAGATGAGGTTGACGGTTGCCATGAGCGCCATGACCACGTCAGCAACGTCCCACACGGTCGCGAGCGCGAGGATCGAGCCGAGTCCGACACCGAGGATCACGAGCAGTCGGAACGCAATGATGCCACGACCGTGAACACCCAGGTAGTTGAGGTTGACCTCGGCGTATGAATAGTTACCGAAGATGGTGGTGAAAGCGAAGGCAAACACGATGAACGAGGTCAGCCAGCTTGCCCAGTCTCCCAGCGAGGTGACGATCGCGGCATTCGTCAGCGCCGCACCAACGCTTGAGTCGCCGATGTTGGACAGATCGTATGCGCCGGACGAGAGGATCATGAAGGCCGTCGCCGAACAGACGATCATGGTGTCGATGAACACGCCCACAGATTGGATCAAACCCTGTTTGACCGGGTGCGAGACGGTTGCCGTCGCCGCCATGTTCGGCGCCGACCCCATACCAGCCTCGTTGGAGAACAGGCCGCGCTTGGTACCGTTGAGCATCGCGGCAAGGATTCCTGCGCCGAAGCCCACGACGGCTTCGTCCAAGCCGAACGCCGAGCGGAAGATCAGCCCGAGAATCTCCGGAAGTTGTCCAACGTTGAACAGCACGATCCCCAGCGCGATAAGCACGTAGAGTCCGGCGATGATTGGCATGTATCGTGCCGAGAACCGGGCAATCGGTCGGATACCGCGCAGCAGCAGCGGGGCGCCGAGCAGCATCAGCGCGATTGCCGTTACCCACTGTGGCACCCCGTGGTTCGTGTTGAGGGTGTCGGAGATCGTGTTGGCCGCAACCATGTTGAAGGCGAACCCGTACGTGAACGTCAGCACCACAGCGAACACGATGGCGAGCCAGCGCTGCTTCAGCCCGGTCTTGATGTAGTAGGCGGGTCCACCACGATACGAACCGTCTGCGTTGCGCACCTTGAACACCTGCGCGAGTGTGGCCTCAACGAATCCAGTGGCCATGCCGAGGAACGCGACAACCCACATCCAGAAGATCGCTCCCGGTCCGCCCAATGTCAACGCAATGGCCACCCCGACGATGTTGCCGATTCCGACACGCGAGGCCATCCCGGTTGCGAATGCTTGGAAGGACGAGATCCCACCCGCGGCCTCTTCTCTGGCAACGATTGCTTTCCACATGCGCCCAAAGTGGCGAACTTGCACGCCCTTGGTTGCGATGGTGAAGAACAGGCCCGCTCCCACGAGCACATAGATCAGCCAGTAGGAATACAGGAAGTCGCTGATCGTGGACAGCACGGCAGCCTCCTGCGCGAGGAGGATCTGTTCTGCGTTCATTGATTTCCTTACGGTCGCAGGTGTGCACGGGTCTCCCTGCGCACAGTGTTCGATAGGGTGTCGGATCTTCGCGTCCAGGCGAATATGCCTGCGTAAACATTACGGTGTGAGTGCCCAAGTTTCGATTCAAAGCCCGCTTTTACACCCCATCACCGCGTTTGAAAGTCCCCGAAACGGCATTCGGAGAGTTCCACTACCTTTGAGAGTTACCTAAAGTGCACTCACAGATACTGTGAGTGCACTTTAGGTAACTCTCAAACAGAACAGAAGTTTGCGAGTGCGCAAAAGGAGGCTTGCTTGAGTTTCCGGTGTAGATAAGTTCACTCTCGTTTCGGTTTACCCAACAAGAACACGCCAAAGTACGCCCCTCAGTGACGGATTGGCGACGAGCCGACCAGTCCCACAGCACTTCTCCCGACCCAGCAGGGCTGGGGCGGGAGGTGGTCGGGTTCCGAGCCATATCGTCGCCAATCCGAACTCTCCATGCTGGCCCACACCAACGCTGTTGCGTTGACATTCACGTTGGGGTGCCGGAAATTTCATGCTCGATCTGAGAAGATCGAACTGTGAAGCGACTGGTTTTCCTTGATGTAGATGGCACACTGCTCACCCACGATCAGGAGTTACCAGACTCCGCGCGCAACGCGCTCACTCGTGCGGTTTCGCTGGGACACCGACTGGTGTTGTGTACGGGCCGCACTCGACCGGAGATCTATCCGTTCCTGTGGGATCTGGGAATGAGTGGACTGGTTGGCTGCAATGGAGCGTACGGCGAGGTGGACGGTCGGGTTCTGTTCAACGATCAGATCCCGAACCAAGACGTTGCGGAACTATCCGCGTGGTTTGAGGCCAACAGAGTGGACTGCCTGTGGCAGACGGGTGTGGAGTTGCACCCCAGCCGAAACTTCCTGGATCGGTTCCGCACATCCGGCGACGCGGGCCGGTCGATTGCTGGGAACTGGAGTGCCTTTCTCGCACAGATCGAACCAGCATTGCGCACCGGAGTGCCACAGACGGCGGCCAAAGTGACGTTCTTCATCCCATCCGACTCCCCTATCCGACTTTCTGACGTACAAGGACGGTTCGGGGCACGGTTCTCGATCATTCCCGGGTCGCTGCCGCAGGAACAGGGCGAGACCGGCGAGCTCACGGCACTCGGCATGAACAAGTCGGTGGGCTTAACCAGGATCGCAGAGCATTTCGGGGTGCCTGTGGAAGAGACCATCGCAATCGGTGACTCTGCGAACGACATTGAGATGCTCGCCGTTGCGGGAACCGGTGTTGCCATGGGAAATGGCACGGCCCAGGCTCAGGCCGCCGCCGATTGGATAACCTCATCCATCGAACATGACGGCCTGGCCCTGGCCTTCGAAAAGTTGGGACTCCTCGACTAACGCGAGCTACACCGCGAGAGCCGCCTGCCTACGCAGGTGCACGGAGACAGTTGCACCCAAAACGAGTTCGGCACCTTCACGGGCTGGGACCTGAGCGTGCAGGAGCAGTCCGTCTGCGCTGCGAACCGCGACTGAGGCGACCGATCCGAGGTAGTGGAACTGTTCGATGACGGCGGTGTTGCTGTGCCCGACCGGTGCATCAGTGGCTTCGATAGCGATGTTTTCGGGACGAACCAGAACGGTTTGCGCATCAGTAGCGGACCACTCAAGCAGGGGAACCCGACCGTAAGCCGTGACAGCTTGGCCCGTCTCAACGGTGCATGGGATGTCGTTGACCTGGCCAATGAACCGGGCCACGAACTCCGATTCTGGGCGCTCGTAGATTTCCTGTGGCGCACCGATCTGGGCGATCTTGCCCTGATACATGACCGCCACCCTGTCTGCCATCGCAAGGGCTTCCTCCTGATCGTGGGTCACGAACAGGGCGGTGATGCCGCTGTCGAGTTGGAGTGCACGGATCTCTTCACGCAACTGCACGCGTACCTTGGCGTCGAGCGCTGAGAGCGGCTCGTCGAGAAGCAGCACCTTCGGATCAACCGCGAGCGCTCGGGCAATCGCGACACGTTGGCGTTGACCACCTGAGAGTTGGTGTGGGAAGTGCTCGGCGTGTCCGGTCAATCCGACCATGTCCAGGTAGCGGGTTGTGTTCTCGGTACGCTCACGTGGGGAGATCTTGCGGATCTTGAGTACAAACTCAAGGTTTTGGCGGACCGTCATGTGGGGCATGAGCGAGTAGGCCTGGAACACCATCGCCATGTCCCGCTTGTGTGCGGGCAGATCGGACACGTCCGCATCGTCGATGACGATGGTTCCGGCATCGATGTCCTCTAGCCCGGCGAGCGCGCGTAGGGCCGTGGTCTTTCCGCAGCCCGATGGTCCGAGCAGTGCAACCATCTCTCCCGGCTCGATTGTCAGGGAGAAGTTCGATAGTGCGGTCACCGACCCGAAGTTACGGGTGATCGACTGCAGTTCCACGCGAGAGGCGTTGACGTTGACCGTATGACTCCGCACAGAGGTGGGCCGACCTGCTACGGAAGTGTCGGCGGTTGTCGGCGCAGGGGTGTTGAGTGCAGTCATTGTGAGATTACTTTCGCTGGGGTTTTGGGCGTTGAGGGGACGCGGTTCACAAGCAGATCCATGACAACAAGAAGCACCGTGGTCACCGCGAGCGCCAGGAAGGACATTGCAGCGGCTACCTGGCTGTCCGAGAGGTTGATGACGAACAGCGCGGTTTGCAGGTTGTCCTTGGCGAGCAGTCGCGCCAGAGTGAACTCGCCCAGCACAACCGCACAGGAGAGGAACGACGCAGACACCAGCGCAGCGCGGATGTTGGGGACGATGACGCGGAGCATCACGGTGAACCAGGAGGCTCCAAAGGACCGGGCCGCTTCCACGAGGGTTTTGAGGTCCATGGCGCGCAGTCCCGCATCGAGTGAGCGGTAGGAGAACGGAAGGACCAGGATCACGTAGGCGAAGGAAAGCCAGATCGCGCGTGAGTCCAACACCTGGGTCGAGATGAATCGGTACACCGGGGTGAGTCCCACCACGAGTACGACGGCTGGGATGGTCAGCGGCAGCAGGCACACAAACTCGACAAAACGCGAGAACTGTTTTCCGCTCAGGCGCACCCACACCATGGTGGGGAGCAACAGCGCGACCATGATGACCACGGTGATGGCGCACATGATCAGCGAGTTGGTGAGGCCAACCCACAGGTTCTCAAGGGTCGTGTACTCGCTGGTCCGGCCCGCGAAGATCTTCTTCCATGCATCGGCGTTCACAGCGCCGGTCAGTGGAAAACGGAAGGAGTATTCCACGAGCGAAACCAGTGGAATTGCCATCAGGAACAGAGAGACTACGTAGACGACTCGTCGAAAAGCGGTCTGGCGGCGTAAAGCCGCCTTACGAGCACCCACGCGAGCCGGAGCTGGGGTGTCGACTAGGGCGCTCACTGCTCCCACCTCGCTGTCTTGCGTTGCAATGCCGCGTAGCCGGTCATGATCAGTGCGATCACGAGGATCATGCCGAGCGCCAGAACCTGCGCATATGCGTTCATGTTTGTGTTGTTCTCATTACGTATCGCGGATTCAATGGCCATCGGCACGATGATCGTCTGTTGTGAGATGAGGGCTGCGGCGGTTGCGAAAGCGGAGAACGCGTTTGCAAACAGCAGCAACAGCGAACCGAGAAATCGTGGCGCCAAGATCGGTCCGGCGACACTGCGCCAGAACGTGGCGGTGGTGCCGCCGAAGCTCATCGTGGTTTCGCGCCATTCGGTGCGTAGGCCGTCCACGGCGGGCAGGAACACGATCACCATCAACGGGATCTGGAAGTAAATGTAAACCAGCACGATACCGGCCATGGAGGACAGCAGATTAGACGGGACGTTCACGCCGATCAGTCCTTCCATGAGGCGGGTGACCATACCGTTCGTGCCGAGCATCGCGATGAAGGCGAACGCCAACATGACGCCACCAAACTGTGCCAGCACCGAGTTGAATGCGGTGATGATACGGCGGCTGACACTCCCCTGTGGTGCCGTGGACAGCGCATAGGCGATCACCGCACCAAGGACGGCCCCAATGATCGCGGTCACAAGCGCAAGCCACGTCGTGGTCCAGAAGATCTTGGCCGTACGAGCGTTGAGCGCCTGCACAATGCCCTCGAGCGTGAATCCACCATCGCGAGCCGTGAATGCACCGATGATGACCAGTGCGGTCGGGAGCAGCAGGAAAACGCCCGTGTATGCGACGAATGGGAGTAGCGGGGCGTTACGGATCAGGCTTTTCAACCCCGCGCCAACCGTACGGCCCGAAGCCGGTGGTGCGGCTGCTGGTTCGGTAACGCCCGCGGGGCGGACAGAATCTGCCCGCCCCGCTGGTGTAATCGTTGCAGTCATCAGGAAACCGCGTTGTCCCACTCAGCCGCGAGGAACTCGTTGGCCTTTGCAGCTTCCTCCTGGGTTGGGGTTGCTGGTTCACCCGGAACCTCAGGAAGAGCCTTCGCTGCTTCAGGGTCCAGCGTGCCGTCTGCCTCGAGTGCGTCGAACATGACCGGCTGGGCACCGCCCGCTAGCCACTGGTTCTGGACCTCTGGGGAGAACACGTATTCCTGCCATAGGCGCGCTGCCGCTGGGTTTGGTGCGTCCACGTTGATCGCCTGGTTGTAGTAGGAGACGATCTCTCCGCCTTCTGGCACGAAGACCTGCCAGTCCACGCCCTTTTCAGCGAGACGCTTCTGAGTTGAGAGCTGGTTGTAGGACCAGTCGAAGACTACGCCGTGCTCACCAGCGTCGATGGTTCCCGCAGTAACGTCCTTGAGGTTCAAGGTGCCAGCATCTGCAAGCTTCTTGAAGTAGTCGAGGCCAGGCTGCAGATCCGAGAAGGTTCCGCCAGCAACACGGTTAGCCATGAGGAAGCCGTTGAATGCCGCGCCTGCTTCGGCTGGCTTACCGTTGACCGCTACCGATCCTGCGAACTTGGAGTCGGTGAGTTGGTCCAGCGAAGTGATTTCGCCGTACTTGGTGGCGTTGTAACCAACCGCCATGACACCGGTGTAGTCGTTGACCCACAGACCGGTCTCTTCCTTGTTCTCAGTAGGAATCTTGTCCCAGCCCTCGACCTTGTATGGTGCGAAGTAAGCGGTTGACTCCAGAGTTACAGCAGTGCCAAGGTCAAACACGTCAGGTGCCTGGTCGGTTCCCTTGTTTGCCTCCGCAGCCTGGATCTCTTCCTTCGAGGAAGCGTCTGGCAGGATCGAGTTGACCTTGATGCCGTACTTGTCCTCGAAGCCCTTCTTGATTGCGCCGTAGTTGGCCCAGTCGTCCGGGAGCGCAATGACGTTGATCTGGCCTTCGGCCTTCGCTGCCTCGATCAGTGCGTCGAGTCCGCCAAAGTCGGCTGCCGAGGTGGCGGTGGCAGCTTTGGTGTTGTCCGCTTCGTTCGCCTGCGGCGAGTCCGAGCAGGCCGTGAGGGCGAGGCCGAGGACTGCCGCAACAGTGATGCCGCGTGCGAGCTTGTTCAAGCGCATGAGTTTTCCGTTCGTTGCCCGCCGCGTTTCGGCGGGAAGTCTTAAGTGCAGTTACACGGTGAATCGCGAAGATTTACGACGTGTGGCTCACGTACGAACGGTTTATGAATTTGAGTTCACTTTTACGCGCAACTTGGTGTCTTTTTAGTGTCGCGGTCCGGTTCGCCCCACTTTTTCCGTTTCGCCGCGTTAGGTTTCCCCACGCACTCTCATTGGCTTTTGGCGCACTCGCAACTCAACCTTCCCTTTGAGTTACCAAAAGTGCACTCGCAGTATGTACGAGTACGGATAAGTGCGCTCTCAAAGGTATGGCTGATTGACGACGATCCGGTCGCTTTCCCACCTCGCCTTCCGACCCAGCCGGGCTGGGTCGGGAGTGTTGGACTAGACGCGGCTGACTCGTTGGCAATCTGCGTCATGGCTTTGGGGTTTACCGGTGGCACCTGAAACAATGAAGGCAATGTCTACTTCACCGCTCGCCGCCGCCCTGTCCGCGATTTCTGACCCGTCGGACCCAGACCAGATTCTCGACGCATTCGTGCAGTTCGCTCAGTCGCGCGGGCTGTCGCTGTATCCGGCTCAGGAGGAAGCGATCCTGGAGTTGCTGGACGACAAGCACGTCATCTTGGCAACCCCCACTGGTTCTGGTAAGTCGCTCGTCGCCATGGCCGCGCACTTTATTGCGTTGGCCCGCGGTCAGCGCACGTTCTATACGGCACCGCTGAAGGCGCTGGTGTCGGAGAAGTTCTTTGATCTGGTCTCGGTGTTCGGTTCCCAGAACGTCGGTATGACCACGGGCGATTCCGCCGTGAACCCCGATGCGCCGATCATCTGCTGCACTGCGGAAATCCTCGCTAACCAGGCGTTACGTCGCGGTGGACCCGAGGCATTCGATCCGGGCGTGGACCAGGTGGTCATGGACGAGTTTCACTTCTATGCAGACCCGCAGCGCGGCTGGGCATGGCAGGTGCCACTCCTTGAACTGCCAAACGTGCAATACCTGCTTCTCTCCGCGACCTTGGGAGACACCGAGTTCTTCCGCAAGGATCTGTTCGAACGCACAGGCCGCGAGGTCGTTGAGGTCTCCGGCGTGGAGCGTCCGGTTCCGCTGCACCACACCTACGTTGTCGAACCACTGGGCGAGCTGATCGAGGAATTGGTCTCAACCCACCGTGCGCCCGTGTACGTCGTGCACTTCACGCAGAAGGACGCAGTCGACCGAGCCCAATCACTGCTGTCGATGAAAATCGCGTCCAAGCAGGACAAGGAAGCTATTGCAGCGGAACTCGGCAACTTCCGATTCGGTTCCGGATTCGGCAAGTTGCTCTCAAAGTACCTGCGCGCAGGTATCGGCGTGCACCACGCCGGGATGCTCCCCAAATACCGCCGCGTGGTGGAGCGTCTAACCCAAAAGGGATTGCTCAAGGTCGTGTGCGGCACCGACACCCTCGGAGTGGGGATCAACGTGCCGATCCGCACCGTTTTGCTGACCTCGCTGGTCAAGTTCGACGGCGAACGCATGCGCCACCTCACTGCCCGCGAGTTCCACCAAATCGCTGGCCGCGCCGGACGCGCTGGCTACGACACCGTTGGCGAGGTACTGGTCATGGCCCCGGACCACGTGATCGAAAACAAGAAACTGCTGGAGAAGGCCGGGGACGATCCAAAGAAACTCAAGAAGATCGTTCGTAAGAAGGCTCCGGTCGGTCATGTGAACTGGACTGATTCCACCTTTGAGAGGCTTGTGGCGGCTCCGCCGGAACCACTAACCTCGCAGTTCTCCGTCTCGCACGCCATGATCTTGAACGTGTTGGCCCGTACCGATGAGGATGGGCGTCCGGTTGACCCAGTGAACTCGATGCGTCATCTGCTGCTCACCAACCACGATCAAGAGTCCCGCAAACGCGAGCACATCCGCCAAACCTTTAGGATCTACCGGTCGCTGCGACAGGCCGGGATCGTGGAGAAGGTCAAGATCCCCACTGGAGTCGTGGGTGGGCACTCGCGTTACAAGATCCAGTTGGCCGTTGACGTACCCGACAACTTCGCGCTCAACCAGCCGCTCTCCCCGTTCGCGGTTGCGGCAATGGACCTGCTGGGCGTCGACTCCCCCACCCACGGGTTGGATGTGCTGTCCGTGATCGAGTCAACCATGGAGGATCCTCGTCAGGTCCTCTACGGTCAGGAGCGTGCCGCCAAATCAACGGCAATCGCGGAGATGAAGGCCGAGGGCGTCGAATACGACCAGCGCATGGAGTTACTCGAAGGCATTTCGTGGCCAAAGCCACTTGAGGAACTACTCCAATCGGCGTTCCACACCTACAAGCACACCAACCCGTGGGTGTCAGGTATGGAACTTTCGCCCAAGTCGGTGGTGCGTGACTTCCTTGAAAAGGCCCAGACCTTCTCCGACTTCATCTCGCGCTACCAGCTCGAACGCTCGGAGGGTGTGGTGCTCAAGTACCTCGCGGACACCTACCGCACCATGACCCAAACGGTTCCCGTGGAACATCGCACCGACGAGGTGGAGGCCATCACCGAATGGCTCGGCGAGCTCGTGCGTTCCGTTGACTCGTCCCTGCTTGACGAGTGGGAACGCCTGTCCAACCCTGATGAGGCGATCCAAGAGATTGAGCCAGACTTCCTAGAGGACGAACCGATTCGTGCAATCAGCGGCAACCCGCGCACGTTCAACATCCTGCTGCGCAACGCCATGTTCCACCGTGTGGAGTTGTTGTCCCGCGAAGACTACGACGCGTTCGATGCCCTTGCCCCAAAGGACGGCTGGAACGGAGACGACTGGGCGGACGCGGTTGACCCGATGTTCGAGGAATACGGAGACGACGCAATCGGGATTGGCCCAGATGCACGGGCTCCGCAACTCCTGCAGATCACGCGCGGTGTGGACGGCAACGAACGCCTGTGGCAGGTACGTCAGGTCCTTGATGACCCCAACAAGGACCACGACTGGGCGATCACGGCTCTCGTTGACCTAGACCGCTGCGACGGTGCCGGAGAGGTTTTGCTGTCAATCCAACAGGTTGGACCCTCCATCTAGGCAAGGGTGCCGTTCTCGAATTGCTCCCTTGTGAGCGTGGCCTGCGCACAGTGTCGCAACTCGCCGCCAAGAGGCATCCAGTTGGGCAGCACCACGGGTTCGCGGAAGCCAACCCGGCGGGCAACAGCCCACGACGCATCGTTGTCAGCATCGGCGCACCACTTCACCACCCGAGCGTCGAGCGACTCGAATGCCCAGGCCAGCACAAGCTCAACGGCACGGGTCATGATGCCTCGACCGCGAGCGTCAGGGTGCAGAATCCAGCCGACCTCGTAGCGACCGTCTCCGTGCGGCCACACACCGACGTTTCCGCAGAACAGAGATTCCTGCGCCGAGAGATCATCAATTGCGAACTCGAACCGCTTGCGCTCGTTCCATGACTTCTCCACAAACTCGGCGAGGAACCCACGAGCATTCTCAACGGTGTAGGGGTTTGGCAGTGGAATGAACCGCTGTGATACCTCGTCCTGGCTCTGCTCCACAATGCGGTCAATGTCGTCGTAATCGTGAGCGCGCAGTCGAACCCCGTCGCCTTGAAGGACGGGAACGCACTGTGGGAAATGTTGCGGCTGTTCAGGGGTTGGCCCGGTTGTCATTCATCTACCTTACGTCCTGCCTCAACCAGTAGTGGTCAGTCTTAGAATGAAAAGCATGGCCAAGAAGAACAAGCACAACTCCGCAGGTACTCAGGCGATCCTTGCGTTGGAGAAGGCTGGCGTTGCACACACCGTTCATCCATACGAACACGACCCACACTCGGATCTCGGCTACGGGCTCGAAGCCGCCAAGGCTATCGGCGCGGACCCCCGACAGGTGTACAAGACCCTCATGGTCTCGGTCGATGGCAAACTCGTGGTTGGCGTGGTTCCGGTTGACAGCAAGCTCGATCTCAAGGCCGTTGCAAGCGCGGTGGGTGGCAAGAAGGCCACGATGGCGGATGCCACGGTCGCAGAACGTGCAACCGGCTACGTTGTGGGTGGGATCTCGCCGCTCGGCCAGAAAACCAGACACACCACGATTGTCGACGAGTCGGTTCTGTCCCACGGCACGGTATACGTTTCGGGTGGTCGCCGCGGGTTGGATGTTGGTCTCGCCCCAGCGGATTTGATTACGTTAACAGCGGCTAAGACCGCGCCCATTGGGCGCGACTGACCCCACTACCCCGCGCAACTGGGTGCTGGATGATGACCGGCTCGTCGCCAATCGGCCAACTGTGCCTGAGAGTACGCATATCTGCACTCTCAGGCACTGCGAGTGCAGATATGCGTACTCTCAAAAAAGAGAGTTCCGTTGAGAGTGCGCTTTTCGTCACCCTCAACACTGGGTTCTCCGTGCCAGACCCTCAGTGCTGGTAGCCGAATCTACGCGGGTCGTTTGTGGAAACAATCTGCTTGCCGAGCGGCATGAGGGAGATCGGGACCATCTTGAACGATGCGATCCCCATCGGAATGCCGATGATGGTGATGCACAGGGCAATACCAGACATGATGTGACCGATAGCGAGCCAGATACCGGCAAAGATCAGCCAAATGATGTTGCCAAGCGTCGAGAACGCGCCCGCGTTCGGGTTGTCCACGACCTCGCGGCCAAATGGCCACAACACGTAATTGGCCATGCGAAATGAGGCGATTCCAAACGGAATTGTCACGATCAGGATGCAGCAGATGATTCCGGCAATCGCATATCCGACCGCCAGTCCGAATCCTGCGAAGACGAGCCAAATGATATTCAACAGCGTGCGCATGCCTTAACTCTAAGTCTTGGGCGAACGCACGGTCATTCGATTTAACGCACGCCACAAACGCCACTACGATTGATACAGGACTTAACCCGTATTCACGGCGCGGATCGCGCTGGACATTCATCGCTAGAGAAAAGAGTTCCCGTGGGACTGTTTAGCCGCAAACGCCGTGGTCCGGCACTTCCCGAAGGCGTCACCGAGGCCTGGTCCGAAAAAGACGCAGCAGTCGTCATCACCATTCCGTTCGATGCGCGCGGCATCCCCGGCGAGGTGGCAGATCGCCTATCTGACGATGTCATCGCCACGATCAGCGCGATCCAGAACGGCGAATTCGGGTACAGCATTCCAGAGGGTTTCACCGGAGCGCGAGTCCGCGTCGAGGTCAACACCGGTGCCACGCCGCTGACTGAAGTACCACTGCACACGATTGAGATCCTGCGCGAACGCCTGGGTCAGTCCATGGAACTTGAGGTTGTCACCGACCCAGAGGCTATTGCGCGCGCCAAAGCCGAGGCGGAGGCGGCAGCCGCGCAAAAGGCCGCGGCGCCTGGCATGCGAGACCTACCCCGGTACGACGAAAACGGCAAGAAACTCTCACTGTGGGAGTCCATGAAGCTCGCTGCCGAACAAGCAGCCGACGCTCAGACCGCAGCCGTGGCGGCAGCCGCACCGAAAATCGAGCCCCGCGCCGACCTCGCGCCAGCACAGTTCGTATGGTCCGACGAGGACAACGCGTTGCGCGCCGACATCGTGCTCCTCGGAGAGGAACACGCGGATTCACAAACCGCAGTAGACATCAACTACCTGGTCGAATCGACCCTCGCGACTCTCGGCACCGATGAAGTCACCTCGCAGATCCCCGAATCAAACACTGACTACGAGATCTGGCTGACCGTTGCCGTCAACGATGATGCCGTGGGCCCACTGACCCGTGGGAAACTGCGCGAAGGCGAGGAACAGTTCGAGGGCACTCGCGTGGACTTCGTGGTCATGTATGAATCCCGCGAGATGATCGAGGACATGCTTGCAGGACCGACTGAGTCCTAAACCTCAGACGTCCTCAAAGAGCAAGGAATGAGGCTCCGAACCCGATGATAGGGTTTCGGAGCCTCATTCCTTTGGACTCTGTGTTGTTTCAGCCTTTGTGTTGTTTCAACAAGGTGATCTGAATCCGAGCGCTGCCCACCGCGCGGACCTCGTGCAACAGCCTTGCTTCGAGGTGAATCAGCCCACCCGCCTCAAGGAGATTCTCCTGGCCGTTCACCACGAACACCACGGAACCCTCAACCACCTGCACGATGATCGGAAAGGGTGCCATGTGTTCCGTCAGCACCTGCCCTTCATCAAGGGCGATGTGCACGACGCGGGCGCTCGGCGAATCAAACAACGTGTGCGGAACAATTCGATGACTCTGATATGGTGCATCGCTCGCGATCTCCGCGAGACTGGACGCCGGCAGAACAACGTCTCCCACTGCCTTCGAGCCCGGATGTGGCTTGTGTTCTGACACCTTTGCTCCCTCTCATTCCCTATGTGGACGGGTTCACGGAACGCGCTTGAGCCACTCCTCCGTACCAAACTTGGTTTCCACGAGTTCGCGCGCACGTTCACGTTCTGCCTCAGTCACTTCAGACTCGATCGTCTTGTACCGGGAACGGAAATGCTCAAGGAAGCTCTCAATGATTGCTTCACGAGTCATACCGGTCTGCGAGCGCAGCGGGTCAACACGCTTCTTCGCGGATTTGATGCCCTTGTCGGAGAGCTTTTCCCGGCCAATCCGCAGCACGTCAAGCATCTTGTCGGCATCAATGTCATACGACATCGTGACGTGGTGCAAGACTGTGCCGCCCGCGAGGCGTTTCTGTGCTGCACCGGCGATCTTTCCCTGTGCGGAGGCAATGTCATTGAGTGGCTTGTACACGGCGTTGATTCCAACCTCAGCGAGTGCCTCAATAACCCAGGTGTCGAGGAACTTGTAGGACTCTTCAAAGGACATGCCGTCCACAAGCGAGCCGGGGACAATAAGTGAGTAGGTGATGGTGTTACCAGGCTCGACGAACATTGCGCCGCCACCGGTGATACGACGCACCACAGTCACGTCGTGGCGCTGGGCCGCCTCTTCGTCGACCTCGTTGCGGTAGGACTGGAACGACCCAATGATCACTGCGTTGGACGCCCATTCCCAGATGCGCAACATCGGGCCACGTGTGCCTGCCTCCACAAACTCGGTCTGGGCCTGATCGAGGGCCACTTGCATCTTCGGATGCTCGGGGCGGTCGTGAATGACCTCAAAGGTGTGATCAGCCCATGTGGTTGCGAAACCGAGTGCTCGGCGGGTTACCGTCGCGATAGCGCGCGCATCGAACCCGAGCATCGTGATGTCTGGGGTGAGAGCGTCCTCAACGGCCTTGCGGATCTCCGCGAAACTGGCATCTGCGCCAAGTCCCTCAACCGCCTGGTTGAGCGTGATGATCGCCTCGTCGGGTTCAAGGAAGAAATCACCGCTCAGGGCAACATTTTTCAGTTTCCCATCGACCACATCGAGGTCAATCGCTACGAGTTTTCCACCGGGTACTTTGTATTCAGCTCTCACGCTCTAAGCCTACGCCGTCCTGCTGAGGTTTTTGCTGAGCTACAGCACCCCACTTGGTGATTTTCCGGGATTAGGGTTGTTTTTCTTAGTTGGTGATTCCGGAAAATCACCATGGTGGTCCAAGCAGTGCAGGGCGTGCGAACTGAGAGTTACAGCGGGTTCACACCCGCGTGGATGAGGCCGTAGATCGCTGAGTCGGTCAGGGCCTCCCACGATGCCTCAAGGAGGTTGGCGCCAACGCCGACCGTGGACCATGCAGTTTGGCCGTCCGTTGCTTCAATGAGCACGCGGGTGATCGCGTCAGTTCCGTGCTCTTGATCGAGGATGCGGACCTTGAAGTCGATCAGGTCGAACTTCGCGGTCTCTGGGTAGGCCTTCTCCAGGGCGAGGCGCAGCGCCGCATCGAGGGCATTAACCGGGCCGTTTCCTTCGCCGGTCACAACGATTCGCTCCCCGCCAATGAGGAGCTTGACCGTTGCCTCCGATACCGCTTCGGTACCCCGACGGCCTTGACGCTCCACAATGGCTCGCCAGCTTTGCACCTGGAAGTATTCGGGGCGTTCGCCCGTGACCTCTTCAATCAGCACGAGTTCAAACGATGCATCAGCCGCTTCATAGGTGTATCCGCTGGCCTCAGAGTGCTTGACACGATTAGTGATAGAGGTCAGAAGTTCCGGCTTATCGGACAGATCGAACCCGAGTTCCTTGCCCTTCAGTTCGATCGAGGCACGCCCAGCCATGTCGGACACGAGCATGCGCATGTCGTTGCCCACCAGGGTTGGGTCGGTGTGCTGGTACAGGTCCGCGTCAACCTTGATCGCTGAGGCATGCAACCCTGCCTTGTGCGCGAATGCACTCGCCCCTACATAGGGCTGGCGGGCGAATGGCGAGATGTTCGTGATCTCGGCGATTGCGTGCGAGATGCGGGTCGCATCATCGAGGTTCCCTGCGAGGACCTTGCGATCGTATTTCAGTTCGAGGTTGGCAACGGTTGTCACGAGATCGACGTTTCCGGTGCGTTCACCGTAGCCGTTGATTGTGCCCTGGAAGTGTTCGCAGCCTGCATCGATTGCAGCGAGGGTGTTGGCTACCGCGCACCCGGAGTCGTTGTGTGCGTGCATGCCGAGGATGCCTTCGCCGCCCGTGGCCTCGCGGATTTCACCGACGATGTCGGTCACCCAGTGCGGGAGCATTCCCCCGTTGGTGTCGCACAGGCACACCACTTCAGCGCCCGCGCCGAAAGCTGCAAGGACCGCGTCGCGGGAATATTGCGGATCAAAACGGTATCCGTCGAAGAAGTGTTCTGCGTCAATGAATACGCGGCGTCCTTCGGCCCGGAGGAACTGCACGGTGTCCTCGATCATCCGCAGGTTCTCGGGACCATCGGTTTTGAGTGCACGTTCAACGTGACGGATGTCAGATTTGGCTACCAGAGTCACCACTGGCGCCTGAGAGTCCAGGAGCGCGCGAACCTGCTTATCCTCACTCGCTCTAACGCCGACCTTACGGGTCGCACCAAATGCCGCGAGAACTGCATTCTTGAGGTTGAGCTCGGTGGCTGCACGGGCAAAAAAGTCCGTGTCCTTAGGGACCGCACCGGGCCAACCACCCTCAATGAATCCCA
Source organism: Populibacterium corticicola (assembly GCF_042683685.1). NCBI lineage: Bacteria > Bacillati > Actinomycetota > Actinomycetes > Micrococcales > Jonesiaceae > Populibacterium > Populibacterium corticicola. The sequence continues at coordinate 16,405 of NZ_JBHUOP010000001.1, read as the reverse complement.
CGCCCAGTTCGTCGAGTAGCGGCGCAATGGCTAGTTTGTCCGCAACATTGAGGTTGATGCCTTCTTGCTGGGCACCGTCTCGAAGAGTGGTGTCGTATACGTGGAAGTTCACGGCGGTCTCATTTCAACGCGAAGTTTGGGGGCTTAGTTCTATTGTGCTCTGATCGTGTCCGGCCGCGGTGGTGTGGGCGACGCCAGTGTTGCTGTCCGCGTTGTGTGCGGGTTCAACAAGTATGTGTAGCACTGTTGCGATTGTTGGTATTACCCAACAAAAAAACCTCCCAGAAACAGCGCGGGAGGTTTGCACGTTCGCTGCAGCGGGATTGCCGCTGACCGAACGCGCTAACGAATAATAATGACGTGCCACAGTGCCATGCCTCACATTGTCCCATATCTGGGCGAGGATGCAAGTGGCTGGGCTGGCGCTGCCCACCCAAAAAACCGACGAAACCAGTCGTTATATGTGGGTGGTTACGTCGGTTTTTGGCTCGGTAGTGCCTTGCACTACTGATTGGCGACGATCCGGCTAGTTGCGTTTTTGGCTACGACACTTGCGACCCTGCCTGTTACTGAGTAACATCATCAACAGTTACTCAGTAACACTCCTAGTCACTCTGAAGAATCTAATCGCTCTAAGAAAAGAAGGCGCACCATGTCTGTGAAGCACGGTCTACTCACCATCCTCACCGAACACGCCCTCGCCGGATATGACCTGCGCAGCGAGTTCGAACAGCGCACGGGCGGCACCTGGCCACTCAACATCTCGCAGATCTACTCCACCTTGCAGCGCCTCGAGCGCGACGGATTGGTCGAATCCACCGCTGATGACTCCGATGCAACCCTGTGGAACATCACCGATGCGGGCCGCGCCGAAGCCGAGAACTGGTGGTACACCGCCACTGCGCGGTCAACGCCAAGCCGCGAAGAAGCGAGCATCAAGGTAACCCTCGCGATCACGTCCCCATACGTAGACACCGCCCAGGTCATCCGCACGCAACGCACCGAATCACTGCGAGCACTCCGCGACTACACCAAACTCAAGAGCAAACTCGGCCCCATCAACTCACTGTCCCGCGAAGATCTCGCGTGGGCGATGCTCCTCGACTCCTACATCTTCACCCTCGAAGCCGAACTACGGTGGCTCGACCACGTCGAATCGCGCATCGCGATGGGGTTCGCCAACCTTGCTCCCGCGACACCTTCCGCAACAGGACCCACCCAAACGGGCGGGCTCGTCGCCAATGGAACCAAGAAGGACAACCAGTGAGCTACGCGATTGAAGCCTCCGGGATCACCCATACCTTCCCCGATGGGCAGTCACCGCGAGTCGTCCTCGACTCGGTCGATCTGCGCGTGGCGCCCGGCGAACTCGTCGCGATCATGGGGCCTTCAGGGTCGGGAAAATCCACCCTCCTGAATATCGTGGCCGGGCTGCTTGAACCCGAAGCGGGAAATGTCCTCGTCGCAGACACCCTACTGCGCTCCGCGACCACTGCGGAACGCACAATCTTACGCCGCCAAGCGTTCGGGATCGTGTTCCAACGCAACAACCTCGTTGACGCGCTCACGCTCGAAGAAAACGTGGCACTGCCCCTCGAACTCAACGGGATCAACCCGCGCATCGCACTCAAACAGGCCCGACTCATCCTCGATGACCAAGGCCTCGGCGATGTGGCACGACTGTTCCCCGCTCAAGCGTCAGGAGGGCAACGCCAACTCACCGCGGTCCTCGCAGCGCTCAGCTCCAAACGCCACATCCTTCTCGCCGACGAACCCACAGGCGCGCTCGACACCGCCTCGGGTGATGAGGTCATGCGGCTCATCCGCAACCACATCGATGCCGGTGCATCCGGACTACTCGTCACCCACAGCGCCCGCGACGCAGCGTGGGCCGATCGAGTGGTCTACCTACAGGATGGAGCGATCTCGTCCGACACGGGAAGCTCGCATTCCTTCGGTTTCCCCACCAGCACGCAGAGCAGCCTCAGCGACTTCCCCACCACGGACGGCACCCCATGAACCGCATCACCGAGAACCTGCCCACACCGATCAGACTTGGGCTGCGCGACCTTAACCAAAACAAGTTCGCCACGCTGGCGTTGATCCTCGTGTTGACGGGACTCATCAGTTTTTTCGTGCCCGCGCTGCTCAGCGACTACGTGGGTGGTTGGCGTTGGAACAGCGACACCATCGTCAGAAGCCACGAACGTTTTAGTCAGTCTGCGGAAAAGGAACAGCACCCCGACCTCCAAGCAGCCTGGCAGGCCGACAGCATCGACCCTGCCATTGATGGAGCGGCCTACGGACTCGAAACTGTCCGCGTAGCAGCCGACACACTGTTTTTCCCAGACTTTCAAGAACCCGAATACGACGAAGCAGAGATAAGCCTCCCGGTTTACGTGTACGCCACCGACTGGGATTCTCCACGGAGCATCGTTCCGGTGACTTTCACGCAGGGCCGCGCGCCACGCTCCGGAAACGAAATCGCATTATCCACGTCGATTTCCTTCCGCGACCCTGAACTAGAGAAACTGCGGGTGGGCGATACCGTGCGAGTCTCAACGCAGATGGAGCCTGACGCAGACAGCCGGACATTTAACATTGTTGGGCTCTATGAGCAGCAGTGGGGCGACATATCACTGTTCCCAGTGCAACGGGCTGACGCAATTGTCACGCCGCACAACCAACTCGGCCACGAACTGTCTAGTGACCAGTTCTTCGCTTTCGGGCGACCGCTGTCTAACGTTGATGCATCCGGGCTTCTCCGCGAGATCTCCCGCCTCTACGCGGTCAACGAATTAGGCAACTACGACTGGGCTATCGCAAACCTGGTTGACAGTAAGGACCTGCGCCGTCAAGCAGTCGAAACGTTTCCTGTGTACTCCTTCTGGGGTACCAACGAAGCTGTCTACAGTCTTCTGATGTCGTTTGGCGCTGTGTCTTTGGTGACTGTGGTGTCGGTCCCGCTGTACTGGCAGAACGCCCGGCGCAGGAAGCTGCAGTTCGCGCAGTTGGAACGAAACGGTATGACTAGAAACTCGCGTTTGCTGAGCCGGCTTACACCCGCACTCATCGTGGGTGTGACGGCCGCGGCCCTGGGGTTTGTTGGCAGTGTTTGGCGTTTTTCTTACATGTCTTCGTCAGAGTATGTTCGCTCGGAACTGCCGCTTTTAAGCCACGGCGTAACGTTCAGTATCACGTTCTGCCTAATTTTCGGTTTGTTGCCGCCGTTGGCTGCGTCTTTGCTCGCGTACGCTGCAGAGCGCGGTTCGGCGCATTCGCTGCTGCGTGATGTTGGCGAATCGGCGGAGCAAACGTATGTTCCGGCCAGGCCATTTGACCGTAGCCGCCGGGTGGGGATCGCCCTGTGGGTGCTGGCGATACCTCTCATGTGGTTTTCTGCCCACTTCGGTGCGGAGCCAAGCAGGCTGCACAACATCCGTGATCTGGTGCTTTTGCTCGGCATGCTGTGCGGGTTTGGGCTCCTTGTCGTCGGTTTCTATTTTGTTCTTGCTGCGCTACTACCCGCCATTTCGGTTCGTGGGCGGCGCTGGCCGTTGGCTGCACGCATTGCAGCACGCGATGTTGCGGGCCGGTTGGGTTCCAGCATCAACACGATCGTGCCTGTGACCGTGCTCGTGGGGCTTGGTGTGGTGTGGTCTGTGATCTCTCGCCAACACTATTTGGAGGATTTCGAAGAAACGTACGCAGATACGCCGTTCACGGTGGCTGCGTGGCTGCTCCCGGTTGTTGTGTTGGTTCTGTTTTTCTCGTTGCTGCTCAGTAGCGACGAACTGCAGCGTTCACGTTCTGCGCTCTCTCATCAGGGTGTGCTTCCGGTTGAGGTATCGATGATTGATGGTTTCCGTGCGGTCATCTTGGCGTGTGTTGGTGTTGTTTTTGGCTTCGTGCTTGGGACGTTCGTGGGGGCGATGCTGATGGTCTTACGCGCAGAGGAATCGTTCGCGGGGTTTGACACTACTTTCAGGGTGGCGTCGCTGATGCCCACGCCGGCTACGGCGTTCATCGTGCTGGTTCCGCTTCTGCTCGCGTTCCCCGTGGGCTGGATCGCGGGGCGTCGCAACGCCCGGCTGGTCACGGCCACCGCAACCACGTAACCGCTGACAGGTGACTTGCCGCTGGGAGGCGGCAGGTTCGTCGGCAATCAGAAAAACCCACATTGACGACGATCAGGTCGCCTCAGCACGACCACTCACCTTCCAGCCACGAGCAGTTGGATGCGTGGAACCCGACCCAAACGCGAAAGTGCCCGGTCCATGACGGACCGGGCACTTTCACTATTCAACCGTTGCCCGATGAGTTAGCAGGCTGTTGAACTAGTGTGAGGTTTGGCTAGGCGAGGCGCGTCAGCCAGTTGTGGCGGTCTGGGCGACGGCCATTTTGGATGTCGGTCAGTTCCTCACGGATATCCATGGTGAACTTACCGGGTTCTCCCCCGTTGATGGTGATGTCGAAGTCATTGTCCGCAAGGCGGCCAATCGGAGTGATCACAGCGGCGGTTCCACACGCGAACGCCTCCGCGATCTCACCGGACTCAAGCATCGCACGCAATGACGCGAGCGTGATGTGTTCCTCGGACACCTTGATTCCGCGGTCCTCAATGAGTTGCAGAATCGATGAACGAGTCACACCACGCAGAATCGAACCGGACAGAGCAGGAGTCACGACGTCGCCGTTTGCCTTCACGAAGAAGACGTTCATCCCGCCGAGTTCCTCAATCGCCGGGTCTGCTTGACCATCGAGGAAGCACACCTGATCGAACCCATCCTTGGCGGCGGCGATCTGCGGCAGTAAGGATGCAGCATAGTTTCCACCGCATTTGGCTTCGCCGGTTCCACCGCGGCTTGCGCGAGCGTACTCCTGGGAGATCCAGATGTTGACCGGGTGGACACCACCGGAAAAATAGGGGCCGACGGGCGAGGAAATCACAAGATGTTCTACCTCGTAGGCTGGACGCACGCCAAGGAATGCCTCGGTCGCAATCATGAAGGGACGCAGGTACAACGCTGCTTCCTCGCCGGTAGGAACCCACTCGATATCGGTGCGAACCAGAGCCGCAATGGACCCAATGAAGTCGTCCACGCTCAACTCTGGCAGAGCGAGACGGCGGGCCGAGCGAATGTACCGCTTGGCGTTCTCCTCGGGGCGGAACGTCCACACAGACCCATCCGCGTGGCGGTACGCCTTGAGGCCTTCAAAGACTTCCTGGCCATAGTGGAACACGGCGGCTGCGGGGGCGAGCGAGAGGGGACCGTACTTCTCAATCCGACGATTGTTCCAGCCGTCGGTGTTGTTCCATGACATGCGCGCCATGTGGTCCGAGAAGACGGTGCCAAACTTTGGCTCAGCTTTCAACGCCTCGCGTTCGTCCGCAGGAAGCGGGGTATCCGTGAGGTTGATAGCGAACTGTTGGGCTGCCTCGTCAACGGAGGTGTTTAGAGTTTCGAGCTGCAAGCTCATATTGGGGCCTTTCACCTGGCGACCTCTGGTTCGGCTAATGCCACCAGTCAAAATCGACTGGCGGCATTAGAGCACAGTGGTCTCATTATAGAAGCCGAGTGCGCGGCCTTGGGTAGTCAGACGTCAGCCGCGTACGCGTGCTGCGATGTCTGCTCCTACCTCGGCCGTCGAACGGACGGCGGTTCCACGTTCTGCGAGGTCTGCGGCAACAGCGTTCTCCACGCTCTTCGACTGTTCGGTGTAACCGAGGTGGTCGAGCAGCATCGCAACCGAGAGGATCGTTGCGGTGGGGTCTGCCTTGCCTTGGCCTGCAATGTCAGGCGCGGAGCCGTGCACTGGCTCAAACATGGATGGCGTGGTGCGATCAGGGTTGATGTTTCCAGACGCCGCAAGGCCAATACCACCGGTGATAGCGGCGGCTTGGTCGGTCAAAATGTCACCGAACAGGTTGTCGGTAACGATGACATCGAAACGCGATGGGTTCGTTGTCAAGAAGATCGTTGCTGCATCAACGTGCAGGTAGTCGGTCGTGACCTCAGGGAACTCTTCGTTCACGCGCTCAACGGTACGGCGCCAGAGGTGACCGGCGTGGACCAGAACGTTGTGCTTGTGCACCAAGGTCAGGTGCTTGCGTTCACGGGCTGCTGCACGTGCGAATGCGTCACGGACAACACGCTCGATACCGAAGGCCGTGTTCACGGAGACCTCGTTGGCCACCTCGTGCGGGGTTCCCGTACGGATCGAGCCGCCGTTACCCACGTATGGGCCCTCGGTTCCCTCGCGGACGACAACGAAGTCGATCTCGCCTGGCTCAGCAAGTGGGGACTTCACGCCCTGGTATAGCTTGCCGGGGCGCAGATTCACATAGTGGTCCAGCGAGAAGCGGAGCTTGAGGAGCAATCCGCGCTCGAGAACACCCGATGGAACGGTTGGATCACCAATAGCACCAAGAAGGATCGCGTCCTTGGTGCGTAGTGCGGCGAGGTCCTCATCGGTGAGGGTGTCGCCCGTCTCATGCCAACGCTTGGCGCCGAGGTTGAAGTCAGTTGTAGCAAGCGAGACATCCGACGTGGCAAGCGCAGATTCCAGAACCGCGAGGCCCTGCTCCACTACCTCGATACCGATGCCGTCACCAGCGATTACCGCAAGATCGATGTTCTTCGTCATGAACCAATGTTAATCCTGTGGTCCATCCATCGGGATAGGACGACCACGATGTGAGCAGCGCACCCCGGACCAAATACCCATCTCACGCACCGCACAGACGCTGGGGCCTGACCGTATCGTCGCCAGGCAGCCGACATGGGCGAGCGTCCAGGCGGCCGAACCACCTAGCGGCGCGACCAGCGGCGCTCAAGCCACTCCAAAATCACTCGGGCATGCTGATATTGGTGCTCGCGCAGCGATTGCGGAACCTTGATGGCGGGTTGGTCGGCTTGGTACACGTAGTAGCTGGCGAAGCCCGCCAGAACCGCGTCGATCTGCTGATCGGTGACCCCACGGAAGACTGGGTGGCTGGCAATCTCGTGCTCAACATCGATTGTCGGGTCAATAAGTGAACAATCCAGCACGAACAACAGCGCGTCATACCAGAGCGCACCGCGAGCAGCCCACGGCCAATCCACGATCCACGCTGCGCCCTGCGCATCAATCAGAATGTTGTCCGGGCGGAGATCGTTATGCACAAGATCATTCCCCGAGGCTGCTTCCACGGCTCTCTCAGACGCCGCCCTCAACAATGGCAAGTGGGAAACAGCCCAATCGTCCATAGCACTGTACCCGGCATCAATCCTGTCCCATTGGGTGAGGGCAGGCGCAAGATCCTCCGCCACGTCTGGAAGCCCTGGAACCGCATCCACCGACGGCAACGTGAGCAACGAGTCCAACACGGCATGCATATCCGCGCGGGTGTCCGGGTACCGCCCCGCCACATCCTCGATGAGTAACGCCAGCCAACCGCTCTGCGCATATGAGCCGAGAAGCTGTGGCACCCGCGCCATGCGTGGCAGCAGACTCAATATCTCGACTTCACGTTCGTAGAGCCGATAGGTTCCCTCAAATCCCTCCCGATGGACCGCCTTCAAAAACCCACGTGCGCCATTTGCGGTCCGCACGCGAGCAGCAGTTCCCTGCGAAAACCCACCGGCCTGGTTCTCAAACTCCACCAGCGCACCGCCCAGCAGATCCTCTACGAAGGCAACCACCTCGGCTGGTAGTTGCGTCAATTCAAGTCGCGCCATTTCGCCACGCTATCACCAGATTTCCGACGAGTCCCCACTTTTTCCCACACCTCGTTTTCCAGCCCGCACAGTTTCGCACAGCCTGACCCAGCCTTCTCAGGGTGGCGTCCCCACCTAGCACCAATCGCACGCAATTCGGTGGGGCGTTTTTGGTCCGGGTGCATATAACCGTAGGGTGCACCCGGAACAAAAACGCCCCACCGATACCTAAACGCCGATAGCAAGAGCTCGCTACGTCGTACCGCTGAGAAAACTCTTCATAGCACGACAAGGGGGCTGTCCCAACCATTTGGTTGGGACAGCCCCCTTGTGAACGCTAAAGGTGCGGTTCCCATCTACGATCAACGCAATGGAATCCACCGCATTTCTCGCCCCGAGAGTGCTTGCCGCTAACTAAAGTCAGCGTGCGACGGAGCCCGCTGTACCTGTTGCTCAGGCTCACATCTACCGTTGCTCTCCGGCAGGAACTTGCTACGCAGAGTTCCTACCTACGATCAACGAGCGACGGAGCCTTCGACGTAGTCGGAGGTGTTGTCGTCGGAACGCTTGCTCCATGCGAACAGCTTGCGCAGTTCACGACCGGTAGCCTCGATTGGGTGTGCTTCACCCTTGGCACGCAGTTCCTTGAACTCTGGAGCACCGGCTTCCTGGTCGTTGATGAAACGCTCAGCGAATGCACCGTTCTGGATGTCAGCGAGAACGGCCTTCATGTTCTCCTTGACCTCAGGGGTGATCACGCGAGGACCGGAGACGTAGTCACCATACTCAGCGGTGTCGGAAACCGACCAACGCTGCTTGGCGATGCCACCCTCCCACATGAGGTCAACGATGAGCTTGAGTTCGTGGAGAACCTCGAAATATGCAACCTCAGGCTGGTAGCCGGCCTCGGTGAGAACCTCGAAGCCGTACTGCACGAGCTGCGATGCGCCACCGCACAGAACAGCCTGCTCACCGAACAGGTCGGTCTCGGTCTCTTCGGTGAAGGTGGTCTTGATACCGGCAGCACGAAGACCACCGATTGCCTTACCGTACGACAGCGCGAGGTCCCAAGCGGCACCGGAAGCGTCCTGCTCGACGGCAACGATGACTGGAACGCCACGGCCGTCAACGTACTCGCGACGCACGAGGTGCCCTGGGCCCTTAGGGGCGACCATGAGGATGTCGTGGCCAGCTTCAGGCTTGATGTAGCCGAAGCGGATGTTGAAGCCGTGACCGAAGACGAGCGCTGCGCCCTCCTGAAGGTTGGGAGCAATCTCCTGCGCGTACACGGTGCGCTGTACCTGGTCTGGGGTCAGGATGACAACGACGTCAGCTTCAGCGACTGCCTCGCCAACCGGAAGAACCTTGAGGCCCTCGTTCTCAGCCTTGGCAGCCGATGCCGAACCTGAACGCAGGCCGACGCGGACGTCTACGCCCGAGTCACGAAGGTTCAGCGCGTGTGCGTGACCCTGGCTACCGTAACCGATAACGGCAACCTTCTTGTTCTGGATGATCGACAGGTCTGCATCGTCGTCGTAAAAGAGTTCAGCCACCGGGATATCTCCTTAGGATTGTGTGGTGTTGAGTTAAGTCTAGAAAAAATCAGTGAGAACGTGTTGTACGTTCCAAGGCGCGGTCAGACATGGAGCGTGGTCCACGTGCGATCGCGACGGCTCCGGACTTCACGATCTCGCGAATTCCGTATGGTTCGAGCGCGTTGAGTAAGGCAGCGAGTTTGCCCGGGCTGCCGACAGCCTCGATTGTCACCGCGTCCGGTACAACGTCAACAACGTGTGCGCGGAAGAGTTGGACAACCTCGATGATGCCCGACCGGTTACCGCCGTCTGCCTTGACCTTGACGAGCATGAGTTCGCGGGTCACGGCTGCCTCTGGCTCGAGTTCAACGATCTTGATGACGTTGACGAGTTTGTTCAGTTGCTTGGTGACCTGTTCAAGTGGCAGTTCGTCAACATCCACCACAACCGTGACACGAGAGAGTTCCTCGTGTTCGGTTGGTCCCACTGCGAGGGAGTGGATGTTGAAGGAACGGCGGGCGAAAAGACCGGCGATGCGGGTCAGTACGCCTGGTTTGTTCTCCACGAGTACGGAGAGAGTGTGACGTGACATGTTCGTAGGTTCCCTCTCAGTCTTCGCGGTCCCACGCTGGCGAGATGCCGCGTGCATATTGGATGTCGTCGTTGGATACGCCTGCTGCGACCATTGGCCACACCATGGAGTTGCGTGACACGTTGAAGTCGATCAGGACTGGCACGTCGTTGATCTCCTCTGCACGCTTGATGGCCTCATCCACTTCGGAGAGCTTCTCAACTCGGATGCCAACACAGCCGTAGGCGTCCGCGAGTTTCACAAAGTCAGGCACGCGGCGGGTTCCCGCACCGGTGTGCAGGTCGGTGTTTGAGTACCGCTCGTTGTAGAACAGGGTCTGCCACTGGCGGACCATGCCGAGGGAGGAGTTGTTGATCAGCGCAACCTTGATCGGGATGTCGTTGATCGTGCAGGTTGCGAGTTCCTGGTTGGTCATCTGGAAGCATCCGTCGCCGTCAACCGCCCACACGGTGCGGTCTGGTGCCCCGACCTTGGCGCCCATTGCGGCAGGGATAGAGAATCCCATAGTGCCCAGACCACCCGAGTTGATCCAGGAGTTTGGGCGCTCATACTTGATGAACTGTGATGCCCACATCTGGTGCTGTCCAACGCCTGCCACGTAGATGGACTCTGGCCCGGAGATCTCCGAGAGCCGACCAATAACGTGCTGCGGCGCAAGGAGACCATCGCCCACGTCGGTGTATCCGAGCGGGTAGGTCTCGCGCCAGGAGTTGATCTGGCGCCACCATGCCTCGATGTCGGGCTTGCCGTTGGTCTCGTGTTCGCGTGCGAGTTCTGGGAGCAGTTCCGCGATGACCTCTTTCAGGTCACCCACGATTGGAACGTCCACAACACGGTTCTTACCGATCTCGGCTGGGTCGATGTCTGCGTGGACAACGGTTGCGTGGGGGGCGAACGACGAGAGTTTTCCGGTCACACGGTCGTCGAAGCGCGCACCCAGAGCAACAATCAGGTCAGCCTTCTGCAACGCGGCGACCGCTGGAACGGTTCCGTGCATACCTGGCATACCGAGGTGCTGCGGGTGGGAGTCCGGCAACGCTCCGCGGGCCATGAGGGTTGTCACTACGGCTGCACCGGACAGGTCCGTGAGCTTCCGCAGTTGCTCGCTCGCACCCGACCGAATAACTCCGCCACCAACGTACAGCACCGGACGACGTGCGCTCGCAAGGAGCCGTGCAGCCTCACGGATCTGCTTGTTGTGTGGTTTGGTGACCGGGTGATAGCCGGGCAGGTTGATTTCCTGCGGCCACGAGAAGGTCGTATTCGCCTGCATCGCAGATTTGGCGATGTCCACCAGGACGGGCCCGGGCCGACCGGACTGTGCAATGTGGAATGCCTCAGCGATAGTGCGTGGAATATCCGCTGGGTCGGTCACCAGGAAGTTGTGCTTCGTGACTGGCAGCGTGATACCCACGATGTCCGCTTCTTGGAACGCATCGGTTCCGATGAGCGAGGCGCCCACCTGTCCCGTGATCGCAACCAACGGGATCGAGTCCATGTTCGCATCGGCGAGTGGTGTGACCAGGTTGGTAGCACCTGGACCGGAGGTCGCCATGGTGACGCCGACGCGTCCGGTTGCGTGTGCGTAACCTGCGGCGGCATGTCCGCCACCCTGCTCATGGCGTACAAGGATGTGGCGGACCTTCTTCGAGTCCATCAGTGGGTCGTAGGTCGGCAGAATCGCGCCGCCCGGAATACCGAAGACGACATCGACGCCGACTTCCTCGAGCGATCGAACGATCGACTCCGCTCCGGTGACATTCTCGGTCACACCGGTGCTCGTGGAAGGTCGCGCAAACGCGGCCGGCGTTGGAGCAGGCTTTGAGGACTGGGGCTTGGCCGCAGTCTGATCGCCTTGGACCATCTGGATCTCCTGTTTCTCTAACAATATGTGGAGTTACCGGACAGGCAGGTTTTGCTCATCTGGACATCGTGTTGCCTTCAGCGTGGACCTAAGGCGGGCAATGCTGGTGTCTCTTTGCCTTATGAGCTAGAAACGTTCGTGCCACTGGCTTGTGACATGAAAAAACCCTCCACACCGGTCTGGTGTCTGGGAGGGTGCGCGCGTTGACAAAACTTGGCGGATTAGTTTCGAACCAACGCGCTAGATAACGACTAGAAGAATTGTGCAACGCATACTAGGAGGTTACGCCTTGGACCCCAGTCTTGTCACACCACCAAGACTGGCGTCTCACATTTCAATACTTTATGTTCAGATTTTCGACGAGTACCCACTTCACAGGCTCCCTCACCTCCCAGCCCGGCTGGGGAGCAGGTGGTCGCCTCCCGACCCAGCGGGCTCGTCGCCAATTACTGTGCACACTGCCCACGGACGGTTTCAGACCGATTCGCCGACTCGTCGCCAATTATCTATGTGCGACAAACAAAACGGGGTGGTTCCGTATGGAACCACCCCGAGGTGACCTTAGCGCTGCGGATCGTATTCATCCTCAAGGATGGACATGACATAGACATCGCAGAACCCGCCCTCGCCGTCAGGGGCAGCGTCCCGCAGGACACCCTCCTGCACGAAGCCGAGCGACTCATACAGCATCTTGGCACGCGGGTTAATCGCAAGCACATCGAGTGAGAACCGGTGCAACCCCAGGCCCTGCGCAGGTGGGGCGAACACAAAGTCCAGCACCAAGGCTATGGCCTCACGGCCATAACCTCGTCCACGATATTGCGGAAGCGAAATCAACCGCATGTTCGCACTGCGAGTCACCGGATCGATCTCGTTGACAACGATCTCACCGATCATCTCATCGCACACTGAGCCATCCTCGCCCGGCATGAGCGAGGTCATCGCAAAGTCATAGCGCCCCTCGCGATCCGACACCGTACGTGCCCACTCGTCGATCTCCTCGCGAGTGAATGTGCGAGTCGTACCTGTGAGACGGTTCGACTCCGCATCCTGCAACGACTCCCACATGCGCTCTGCATCCCGCTCTTCGACGGGACGCAACTGTACAAGTTCGCCAGTGAGGACTGGACCGCGTGCCATAATCGCCGCCTTAGTTGTTGATACGTTCGAGGACAAGCTCACGAACACGACCAGCGTCAGCCTGCCCCTTGGTCGCCTTCATAACCGCACCGATGATCGCACCAATCGGACCCATGTTGCCCGACTTGACCTTCTCAACGATGTCCGGCTGAGCCGCCAGAGTCTCGTCGATAACAGTCAGCAGAGCGCCATCGTCGGAAACGATCTCAAGGCCCTTTGCCACAACAATCGCCTCAGGGTTGCCCTCACCAGCAAGAACTGCTTCAAGAACCTGACGGCCGATCTTGTCGTTGATACGCTTCGCCTCGATCAGGCCTTGGAGTTCAGCGATCTGTGCTGGCGTTACCGAGACCTCAGACAGTTCGATCTCCTGCTCCTTCGCGTTGCGGGCAAGCTCACCCATCCACCACTTGCGAGCAGCAGCCGGAGCGGTGCCAGCGGCAACCGTCTCCTCAATCAACTCAAGGGCGCCAGCGTTGATCACGTCACGCATTTCAACATCCGTGAAACCCCACTCACCGATCAGGCGGCGGCGCTTGACCGCAGGGAGTTCTGGCAGAGTTTCGCGCAGTTCCTCAACCCACTCACGGCTCGGAGCCACAGGAACCAGGTCAGGCTCCGGGAAATAGCGGTAGTCCTCAGCATCAGACTTCTCACGACCCGACGAGGTCGTGTTGTTGTCCTCGTGCCAGTGACGCGTCTCCTGAATGACCTTCTCACCGGCGTCGAGAATTGCAGCCTGACGTTCAACCTCATAACGGACCGCACGTTCGATTGAACGGAACGAATTCACGTTCTTGGTCTCAGTGCGGGTGCCCAGAGGGGACTGCGGGGTCTCGCGAAGCGACACGTTAATATCCGCGCGAACGTTACCGCGCTCCATACGTGCCTCAGAGACCTCAAGTGCACGGAAGATGTCGCGCAAGGTCTGGACGTAGGCGCGAGCAACCTCAGGAGCACGCTCCCCCGCACCCTCAATCGGGCGAGTCACGATCTCCACGAGTGGGATACCCGCACGGTTGTAGTCGATCAGCGAGTACTCCGCGCCCTGGATACGACCAGTCGCACCACCCACGTGGGTGTTCTTACCGGCGTCCTCCTCCATGTGTGCGCGCTCGATCTCCACGCGGAAGATCGAGCCGTCCTCAAGCTCCACATCCAGGTAACCGTCATACGCGATGGGCTCATCGTATTGCGAGGTCTGGAAGTTCTTCGGAACGTCTGGGTAGAAATAGTTCTTGCGCGCGAACCGGCAGGTTTCAGCGATCTTGCAGTTCAAGGCCAGACCGATCTTGATCGCCGACTCGACCGCCTTGCCGTTGACCACCGGCAGCGCGCCGGGAAGACCGAGCGATACCGGGGTCACCTGAGTGTTTGGCTCCCCACCGAACTCAACCTCCGCGGCACAGAACATCTTGGTCTTGGTACCCAGCTCAACGTGTACCTCAATACCGAGAACCGGATCGTACTTTGCCACTGCCTCGTCATAGTCAACGAGCTCAACGTAGCCACTCATCACTTGACCTCCAGCTCAGGTGCCTGCGAAAGGAGCGGTCCGCCCCACTTCTGCTCAAGCGCTGCCTCAAGGGCAGCACCGATGCGGTACATACGTGCATCCTCACGGATAGGTGCGAGGATCTGGAATCCAACAGGCATGCTGTCATCCGACAGACCTGCGGGGAGAGACATTCCCGGTACGCCAGCGAGGTTCGCTGGGATGGTTGCGACGTCGTTCAGGTACATCGCAAGCGGGTCATCCAACTTCTCACCAAATTTGAACGCAGTAGTTGGTGCGGTTGGCGAGACGAGAACATCAGCCTGCTCGAATGCAGCGTTGAAGTCGCGCTGAATCAGCGTACGAACCTTCTGCGCCGAACCGTAGTAGGCATCGTAGTAGCCCGACGACAGTGCATAGGTACCGATGATGATGCGGCGCTTGACCTCGTCGCCGAAGCCCGCGCCACGAGTCGCAGCCATAACGCGCTCAGCAGTGACAGGACCCTCCTGCGGTTCAACGCGCAGACCGAAACGCATGCCGTCGAACTTGGCGAGGTTCGAGGATGCCTCAGCAGGCATGATCAGATAGTAGGCGGCAAGTGCGTGCGTGAACGAAGGACAGGACACCTCAACGATCTCGGCACCCATCCCACGTAGGAGTTCAATCGACTCATCGAAACGCGCCTGCACACCGTCTTGGTAACCCTCACCCGAGAGTTCCTTGACGATACCGATACGCACGCCCGACAAGTCTTGTTTTGCACCATCTTCCGCGGCAGCAACATAGCCGGTCTGTGGTTCAGGTAGTGAGGTGGAGTCCTTGGGGTCATGTCCACCGATGAGCTCATGCAGCAGCGCAGAGTCCAGAACCGTACGAGTCACCGGACCCGCCTGGTCAAGCGACGACGCCATAGCGATCAGACCGTAACGCGAGATCGAACCATAAGTCGGCTTGACGCCAACGGTTCCGGTGACCGCACCCGGCTGACGGATCGAACCACCAGTGTCCGTACCGATCGCGAGCGGAGCCTCAAACGCCGCAAGTGCTGCAGCGGAGCCACCACCCGAACCACCTGGGATACGTTCAATGTCCCAAGGGTTGAGCGTCCTACCATATGCGGAGTGCTCGGTCGATGAGCCCATCGCGAACTCGTCCATGTTCGTCTTACCGAGGATCGGGAGCTTTGCTTCCTTGATCTTCTCCACGAGAGTGGCATCGTAGGGCGGGATCCATCCCTCGAGCATCTTCGAGCCCGCAGTGGTCTGTACGCCATCAGTGACGACAACGTCCTTCACCGCAATGGGAACACCTGCGAGTGGGTGTAGTTCCACACCCTCAGCACGTAGACGGTCCACCTCTGCGGCAGTGGTCAGCGCATCCTCAGCAGTAACAACGATGTAGGAGTTAATGCTGTCGTCTACCGCCGCGATACGGTCAAGATATGCCTGAGTGACCTCAACGGAGGTTACCTCACCGGCTTGGAGTTTCGCTGCAAGTTCGGCAGCGGAAAGTTTGATCAGATCAGACATCATTCACTCCTCTCCCAGAATCTGCGGAACGAGGAACTTACCATCTTCACTGGCAGGAGCGGAAGCAAGAACCTTGTCGCGATCCGTGGGGGTAACAGGAACGTCATCACGGAACACGTTTGTCAGTGGAATCGGGTGGCTGGTTGCTGGGACGTCAGGTCCGACAATCTCGGACACCTGTGCAACAGACTGCACGATGACTTCCAACTCACCAGCAAGGCGGTCTAGTTCTTCGGGGCGCAGTTCGATGCGTGCCAAAGCAGCAACGCGCGCGACCTCATCACGGGAAATAGTGGACATGGTACTAGTCTAGTTTGTTTTATCGCACAAAATTGCAGGTTTTCATGTAACGACGGTGACGAAACCCGATTGGCGGCTAACGTTATAAGCCTATGAGTGTCCACTCGTGCGATAGAAAGCAATGTTCAGTCACCCATCGCGCAGGCCGGATGCATGTCATTACCTTTTGTCAGCCTCGACAAAAGCACCTCAAAGACATGTGATCGTTCTGAAGACCACGGCCGTGAACCTGGCACGAGCCTGACCC